>DBGCDL010000049.1:0-6038 GCA_048358235.1 Oscillospiraceae bacterium
TGCACCGTCCAAAAGCTCATTCATAGTGGCTCGGGCCGCCCGGTAAGCGGCAAGCTCCGCCTCATGCTCCGACAGATACTTTTTACTGTACCGGGCCGCCTTATAACCGTCAAACACAGGCCGGGTTTTTGCGTAGTCTACTGTAGCCGCCATGAGCCCGGTGGTCTTTTCCAGCTCCGCCTCCGTTTGCCGTAATTCCTCGGACAGCGTGTGAAAACGCTCGACTGCCTTTTCTGTACTGGCCGCCAGCGCCTCATAGTCCATCAGATCATTTTCCCGCAGGTACTGGAGCGCAGCAGCCATCTGTTTCAGATTGTAAATCTTGGCCCACCGTTCATAGGCCGGGCCCTTGCCCTGTGCCATGCGCTCTTGAATGTCTATAATCAAATTGACATGACGGGCAGGAGCCGGGGCCTCCTGCGGGAGCTCCGGGATCGGACGCTCCCCGGCAATCACAGCCCGGATGTCCTCGGGATCAAAACCATCCCCGAGGGTAGATGCCCGCAGGCGGGTGGGCTTATCCTGTCCGGGAGCAAGAAAGGAGATCACACCGCCACGGCCATGCTTTACCAGAAAGCCGGTCTCCTCCATGAGCCTCAGAAACGCCGGAAAATCGGCGGGCTGTTTTTGCAGGGACTCCACGATGGCCAGCCGCACCCGCTGTTTTGCAGAGGGCGGCTTTTCCCCAATCCACTGGCCATAATGGAGATACCGGCCCTTGCTGTGCTGTTTTGGATTTTGGATCACAGAGAGGTCATGCTCAACGCACACCCGGTCAGAGAGCCGCCGCAGGGCAAAGCTGGAGCCGATAAAATTATGGAATTTCCGAGAGCGGTCAAAGGCCGTTGAATTAAAATAAATGTGATTGTGGAGGTGGCCCTTGTCTGTGTGGGTGCAGACAAAAAACTGATACTTTCCCTTCGTCCAGCGCATGGCTGTTTCATAGCCGATCTGGTTGGCCTCCTCTGCTGTTACTTCGCCGGGTGGGAACGCCTGCCGGATTTGAAAAAACAGGGCTCCACGCTCTACGGCCCGGCCTGTTTCCGCCTGGTACTGGCTCTTTACCAGCAGAAACTCAGCGGGAGCCGTGGCCGGATCGCAGAGGTATGAGGACAGGGCTCCCAGCTTTTTCGGATTAAGCCCATAGTTAAAGCGTTCCTCCATTGTCTGGACAGCGCCTTTCCCAGCCGCCACCTTGTAGGGCCGGATATAAGTTGTAGCCGTGAGCACACCTCCTTCCAAAAGAAAACGGCGGCTGTCCGTCCAGCCGCCGCAGGGGACTTCGGGACAAATTGTCCCAAAGCGTTATCCTGTGATAAAACTCTTTAGCGAGTAGTTGAGACTGTCCAGCTTGTCAATGAGCCACTCCGCCACAGCGGGCAGGCCGAAGGGCGAAACAGCAAAGGCGATCACAAGCCCCTGTATGCCCCAGCGATCCCCCGTGAATAAAGCAAACAGGGCTCCGATCAGACAGAGAAAGGACAGGGCGCAGAACACCCATGACGCAAAGGAAAAAGCAAAATTCAATACTGCCACAAGGAGCGTGAGGGCCAGAACAAAGGGGGCCGCTAAAAGTTTCAGAATGATCCGCATCGCTTGATACCTCCTTGAAAAGTGTGGTTTATGGTTCCTTACATGATAATTATACCTCTGTCCGGGAGGGACAACAAGGATGCCTCCGGCTTTCAGCACCTCGGGACAAATTGTCCCGAAGTAGTGAAAACCGGGGAGCGGCATACGCCACTCCCCGGCAGGATCAGAGCTCCACCAATGCGGAGAGCTTTTTCAGCAGATCGGACAGCGGCCCCCACAGGGCGGCATAGTCCCGTTGCAAAGCGGCGATCTCCTCGGGGTAAATCCCGCCGTAGGTGTTGGCCTGGATCGCCACTTGATTGAGGTTGTTTGAGCACCGCCGCTGGAGCGATACCAACTCCCGGACGGGCGAGAGGTCAACATGGAGCACATAGCCATTGAGGGCCATTTTCCGCATATAGGCCCCCATATTGCGGATGCCCGACTCGGCCATGCGCTGTTGAATAAGGGCCTGCTCCTCCTCGGACACCATCACATGGAGATGGATCGGGCGGCGGCGTTTCTTTGTCATCGTTCCTCCCGTTCCCGGCTCCGGCGCTTGTGGGGCGGTTCCTTAACCTTATCCAGCTCCTTTTCCTCCGGGGGTGGGGCCTGGTTATTGAGAACACCGTCCAGCATATTGTAATTGTGCTCGGTGGCGATCTCCGCACTTTTCATCGGGTTATATCTTTCTTCCATACAAATCCTCCTATCGGTCGCCCCGGTCGGGGGCCTTTTTCTTATGGATGGGATCGCCCTGGCTGGCTTCGGCCAGAGCTCCGGCCTCTTTCATCTGCTGGGCAATAGAGAGGGGCCTGTCATCGTTTTTTCGGGATAATTCAGAAATGACGGGGGCAGGACGGAGCTCATAGTCAGACGCCTCCTTTTCGGTCAGCGGTCTTGTATAAGTCAGATGCCCCCATGCCAGAAATGCGCCGCCCTCCACCGGGATGCGGCGGTCATAGTTGACGATCTCATCCGGGGCATTGTGGGGCGGTTTGGGGAATGTCCCGATGTCCACAGGCCGTTGGGTAGAGTAATACTTGTAAAGGCCGGGGGCCTCGGTCTGCACGATCCCCACATGGTAAAGCCGCTGATAGTCCTTTACCCGGTCTGAAAAATCCTGTTCCATAGCGGCCAGATCGTTGCCGTAATGTCCCCATTCATACTGCCGCTGGCCGTTCTTATCATCGTAACAGGCCCATGTGACATAGGGGGATGGAGCTGTGGGATGATGCCCCAGCGCAAAGCCCCTGCCATTTTCCAGCATCACAGCCTTCAAAATGGAATAGCCTTGATTTTTGTCCACAAATACACCTCCTTCATCGTGTCATATCCTTTTCCGTTTTTCGGGCAAAGGGCTGGAGCTGGTAAGGGCTCTGCCCATCCTCCGGGCGTAAAAACTCCATCCGGCCCGCCGCATAGATGGCATTTTTCGTAAGCTGTCTCTGCCATGCCCCCTGGCTGGGAGCCCACTTGAAACCGTTGCTTTTCAGTTCCCGCCGCTGTTCCTCCGAGGGCTTTTCCTCAAAAAAGAGCTGCAAGCGGTTTTCTCCTTCGTTGATTTCCGCCCGCCCTCCGGGAAAGGCCCAGCCCGCATATTCCGACTGGCTTTTCAAATCCTCAATGCGCTGGCGTGTGCGGCGGATGTTGGCGTTGTTGTTGGTAAGCAGATAGGACGGATAGGGTACGGGATTTTTGCGCCAGTCGGATGCCATAGAGGACTGGAGCTTTCCGATTTCCTCGGCGGACAGAACGGGACAGCCCTCCAGCGTTTTATGCTTGCGGTAGTAGGCATTGACGGTTTTCATTTCCTCCTGCATGGCCTCCAGCCCTGCCAGCTTTGCCTCCAGCTTTTCCACAGCCCGGTCATCGTCTGCGCTGATCCCGCCCCTGCCCGTTGAGCGCACCTTATCCAGCAGGCCCTCGATCTGCATATATTCGCCCATGTTCTTATCCCGGGCGGCGTTCTGCTTTTCCTTTTTCCGCACCGGGAAGTTGGAGCCTCCGGCGATGAGGATGGAGGGTACACGGGCATCTATGAGGTTGCTCTGGTTGATGTTCTCCGCCAGCTTTCGGGCATAGCGGTCTATGAGCCCGTCAATCTTTTCGTGGTACATGGGATCGACACGCCCTTTCTGCTGTTTCCCGAGGGTATAGGCCCGATCCACCATTTCACGGTAAGCGGCGGTGGCGGAGCCGGGAACATAGTCGGAAAAGCTGTTGGCGTTTTTGGCACGCCGGGCGGCCTCCTCATTGATGGGGTAATATTTCGGCATAATTCCTCCTCTCAGAAAGCGGGTACTTCGGGACAAATTGTCCCAAAGTCCCGCTGTATGGATGTTGACAGCATCGGGGCAAGCGGGGCCAGACCGTAGAATGATACGGCAGGCCAACGAAATGGCCCCGGAAAGCCTTGCTATAAGCGGATTTTGCAGGCCCTAATTGTCAACGGATGCACCCCGCTTTTTCCGCATATATTCCCGTTGCTGGCGGCGGTGGGCTTTCTTTGCACAGGCCGCCGAGCAGTACGCCTGCCGCCTGTCCGGGGGAACAGGCCCGCCGCATACCGGGCATATCTTAAAATCCGGCCTTGGGCCCTCGCTCATAAGGGCCACTTCCAGCGCCGGATCAAGGGGCAGGACGGACTCCCGGAAATAGCGGCAGTATGATCCCGTCCAGCATTTACCCAGCATATAGCAATCGCTATCCAGCGGCAGGCATCCGTATTCCCGGTCATAGTTGGCGCACCATGTTACCACAAGAGAGCGGATCGCTGTCTTTTCCTTGCGTGTCAGTTCACGGGACAATCCATCACCTCCCGCCAGCCCCGGCCTTCAAAAGTTCCTTGTAGCAGGACACACAGGCGATCCCCCGCCAGTAACAGCAGCCACAACAGGCGGAGCCCCTGGGCGGCCTGTTCTCGGTGGGAGCCTGGGGACGGGGTTTTTCTTTCATCATTCGTTCAAAGGGACTGCTGGTAAAATTCATCTGATTTCCTCCTTTTCTTCGGTTTCGTCCTCCTCGTCCCACGGGGGGCCGTCATCTTCAAACTCGTCATAGTCCGGGTAATCCCCGCCATCGTCCTCCTCGGTCTGGTCAGCCTGCTGGTGTTTCGGACGGTAAACCTTGAAATACCAGCCAGCCCCGCCGCCAATTAGGGCAATCCCCAGCACCAGCAGGAGCATCCCGGAATTGCTTTTCTTCTCGGGTTCCGGCTCGGGCTCCGGGGCAGGCTCGGGCTCCGACTCTGCACCTACGCATTTCCCCATATTGACGGAGCACACCGGGCAGTCTGTATTCACAGTCCCCGCCGCACATTTCTCCGGACAGGAGCAGACCGCCTGTTCCACGCCAGCGGCCTCGGCTGCGGCCAGCAGATCCCCCTCATCCACAACGCTGAAAAAGTAGGTTTCATACTGTTCACCTTCCTCGTCCACGGGCTTGTCATAATCAATGACAATGTAAAAGGTATTGCCGCCGCTGGTCTGTACGGTAATAAACTGCTTGTTGGTGTGCTCGTCATAGAGCAGATCACGGGTTACAAGGTTTCCCTCCTCGGAAAAGCCCTCGCCCGGCGTAATAGTCGGCTCCGGGGCCGGGGTTTCCATTGTGGGATCGCCGTAGTCCTCGCCCTCGCCGCCTGCGTAGGCATAGGCGGGAACGCTAAAGCCGCATAACAAAACAGCGGCACAAAGCACCGCTGTCAAAACTCGAAACCGTTTCATATTCAGTTTTCCTCCTTTTCCTCATCCTCGGACTTCGGGACACTTTGTCCCAAAGCCCCGCCGCCTTTCAGCTTTTCAAACAGCAGGGGCAGCTCCGCAAGGGGGATGCTCATGCCACGCACGATGTCCACGATCTCGCTGTTTTCCGCCTCCAGCTTTTTCTGCTCCAGTTCCCTGAGCCGGGCCTGCTGTTCGCTGATTTTGGCCTTGACCTTATCAATCTCGGCTTGGATTTTCATGCTTTTTGCTGTTGCCATAAATGACCTCCAATCATGGTAAACGCCCGTAAGCGTAAAAATGAGACTGCCAGTAGCTTGTATTTAAGTTTGCGTATCCGATGGGATCTCCGCAGTGGAGCATCCGCCCATCGCCTACATAAATCCCACAGTGGCTCACGCCCGGGGTATCATAGGTTCCCTTGAAAAACACAAGGTCACCGGGCCTTGGGGAGCTGGTCGGAGTGCAGATGTTGTAAAGCCCCTGCGCCCCAAGGCGGCCCACATTCCAGCCGGAATGATTGATCACCCATGACACATAGCCGGAGCAGTCAAAGGATGTAGACGGGCTGGAGCCGCCCCACACATAGGGATAGCCGATGTATTTCTCTGCCTCCGAGAAAATAGCGGCGAATGTTTCATCGTCCAGATATTCCCCCGGAACCTCATAGCCCTCCGGCGGGTTGGTAATGTATTTGTCCACATAGGGAGAGTCGGGAAACAGGTCGGGACGGTTGCCGAG
>DBGCDL010000050.1:0-32479 GCA_048358235.1 Oscillospiraceae bacterium
GAACAAAATCGTTGATTTTGTTCTTCATTGCCAAAAACGCTGTCGCACTGCCGTGCTTCCTCCGCCCTTTGGGCGGCACCGCGCTTTTTGATAAGGAATTTTCGTATAATAGAACAAAATCGTTGATTTTGTTCTTCATTGCCAAAAGTGCTGTCGCACTGCCGTGCTTCCTCCGCCCTTTGGGCGGCACCGCGCTTTTTGATAAGGAATTTTCGTATAATGGAACAAAATCGTTGATTTTGTTCTTCATTGCCAAAAACGCTGTCGCACTGCCGTGCTTCCTCCGCCCTTTGGGCGGCTCTCCCCTTCTTCAATAAAGAACTGTGAATAGAGCAAAATGCGGAACAGCCAATCTTTTTGCAAAATTTTCAAAATGAATTTTTGCATTTTGGAATGATAAACAATTAATAAAAGGCGGAAAAAACATGAGCAAACTCACATGGAAGCCCAGCACGCTTCTTGCACCTGTTCCTCCCGCAATGGTGACCTGCGGAACGATGGAGGAATCCAATATCATCACAGTGGCATGGACCGGCATCGTCAACACCATCCCCCCCATGACATACGTATCCATCCGTCCCGAACGGCATTCCTACAGCATCATTAAAAACAGCGGTGAATTTGTCATCAATCTGACCAATCGCCAGCTGATCCGGGCCGCAGATTTCTGCGGTGCCAGAACTGGCGCAAAAATCGATAAATTCCGGGAATTACAGCTTACCAAGGAGGCGGTCAGCGCACTTTCCTGTCCGGCCATAGCCGAAAGCCCCCTTAATCTGGAATGCCGTGTAACCCAAATTCTGCCGTTAGGATCCCATGATATGTTTTTGGCAGAAATTATTGCGGTGAACGTGGCCGAGGAGCTGATTGACACAACCGGAAAGCTTTGTCTTGAAAAAGCAGGCCTTGCGGCATTTTCTCACGGAGAATATTTTGAACTCGGAAAGAAAATCGGAACCTTCGGCTATTCCGTCCGAAAGAAAAAATCCCCCCCGAAACGCCGCCGTCAGGAAAATACGAAGTAACCATGGGAAAGGAAGCAGTCTATGTCTGTCAAAAAATCTGTTCTTCAATTTTTGGAAGAGAAAAAAGGAACGCCGGTCTCCGGGAATGAAATTGCACAGGCGCTTTCCGTTTCCAGGGCTGCTGTCTGGAAAGCGGTGCACAGCCTGATGGATGACGGGTATCCCATCACCTCCGTCACCAAAAAAGGTTATATACTGGATTCTGCCAGCGACATGCTCTCTGAACAGAGCATTCGTCCCTTTTTAAATGACAGCAGCTTTTATCCTGAAATTCAGGTCCATAAAGTGCTGGAATCCACTAACAAAACCGCGAAAGAACTGGCCAATGCCGGTGCGCCCGGCGGCACTGTTGTGATTGCCGAGCAGCAGTCGGGAGGACGCGGCCGCCTTGGACGGTCATTCTGCTCTCCCCCCGGTGCCGGTGTGTATATCAGTATCCTTCTTAGGCCCTCCGACAGCGTGGAGACCTCGATGCTGGTCACCTCTGCCGCCGCGGTGGCGGTCAGCCGTGCCATTCAGAAAACTTGCGGACTGGAAACCCAAATCAAATGGGTCAACGACGTTTACCTTGACGGAAAAAAACTCTGCGGAATTCTCACAGAAGCATCCATGAATTTTGAAAACGGAGCTTTGGATTATCTGGTCGCAGGGATTGGAATCAACCTTTCCTCCAAAGATTTTCCGCCCGAACTGCGTGAGATTGCCACCTCTCTGAAGGATCATCTGGGTGCCGGAACTCCGTCCAGAAGCTGTCTGGCAGGAGCTGTCCTGAATGAGTTCCAATCCGTTGTGAACGATCTGCACGAGAAAAGCTTTCTGGAGGAATACCGAAAGCGCTCCTTTATTCTTGGGAGCGAGATCAACATCATCTCCCCTTCCGGAACCACAGAACGGGCAAGGGCGATCGATATCAATGAGCATGGACATCTGATCGTAGAACTGACGGATGGTACCCAAAAAGCTCTGAACAGCGGAGAAGTATCCATTCGGAAAATACTTGACGGCGCTTCTGAAAAATAAGAGGCAAACGCATTTGCTGCGACAGCCTTCTTCAGCATAAAGTAAAAGAGCACTGCATATGCAGTGCTCTTTTACTTGGCAGGGGTTATAGGATTCGAACCTATGGCACGCGGTTTTGGAGACCGCTGCTCTACCAGCTGAGCTAAACCCCTATTTTATTTTCGCTGCCGAAACAGCTTTATCAGTATAGCATGAGAGAAAAAAATTGTCAAGCAAATTTCCTAAAAAATTTAATGCTTCTTTGAAGTGAAAAGCCAAACTCCGCCCTGCCGCCTCCACAGTTGCAGGGTTATAAAAGTTATGAATTTTGCAGGAAACGCTCACATAGATATACTATTATAAAAATATTTTTGGAAACAGGGGGCGCAATATGTGACAAAAGTTGAAAAAAATTCTGTCGAACACTATATGGAAGAGCTTCGAAGAGCTTATAAGCGGAGTAAAAATACTGCATCCACTGCCCCTGCAAAGATTGTGGCCGTAAAAAAGGATTCGGCACCGTTAAAGCCAAACAATACGTCCAATCATCTCCCCCTGAATTATGCAAAGAAGGCGGAAGATCTTCCCTCAAACGGTACCGAAAGTTCTGTAGGCTTTTTTCAGGCCCAGGTTTTTACGGGGAATCAGGCGTTCCCGGTTCACGAAGCCCGGGTAATGTTGACAAGGAACGGAGAGATTGAATGTTTTCTGCTGACCGATGAAAGCGGTCAGACTCAAGTGATTGAGACGCATGCCCCTCCCCGTGAGAACTCGCTGGAACCATACAGCAGCAATAAGTCCACGGATTACCGGGCGAATGTGTTTGCAGAAGGCTACGTTCCACTGAATGATCTGCTTGTCAGCCAGGTCGGCAGCGCTTTTTCGTTGCTGAACGCAGAACTTGTACCAGAATCGGAGGCTACATAAATATGACAGGGATACCGTATATTCCGGATAACTTAACTGTTCATCTGGGTTCGCCGGATGAGCAGGCGGCAAATGTAACAGTGTCATTTCCAGATTATATCAAGAATGTCGCTTCGTCAGAAATATATTCCACATGGCCGCCGGAATCGCTGCGGGCCAATATCTATGCGCAGATTTCATTTGCGCTCAACAGGTTCTACACAGAATGGTATCCCTCGCGAGGATACAATTTTGATATTACGTCTTCGACACAGTATGATCAAAAATTTATTAACAACCGAAATATATACGACGTAATAAGCGAACTGGTCGATGAAATTTTTAACGACTATTTGCGAAAAAAAGGCACTGTGAATCCCCTTTTCTCCGAATATTGCAATGGAACTACCGTAACCTGCGATGGCCTTTCCCAGTGGGGTACAGTGGATTTGGCCAAATCCGGAAAAACGGCCATTGAGATTGTCCGATACTATTATGGAGAAGACGTAGAGCTCATTGAAAACACAGGTGTGGGTGAGAATGTGCCATCTTATCCAGGTGTGGCGCTGGAACTTGGAGACTTAGGCGAAGATGTTCGCCGAATGCAGATAAATATGAACCGCATATCAACAAACTATCCCGCAATACCCAAAATTCCTGTAACAGACGGAGCATTTGGACGGTCCACCAAGGACGCGGTGGTTGCTTTCCAGAAAATATTTAAGCTTACTGCAGACGGAGTGATCGGCAAGGCCACATGGTACAAAGTGATAAATGTATATAACTCTGTAAAAAAGTTGGCTGAACTGACCTCAGAAGGGATTCGGCTTTCCGAAATACCCAAACAGTTTCGCGAGCCTTTGTCTCTCGGAGACAGAGGCGGTCAGGTTTCGGTTCTGCAATACTTTCTTTCCTTTATCGCTAAGTTTGACGATAAAATACCGGAAACAGCAATCGACGGCATCTTTGGCCCTGCTACAGAAAACGCTGTAAAGGCTTTCCAATTGTCACAGGGGCTTGTCCCGGACGGAATTGTGGGCGACAGAACGTGGACGGCGGGATACCGCGCCTATAAGGGAATCATTGACCTGCTGAAGCTGGAAATTACAGAGGAGGTCGCCGCCCCTTACCCCGGAGTTGTGCTGGATCTGGGCTCGAACGGAACATCGGTGGCTGCCGCGCAGGAGGAACTTGACTATTTGTCAAAGTTCATTTATGAATTGCCTCCCCTGAAAGCGGACGGAGCATTCGGCAGCAAAACCCAGGGTGCGGTAAAACTGTTTCAAAAGGTATTTAACCTTCCCGTTACCGGAAAAATAGATGAGGCTACCTGGAACAAGCTTGCAGAGGCTTATATCATCATAAAATTAGGCGACAGGCGCTTAAAAGGACAATTTCCCGGATACATTATGGAGCAGGGGTGACTGCAATGAATGAAAAAAGAATTGCAATACACGAAGCACAGGAATATCTGAGAAAAGCCGCACGGCTTTATGAAGGTATGCCGCAGATCATTCCGGACGGCATCTACAGCATGGAAACAGAACAGGCGGTGCAGGACTTTCAGAAACGAACCGATTTGCCTGTTACAGGAAAAATAGACTTTGAAACCTGGAATATGCTGGTCCGGAAAAGCAAGGAATCTGATGACATATTTGGCCAGCCGCTGTTGGTAGCGCCGATAACCAACAGTGATTTGCCGCTGAAGATCGGAGACACCGGCAATTTGGTAATTACTGCACAGCAAATGCTGCAATACATAGCGCAGCGGTTCAGCAACATTCCATTGATAAAGCAAGACGGAATTTACAGTCAGGATATGGCAGATGCGGTGTCCCGATGGCAATGGGTATGCCGCCTTCCCGAAAAGGGAATCATTGATAAAATAACATGGGACCGCCTTGCACAGTTCTTTACTGCAAAACTATAGCAAAACCCCCGACAAACGTACTGTTTGTCGGGGGTTACCTATGGAGCTGGTAGTCGGACTCGAACCGACGACCTGCGCATTACGAATGCGCTGCTCTACCAACTGAGCCATACCAGCAAAATGTTTCGCAGAAATTTCCTTATCGCGACTGTTATTTATGATAGCACAAATTACTCTGAAACGTCAAGTGGTTTTCTATTTAAAAATTGATCTTATCATGTTATAATAACATTCGCATAACATTCGCAGCGTTCTGTAGGAAGCTGCAAATACTTTTTATTGCGGAGCCGGTTTTGCCGCAGGACAGGCTTGCTTCGCATTTCCAGGTTTACACGGGTTTATAAAGGAGACTGAATATGCTTTTTATCAACGGCAATATTATGACAATGGAAGAAACGAATTACCCAAAGGGCTACATTGAAACAGAAGGCACCCGAATCAAATCGGTAGGCCCCATGGGTGATTTGAACCGCATTCCGGATGACGCAATGGATTTAAAGGGCGCTTTGGTTCTTCCGGGCTTTATCGACGCGCATACCCATCTCGGTATGTGGGAAGACGGTCTTGGCTTTGAAGGTGACGACGGAAACGAGGAAACCGATCCCGTCACTCCGCACCTTAGGGCTTTGGATGCCGTCAACCCATTTGACCGCTGCTTTACGGAAGCGTCGGAAGCGGGAATTACCACGGTGCTGACCGGCCCCGGGTCTGCAAATCCCATTGCCGGCCAATGGCTTGCCATGAAGACCGGCGGGCTGCCGGAAGATCGTGTTTTCCATTCCCCCATTGCAATGAAATTTGCTCTCGGTGAAAATCCGAAAACCATATACAACGGAAAAAATCTTGCTCCCATCACCCGGATGGCCACCGCTGCATTGATTCGGGAGCAGTTAAAAAAAGCTCAGCGCTATATGACGGATATGGAAAATGCCAGAAATGACGAAGATCTGGATGAGCCTGAATACGATATGAAATGTGAAGCACTGATTCCTGTCCTGAAAAGGGAAATCAAGGCTTTTTTCCATGCTCATCGCGCCGATGACATTCTGACCGCAATCCGGATATCCAAAGAATTCAATCTGGATTACATTATTGTTCACGGTACCGAAGGCCATAAAATCGCTTCCCTGCTGAAAAAGGAAAACGTCAGTGTTATCACCGGCCCGGTTCTGTGCGACCGTTCCAAGCCTGAACTCCGGGAGTTGACCACAGCCAACACCTCGATTCTATTTCGTTCCGGCGTTCGCACTGCCATCTGTACCGATCATCCCGTAATTCCGATTCAATACCTTCCCCTGTCTGCTGCCGTCTGCGTCAAGGCGGGTCTGCCGCGCGAAGAAGCACTCCGTGAAATCACGATTCTCCCCGCCGAGATATGCGGCATTTCCGACCGGGTCGGTTCACTCAAAGCCGGGAAAGATGCCGATTTCTGCGTATTTGAAGAGGACCCGCTGAACATTATGACCTCCCCCCTTCATGTTGTCATCAACGGCTCTTTGCTCCAGCCATACATATCTCCTATCAGAAAGGATGATTTAAAAGATGAGAACAGTCGACGTAACTGAAATTACGAAAACCGTCCGGCGCCTTTGCATTGAAGCCAATTATGAATTGCCGGAAACGCTGAAATGCCGGATTGCCGAGGCCGGACACACTGAACGAAATCCGCTGGGCGGACAGATTTTAGGGGACCTGATGGAAAATCTTTCTGCCGCCCGGGAGCTGAACGTTCCCATTTGTCAGGACACCGGTATGGCTGTGATTTTTATCCGTCTGGGACAGGAAGTTCACCTGACCGGAGGAACTTTGAAAGATGCCGTCGACGAAGGCGTACGTCAGGGGTATCTGGAAGGAAATCTCCGCTGCTCCATTGTAAAGGATCCCCTACGGCGTCTGAATACCAACGATAACACTCCGGCGATTCTCCACCTGGAGCTGGCGGAAGGAGATCGGATTGAAATTACCGCAGCTCCCAAAGGCTTTGGAAGTGAAAATATGAGCGCAATCCGCATGTTCACTCCCAGTGCGAGAGAAGAGGATATCATTGGCTTTGTCCGCGACACGGTAAAAACGGCAGGCTCCAACCCTTGCCCTCCCATTGTAGTGGGCGTAGGAATCGGAGGTGACTTTGAACTCTGCGCGCTTCTTGCCAAAAAAGCTCTTTGCCGTGACGTGGCCCGGCGCAATCCGGACCCGTTTTATGCGGATTTGGAAGGCCGTATGCTTGCCGCAGTCAACGAACTTGACATCGGGCCGCAGGGATTCGGAGGCGACACCACTGCTCTGGCGGTGAACATTGAACAATACGCCACCCACATCGCAGGTCTGCCTGTAGCAGTCAATATCGGATGCCATGTAACCCGCCATAAGTCTGCTGTGATCTGACCGCGACAGCCGGTTTTTCCCCGGGTTTATTTGCTTCTTCGACATATTCATGCTATAATAGAACAAAACGCGGTGCGTTTTGTTCATCATTGGAAAAACACTGTCGCACTCCGTGCTTCCTCCGCCTTCGGCGGTACCGTGTTTTTCATATAAGTTTACATTTATGCCATATAATTAAAATTAAAGCTTCAAAGGATGGTTTGATCAATTGAATGAACTAAATTATGTCTGCCCGTGCCATTTTGGTCTGGAAAGTGTGCTTGCCGGAGAACTGAAACGTCTCGGCGCCGGTAACGTCATGGCCCACAATGGCAAGGTAACCTTCAGCGGCGGCTTCGATATTATGGCTCGCGCCAACATCTGTCTCCGCACTGCGGAAAGGGTTCTCATCGAGCTGGGCTGCTTTCCTGCCAAAACCTTTGAAGATCTTTTTCAGGGCGTTTCCAAAATTCCTCTGGAAGATTTTATCGGTTCAAAGGATGCGTTTCCTGTAAAGGGATGGGCCTTGAATTCCAAGCTGATGAGTGTGCCGGACTGTCAGGCAATTGTAAAAAAAGCCGCTGTGGAACGCCTGAAAAAGCATTACCGTATGGACTGGTTTCCCGAAACAGGCCCGGTGCATCAGCTGCAGTTTTCCATTCTGAACGATGAAGCTACAATTATGCTGGACACGTCCGGTCCCGGCCTTCATAAGCGCGGATACCGCGCCAATTCCAATGCCGCCCCCATCAAGGAAACCCTGGCGGCCGGAATCATTGACTTGGCCCGTGTACGTCCCGGCACTGTTTTCTACGACCCGCTCTGCGGCTCCGGCACTCTGGTAATCGAAGCGGCTACCAAAGCGCTGAATATTCCGCCCTGCCTGAAGCGGAAATTTTCTGCCCAGAATTTCGGGTTGTTCGACGAGTCTGTCTGGCAGGAAGAACGTGCCCGGGGAATTGCGGGAATTCGGAAGGATGCCGATTTCTTCGGCTATGGCTCCGACATTGATCCGGAAGCGGTAGCTCTTACCAAGGAAAACGCCAAAAAAGCCGGCATTTTTTCCAAGCTGCTCATCTTCCAGAAAGACGTACGGGATTTTGAGCTGAAAAGCCCCTCGGGAATTGTTGTCTGCAATCCTCCCTACGGCGAACGTCTGATGGACGTGGAGGCGGCCAATTCTCTTTACCGGGTCATGGGGCGGGTATTTTCCAAAATTGACAATGCATCGTTCTATATTATCAGCCCCTCGGACAAGTTTGAAAGCTTTTACGGAAAGACTGCTTCCAAGCGCAGAAAACTGTACAACGGTATGATAAAATGTCAGCTTTATATGTATTATTCTCTTCCGAATAAACCCGACTCACTGCCAAAACGTGAGAAATAGCGCCGCATTTGACAGTCCATCAAAAGAAAGGAATAAACGGAATATGGAACAGGAAAAAGACACCCAGCCTCAGCTGGAAAAACAGCCTTTGATCAAACCCGCGCTCTCCATCATGGGAGCTCATTTCGGCGGTATCATTATTGCTCTGGTGCTCTGCTTCACTCTTGCCTCTTTGATGACGGGGGGATGGCTGATTCTTATGATTCCCCTGATTCTGCTGATTTACAGCATGCCCATATACGGCACTATGTGGCAGATGGGTACCTCTGACAGCAACAAGGCCAATTTCGGGCACATCAAGCTGGATCGTTGGAGAGGCGCCAAACTGGCGGCAATCGGAATGAGCCCTTGGCTTGTTATGGGAATTTTATTTCTTCTTTCCAAGTTCGGACTTTTTTGGAATTTTGTAATTCCCTATAAGCTTTTGAATGCTGAAATGTGGCCGATTATCAATGCGATGGAGTCCTCCATGTATCTCCCCGATTTCACTGTAGGACAGGCGATCATCGCAGCGCTGCTTCCCGTCATACCGATTTTTATTGCGGAGCTGGGGTACATTTTGGGAACAAAGGACTTTTCCATTACCCAGCACGTTGTCTACAGCAATAAAAAGAAACAGGTTCCCGCGGCGCCCCAATCCACTTATGAGCAGTATCAGCAGCGTCAGAGCTACAAAGGTGCCGCAGCGCAGCCCGAGATTCAAAAGAAGCCTTCTTTAATGCAGAGAATTCTTTATAAAAACGATGACAAGAAATAGCGAAACACCCTCTGCAGACATCCAAAGCCGGGCATAAAGCCGATTCCCTTCCCCATATATATAGAATATGGTCCGGCAACGGAGCACATATTTTTCCAATGGACTGATTGCCAAATCAGTCCATTGGTTTCTTCAAGGGTGGGGATCTCTTTGTACCGTATTATTCATAAGGGAAAGCTTCTGCTGGGACTCTTCGTTCTTCTTCTGGCCCTTGCAGGAATTGCATGGGCTTCGACGGCGGCAATTCGTCTTTACACAGCGGGCGGCCCCGCTTCCGACGGAAAGCCTGTCATCATCATCGATGCCGGTCACGGCGGCATTGATCCCGGTGCTATCGGGGTAAACAAATCAGAAGAAAAGAACATTAATCTGGAAATCGCGCTCTGTCTCCGGGACATTCTTTCCGCCAACGGCTGGGAAGTCATTATGACCCGGGCAGAAGACATTTCCATCAACGATCCGAAATATACGAAGGTCTCACAGGTCAAAACCTCCGACTTGAAAAACAGGCTGAAAATTTTTGAGGAGCATCCCGAAGCAGTTGCGATTTCAATCCACCAAAACCATTTTACACAAGAAAAATACAACGGTGCCCAGATGTTTTATGGGCGTAAAAATCCGGAAAGCCAGCCTCTGGCAGAATCCATTCAGGCAGCTTTCCGGGAAAATCTTCAGCCGGACAATTCTCGGGTTGTCAAGCGCTCTACCAAAGACGTCTATATCATTTACAACGCCACCATCCCCACTGTTCTTGTGGAATGCGGCTTTTTGTCCAACTGGTCGGACTGCACGCAGCTTTGCGACGAAGAATACCGGCAGAAAGTCGCCTTTACAATTTTCAGCGGAATTGTAAATTACCGGAACGGCATGGAAACAGAGAACAATTCTTCCGGCCGTTCCTAGAAAGGATTTGTCAAAATGGGGAAGTCAAAAACAGCATTTGTATGCAGCCAATGCGGCTGTGAAACGCCAAAATGGGTTGGTCGCTGCCCGGAGTGCGGGAACTGGAACTGCATGGAGGAAGTGACAAAGGCGGCCCCTCTTCCGGCGGCCTCCGTTCGGGCGGCCGTAAGCCACAGTCCCGCCAACGCGCAGGAACTGATCCGGATCAACGACATTGACGAATCCGATGAAATCCGTTTTCATACCGGGCTGGAGGAATTCGACCGGGTATTGGGCGGAGGTATCGTAAAAGGCTCTCTAGTCCTGCTGGGAGGCGATCCGGGAATCGGTAAATCCACCCTGCTGCTTCAGATTTGCCAGTACCTTGGAAACAGCCTCTCCATTTTGTACGTCTCCGGCGAGGAATCGGTACGGCAGCTGAAACTCCGGGCCAACCGGCTGCACGTGAATTCCGAAAATCTTTCCGTTCTGGCATCCACCGACGTGGATGCCATCGGGAGCACCATTCTGCAAAACAAGCCTGACATCGTAATGATCGACTCCATTCAAACCATGTGCATCAGTGCAATTCCCTCTTCCCCCGGAAGCATCACCCAGGTGCGTGAATGTACCAACGCATTTCTGCGAATTGCCAAGGGGGAGGATGTCCCCATTTTCATCGTGGGGCATGTGAACAAGGACGGAGCAATTGCAGGCCCCAAAGTTCTGGAGCACATTGTCGATTCCGTTCTCTACTTTGAAGGTGAGCGGAATCTCACCTACCGTATTCTGCGGGCAGTAAAGAACCGGTACGGTTCCACCAACGAGATCGGCATGTTTGAGATGATTGACAGTGGCCTGTCCGAAGTACAGAACCCTTCTCTGATGTTTCTCTCCGGCCGGCCGCTGAACGTATCGGGCAGCTGTGTAGCCTGCATTATGGAGGGCACGCGTCCCATTCTGGCCGAGGTGCAGGCGCTGGTGACCAAAACAGGCTTCGGTACTCCACGCCGTACCGCCACCGGGTTTGACTACAACCGGATGAACCTCCTGCTTGCTGTACTGGAAAAACGCGCAGGCTATTTCTTCGGCACGCTGGACGTTTATATCAATGTGGTGGGCGGACTTCGTCTGGATGAGCCTGCCGCCGATCTCTCCATCGCCATGGCGCTGGTATCTTCCCTGATGGACAAACCCATTGCCGACGATGTGATTGCCTTCGGCGAAGTAGGGCTGGGGGGTGAGATCCGCAGCGTTACCGGCATCGTGGACCGAATTCGGGAAGCGCAGCGGCTCGGATTTACCCGTGCGATCGTCCCGAAGCATGCCATGAGTCTCGCTAAGGAAATTAAAAACCTGACCATTGAGCTGATTCCGGCCGCAAGCCTGAAGGACGCCTTTAAGGTGATTTCGTAGCCGTTCTCCTTCCCTGCCCTGTTTTCAAGCAAAAGGACCGCCCTCAAACGAGGCGGTCCTTTTTTTATCTGACAGGCCGATGCTGCCGGAAAAGCTGCAAACTCTGGTTCAGATTTTCTTCGTAAGTCATTCCCTCATTCATGCTCGCCTCAACGCTGACTGTTCCGTCATAAGCCGCCTTGGCCAGAGTTTCAAAGAAGGGCCGCATCACCGGCTCGTCAGCCATGCGGGGGTATTTGCGGGTCTCCGGAACGGCAGCGTGAACATGAAAAAGCTTTTCTTTCAGGACAGCCACATTCCTTAGATCGTTGGTGTCGGCGTCTATATGGTAATAATCAAAAAGCAGGCCGCAGTTCTCCATGCCGATGCTGTCAATCACTGCGCCGGCTTCTTCAATGGTCGTAATAAAATTTGTTTCCCGCGGATTCAGATGCTCTATTGCAATTCGGATTCCATATGCTTCCGCCTGTTTACAGATCATTTTCCCATATTCACAGAACTGTTCAAAGGCATGCTGGTAAGGCATATCATCCGGAATCTGCCGGGAAGCTCCGGAACCAAGCACAATGGTTTTCACTCCAAGCCCGGCCGCGCGGGGCAGCACCGTCTTCAGGTATTCTTCGATCTCTTCAGCCGAGGCGCCGGGCCCGGTAAGACGAATCTGTGGCGGGAAAAAGCCGTTTGCCCGAAGACAGGTCAGGCCGTTTCGTTCCAGTACGCCGCGGATCTGAAGGGTTTCCACTTCCGAAAGATGAGAAAGCCCTGAAACGGAGGTCTCAATATAATCATAGCCGGCATTGTGAATTGCCCCCAGCTTCTCCGCCAGCAAATGGTGCTTATACCCATCTGCCAAATCCATGCAAATACCGTATCTCACCCAAATTCATCCTTCCTGTCTTTTCCTGTAGCTGTCGGAGGCCGGGATATCAAGTCTGCTGTCTGGTAGAGGAGGAAAAGAAACGGTCTATCTGCTCCAGCAATTCCCGATCCACATTTTTGGCAATCTCATAATACCGGATGCTTTCCTGCCGAATTTCATCAGAGTGATTCCCTGCTCTTATTTTCAGCTTCAGCGGTTCAAGCTGTTCCCAGACTTCCGGCAAATACATTGCCGCATGCTTGCGATGCCGCAGTGAAAGAAGCTGTGACCGGATGTTGACTGCGCTGCCCATCAAATGCTCTGACTCGGCAAAAGGAACCACGTCGTCCTCCCTGCCATGAACCAGCAAAATGGGAATGTTGGCATTCCTCATGCTGTCCGCCGCTGAAATTTCCGCCTCTTTTCCGAAAAGTACCCGGTAATAAAGGCGGATATAGGGGCTGATCAGACGGGAAAATCCATGGGAAAAGCTGTGACAGTGAGCCAGAACCATATCGGTGGTTTTATTGAACGGTGCAAATACAGCAGACGCGCAGACATCGGTGCATTCGCCCAAAAGGGCCAGAGCCGCATACGCCCCGTTGGAATGCCCCATCAGATAGAGCGGCATATCATGCAGCGCCTCAATCCGCCGTACCGATTTCAGCGCGGTTTTTCCATCAATCAGGTTCTGCGGCAGTCCGCGTACACAGTTTCCTCCGCTCTTTCCCGTGCCGGTAGGATCGTACGCCGCCACAAAATAGCCTTTTTCCGCCAGTTCGGAAAGAATCGGGAGATAGGCGCTGTGATCCCCTCCGATTCCGCTGGACCAGAAGATCAAGCCCTTTTCTTCCGTTGTATATTTATGGGAATACACGCAGATATGTATGTTCTGCCCCATGTTTCCCGGAACGTCCCATTCCGTCAGATTCAGCTCCGGATATTCTCCCGGTTTGTAGAGATAGCCTTCGCAGTAATTCTCATAGCGGGAACCAAACGCCCGACGGCTGGCATATCCCACAATTGCGAACGGCAGAAGAAGCAAAACGGCAAAAGCCGCAATCAGGAAAAAAGCGGTCATATTCTATCGCTCCTGTCCTCTTTTTCCGGATACCGGATGGGGTGTACTGGTGCGGAATATCTTTACGCGGCTGATACGGTGATCGTCCAGCTCCTGCACCAGCGCAGTATAGCCGCTGCCCAGCGCCACCGGATCTTTTCGGGGTGCACTGGGCACATTTCCCAGCACTGCCATAATATATCCGGCAATGGTATCGCATTCAAAGGAATCATCCAGTCGAATTCCGAGAGCTTCCTCCACGTCCTCCACCGATACGTCCCCGTCAAAAAGATAGGTGTGTTCGCCGATCTGCTCCATTTCCGGGGCTTCATCATCCGATTCATCCTGAATCTCGCCCACAATGATTTCCAGCAGGTCTTCCAGTGTAACCAGCCCTGCCGTACCGCCGTATTCGTCAATGACAATTGCCATATGGGTCTTGTTCGCCTGAAATTCCAGCATCAGCTTACTGCAGGGCTTTCCCTCCGGCACATAAATGGGCTTGCGGAGATACTCCCGCAAAGTCTGACCGTACACTCTTTCCGGTACGCCGATCAGATCCTTTACATGGATGATGCCGATGATATTGTCAAAGCTGTCTTCATAAACAGGGATCCGGGAATACCCCTCGTCCCGGGAAATCCGCAGCAGCTCACCCACAGTGGTTTCCACCGGTACCATGGTCATCTCTTTCCGGTGGGTCATTACGTCGCTGACCTGCTGATCTTCCATTTCAAAGATATTCTGAATCATTTTCCGTTCCAGCTCAACAATGGCGCCTTTTTCCTGCCCTTCCTCCACCATCAGAAGAATGTCCTCCTGCGTGACGTTTTCGTCGTCTTCGCCGGGAGTGATGCCGAACAGCCTGGAAACTGCGTTGGTACTGGCGGAAAGAAACAGGATCACCGGCCGGAGTACCCGATAAATTGCATTCAGCACACCGCTTGTGCCCAGCGCAATCTTATCGGGGTATTTCATTGCAATTCGTTTCGGCACCAGCTCGCCCAGAATCAGCGTGAAATAGGACAGAAGGATCGTGATTACCACCAGTGAAATTCCTTCTATGGTCCCCCTACCAATGGGGAGAAAGGCCAGAGCATCCGCCAGCATACCGGAAAATTTGTCTGCCGCCACCGCTGAGGCCAGAAAGCCTGACAGGGTTACGCCAACCTGTATGGTAGAAAGAAAGTCCGTGGGGTCCATTGTCATTTTGAGAAGCCGTGCAGCGCTTTTGCTGCCCTCTTCGGCCAACTTCTTGGTTTTGTTCTGATTTGACTGAAGAATCGCAATCTCACTCATCGCAAAAAAAGCATTGCACAGCACCAATACAATCAGAATGAGCAAATTCAGAATAAGATTTCCGTCAGGGGAGGCAGGGTCGGGGTTCATATCAGATCTCCTTTTTCTTTTAAAAATTAGCACCGCCCAGGGCAATGCAAACAGTTGTTTTGACTATTATATCGGATTTTTTCTTTTGACGCAAGGAGACGTCTGCGGTTCAATTCGCTGTAAAACCCCGCATTTTTAAGCTGGAACGAGGCATTACTAAATTTATGCGTTCACAGGCTTATCCATGCCTCAAACGGGCGAAAACAGCCCTTTTCTTCCTACACGATACAGAAAAAGCACCGGATTCCCCTCACTATTTGAGGATGTCCGGTGCTTTTTCTGCTGATATTCACTTTTTCTTCCGGTCAGTTAAACGGCTGCGATGCAGGAACTTCATTGAGATATTCCGGCGAAACCGCGGGAACATAATAGGCACCATATGTCTTGAGCCCGGCCGCCATGCTGACCGTATCCAGCGGATTCAGTTCCACGAGGAACCGGTACATGGGCTGATGATATTTCAGATACGGACTGTTCCAGTAGACAATCTCCTGATATTTTATGCTGTCTGCCGTAAGCTTCCCTGCACTGTCCTCCGGCACGGTAGTCAGATAGTTTCCCTTCAGAAGCTCCGCTTCCGCCTCCTCACGGGTGATGATGGGATATTCCCCCAGCTCTTTTCCCAGATAAGCAATTTCGTAATGAAGAGAGGTCAGCCGATACTTCTTGGGATTTGCCTCATCCGGAACGATCCCGAATGAAATGTTGTGAAACTGATACGATATAATCTGCTCGGTCTGGCTGCCTGCGGCATCATAGGCCATCACTCGGGTATTCAACTCGCCCGCAAAGGAATAATCGCTTTGAAGACTGAATTTCGGGCTCTCATACCCAAAGAGCTCCTGATATTCCCCATAGAAATATTCTGCCGCATTTTGAAGCTTCTCTGCCGGGCTGCTGCCTGACGGAGTGACAGCGGGCTCTGCCAGTCCTTTTTCCCCTCCGAATAGCACGGTAACGCTGCCGTTGGTTCTGACCAGCACACCGCCCACAGAATATCCGGTCACAGCCGTTTCCTTTTCGTCGATCCGGTCTGTCGTCACTTCTCCTGTGGTTTGAGCATCGCCGCCCAGAGCGGCATAGATGGATTTGGCCGCATTCGTCACATCTGCTTCGGTTAAGGCCTCATCTGCCTGAATTATACCGGACGGCACGGCAGACGCCGGATACAGGTAAACCGGCAGGAGATCCGGTTCGGCATCCGTTCCGGGATTTGCAGTGGGAATGACCTCGTTCACGTTATACGCCATCAGCCCTTCAAATCCCATACCTCCCGAAGAACTCATAACGCAGTCAATTTTAGGCAGCACCGGCGAAGTTCCGGCACTTTTATCCATTGCGGCATCACTTTGTGCGGAATTCCCGAGAAGGCCGGGGGCATTGGAAAGCTCCTGATCGTCCGCTGCTCCGCCGCTTTCCGGTTCCGGACAGGCATCGCCCGCAGTCATACTGAACATTTCGTTGGAATGCTTGGAGAAAACACCTCTGTCTGTAAAATAGTATCCCGCAAAAACTGCCGCGACCAGACACACAGATGCCAACACAGCAGTCACTCTCCCGGAAAAAGCAAAATGGATTCTCTCTCTTTTTTCGCCGGCCGAAGCCTTTTCGGCCACTTGCTCCATTTTCCGCGCGGTTTTCTCGATCAGTTCCCTGTCCACGGAAAAGGACATTGCTTTCCGGTAGTCCTCTTTAAACATACTCTATCTCCCCCTTCAACTCATTTTTGAGTAAGGCACGGGCACGGTTCAGCTGACTCTTTACCGTACCTTCTTTCTTTTTCAGGGCAAGACTGATCTGCCTGATGGACATGTCCTCATAATAAAAAAGATGAATTACCGTACGGTATGAGGCCGGAAGTTTTGACATAGCGGCAAATATCCCGCTTTCATCCGAGGCCTCCGGAGGCGGCGTATAATCCGATGTATCGTCAAGAGATGCTCTGTGACGCATCCATGCGGAGCCGAAAAGCTTGTTGCTGCAGTTGATCGTCACCTTAATCAGCCAGGCTTTTTTATGCTCCTCGCTTTCAAATACCTTTTTGCAGCTGATATACCTCATGAACACCTCCTGAAAGATGTCCTCGGCATCCGGCCCGCTTTTGGTACGGGAAAGTGCAAGCTTATACACCAGATCGGAATAAGCCTCTAATGTCTCGTTGATTTCAGCATCAGCGCTATATGCTGTCTCACACATGTGTCAAAGCCTCCCCTCGTCACTAATATCCTGTATCGAATAAAAAAGTTGCCGTTCCGAAGAGCGGCAGCAGGTTTTTTGGCAATTTTTCCAAATAACATTGAAGTGATTCTGAATCACGGCTCATAAACCGCCCCAAGTGCCGCTGCCAGAGCAACAGCCTGATTCAGGTCAATTTTTGTGTTTTTGAGGCTCATTCCCAGAATATCCACCCCGTCAATGGAGCTGTCCCGAATATCGGAGCCTTCCAGACTGGCGCCGGTCATCCACGCCCGGTCAAAGCAGCATTGCCGGAAGCGGCTTTTCTCCAGCTTGCAGCCGGTCAGATCCGCACCTTCCAAATTCACTTGTTCCAGTGTCATTTTGTACATCTCAAGCTCACGGAGAACCGTATAGGACCAATCCCCTCCCCGGATCTCAAAGCAGGAGCAATCCGCGTCAAAAAAGCTGGAACCTGTCATCTTGCATTGCTCAAACACCGTACTGAACAGCCGGGCAAGCCGAAAATCACAGGTCAGAAACGCCGACTTCTGAATTTCCGCCCCGTTCAGCTTTGCACCGGAAAAGCGGCACTTCTCAAACCGGCATCCGGTAATTCGGGTGTCGGAAAGGTCTGCCCCGCTGAAATTGCAGTCCGCAAACCGGATTTTTTCGATGATCTCATCGGCAAGGCTGATTCCGGAAAAATCCTCGTTCTGGTAAAAATCCCGATCGAACACGTTCTTCCAATTCCTTCCGTCATGATTGTAAGGAACATCTGATTCCATGGCTTTAAGTCCAAATAAGGAATGAATCACAAACTCTTTAAGGCAGTGACACCTGATTCGCATTACAGGTGCAGACGCCGTTTCAGCTCTGTCCGTATCCGCTCTCCCTCAAAAAGGAACACTGCCGCCAGTGAGATCAAGCTCGCCGCCACGCAGATCACGGAAGGAAGCGTCACCCGCAGCAGTCCGGTTACCAAAAAGACTGTGGGGACGATGCCGAACACGGCATCAAGCAGAATATAGATGATGTAATCCTCAAATCGCAGTTTCATGACACGGGCGATCACCGCCATCGCAATCATAGCGGCGGTACAGGTGATCGGAATCACAAAGTCCAGCGACCAGCCGTACCATCCCGTAATAAAATCCCAGAGCACGCCCAAAAGGCTGATAAGAATTACCTGATAGATTACATTTTTGGGAATATTGCGCCGCTTTTTGACTGCGACGGACGTAATCGCCCACATGCACAAAACTCCCAGAACCACAAAAAACGACCACCATACCCTGGTCGGCAGCAAAAAATTCACCGTAACCGAAACGACTCCGGCTACGACAGAAGCAAAAATCAGAATCCGGAAAAAAAGATTATACCGGTGATATACCGTGGGAATGGTGGGAAAAACCTCGCGGCTTTCTCCGACAGCCTCCACTGTTTCCCGCTGACAGAGCGGGCAGTTCTTCCGTTCGCCCTCAATGCTGACTTTACATTTGTCACAATACCTCAAATGAAATCCCTCCCCGCTCCGGTATGCCGTTCACCGGCTTTCATTGGCCTGCTCCTCATCCATGGGGTTGGTGGAAACAGTCACCGGAATTCCCATACTGGTGAGAATACGGAAAAAATTTTTCTGAACCTCCGTGCTTTCAAAGGCGGAGGAAAAGGTGACGGTCAGATCATCCCCGAAAGAGCACATACAGATCTGAACCCGCCTCGTGCTGACGAAAACGTCAAACCTGCGGATATAATCCTTCAGCGCAGCGGGCATGTCCACCTTTCCGATGTTGGAGAGAGCCGCAGTAATGCCCATGTCCGTATACCGGTTGGCGGCACGCAGACACCAGTCCTTGATTACCCTGGGTACCGCCCTTGCAAAGACATTGTGTTCAATCGCCGCCAACGAATTCATCCGGAGAGTCATCCGCTCAGCGGTAAGCTCCTGCTTAAAATAGTCGGAAACATACCGTGTCACTTCGGAAAGTTCCGGTTTCTTTTCACTGAACAGATAAGGAATCTCAAACACCGCAAAAAAATTGCGTGCCGATTCAGAAGAAAAATACTGTCTCATATTCACGGGAATGGTCAGCACGACAGGTCGCTTCTTTTCGCGTAAAGACATCGTCTCACTGATGGAACAAAGAAATACGGCCGCAATCAGGGCAGTGAGCGTTGCCCCGTACTCATGGGCCTTACCGATCACAGCTCTCACAGGCATAACACCTTCAATTACCCGAATCCGGTTTTCAGGGACCCTGATGCCTTTCAGGCGATAGGCATGCTGCCGCTTTTGAACAAGCCGCACCGTATTCTTCTTATAGTATTTCTGAAAACTGTCATCGGAACGCTGATCCATAGAGGGATCGTAGTCAATGGGAGCCGGCTCGCTGCCCAGCTCCTCCTTGTATTTCAGCAGCAGGTAGTGAGAGACCATCACCCTGAGAAACTGAAGTGCTCCCGTACCGTCAGAAAGCGCATGATAGATTTCCAGGTTAATCCTGTTTTGAAAATAAGTCACCTCAAACAGAAGAGACCTTACATTTTTATCATACAGGGCGCTGCAGGGCGGAGTCGACTCCGGCTTCACCAGAGGCTGTATGGAGGATTCCTCCAGGTAATACCAAAACAGCCCCTTTTTCAATGTGGAACGGTAAAACGGGAACCGTTCCAGTGTACGTTCCATTGCCTGCTGGAGCACTTCAGGATCAATTTTCTCTTTCAGTTCGCAGGCAAAGCGAAACACCTTGGTATCCTGCTTTCCGCTGGTAGGCGGAAAAATTTTCGCGGCATTGTCCAAACGGTTCCACTTGGCCGGCTTTCTACTTATCATTCACGATATCCCTCTCTCAAAAATCGGCTGATGATTTCATAGCAGCTTTTTACCTGTGAAAAATTCGGCGGAAGGGAGAAAAATCCATGAAGCGCATCGGGAATCCGGTGGATTTCCACACGGTTCCCCGCCGCTTTCAGCCGTCTGCCATACTCTTCCCCCTCATCACGCAGAGGGTCATATTCCGCCGTAATAATCAGTGTGTCCGGCTGATGGGAAAGCTCCCCCAGAAGCGGCGCAAAATAAGGGCTTTGGAGGTCTTCCTCACTGCTCCGGTATAATTCCATATATTCGCAGACCCGCTTGGAGGTCAGCAAATAGTCTGTTCCGTTTTCCCGGATGGAATCAAACTGAGAGCCTTCGGGCGTATGGTTATTGTTGACTGCCGGATAGAGCAGAATCTGCCGTTTCGGCATAAACTCTCCCCTGTCCCGGGCCATCAGGGATACCGCCGCCGCAAGATTTCCTCCTGCGCTGTCGCCGATAAGGGTGATATCTTCGGGCAAGGTATTCAGCAGTCCGGCACGAAGGATGGCTTCCCTTGCGGCTGTATAGCAGTCATCCAGCCCGGCAGGAAAACGATATTCGGGGGCCAGACGGTAATCCACCGAGACTACCAGATGGTTGGTATGAATCGCCAGATTGGTGCAGACCTTGTCGTAACTGTCAATATTTCCGGTCACCCAGCCCCCGCCATGGAAAAACAGCAGCACCGGACGCCTCACGTCCAGATAGCGTTCGCTGACATCCTGATTCGGTGCATAAATCCGGACAGGTATGGCATGATCACCGCACTGGATACGGTGATCCCATGTCTTATAGAATGGCTTGAACACATGAACGTGGGCTGCATTGGTCATTTTGCGAACCAGCTGGTAATTCTTTCTTACATCCAGTTCCGGATAAGACAACGCCTTCAGCGCCGCCTTCATCATCCCATTAATCGCCATATCCATGTCTCCTCTTTCATAATGATGGGGGAAAGCAGCATAAAATCGTGATTCGCTTTGTTCTGGTTTCCAATGATGAACAAAACGTTTTGCGTTTTGTTCTATTATAGTATGATTTCCTTGTGAAAAACGCAGTGCCGCCACAGGCGGAGGAAGCACGGAGTGCGACAACGTTTTTTCAATGATGAACAAAACACACCGTGTTTTGTTCTATTATAGCACGGATGTTGTAAAAATGGAACCTTCCCACACGTTCACATCAGTTTCTTCCCATTTAAAAAAATCCGCCCGATAAACACAAAAAAGCCTTTTGACAAATTCACCAAAAAGCTCCCTAAAAACAAAAGTATTTGCCAATTGCAGAAATAAAATTCCAAAAATTTCAAAATAGCTTGCCAAGACACGGAAAATGGTTCACAATAGAATTTATTCCTGCTGTTTTTCTATAGCAGCAGGAATAAATTCTATTTTGTTCAAGGCAGGTGTACTATGTTTTCCCGTAAGGATTTATATAAACTGATTTTTCCGCTGATTATCGAACAGCTTCTTGCCGTTACCATCGGCATGGCCGACACAGTTATGGTGGCCAATGTGGGAGAGGCAGCCGTGTCGGGAATTTCCCTGGTGGATTCCATCAATATTCTCCTTATCAACATTTTCTCGGCACTGGCCACGGGCGGCGCCATTATTGCTTCCCAGTATATCGGCCGGGAAGAACCCCACAACGCCTGCACCGCGGCAAAGCAGCTCCTCTATGCGACAACTTCCCTGTCGCTCGTCATCATGCTTCCCTGCCTGATCTTCCAGAAGCCTTTTCTTGGGGCGGTTTTCGGGAACATTGACCCGCTGGTCATGCGCAACGCCAATACCTATTTTCTGCTGTCCGCCCTGTCTTATCCGTTCCTGGCGGTGTATAACTCGGGTGCGGCACTTTTTCGGGCAATGGGAAATTCCAAGGTTTCCATGTTCACCTCTCTGCTGATGAATCTCATTAATATTTTCGGCAACGCTCTCTTGATTTACGGATTCAATGCAGGAGTGGCCGGCGCGGGAATTGCCTCCCTGGTTTCCAGAGCCGCCGGCGCCGTCATTATGGTGATCCTCCTTCAAAATCAGAAAAACCTGATTCATATCGAAAATATTCTGAAATTTGAGCTGAAACCCCAGATGATTCAAAATATACTCCGAATCGGCGTTCCCAACGGCATGGAAAACGGAATGTTCCAAATCGGAAAGATTCTTGTCCAAAGTCTGATTGCCTCCTTAGGGACCACGGCAATCGCGGCGAATGCCGTCTGCAACAACATTGCCACAATCGCCCAGATTCCCGGTTCCGCCATTGGTCTCGGAATGGTTACGGTCGTGGGGCAGTGTGTGGGTGCCAGAAATTACCCCGACGCAAAGCGGTACACGCTGAAGCTTACCGGCGTTGCCTACCTGTCCATGGGAATTCTGAATATTCTGGTTCTCATTTGCGTCAATCCGCTGGTCGGGGTTTTCAATCTCTCTGCCGAAGGACTGGCAATGGCACGGAACATCACCATTCTGCAGTGCATTGCCTGTATCCTGCTTTGGCCGTCCTCCTTTACCCTGCCCAACGGACTTCGTGCCGCAAACGACGTCAAGTTTACCATGATCGTCTCTATGTTCTCCATGTGGGTTTTCCGGGTGGGATTCAGCTACCTGCTGGTTCAGGGACTGCAGATGGGGCTGATGGGCGTTTGGATTGCCATGTATATTGACTGGATGTTCCGCATCGCCTGCTTTGTGACCCGTCTCCTCCAGGGAAAATGGATGAACAAGCAAATTATCTGATTGAGGTTTCAAAATTGATAACGGAATAAGCGAAGGCTGGTAGTTTCGTCTTTCAGGCAATGCCTAGAAATTACCAGCCTTCGCTTATTTTCCCTTAATACAGGCATTTGTGCGCTTTTTCCAGCTTCTTTCCAGAATTTTGGCATTGTATCCCTTTTTCATACCTGATACCATAAAACAAATGCGACATTTCAGGTTGAAAGGGGCCAAAGTCATGAACATAAAGCACAGGGTGATCAGCATGTCGCTGATTGCCGCCCTGACTGTTTCCATCGGCATTCTTGTCTGGCTGCTGGTCAGGACGGTTCCCGAGACGCAGGCTGCAGTACAGTCGGTGGAGTCCGGCGGATACATGCTCCCGGAAAGCAGCTTCCAAAGCAGTGAAACCAGTTCCCCGTCATCAGGAGAACCGGATTCCTCCCAATCATCCGGGCAATCTTCCAAGGGGACAGAATCGCCCCAGGCGCTTTTGGCACAGCCCGAGTCCGCGGAAGCCTCTTCCGTCGCCACAAAACCGCCTGTTTCTTCCAAGCCGCCCGTCTCCTCAAAACCGGAAGTTCTTCCTTCACCGGACAAGTCTGAAGGGGGGTATCTGGTAGGATACTATTCCTCCTGGGCGAGAAATGGGGGGTTCACCGCCGACAAGCTGAAAGCCGGACTTCTTACTCACATAAACTATGCTTTTGCCGACATCAGCCCGGCCGGTCTTCTGCAATTGGCAAACCCCACATCGGACCTGAAAAATTTTGAGGACCTGCGCCGGCTGAAATCGGCCAATCCTCACCTGAAAACCATGATCTCTGTGGGCGGATGGGACTATTCCTCCCATTTTTCCGTGGCCGCAGCCACGGAAGCCTCACGGGAAGCGTTTGCCCAAAGCTGTCTGGATTTCATCCGAACACACGGATTTGACGGTGTGGATCTGGACTGGGAATTTCCCAAAACATCCGAAAAAGAAAATTTCACCAAGCTTTTGTCGGCCATCCGCAAGAAGCTTGACGCGCAGTCCGCAGCCGATGGAAAACAATATCATCTCACCATTGCCGGAGGTGCTGGAAACGGTTATCTGAATACCATTGAAGCCGCTAAAATTTCCGGTATTGTCGATTACATATTTTTAATGGGCTACGATATGCACGGCCCATGGGACAGCTATGCGGATCTGAACGCACCCCTTTATACGCCGGAGGAAAGCTCCCCGCAGTATAAGCTAAGCGTCAGTCAGGCTGTACAGAATTACTTAAAACAGGGCGTTCCCGCCGGGAAACTGGTGCTGGGAATGCCGTTTTACGGCTACCAGTACCAAACCTCGCAGGGGTTGTACGGCACCTTCACTTCGGCAAAGTCCATCAGCTTTGATAAGCTTTCCGCCAATTATCTGACCAATCCCGCTTTCCAGCACTCCTTCCACAGTGTCGGAAAAGTTCCCACACTGTTTAGCGGAACTACTTTTTTGTCCTATGACGACGAAGCGTCCATTGCCGAGAAGGCTGCTTACGCCCGTTCCCAGTCACTTGGAGGAATCGGCGCATGGGAATTGTCGCATGACCAGAACGGCACGCTGCTGACAAGTGCGTGGAACAGCTTCTTTTCCGGCCGGTAATTTTAAACGTGCTCTCCCCGCAGCTCAAAAGCTTTTTTCTCAATCCGGTATTCATGGACGGTGCACGGCTCTCCGGTATTGCCCACGTATCCGTCCGGAATGGTGCGGACATAAGTCATTCCAAGCTTTTCCATTACCCGTCCGGACGCGGGATTGCGAACATCAAAATGTCCCACAATACACTGATAGCCAGCCTGCTCAAAGCAAAACCGGAGCATTTCCTCCGCCGCTTCGGACATAACCCCCTGATTCCAGTATCTGCGGGACAGAGCATACCCAATGATGCCCGTATCCCCCTCCGTTTTCACAATTCCTACCGAACCGATCAGCTCACCGCTTCGCTTATGGACAATTCCCCAATGATAGGTGTCCGGGTGATAATGCGCACAAATTGTCTCCAGATAGTCCTGCGTAATTTTGAGATTGCCATGAGCCCGCCATGTCAGGTATTTTGCCACCTCCGGATCGCTTGCCCAGTTGCGGTACATCTCTTCCGCATCCGAAACCGCAAATTTTCTTAGAAAAAGGCGGCTGGTTTCCAGAGGCATGGTACCTGCGTGCTGAAGCATTTTATTCACTCTCCGCTCTCTGTCATGGAAATTTCGTAGACGGGATATTCTCTTTCAAACTCATACCCCAGCGTTTGGGCCAAATGGACGGAAACAGGGTTCGCCGCATCCCAACTGGGATACAACCCCCTTTCCAGACATTCGAGAATCAGTGCTGCCGCACAGCATTGCGCCAAACCTTTCCGGCGGTGATCCCGCCGCGTATCAATCTCGATTTCAATGCCGCCGTCATAAACTGAATAGGATGACGCTCCGGACACAGGGTTTTCTCCGCAAAGGATCGCGTATCCGGTTCCCCGGCGAAGGAAATCATCACCATCCTGGAAATTGGAACAGAAATCCCGGGACCAGCCCTCCGCCATTAATTTCGGATAGATTTCCCTGTCAATTCGGCACAGCCTATACTTTTCCGGCAAAGAAGAACGAAAGCGTTCCAGACGTTCACGGTCGAAAACTGTATTTTTACGAATGGCATACCGCGTTTGGACAGTACAGCGATTTCCGTAAATCTCCCGCAGCAGCGAGGCCCAGCCGGGGGCAGGGTCGGCTGCCAGAAGCACATCTCCCGAAAAATCTCCGGCAAACCGGGAAGCCAGTTCCCGATCCTCCTTCCCGCCGAAAAAGCAGAAATCTCCCGACAGGATTCGTGCGGAGCGGGGATTGGGGAGACAATCCGCCCACGCCCTGCCCATGTGCCCCTGCAGGCAGGAGAGAACCATTGTATCCGTACTTTTCTCAAACAGCGGAGCGATCGCTTTTCTTTGTTCCTGATTCACTTCAACCATATCTGTTTCCCTTCTGGCCACGCCAAAACGCTCTGCCGAACCATGCGGCAGAGCGTTTTGCGCAGCGGTGCTGTTTTATGCTGAAATCCGCTCGGAAAGCCTGACTCAGCGGTTATGTATGAAACTTATTCTCCCGTTCCCGTGGAAGAAGAGGCAGCGGGAGCCGAGGCCTTGATGTCCTTGATGAGATCGCTGATGTTCAGCATCATCTGGGAATCCCCCGCCACTGTCGGCAGCTTGCCATCCCATTTGCTGATCCATTCCATAGCAAGAGTTGTCTGGGTAATCTCCTGATTCTTGAGCTTGTAGCCTTCTGCCTCTGCTTTAGCCTGCTCGATTTTCTGCTGGGCTTCCACTTTGATTCTGGCCAGATCCTGCTCTGCCTTCAGCGCATTCTGCTGGGCGGTCTGCTTGGCCTCAATCGCGGCATTAAACTCCTCGCTGAACTCAAAACTGATGATATTGAATACTTCAATATCCAGTCCGTAGGGGCCTATTTTTGTCTGGAGAAGATCTCTCATCTGGTCCCCTACCGTCTGACGCTGGGTAATCAGCTCTTCCGCCGTAAACTTTGCGGTAACCGCTTTCACGCATTCCTGAATGGCAGGCTTTACAATTACATTTTCAAATCCCACACCCACATTCTGGTAAAGAGTGGCGGAATTCTGCCGGTCAACCCGGTAATTGACTGCGATGGTGCTTTGCACATTCTGCAGATCCTTGGAGGCACTGCTGGAGTCCACTTCGGATTTCAATACCCGGTTATCCATTGTGATAACCTGTGTGACGAAGGGAATCTTGACATGCAGTCCTTCCGACAGCACCGTGTCGCTCACCGCTCCAAACTGAAGCACCACGCCGGTATGCCCTGCGGGGATAGAGACAAAGGCATTCAGCGCTACAATCGCAACCGCCAGCACGATCAAAACCGCAATGACCACACGCTTTACGGTTTTTCCGCCATTTTTAGCATCCACAATCGTTTGATTCATCATTTCTCCTAACCTTTCTTACGGCTGATGCGGAAAAGCTCCGCTCGATTTGATAGAATTTTAACTATCCGGAGTGTTGTTAGAAAGTATACAGCACCCGCCATTTTTTGTCAATGAATATTCCGTAAATTCCAAAGACAAGGTAAAAGAAAGCCGAGACAACAAAAACGGTATCCGCTCTTTTTGCGGATACCGTTTGGAAAAGGCATTATTTTGCGTTGAAATCGAAAGCGTCATGAACGGAACGAAGAGCCAGGTCACCGTCTTTCCGGTCGATCAGAACGGAAATTTTGATTTCAGAGGTGGAGATCATCTGAATGTTGATATTGGCGTCGTACAGGGCTTCGAACATTTTGGCTGCCACGCCGGGGTTGGACTGCATACCGGCTCCCACGATGGAAACTTTTACAACATTGTCGTCCGCCTCGATGCGCTCGGCGCCCAAGACTTCGAATTTCTCCTGAAGCAGCTCCAGCGCGGCATCCTTATCCGCCAGCGGCACAGTAAAGCTGATATCCTTGGTATTGTGACGGCCGATGGACTGAAGAATGATGTCAACGTTGATTTTGCGGGATGCCAGCAAAGAAAAAATCTTAAACGCAATACCCGGAGTATCCGGCAGACCGATCAGCGCAATCCGCGCTACATCCTCGTCTTTTGCAACACCTTTTATCAGTAATTTTTCCACTTTAACTGCCTCCTTAACCATTGTACCGGGTTTTCTTTCCAAGCTGGAGAGAACCTCCAGATTTACATGATATTTCTTTGCCATTTCAACCGAACGGTTATGTAAAACGTTCGCGCCGAGAGAAGCAAGTTCCAGCATTTCATCATAGGTGATTTCGTCCAGCTTCACCGCGTTTTTCACATAACGCGGATCGGCGGTATAAACACCGTCTACATCGGTGAAAATCTGGCAGATATCCGCTTTCAGTTCCGCAGCCAGCGCCACGGCGCTGGTGTCCGAGCCGCCCCGGCCCAAAGTGGTAATGTCGTCAAAACGGTCAATTCCCTGAAAACCGGCTACAACAACAATGTTGTTGCTGTCCAGTTCCTTGCGTACCCGCTCGCCCTCAATGCGGCGGATTCGGGCAGCGCCGTGATTGGAATGAGTGATGAAGCCTGCCTGCCAGCCGGTCAGAGACACAACCGGATAACCCATCTTTTCGATTGCCATGGCTAAAAGTGCGGCAGACATCTGCTCGCCCGCGGAAAGCAGCATATCCATCTCCCGCTTGGATGCCTTTGTGTTAATTTCACTTGCCTTGTCAATCAGATCATCTGTGGTATCGCCCTGTGCGGATACGACAACAACCACGCTGTTGCCGGCCTTATAAGTGTCGGTGATAATTCCGGCGACGTTGAAAATCCGGTCTCTGTCTTTTACAGAGCTGCCGCCAAATTTTTGCACAACCAGTCCCATGTGTCAGCCTCCTAAAAATCTATCAATACCCTTACAGTATTCCATTTCCCGGGAAATACCCCATTCCATTCTATTTTCAAGTCTCCACAATGGTGCCAACATTGTCAATAGAAAGTTCTTTGATTTCCCATCCGTCCAGATCCATCTCTCCCAGATAAGAACGAAGCTTTGGTGCAAACGCCGCATCCTCCCCGTCCACGATTGCCATCATGGTAGGTCCGGCCCCGCTGACATAGACACCATAGGCGTTCAGCTCGTACGCTCGCCGAAACACCTCGTCCGAATGGGCGATCAGCTGCATTCGGTAAGGCTGATGAAGCCTGTCGCCCACCGCAATTTTCAGGTTTTCGTATTTTCCCTGCAGCAGAGACGCGGAAAAAAGCGCCGCGCGGGAAAGGTTAAAACGGGCATCCATGTGGCTTACTTCTTTGGGAAGCACCTGTCTGGCCATTGCCGTGGAAAGCTTAAAATCCGGGATAATGGCCACCAGACGGAGCGAAGAGGAAACCTCCTGTTTGACCCAGTAGACCTTCTCCCCTTCCAGCACTGCCGTAACAATGCCGCCCAGAAGAGCAGGCGTGGTGTTGTCGGGATGTCCCTCCAGATCGGAGGCAATATTCACCAGTTCCGCTTTGGAATAGGGGGAGCCCAGAAGTGTATTGGCTCCCACCAGCCCCCCAATGATGCAGGCGGAGCTGGAGCCGAGTCCGCGGGTCATGGGAATGTTATTCTGCTGAACAATGCGCAGGCCGGGCAGTTCCCTGCCGCACATTCGGTAAAGATGTTCTGCGGAGGAAAAAATCATGTTTTCCCGGGTGGTGGGCACCCATGTGCCGTCGGTGGAAGAGATATCCACATGGTCGCACTCCGCCATGTCAATGTAATTGTAAAGATTCACCGCCAGACCCAGGCAGTCAAAGCCTGCTCCCAGATTGGCGCTTGTGGCGGGTACCCGCACTCGTATCATAATGACAGTCCTTCTTCCGGTTAATAATCCACAATACGGATTCGGGTCAGCACATCAATATTCTGATGTCCCAGAGCGGCCAGCTTGTTCTGAAGCTCGCTTTCGTTCATGACACCGCTGGTAAAAGCCAGCTCATCCGCGGGCTTATCCTTCCGGGAGAGCCATGTCACATTTCCAAAGAGCTGGTTGACCGCATTCTGACCGGTCACACCGTTGGAAGCCTTCAGCCGGACATAAAAGTCCGAACTGGTATTGCGGTAATCCTCCACAATATTTTCGTCACAGGGGGCCCACGTGAGAGACTTGCTGGTTCCGGTGGATTTCGCCACATCGATCACATCTGCTACAACAGCGCTGGCGGTGGGAAGCTTTCCCGCTCCTTTTCCGTAAAACACCACATCACCGGTGGCATTTCCCCGGACAAGAACACCGTTGTAAACATCGTCAATTCCCGCCAGCTGGCTGGAGCTGTGTACAAATGCCGGGCTCACCATGCACTCGATTTTATCGTCATCCTCGCGGCGCTTTGCCCGCCCGATCAGCTTGATTACCCCGCCCCAGCTTTCGGCGTAATCCACGTCCTCCAGCGTAATGGAAGTAATTCCTTCGGTCAGTACATTTTCGGGATGTACATGCCGTCCGAAAGCAAGAGATGCAAGAATGCAGATTTTGCGGCAGGCATCGTGACCGTCCACATCCGCAGAAGGATTCCGCTCGGCATATCCCAGATCCTGCGCCAGCTTCAGTGCCCGGTCAAAGTCCATGGATTCCTTGATCATTTTGGTCAGAATAAAATTCGTGGTACCGTTGAGAATACCGGCGATTTCGTCGATCTGGTTGGCGGCGAGGCACATATGCATGGGGCGGATAATGGGAATTCCCCCGCCTACCGATGCTTCAAAGAAGTAATTGCAGTTGTTTTGCTTGGCGAGCTTCAAAAGCTCCGCTCCCTTTGCCGCAACCAGCTCCTTATTGGAGGTCACCACGCTTTTTCCCTTTTTCAGGGAAGCTACCGAATACTCATAGGCCGGAGATATTCCGCCCATTACCTCAACAACCACTGAAATTTCATCATCATTCAGAATATCGTCAAAATTCTTTGTGAATTTATCCGCATAGTCAACATCAAAATCCCGAAGGTCCAGAATCCGTTTCACCTCAATCGGCTGCCCGGCACGCCGGAGAATGCTTTCCTGATTGTTATGCACAACCTCGCACACGCCGGAGCCCACAACCCCGTGACCCAGAACAGCAATTTTCGCCATAATACATCATTCCTCTCTGCCTCAATGAAGCTGCGTCTAAATCTGTTTTGCCTTTACCACACCGGGAATCTGAAGAAGCCCTTCATGAAGCAAATCGATATCGCAGGAATCCTCGTCATTGACCCGAAACGTAATGGTGACCACTGCCACCCGATCCACCGGAATATTTTGGTTTACCGTCAGAATATTGACATGAAACGAAGAAAGCTTCGTCAAAACCTTGGACAGCACCCCGGGATCATCGGAAAGCCACATGGAATAGGTAATTACCCGGCGCTTATCCTTATCCTCGTAGAAAAATACGCTGTCCTTATATTTGTAGAACGCGCTCCGCGAAATGTCCGCCATACGGCATGCCTCGGTGGAATTCCGTGCCATATTCCGGGAGAGATAGGATTTCGCCAGAAGCACCTTGGAAAAAACCTCCGGCAATACTTTTTTATCAACCAATACCAGCTGCTGATCCGTCATTGCGCATCCCGCCTTTCCGCTTCCTGTATTCAAATTTCGCACATCCTGCTGATCCGACCCTTTCCGGCGGAAGATCCGCCATTTGGAAGGAAGATATTACAGCATATGCGGCACACAAATTCTTCGTTCACTTCCTGAACACATATGTTTTTCGCATGAATACAACTATACCATTTTTGCAGTTTGATGACAATAACGAAAATTCGGCAGATTCCGTGATAAAGTGAACATTATAGGCAGTATGTCAAAATAAATCTCAAAAGCGCCAAATCTCTTCCTCTTTATTCGATTTTGTAAAATAAAGTCAATATTTTAGCTATTTTGACTTGTTTTTTTCCTTCTCATGATTTAAAGTCTGGCGGAGCAGGAGGGTTTCTTCCCTGACAATCCGGGACAGCAGAAGGACACCTGCCAGGTTGGGAATCATCATCAGGCTGTTCCATACATCCGCCAGTCCCCACACCAGCTCGACTGTGGTGACGGCGCCGAAATACACCGCCGCAACGTAGAAAAGCTTATAAATCAGAACAGCCCGCCGGGAAGAGTGAAAAAGATAATTGACGCAGGTTTCGCCGTACCAGCTCCACCCGATGATTGAAGCCACTGCGAAAAACACCGTGGAGATCCCCACCAGTGCGGAGGCAAAGCCGCCCAGATACTGACGAAAAGCGGACAGCGTAATCGCCGCACCGCTGGCGGAGCCGCTTTTGTGCAGACCGGAAAGCACCACCACGACTCCCGTCAAGGTACACATGACGATCGTATCGAAAAACACCTCGAAAATTCCCCACAGGCCCTGCCGTGCCGGGAGATCATTTTCCGCGGAAGCGTGGGCAATGGGTGCGGAGCCGAGTCCCGCTTCATTGGTAAAGACTCCCTTGGAAAATCCGACTTTTACCGCGCGTGCCACACCGTAGCCGACCACCCCGCCCGCAGCGCTCTGAACGCCGGAATCGGGAGAAAACGCGCAGAAAAAAATTTCCCGAAATACATTCCCCATCTGCGGAAGATGTGTGGCAATCACCGTCAGACAGCCTCCGATATAAAAAAGAGCCATTGCCGGGACGACCGCTTCGGTGGCCCGGCCAATTCGCCGGATGCCGCCGATGATGACGAACCCTACCACGATGGCAATTCCCAAAAAGAGAATCCGGATGGTTTCGGGGCCGAAATCCGATATTTCGGCCACCGCCGCCGCAGCTGTATTGGACTGCACCATGTTGCCCATGCAGAAGCTGGACAGCAGGCAGAACACCGCGAATATACTGGCCAGCTTTCGCCCTCCCATGGCCTTTTCAATATAATACATGGGGCCGCCCGCCCAGCTGCCGTCCCTTTGCTTTCTGCGGAACTTCATGGCGAGAAGAATCTCGGAATACTTCGTCGCCATTCCCAGAAAGGCACTGACCCACATCCAAAAAATCGCGCCGGCGCCCCCAAGGGAAACTGCCGCCGCCACTCCGGCTATATTCCCGGTTCCGATGGTTCCGGAGAGAGCTGTGGTCACAGCCTGAAAAGGCGTGATCCCCTTCTGCCCCTTTTGGGGCCTGCGGAACATCTGGGAAAAGGTATATTTCAAGGTATACCCCAGTTTGGTAAACTGAATCCACCCTGTACGCACGGTAAGAATCAGACCGATCAGTCCGATGCCGCA
>DBGCDL010000051.1:0-75914 GCA_048358235.1 Oscillospiraceae bacterium
GCCTTCGGTTTCAATGGAGGGAATCGAGCGGAACAAATCCCACATACACTCGAAATGATTGTCCATTTCACGGCCGCCCCGCATGACATAACCAAGGTTCTCGTAAAGATATCCGTCGCAGGCGCCGCCCGGAATCGGATCCTTTTCCAGGATGTGGACATGCTCGCCCTTCATCTGTCCGTCGCGAACCAGAAAGCAGGCGGCAGCCAGAGCGGCAAGACCGGAACCCACAATGTATGCCGACTTGTGATCGACTCCCTCGGGCTTTACGGGACGTGCAAAGGCCTCATAATTTCCGCTTGAGTAGTACATAAAACAGTCATTCCTTTCAGAAAATCGGTTTAGGGGGAAGACGTTTTTTCAGCGTCTTTTGGTTTCTGCTATCAGCTTATCAATTCAGCACAGGTAAAACAATAGACAGTGTAGCCGCCGTGATAAAATTTTCATCACGGCGGCCGCACTGTCTGAATTCTTATCATTTGGAGGAATTTGATGAAAACGCACCCCGGTCTGTCCGGTAGCAGCAGAGTGCCTTGGTAATGTCACCGTGAATCAGCGGGCTCAAACGTTCAATGATGCGGCCGGGGTCTTCCTTCATATCGCTGCGTATCCAGTCGAGCATCAACCCCACAAAGGCGTATTTGTAAAAGTCGGCAATGAATTTTTTGTCCTCATCCCGTACATTCATCCCCTTGGCTTTTTCCTCCACAACTCCGATCAAAAGGTCGTAAGTCAGCTTATAAAGATAAATTTCCACCTGTTCCCGGCTGACAGAGTGGTAGACGTTCATAATAAACGGCTTGTTTGCCAGCACCGCTTCAAAAATCTGATAAAAGCCCTGCTGCCAGGTGTCATATGTCTTTTTGCCTTCCAGCGCCTTGGCGGCATCCTCTACGCAGGACCATTCCACCAGGTCATAAATATCCTTAAAATGGTAATAAAAAGTCATGCGGTTGATGCCGCAGTCTTCCGCAATGTCGTTGATCGTAATTTTATCAAGGGGCTTTTTCAAAAGCATATTTTTCAGGGAGGCCTCAAGAGCCCGCTTGGTGGTTTGGGACATGGCACAGCTCCAATCCGCCGGCATTCAGCAGCTGCCGGCATAAATCGTTCTGATTTTATTCTACCGCCGGAGTATGAGAAAATAAAGAAAATTTTTGTAAACAAGAAAAAACGCAAATTCGAACCATTAAATACAATAAATGGAGTATTGCTATTTGTCTGTTGAAAACAGTATAATGAAGCTGGATTTACGTATTTGGTCTCAATTTTGGTTTTTGGCCGGATACGGAAGAACAGATCAAATTTGTGTTTTTGCTGTCGGACAGCATGAGAAAAAATAAGAAAGAAGGGCTTCTTATCATGGAAAAACTCAAAGTTGCAGTCATCGGCTGCGGTAACATTGCCAAGAGCGCTCACATACCTGCTTATGAAAAAAACACGGATGTGGAATTGGTCTATTTTTGCGATATTATTTCCGAACGTGCCGAAGAGGCGGCTGCCAAGCACGGAAGCGGAAAAGCGGTAACCGATTACCGTGTCGTACTGGCGGACCCGGAGGTTGATGCGGTTTCTGTCTGCACCCCCAACAATGTACATTCCGAAATTGCGATTGCCGCCATGAAAGCGGGCAAGGATGTGCTCTGCGAAAAGCCCGCGGCGCGCACGTACACGGAAGCTTTGGAGATGCAGAAGGTGAAGCATGAGACCGGACGGGTGCTGAACATCGGTGTCTGCAACCGCTTTAACACCAGCGTCAACCGGATCAAGGATGCCATCGACAAGGGCGAACTGGGCGAAGTTTATCATGTCTACATCAGCTTCCGCGCTCACCGTTCCATTCCCGGACTGGGCGGAGCGTTTACCACCAAGGCCATTGCCGGCGGCGGAGCGCTGATCGACTGGGGCGTTCATTTTCTGGATATTGTCATGTACTGCTGCGGTGATCCCCGTCCTCTGACTGTCACCGGTGAAGCATTCTGCAAGCTGGGCCGAGAAATGGAAGGCTATACATACACCAGCATGTGGGCCGGCCCCCCCAAGTATGACGGCGTATATGATGTCGACGATTCCGTTGCGGCACTGATCCGCACAGAAGGCCCGGTTCTGTCTGTGAACGGTGCATGGGCACAGAATATCGGAAAAGAAGAAATGTTCATCGACTTTATCGGCGATAAGGCCGGCATTCGTCTGCAGTACGGCGCAGGTTACCAGATGTTTACCGCGAAAGACGGTGCGCTGCTGGAAATCACTCCGAAATTTGAAATGACCAACCATTACGAAAACGAAGTGAATGACTTTGTGCGCTGCATCCGCACACGGGGCACCAATGCGGCGGACATTGACAAGGCCGTGCTGACCTCCCAGATCATGCAGGCAATCTATGATTCTTCCGATCAAAAACGTGAAATCGTTCTGTAAAGGAGATAGAAATCATGAAAAAAGTCGGTTTAATTGATTACTATCTGGACCAGTATCATGCGGCCAACTACCCCCACTGGCTTTCCGAAGCATCCAACGGCGAAGTGCAGGCCGTATGTGCCTGGGCGAAAATAGATAAGCCGGACGGAAAGAGCAATGTTCAGTGTGCGGAAGAAATGGGCGTAGAACTGCTGTCCAGCCCTGAAGAGGTCATTGAGCGCTGCGACTGTCTGCTGGTCATGTCTCCGGATTGCCCTGAAATGCATGAGGAACTTTGCCGGCTTCCGCTTGCCAGCGGAAAGCCTACCTATGTGGACAAAACCTTTGCGCCCAGCCGTGCCGCTGCACAGCGAATTATTGAGATTGCCGCCAAAAGCAATACCCCCTTCTTCTCCACATCAGCGCTGCGCTATGCGAAGGAGTACCGGGAACTGCCCAGAGAAGGCATTGATTTTGTCAGCAGCCGTGGTCCCGGAATGTTCAGCAACTATGCCATTCATCAGGTGGAGCCCATTGTCTGCCTGATGGGAACCGGCGTCGAAAAGGTCATGTATACCGGTACTGCGGATACCTCTTTTCTGGTTCTGCGCTATCGGGACGGCCGCTGTGCCACAATGGCCCAGATGGGGTGGGAATGCAGCTTTGCCATGGACGTCAGCTACCGGGGCGGCAATTTCCGTGCCGCTGAGGTGAAGGAAGAATTCTATCCTCCATTCATCGCCGATCTGTCTCAGTTTTTCCGGGACGGCGTTGCGCGGGTGGCACCCGAAGTTACTTTGGAAATTATTACAATACTGGAATACGCATGGAAAGCGAAAGAAACCCCGGATGTTTGGCTGAAGCTTCCGGAATAAAGCAGCAGGGTAGGGAGCGGTAATGTCAACTGATGATCGGATGGGAAAATACTTCCATTTTGACAATGTTTTTTGGAGTCACCCGCTGAAATGCGGAATTCTTGACCTGTACCAGATCGGTGAGCTTTGCTGTGAACGAGGCTTCCGCATAGAGGATCATGTCCAGGAGGTCTATGAGATTACCTATGTGATTTCCGGCAGCGGATTTATCTGCAACGACGGGGTGCGTGTCCGTGTGGGAGAGGGCGACGTCTTTGTCAGTGCGGTTGGACACCGGCACGCCATCGATGCGGACCCGGCGGATATTCTTCGGTTTGCCTATATCGGGTTTCGCTTTAACGAGGCAGCTCAAACGCCTGAATTTGATTCTCTTCGCGCCTTTTACGAAGAGAATCCCGGCAGTCTGTCCAAGGATCGGAATGATATTCAGTTTCCGTTTCTGCGCTGCATGGGGGAGCTTTACTCCCGTACGGCGTACAGCGCGGCAATGATCCGGAACTACTGTGAGTCCATCATCATTCTGGCGTCCAGAGACTCTATTCCGGGGCGGGAAGCCGTTTTGGACAGGGCCATCTGCAGCAATTCTGTCAGTTCGGCGGTTTACGCGGTGATCCGGTATGTGGAGGAAAACCTCTGCTCACTGGAAAGCATACAGAACATTGCCCGGGATCTGGGATACAATTACACGTATCTGTCCCATTTTTTTAAAGACAAAACAGGCATAACTCTTCAAAAGTACATCAGCTACAAAAAAATTGAGTATGCACTCCAATTGCTGAAATACGGGGAACTTGGGGCTGCCGAAATTGCGGCAAGACTTCGATATGAGAGCGTTAATTCTTTTTCGAAAGCTTTCCGCAGGGTAATGGGAATGACTCCCGCCCAGTATTTGAAAAAAAGGGAAGAGGACGGAGAAGGTCCCGGCTGTCCGGATTATTTTTCTCTTTCATGAGACCGCTTGACGGAATCTGATCCAGTTTAAAAAAGCCTCGCAGGCTGCCGAAAGCAGTCTGCGAAGCTTTTTTCTGTTTTGCTATTCTTCTGCGGAGGACACGGCAGGGCCGGTCAGCCGGCGGATCCAGTTCCCTTTATTTACCTTGACCACCGCTACAAAGCACTTTAAAATCTGGTCGCATTTCAGACAGCAGAAAACGACAACCGGAGGAAGCTTGAACAGATATGCGGCGAGCAGGGATGCGGGAATTACGATCAGCCACATGAAGATGGAGTCGTTGTACAGCACAAATTTGGTGTCACCGCCGCCCCGTACCAGCCCCGTCAGAACGGCAACCTGATAAGCGGTGCCCACCACAGTGACGGACAGAACGGTCATAAACTGGGTGGCGAGGACTTTGGTTTCCGGGGATATGGCATAAAAGCCGATGATAAAATCCTTGAAGCAGAACAGAACCAGCCCGGTACACAGACCGATTCCAAGATAGATCCACTGAAGAGTACCGGCGTAGCTTCTGATCTTTTCCGGCTTGCCTTCGCCGATGGTTTTCCCGGTCAGAACGGCGGAAGCACTGGCGGAGCCGTAGCTGATGACGGTGATGATCTGAAAGACGGTGGAAGCGATGCTGTTGGCAGCAATGGACGGGCCGCCCAAATGACCAAGAATAGAGGTCTGTACTGCCTGTGCAATGCCCCAGATGGTGTTGGACAGGAGCACGGGAAATCCCACTCTGAAAAAGCGTCGGAGAAGATCATAGTCGATTTTCAGTAAATCATGAAATCTGAGACAAATCTTTTTATCCCGGAATTTTATGTAGAAAAGCAAAATGAAAAATTCTACGATGCGGGCGGTAAGAGTTGCGATTGCCGCACCTGCCACGCCCAGACGGGGAGCGCCGAAATGGCCGTAGATCAGGATGTAGTTGAGGCAGACGTTGATGACCAAAGTGGAAGCGGATACCAGAAATGCAATTTTCACCGTTTCCACACTGCGCAAAGCCGCCAGCAGCACGTTTGTCATGGCAAAAAAGAGATAGGTAAAGCAAATGATCTTTACATACTTCGCTCCCTCCGCAATGACCCGGTCGTCATTGGCCAGAAGGCCTAACACCTGGGTGGGGAAGAAGAACATGACCAGTCCCATCAGTACAGCGACAGCGATGCCGAGACGGACAGCGATGGCAATGACCCGGCGGATGGGTTCCATGTCTTTTTTGCCCCAATATTGGGAGGTAAGGACAATCATTCCTTCACCGATGCCCATCACCATCATCTGAAGAAGAAACTGGATCTGATTGGCCAGTGCCACACCGGAAAGCGCATATTCGTTGAAGCTTCCCAGCATCAGATTGTCTGCCAGATTGACGCTGAACACAATCAGATTCTGTAAGGCGATGGTGAAAGTAAGCCCGAAGAATCTCTTGAAAAAAGCGGGGTCGCTGCGCAGCGGGCAGGCAGAACGGGATGTTGTCATAATAGGTCATTCCTTTCCGGTTTGCGGAGAGCGGTTTCGCTGCCCGGCTTCATAATGTCATTCCTGCGGTATGGAAAATTTTTCGGAAACGGACGGAGCCTCGTCCATTCTGCGGATATCCTCCGATGTAATGGGCATCCGGTAGACACTGCGGCTGATTACCATGCTGTCTTTCTTCAAAAACTCCGCTTCCAGATAGTCATAAAAGGTCCCCGGGGAGATAATGCCGTTGATATTAAGAATGTCGGTGCCGGCGGCGCACACGATGCTGTCGGCCAGCAGGACGCAGTTGGTACTCATGACAAAGTAGGTTTTAAATTTTCCCTTTGAAAATTTGTAGCATTTGGCGCCGTATTCGCGGCAGAATTGAGCGGCAAAAATATTGGCGTTGGCGGGGTTGGAGTCGGGAATCCACGGAACCAGTACCGACTTGATTGTCTGAATCCTTTTCCGGATGCTTTCTTTCTGCGGCTCGTCCAATATAAGGCCGAAGGAAAAGATCGTAGTCTTATTGAAGTTCAGGCAGAAGGGAATATAGTCGTATTTATTGCTGATGAGCAGAACCCCGGGGCCGATGCCCATGGGAGTCGAAGCGGCTTCGTCATAATTGCCGTAGGCAATCACTTCTCCGTCAAAGCAGATATCGCAATGACCAATGGCACAGAAGCCATCGCTGGCTACATGAATAAAAATTTCCAGATCCGGTTTGCGCTCTTCTTTTTTTCCGGCAATGTCCTCAAATTCTTCGGCATTCCGGCTTTCTTTCGATAAAAATTCGTTCAGTTTGGTAAGAACGGTGTGAGGAATGAAGGCGGCAAGAAAGATGGGAAGAGTGATCCGAACCTTTCGGCGGATCTTCTGCTGTGCCCTGGTGGGAATGACGGATCGGACAAAATCCATAATGTAGGTGAGCCCCAGCAAAACGCAGTAGATTCCGATCAGAATCAGGACGGTGCGAATGTGATAATGCGGAGAGAATAAAAGGATCAGTGCAAATGTCAGATAAAAGATGGAGGGAATCAGGGAATAAAAGAGTTCTCCCGATTTATTTCGGATGATCAGCAGTGTGTCCACAAGCTTGACCGCCCCATTCATCATTAAATAGGCAGAGAACAGCACCGGAAGCACATAAAGCGAAATTTCGGGCAGAAACATCATTATGACTCCGAGCCCCATATAAAGCAGGGACAGAAAAAGCGCCTGAGATTTTTTCGGTTTCTGAAAAATCCATCCGATCAGTTTGGCGACGCCTCCGATGGCTACCAGAAGTGAAATCACAAACACTGTCAGCAGCAGAAAATCGGTCTGCTTCCAAAGAATAATGCCGCCGATCAATATGACGGCCGATCCTTCAATCAAATGGTTGACGGCCTTGAGCGCTGAAGGGCTTTTCACGGAATTCATTCCTTTCGGGGAGCGGCGCCCGGGCGCCGGAACTGTGCCTGAGGAAAAATTACAGCCAATGTTAATTCTATCACATTCGGGAGAAAAATCAACGAAAAACCGCAGAAAACAAAAGAAAAAGCGCGCCCTGTCGGACGCGTTTTTTTCGTCGTTGATGTATGGCGGCAACCTATGCCTGCGTAAGATTGTCGGTGCATTGCTTCAGCTCTTCCAGAGTTCTGAACTCCATTCCGCATTGCTTTACGTTTTCCTGTACGTAGGCGGGGAGAGAGTTAAAGTATTCCTGCATCTGGGAATTGGCTTGCGGAGTGTTCCCGCAAAAGTTGACATTCTTCATCCGAACCGATCCTTTCTGCAACTGGCAGTCAGACAGAATTTTTGCGGATCCATCCGCATGGCGTTTCCCGGCTTGTGGATGATCCGCAATAGTAGTCTGTGCCGGAAAAAAGAAAACTATTCAGCCGATTCCAGACATCCCGGTTCCATATGAAAGATATCCTCAACCGTTGCCAGCAGTTCGCTGAAACTTTCCAGTCCCACAGCAGAATACCGGCCATTTTTCCGGCGGTTACGCCACAGCGCTTCCATCCCCAGACAGGTAATCAAAGTGGCTGTTTTGGTCTGGGAGGAATGCACCTCGCCCAGCCGCACGCCTTCCTCCATGAAATCGGCAAGGATGTCGGCAGCTTTCAAAACAAATTCGTCAATGACGTATTGCTGAAGAAACTCCCGCAGGTCCGGGGCAAGGGATGTGATTTCATAAATGCGGTCAAGGAAACGTCTGAGACGAAGACAGAATGCCATGCTGCTGTCTGCCACGATCTGCTCAATTTCAAAAATATATTCCTCAATCTGCTTGCTGATGAGCAGCTCCACAAGCGCATCCTTGCTTTCAAAATAGTGGTAAAAGCTTCCTTTGGCAATATGCATCTGTGCTACGATATCGTTGACGGAAGTGCCGGAAACCCCTTTGCGGGAAAAAATTTCGGCTGCGGTTTGAATGATTTCTTCTTTTCTGGCGGTTCCTTTTTGAGAAAGCGGCGCTGTCATAAGGCAAGACTCCTATTCAATTGATTTCAGGGATTCCACCATGCTGATTCGCTTCAGACGGAAGTGCATTACAAAGTTGACGGTCAGCGAGAAGACAAAGGTGAGAAGCGCCGCCCAGAGATAGGATGGGCCGTAGATCTCGCGCCCGAACATGACGATGTTGACCTCTGCCACCCGCATCACATACTGGTGAAGGAAGACGCCCATGGCAAATCCCGTCAGAATTCCGATGATGGTGAGAACCACATTTTCCCGGTAGATATAACTGTCCACCTCCCGGTCATAGAATCCCAATACCTTGATGGTCGCAATTTCACGAACCCGTTCGTTGACATTGATGCTGGTCAGATTATAGAGCACGACAAAGGCCAGCAAACTGGCGGAAATAATCAATACCAGCACCACCAGATTCAGGCTGTCAAACATGTCGTTAAAGGTTTGGGTAATGCTGCTGATAAAGCCGACTCCGATCATTTCGTCGTTTTTGAGCAGCTCGGCGGACAGCTCGCTCTCCACTTTTTCCCCCGTTTCGTTCAGCAGACTGAAAAACGCCTGATAAGTGCAGGGCTTTTCGTAAAGTGCCTCATACTGCGCGGGAGACAGATAGACATAGTGGTGAACATAGTTTTCACAGACTCCGACAATGGGAATGCTGACCTGTCGGTTGTCGCTGTCCTCCAGCGTCAGACTGTCACCGACTTTCAGGTTCAGCTCATTGGAAAGCTTTTCCGTGATAACCGCACCTTTTTCGGGGAAGGAGATCGGCGTTTTTCCTTTTCTGGTCTGAAGCGTAATAAAGTCGGTAACGGTCTCCGTATTTTCCGGAACGAGGACATAAACCGGAAGCGACCGGCCGTTTTCTCCGGAGCGGGCAGTGGAATTTTCCTGGTGAATCAGGAGGGTTTCCTTGATCCGTTTGTCGTTTCGAAGAGCGTTGATGGCCTTCTGCTGGCGCTCGCTTTCCTGACCGGGGGTGATTTCGTGGGAAAAAGAGCCCTGCATATCGTAATGAAAAATGTTTCCGAACTGATTGGAAACAATGCCGCTGATGGAATCCTTCAGTCCGAAGCCTGTGAGCATCAGCGCGGTACAGCCGGCAATCCCGATGACCGTCATGAAAAATCTCTTTTTGTAGCGGAGAATGTTGCGGGCGGTCAGCTTTTGGGTAAAGGACAGCCGTTTCCACAGGAAGGGAATCCGCTCCAGAAGAATCCGTTTGCCGGATTTGGGCGGCTTGGGACGGATCAGGCTGGCGGGGACGCTCATCAGTTCACCGTAGCACGCAAGAAAGGTGGAGCCGATGGTGCAGACCAGAAAGACCAGAGAAGCGATCAGAGAATAGGGGACATTCCATGGGGCCAGAATGGGGGGCGTGGTGTACATCATGCCGTAAGCCGCCCAGATGACCCGGGGGAATACCTGGAATCCTACGGTAAGCCCGATCAGCGATCCCGCAAGGCTGGTAAAAGCGGCATAAAAAATGTATTTGCTGATAATCATGGATTTGCTGTAGCCCAGCGCTTTCAGCACACCGATCTGTGTGCGCTGTTCCTCGATCATTCGCGTCATGGTAGTCAGGCATACCAGGGCCGCCACGAGAAAGAAGAAAACAGGGAATACCATGGCGATTGCGTCAATCCGTTCGGTATCCTGATAAAAACTGGTATATCCTGAAATCGTGTCCCGGCCGAGGACATACCAGTCGGGAGTCTCAATATCGGCAATTTTTTCTTCCGCGTCCAAAATTTTCTCGTGGGCGTCGGAAAGCTTCTGGTCCGCCTCGGATTTGGATTCGTTATATTTTGTCTGTGCATCCGACAGTTCCGCTTTGGCATCGGAAATTTTCTTTTTTCCGTCCGCCAGTTCTTTTCTGCCGTCCGCCAATTCTTTTTCACCTTCAGAGATCTTTTTTTCAGCGTCCGCTTTTTCCTTCTGGAACTCATCGGTTTTTTCGTTCAGTTCATCCGTTTTTTCGGAAATTTCCCGCTCCCCGTCCGCAATGGTTTTCTCTGCATCCCGGATAGCGGCTTCTCCTTCATGAATCTGGGCGGCCGAATCACTGAGCTGTTTTTCGCCGGCCTCAAGCTTTGCCTTGGCCTCATCCAGCTGCTGCTTTCCTGCGGCAAGCCCGTCTTTGATTTTTTGAATGGCGGCCCGCGTGGCAGCGGCCGCCTCGGGAGGCGTTTCCGGGGTGATCGTGGACTCCAGATAGGCGATGGTGGCTGCGGCCTGAGCGGCCTGCTGGTCGAAGGCCTGCCTGCCGGATTCATATTCCGCACGGCCCTTTGCAAGCTCCTGCGCTCCTCGTTCGTAAGCCTTCTTGCCGTCCTCCAGTTCCGCCTTTTTCTCGTCCAGCTTTTCTTTTCCCTGAATCAGCTCCGCCCGGGCATCCCCGATCTTCTCCCAGCCGTCGTTGATCTGCTTTTGGGCGTCGGCCACGGAATCGGCAAACTTCCGCTTTTGATCGGCCAGTTCTTTTTCGCCGTCAATCAGCTTTTTTTCAGAGTCCTTCAGCTTTTTTTCGCCGTCCGCCACTTCCTTGGAAGCGTCAATAAGCTTTGTCTGGGCATCGGCAAGCTTTTCTTCGGTCTCTGCTTTTTTCTCTTCATATTCTTTTTTGGCATCAGCAAGCTTTTCCGTAGCTTCGTCAATTACTTCGGTACGGCGGATTTCACAGCGCTCTACACCGATATCTTCCAGCTTTTTTTGAAGGGAATCAGCCATTTTGTCGTATTCGTCGGCATAGCTGGCCAACTGTGCCGATCCGTCCGCAGTAAGGTAGAGTTCTGTATACGCTTCCATGTTGAAAGCGTCCTCCGGAACGAAAAGATAGCTGTTGATGGTGCCGGAGCCCTTTGAAGTGCTGCCCCTCTCAATGGACATATAGAGAGGACTGTCAACGATCCCCACAATGGTAAATTCCGTTGTGTTCAGCTGGTCTGCGGCGTCTTCGTCCACATCGGCGTTTATTTTTACAGCGTCGCCGATACCGTAGCCGTTGTTCACGGCTTTGGAGGCAAGGAGAAGTGCCTCATCCTTTTTTTCAGGCATCCTGCCTTCTTTCAGGACGGTTCTGTTGATCCCCCCGCCGTCCGTGGGAAGGGAATGAAGTCGGAAAACACTGTCGCTTTCAATGCTGTCCTCTTCGCGGCTTGATTTGGCGATGATGGCGTCCAGCCGGTAGGAGGGCATAACATCTCTGACCCCGTCCAGCGAAGCGATGGCGGCAGCATCCCCGTCCGTAATTCCCAGCGTGGAAACCAGGCGGAAATCCATCAGATTGTTCTGCTTATAATATTGATCGACCGTCATTTTCATATCAATGCTGGTTGCCTTGATTCCGCCGAAAAATCCGGAACCCAGTGCGACAATGGCGATCAGGGCAAAAAAACGGCCCTTGGAGCGGCCTATGTCACGCAGTGTTTCTTTCCAATAGGTCTTTTTCATGAAGAGGGGAAACTCCTTTCCTTGAGGGTACCTTAAACGCCTGAAGATACTACCATTCAATTTCTTCCACCGGAGTGGGATGGTCGTTTTGATGCATTGAGGCAACTTGGCCGTTGCGGACCTCAATGACCCGATCAGCCATTGCGGTGAGCGCATGATTGTGCGTGATGACAATGACGGTCATTCCGTGCTTGCGGCAGGTATCCTGCAAAAGCTTAAGAATGTTCTTTCCGGTATTGTAGTCCAGCGCTCCGGTCGGCTCGTCGCAGAGCAGCAGTTTCGGATTTTTGGCCAGCGCCCGGGCGATCGCGACCCGCTGCTGTTCGCCTCCGGAAAGCTGGGCAGGGAAGTTGTTCATCCGTTCCGCGAGCCCCACATCCCGCAGAACCTCTGCTGCCGGCAGCGGGTCGCGGCAGATTTCCGAGGCCAGCTCCACATTTTCCAATGCAGTGAGATTCTGTACCAGATTATAAAACTGAAAGACAAATCCAATGTCTGTACGGCGATAGGAGGTAAGCTGCTTGGACGTGTAACCGCTGATAAGACTGCCGTCCACCGCGATTGTTCCCTCGTCGCAGGAATCCATCCCCCCGAGGACATTCAATATTGTGGATTTTCCGGCGCCGCTGGGGCCTACTACGATGGCGAACTCGCCTTTTTCCACCTTAAAATTCACGCCGTCCAGAGCGGTAATCGTGACCTCTCCCATCTGGTAGCGCTTGATTACATTTTCAAAATCTACAAAACCCGGCATGCTTTTACCAATCCTTTCCCATGTCGAAAGTTGCCGGTCATTTTTCCCAAAACAGAATAAAATTGACCGGCGGTCAATTCAATGGTTATGGTACCATAGAACCGACCGGCGGTCAATTACAAAACTGTGAACATTTTGTCACTTTTCTGATGGGCGTTCGGAAGAGGGGATGTCTTTTGAGCTTCCGTGCTTTAAAAGCAGACGCCGCTTGCTTTGCGGATGTCTGCAAGCGTCCTGCTGACGGATACTGCCAGCCTGCTGTATTCCTCGTACCGGCGCTTCGTCTGGGAAGGCTTTGTGATATAATCGCAGAAAGCCTGCGCTTCGTAGGCCATGGGCATGGTGCTTTCCGGCATGGTATAGATCGGCTCCCTGCTTCCGTCCGTGTGAATCAGCTCCATACCGTCAAAGAAGCGGAGCCGGTCAATCAGGATGGTACCCTGATCACCCTGAATTTCCGAAGGGGTTCTTCCGTCGGCAATTTTGGAATAGGAAAGCTCGGCAGTCAGACCCGGATACCGCAGCACTGCCGTTCCGCAGAGGTCGATATTTCGGGGAGACAGCACTGCGTGGGCTTCAGCATGCTCGCATTCCCCAAAGAGCAGCAGTGCGGGATAAACGCAGTATACTCCGATATCCATGGCCGCTCCGGTCTCAAATTCGGGGTTAAAAATGTTGGGAAGCTCCCCACGGAGATAGGCCGGGTATTTGCTGGACAGCTGGCAGTAGCTGAAGCGTGCCATGGAGATCCGGCCGATGCGCGACATGGCCTCCTTTAAAGCGGAAAGCTGGGGCATGTGGATTGTAATAATGGCTTCCATAAAGACCACCCCGTTTTCCCGGGCGGCGGAGAGCAGCTTTTCCACTTTTTCGAGGGAGGATGCCACCGATTTTTCACAGATCACATGCTTTTTGTGCTTCAAAAAAAGGAGGCTCTGCTCATAGTGCAGACTGTTTGGGCTTGCAATATATACCGCGTCGATGAGAGGGGAGGAGGCCATTTCCTCCAGACTGGTAAAGGTGTGTCCGGCTCCGTTTTCGGCGGCAAAGCGGCTGGCTTTTTCCGGCGAACGGGAATAGGCCGCCGTATAGGAAAGCTCCGGCACGGCTTTGGAGGAGGCGATGAATTGGGCGGTAATCCAGCCGGTACCGATGGTTCCGAAATGAATCATGAGATGCAGATCCTTTCTTTTCTGTCGGAGATAAGGGGCAGCAAAGCCGATATGGATGAACTTTCCATGAAGTTTTGGTTTGTCTGTTGCCTTAGCGCTCCTTTTATTGTATAATTTTACTTGGTTTTGGAACAAAATACAAGAGTGGGTATCCTGACGCCGTTTATGAAGCAAACTTGCAGGCGGCAGGAAATGCAAATAAAGGAGAGCTAGCTGCTGATTGCTATGGAAAATTTGGATGGAGCGCTGCGTTCGGAGTTTCCGCTTACGAAGAACACATCCGTGAAATTGGCCGATGTGATTGTCTTTGTCATGATTACAGTGTTTGCGCTTTTTGCGCGGGCCGCTCTGTTTGGCTATGTGTCGGGCGATTACACAAACTTTCTTGAAAAATGGTTTCGTTCTCTGCAGGAAGCGGGAGGGCTGCCGGGGCTGGGCCTTTCTCTGGGCGATTACACGCCGCCTTATATCCTCATTATGTCCCTGCTGACCTATTTTCCGATGAGCAGCCTGATTTCCATCAAGCTGGTTTCCTGCGTATTTGACTTTGTGCTGGCATTCGCGGCAATGGGTGTGGTCTACCATCACTTCAAAAAGACGGAGACGGCACTGGCCGCCTACGGAATCGTGCTGTTCTTGCCCACTGTTTTGCTCAACAGTGCTTTCTGGGCCCAGTGTGACGGGATTTTTACCTCGTTTTTGCTGCTTTGTGTCTATTACTTCTTGAAAGACAGGCCCTTCGCCGGAACACTCTGCTTTGCAGTCGCGTTTACGTTCAAGCTCCAGGCCATTTTTCTGGCCCCGCTTCTGGTGTTTCTGTGGCTGAAGGGAAGAATGAAATTTCGGTATTTCTTTTTGATTCCCGGAGTTTATCTCGTCAGCATCCTGCCGGCGTGGATGATGGGAAGATCCCTCCGGGAGCTCCTGACCATTTATTTAAACCAGTCCGGGCAGTACAGCCGGATTTGTCTCAATGCCCCCAATCTCTATTACTTTATCAACGAAGACACCGGCAAGGCGCTCAGCACCGCGGCAATTTTTCTCTGTGGAACCGCTGTGGCAGGAGCACTCTACCTGCTCTTCATCAAAAAGTATCCGTTGACTGACCGGATCCTGATCAATGCGGCGCTGTTTTTCGCGCTTTTGCTGCCGTATCTGCTGCCCCATATGCATGAGCGCTATTTTTACGTGGCGGACGTGCTGGCGGTGGTCTATGCGTTTTATCGTCCCAAGCGGTTTTACGTCCCGGTCATGGTGGTGTTTTCATCTATGGCAGGATATCTTCCTTTTTTGTTCGGTCATACTCCCATTGATTTGGGATTTGCGGCGCTGGTCATGCTGGCAGCACTGCTGATTGTCGCCTGTGATCTGTTTCGCCCCGTTTTGACCGGGAATGAAAGTATTCCCGAGGCCGTTCCCGCTGTTTCGGCGCAAAAGAAAAGCGGCATTTCTTCCGACAGTTGACAGCGAAAGCTGATACTCATTTTTATTGAAAATATTTTTGGAGGTAAAAAAGATGCGCAGATTAGAAAAAGTGGATGAATTCCGTCGTGAGGCCCAAAATGCTCTCTTCACTCGCCAGCAGGCCATGGCAGTTACATTGCAGCTGCTTCAGCGGGAGCTGAAGGATGAGACCAATACCAAGGAGGACGTTCGCGTTCTTTCCAACGCAATTCAGAGCATCAGCATCAAGTATCTGGATTCCACTGAGACAGAGACGGATGTGCTGCTGGACAGCTTCAATGTTGCCCGCCTGACGGCGGACGATATTCTCAAGGCCATCAACGACATTCTGTTTGACGTGCAGTAATTCCGGAAATTTTTTTGTCAAACATGAAACTGTGCCGTCTGCCGGAAAATTTCCGGCAGACGGCATTGCTGTGTATGGGCGAAAATATACTTTTTTTGTTGAAAATAGGTATTTCCAAGGGCCAAAAGATATGTTACAATAATGACAACTGCATGGATGATGGCCCGTTTCTGTCTGCGGACACGTGCCGTAAATAGAAGGTGCAATAGAAAAAACTGTAATTTTCCGAAATCCTTCTTGGAAAATGGCAGAGGGATGGCCGGCCCGGGGCTTTGAAGCGGGCTGTATTTTGGGTGAGGAAAGGAAACCAGATGACGTCAGAAAAAGAATCTGTCCAGGATATGTGCGGACAGCAGGAATATATCGAAAAGGTAAAAAAATACTTATTTCAGAAATACGGCGACCGGATTCCGCTGGCGCTGGTTCACAGCTATGGCTGCCAGCAAAATGTCAGCGACGGTGAAAAAATCAAAGGCCTTCTGGCACTGATGGGCTATGGGTTCTGTGAAGCGCCGGAAGAGGCGGAACTGGTGATTTATAACACCTGTGCGGTTCGGGAAAACGCAGAGGATCGTGTTTTCGGCAATGTAGGAGCGCTGAAAGCAAAGAAGCGCCGGAATCCGGATATGGTCGTTGCCCTGTGCGGGTGCATGGTTCAGCAGCCCCACATCGCAGAGAAGTTCCGGAAAAGCTATCCTTATGTGGATCTGGTGTTCGGCACCCATGTGCTGAAAAAACTGCCGGAGATGCTGTATCACACCCTGACCGAAGAAAAACGTGTTTTTGATATTTCAGATACCGATGAAACCATCGCCGAAGGGATTCCCTCCCGCAGGGACGACGGTGTGAAGGCGTTTCTGCCGGTGATGTACGGCTGCAACAATTTCTGCACCTACTGCATCGTTCCCTATGTGCGGGGACGGGAGCGGAGCCGGAAAAGCGAGGATATCCTTGCGGAATTCAAGGAGCTGATTGCGGCTGGCTACAAGGAAATCATGCTGCTGGGGCAGAACGTGAATTCCTACGGAAAGGGACTGGACGAGAAAATCAATTTTTCCGGACTTCTTCGCAAGCTTAACGGGGTGGAGGGAGATTTTCGGATTCGCTTTATGTCTTCCCATCCCAAGGACGCTACGTTTGAGCTGATCGACACCATTGCGGAATGCGATAAGGTCTGCAATCATTTTCATCTTCCCGTGCAGAGCGGAAGCGACCGGCTTCTGTCTCTCATGAACCGGCATTACACCATCGAGGACTACATGAAGCTGATTGATTACGCCAGGAAAAAAATTCCGGACATTGCGTTTACAAGTGACATCATTGTGGGTTTCCCCGGAGAGACTGAGGAAGATTTTGAGGCGACGCTGGAGCTGATGCGCCGGGTGCGCTTTGATTCTCTTTTTTCCTTTATTTATTCCAAGCGGCAGGGAACCAAAGCGGCGGAGATGGACGATCCTACGCCCGCTTCCGAAAAGTCCGCCAGATTTCAGCGTCTTTTGGATCTTCAGAGGGAGATCGGTCTGGAAAAGCTGGAGAGCTGTATCGGAAGAACCTACCGTGTTCTGGCCGAAGGCGAGGGAAAAACCGGAGAAGGGTATTTGACCGGAAGAAATGAGGATAATATCATTATCGATTTTCCCGGGGATCCGGGCCAGATCGGGCAGTTTGTCCCGGTGAAAATTACAAAAGCCCTGAACTGGGCGCTTCTGGGCGAGCAATAATGGAGCGGCTGTCCGGGCAAGAAACAGTGTATCTCTTTTACAGTCAGTTTACGGCAGTTTGGCTGCCATAAGCCGGATGAAATGGATAGAATTAAAAATTTGGAGGAATATGTTCATGGATTTGATTCAAATGGCAAGAGATATGGGAAAGGCTATTCAGGAAAGTGAAGAATACAAGCGGCTGGAAGCAGCCAAAGCTGCCAATGACAGTGACGCGGAGCTTCAGCGCCTGATTGAGGAATTCAATATGATCCGCGTGAAGCTTTCCACTGCCATGCAGAATGAGAATGAGGACCCGGAGACCCTCAAAGAGCTGGATAAGTCTCTGAAGGATACCTATACCACAGTGATGGGCAACAAGAATATGATGGAATTCAATATTGCCAAGCAGGATGTGGACAGCATCATGAATCAGGTAAGCGGAATTCTGATGATGTCCGTCAACGGTGAGGATCCTGAAACCTGTGATCCTAACGCACATTCCTGCGGCGGAGACTGCGGAAGCTGCGGCGGCTGCCACTAACAGAGCAAATACTGCTGTGATTCCTCCTCCGGAACCGGAGGAGGAACTCTGTTATTTTGCTGTGAGTGCGCAGCGTCTAAGCAAAACAGAATATTCTATTGGCTGGGGGAGGTCTCATTTGTGGCATTGTCGCCTATGATGCAGCAATATCTGGATATCAAGGAACAGCATAAGGATTCTGTGCTTTTTTTCCGTCTCGGAGATTTTTATGAGATGTTTTTTGACGATGCGATCAATATTTCCAAGGAACTGGAGCTTACCCTCACCGGCAGGGACTGCGGCCTTCCGGAACGGGCACCCATGTGCGGGATCCCGTATCACGCTGCTGAAGGCTACATCAAGCGGCTGATCGACAAGGGCTACAAGGTGGCCATCTGCGAGCAGATGGAGGATCCCGCTCTGGCCAAAGGGCTGGTAAAACGGGATATCATCCGTCTGGTCACTCCCGGCACCGTCATTGAAAACAATCTGCTCAACGAAGAAAAAAATAACTACATTGCCTCCATTGTCATTGAAAAGAAAAGTTTTGCTGCCTGCTTTGCGGACGTTTCCACCGGCGACGTCTATCTCACCGAACAGAAGGCACAGAACCTTTCCATGGAGGTCATCAACGAACTTTCCAAATTTGCTCCCAGCGAAATTCTCTTCAGCGATTCACTGGTTTCCTGCCGGGAAATCGGGGATTTCATCAAAGACAAGCTCCGCTGCATCTGCGAGATGTACGGTGAGGAAGAACTGGACTACAGCCGCTGTCTGACTACGGTATTGAGCCATTTCAAGGGTATGACGCTGGAAGATATGGGAATTTCCGAGATGCCGCTGGCGGTAAAAGCGCTGGGCGGGCTGGTTGCCTATGTCAATAATACCCAGAAGGACGGCGCCATGCGGCTGGTCAGTGTGAATCTCTATCAGGAAAGCCAGTTTATGGGCATCGACATCACTGCCCGCCGGAATCTGGAAATCACCGAAACCATGCGCTCCAAAGAAAAGCGGGGAACCCTTCTCTGGGTTTTGGACAAGACCAAAACTGCTATGGGAAAGCGGTATATGCGCAAGGCGCTGGAGCAGCCGCTGCTGAATCTGGCGGAGATTACCCGCCGGCAGTCGGCAGTGGGCGAATTGGCACAGGACGGGGGACTGCGGGCGGATTTGTCGGATGCTTTGTCCAATGTCTACGATCTGGAGCGCCTGATGACGAGAGTGATCTATGGCTCCGTAAATCCCAGAGAAGTAAAGGCGCTTTCCTTTACAATTTCTCATCTGCCGCGGATTAAGGAACTGGCCCAGGGTTTCCAATGCGCCTATTTATCGGATGTAAACCGGCATATTCAGACCTTGGATGAGGTCCATGCGCTGGTGGAAAATGCGCTGGTGGAGGACCCGCCCGCTGTTCTGAAGGACGGGGGAGTCATCAAGCCGGGATTTCACGCGGATTTGGACGAATACCGGAATCTTTGCACCAACGCCAAGGATTTCATCGCTAAAATTGAGGAAGACGAAAAAGCCAAAACCGGAATTAAGAACCTGAAAATAGGATATAACCGGGTATTCGGCTACTACATAGAAGTGACCAAAAGCTATCAGGAGCTGGTTCCTGAAACGTACATCCGCAAGCAGACGCTGGCCAACTGCGAACGTTATATTACGCAGGAACTCAAGGATCTGGAAGCCAAGGTACTCACTGCCAATGATAAAATTCTGGCACTTGAGGCGGAAATCTTCGATGAGGTGAGGCGCTTCATCGCCGGAAAAATCGATGTGATTCAGGAGACCGCCAGCGCTTTGGCACGGCTGGATTTTGCGCTTTCGCTGGCCAATGTGGCCTGCGCGAACAACTATGTCTGCCCCAGTGTCACCATGGATGGGATCATCGACATCAAAAACGGGCGGCATCCCGTGGTGGAGCTGATGCTCAAGGATGCGCTCTTTGTGCCCAACGATACGCTGCTGGACGGAAACGAAAACCGGATGCTGGTGATTACCGGCCCCAATATGGCGGGAAAATCCACTTATATGCGGCAGGTGGCCATTCTGACCATCATGGCGCAGATCGGCAGCTTTGTGCCCGCTTCCAGTGCGTCCATCTCCATTTGCGACAAAATTTTCACCCGTGTCGGCGCTTCCGACGACCTGTCCGCCGGGCAGTCCACCTTCATGGTGGAAATGAGCGAGGTGGCCCACATCCTGAAAAACGCTACTCCCAGGAGCCTTGTCATTCTGGATGAGATCGGGAGGGGGACGTCCACCTTTGACGGAATGAGCATTGCCAAGGCAGTTGTGTACCAGATTGTCACAAGCCGAAGGCTGTCCTGCAAGACGCTGTTCGCCACTCATTATCATGAGCTGACCGAGCTGGAGAAGGAACTGGACGGGGTGAAGAATTACAATATCGCGGTGAAAAAGCGCGGGGACGACATCACCTTCCTTCGGAAGATCGTCCGGGGCGGTGCCGACGAAAGCTACGGCATTGAGGTGGCGAAATTGGCAGGCGTACCGGACGCGGTGGTGGAAAAGGCGAAGGAATATCTTTCCGAACTGACGGAAAATTATTCGCCGCTGCTTCCCGGACGGCAGGGGCAGGAGGAAGAAAGTGGGGAGGAGCAGATCAGCTTTTCCCAGAACAGCACGGATCAGGTGCGGGAAAAACTCTCCGAAATCCAGATCGACACACTGACGCCCATTGAGGCGCTGAATACGCTGTATGAACTGAAAAAAATGCTGGGCAGCTAATTCGTCTTTGGGCGGGACTGTCATGGAAGGGGCGACGGAAAAGATGGGAAAAATCAATGTACTGGATAAAAATGTGGCGGAGCTGATCGCGGCCGGCGAGGTGATTGAACGTCCCGCCTCCATCGTCAAGGAACTGCTGGAAAACTCCATTGATGCCGGCGCTTCCTCCATTACCGTGGAAATTCGCCGGGGCGGCATCGGTTACATCCGGGTGACGGACAACGGCGGCGGGATTCTTCCCGAGGACATTCCGCTGGCCTTTTTGCGCCATGCCACCAGCAAAATTAAGCTTTCCGACGACTTGAATTTTATTTCGACACTGGGCTTCCGCGGGGAGGCACTGGCCTCCATCGCCGCTGTTTCCCGGCTGGAGCTGACCTCCAAACCACCTGAGTGCCAGTTTGGCAGGGTGATTTGCATGGAGGGCGGCGAGCAGCGGTCACTGGAGGATGCGGGGTGTCCCGACGGAACGACCATTATCGTGCGGGATCTGTTTTACAACGTGCCTGCAAGACTGAAATTTCTCAAAAAAGATGTATCGGAAGGAAATACCATTGCCGGAATCGTGGATAAAATTGCCCTGTCTCACCCCGAGATTTCCTTCCGGCTAATCAGCGAGCACAAAGTCAGAATGCAGACGCCCGGTGACGGAAAGCTGCTTTCCGCCATTCAGGCGGTGTTCGGCAATGAGTTTGCCGACGGTCTGATTCCGGTGGAATACGGTTTTAACGGTGTTTCCGTCAAGGGCTACACCTCGTCCGATCAGTCCGCAAGGGGCACCCGCGCCATGCAGCACTTTTTCGTCAACTCCCGCTATGTGCGTTCCCGCACCTGCATGGCGGCGTTGGAGGAAGGATATAAGAATGCCATCATGGTGGGAAAGTATCCCTATTGTGTGCTGAACGTGGGAATTTCCTGCGATTTGGTGGATGTGAACGTTCATCCGGCCAAAACGGAAATACGGTTCATGAACGAACGGGTGGTTTTTGATGCGGTCTACTTTGCGGTCAAATCAGCCCTTTCCCAGCATGACGTTTTAAAAAAGGCGGTCGAAGAGTTTCCCCGTTCCAATAAAATTCCGAATCTTTTGTCCGGCTTCCGGAGTGAAGAAGCGGATCAGCTGCCTCTTCCTGCGAATTCCCGTGAGACGGCCGCCCTGTCGGACAGTTCTGCTCAAGCGGATTCCCCGGCTCCTCCTGCTCCTCCTTTTCCGTATTCGGCAAAATCAAATGGCGGCACGGTGACGCTTCACAGCGATTCTGCTCCCTATCATGTGCCGAATGCGCCGAAAAGTATTTTGCCTTTACAGAATTTCAAAGAGGAAGTTGTTCCGAAACAGGTGGAGGATCATTCTCTTGAAGAGTTTCAGTTTATCCGCCCCGAGCAGCTCGTACCCAATCCCGCTCCGCAGCCGGGCAGTTCTGATGTTTTCTCGGAAAACAAAGTGACTTTCGTTGCGGAGCCGGCTGCTCCCCGCCCAAGAGAGGCGAGCGGAAAAACAGTCCGGATGGAGCCGAGCATTGAAGTGCCGCCGGAGATACCGGTGCGGGTCATTGGGGAACTGCTGCGGACCTATGTTGTGTTTGAAGCGGAGGACACGCTTTTTTTGATGGATAAACATGCCGCTCACGAGAGGATCCTGTTTGAAAAGCTCAAGCGCTCGGTTTCCACCGAAGAGCGTCAGCTTTTGCTGAAGCCGGTGGTTGTCAGCGTTTCGCCGGAAGAGAATCAGGCTCTTTGCGATCATCGGGAACTTTTAATGAAAATGGGATTTTTCTTTGAAGAATTCGGCAATAATTCTCTTGCCATCCGGGAAGTGCCGCTGGTTTTGGCAGAATATGATGTTGCGGATCTGTTTCTGGACACGGCTGCCAAGCTGATTGCAAACAAACGTGACGTTTCCAGTGACACGCTGGAAAACCTGCTGCATTCCATCGCCTGCCGTTCGGCGATTAAGGCTCACGACCAGAATTCCATTGAGGAGCTGACCGAACTGCTGCGGCAGGTTTACGCCAACGATGAAATCCGGCATTGCCCCCACGGACGTCCGGTTGTGATCGCCATGACCAGATCCGAGATTGAAAAACAGTTCGGGAGGGCCTGACGCTCCCGCAGAACACCGGCTCTCGGCCGGAAGAAAAGCCATAAGAAAAAGGAATGAAACTGGATGGAACCGAACAGTCTGACCGATGAAAAAATTCCGGTAATTGCGGTAGTCGGCCCCACTGCTTCCGGCAAAACCGCATTGGCGGTGGAGATTGCGGGACGGTATGACGGGGAGATCATTTCCGCCGACAGCATGCAGATTTACCGGGAAATGGCAATTGCCACCGCCAAGCCGTCCATGGAGGAGCGAAAGGGGATCCCTCACCATTTAATGGACTTTCTTGACCCGGGGGAGAGCTTCAGTGTGGCCCGCTATGCTGAACTTGCCCATGAAATCATCGGGCAGGTGTCGGCCAGGGGAAAGCTTCCCATACTGGCGGGGGGAACAGGGCTGTATGTTGATTCCGTGCTGAACGATATCCGCTTTGCGGAAATGAAAAGCGATCCCGCCCTGCGTGAGGAACTGACCCGCATTGCGGCGGAAAAAGGCCCTGCTGCGCTTCTGGAAATCTTGCGGGAGTTTGACCCGGAATCGGCCCGGACACTTCACGAGAACAATCTGGGCCGGGTGATCCGCGCCATAGAGGTGTACCGTCTGACGGGAGTCCCCATGTCCGAGCAGCAGCGTCGGAGCAGGAGCGTTCCCAGCCGGTACCGGGCACTGAAAATCGGCATCAATTACCGCAGCCGCCAAATGCTTTATGACCGGATTGACCGGCGGGTGGATCAAATGCTGGAGCAGGGCCTGCTGGAGGAAACAAAACGGGTGATTTCCATGAATCTCGCCACTTCTGCACAAGCCATCGGCTACAAGGAGCTGGCGGGATATCTGGACGGGAAGATCAGTCTGGAAGAAGCAGTGGAAAACCTGAAACGGGAAACGAGACGGTATGCCAAGCGGCAGCTGACCTGGTTCCGGAGGGATGGTCAGGTGCAATGGTTTTATCCGGATGAAGCGGATGCGAAAACGATTGAAAAAAATATCTTCATTTGTATAGATAATTTTCTGAAAATATGTTATGCTTAAATAGTTCATAGATTATTTTGCCGTATTTTCAGCAGATACGGCATGATGTCATGTTATTTCTGCCCGAGATCAGAAAAATATTTTGTCGGAACGACGGAAAAGGACTGAAACATTATGAAAAATATCAATCTCCAGGATGTGTTTTTGAATCAGGCAAGGGTTGACCGGATTGCGGTAACCATCTTTCTGACAAACGGATTTCAATTTAAGGGGATCGTCCGCGGTTTTGACAACTTTACCATCGTCCTTGACTGCGACGGGAAACAGAATCTGGTCTATAAACATGCTGTTTCCACCATTATCCCAGCAAGGCAGATTACCATTCTGGAATCCAGTGCGCGGGAAGAGGCGGCCCAAAACGGCAAAAGCACAAATGTATGAACTCCTCATTTGGTGCAAAGCTCGCTGTTTTTCTTTTCTCTGTGTTTCTGCTGTCTTATGTAGGCTATCAGGCCTATGTCAGTCTGTATGACCCTTATGAGACTGAAATTGTAACCAGCGGGCAATATGTGCAGTCGGTGAATCTGGACGGCTTTTTCGTCCGGAACGAGATTGTTCTGGATGGGGAAAAGACCGGCGTGGTGGATTATCATTACCGCAACGCCCAGAAGATTTCCAAAAATGCGGTGATCGCTGATGTTTATGCGAATGAAAGCGATCTTTACCATTTAAAGCAGATTAAGCTGCTGGAAACCCAGAAAACGATTCTCGAACAGGCACAGAATAAAGAGAATATTGAAAGCGTAAAGCTTGATCTGCTCAACAAACAAATCAGCGGATATAAGATGGATCTGGTTCAGTGTGTGGACAGCGAAGATTTCAACAGTCTGGAGGATGCTTACCGGAATCTGATGCTTAGCATGGACCGCTTCAATGTTTTTGTGGATTCAAAGCTGTCCTACCAAAGTACGATTGATTCTCTTACCGCCCAGATCAATTCGCTGAAAAGTCAGGTTTCCAGCCTTCAGGAGTCCATCTCCTCGGAAAAAACCGGCTATTTTGCCAATGTAGTGGACGGCTATGAAACTGTTTTTACTCCTGCCATGCTGGACACGCTTACCATCTCTCAAACCGAAGATTTTCTCAAGAAGAAAAATGCCCGTCCGGGAACAAAAATCGGTAAGGTGGAGCCGGATACCAAATGGTATTTTGTCTCGCTGATTACTGCGAAAGAGGCGGAATGCTTCGAAACCGCCTTTGAGACGGGACGGCCAATCACTCTCCAGTTCAGCTCCCAGTCCAGCCGGGAAGTTCCGGTTGTCATTGAAAACCTTATTACGGATCCCGGTCAGAAGAATGCCGTTGCGGTGTTTTCCTGCTGCCTGCTGGATCAGGATTTTGTCACCATGCGGTTTGAAAAGCCAAAGGCGATCATTGCGGACTACAATGGAATTATTATTCCGAAAGAAGCCATACGGGTGAAGAAAATAAAGGGCGAGGACGGTACTGAGGTCAATGCAAAGGGCGTATTCGTTCAGCTTGGGAGTGTGGTTCGGTTTAAGCGGGTGGAGCCCGTCTACGAGGACAATTACGTTCTGATAAGTCAGACAGGGATGGGCGACAGCTATGTTGCCATTTACGATCAGGTAATTACAAAAGGGAAGGATTTGCATGAAACAGCCGATTGATACGGAGATTGAGGAGCGCCTGCGGGTTATCTTTGACCGGGTGGCCGAAGCTACGGAACGTTCCGGACGAAAGCCGGAAGAGGTTCAAATCATGGCTGTCACCAAAACGGTACCACCCGCCCGGGTGAACTCGGCATTGGCGTGCGGGATCCGTCTCATCGGGGAAAACCGGGTGCAGGAATTTCTCGAAAAACGGGAGGAATACGACATTTCTTCCGATAAAATCCATTTTATCGGGCACTTGCAAACCAATAAGGTTAAGTATATAATAGACAAAGTAAATTTGATCGAATCGGTCAGCTCCATCAAGCTGGCAGAGGAAATCAGCCGCCACGCTTCTGCTTCGGGGATTTTGATGAATGTCCTTGCCGAGGTGAATATTGCGGCCGAGGATTCCAAAAGCGGCTTTCTGGAGGCAGACCTTTCCGAGGCGGTTCAGGCCATTGCGGAGCTGCCGGGCATTCGCCTGAAGGGGCTGATGTGCATTCCCCAGAAAGGCAGCGGCGATTATTATTTCGCAAAGATGTATGAGCTTTTTACACAGCTTCGGGAGCAAAAAATTTCCGGAACTGAATTTTCCCTTCTTTCCATGGGAATGTCCGGTGATTATGAAGATGCGATCCGGCGGGGATCAAATCTGGTCCGGCTGGGAAGCGCCATATTCGGCGCCCGCACGTAGATTCCGGGAAGCGGATGCCGAAAATTCATTTTGACTGTTTTGAATCAGGAGATAGGGCTTGCCGTGGGACAGGCGGGCAAAAAAGGAAGGAGTCATAAGAATGGGCCTGGTGGATAAATTTAAAGGGATGTTCGTCTCTTTGGATGACGATTATGAGCAAGAGGATGAAGAGCAGGAGTTTGTCTTAAACCGCAAGGAGGAGCAGGCTGCCCCTCACCGTACCGGAAGAGATGTGCGGGAGGAGTACGAGGAAGAAGAGGAAAGCCGCAAAAGAGGGAATAAGATCGTCAATATTCACGCCACCACGCAGCTTCAGATGATACTGGTCAAGCCTGAAACATTTGAAGACGCCAGCGCGATTGCCGATCATCTCAACGCCCGGAGAGCGGTCGTACTCAATCTGGAGAACGCCTCCAAGGATTTGTCCAGAAGATTAGTGGACTTTTTAAGCGGTGTTGCATATGCAAACAACGGCCAGATTAAGCGGGTAGCCAACAATGCGTTTCTTATCACTCCCGCCAATGTGGAGATTCAGGGTGACCTGATTGATGAGCTGGAGAACAACGGCGTCTATTTCTAAGACGTCATGATGGAATCGGATATGCTGTCCGACAGTCTCCCACTATCCTCCGGAAAGGCGAATGAAGAATGGCTGCGAATACTGCCGACGCGAAAAAACAGGATGAGTACTTTAAGTCGAATATCAGTAATATGATTGCGCTGGCAAATGCAAAAACATGTCCGCGCTTTTCTGTGTTTCTCGACGAGCGTCAGCAGGCCATGGCAAACGAGGTTCTTACTCACTGCCGTGCGGAGCATTTTTGCTTTTTCGGCGGCTGTGACGGCTGCGAACGTGTCGTGCTTGGCGTGTTTCCGCCTGAAATTGAGGTTTCTGCGGATTTTTTTCCAATCAGGGCGCTGCGGATTTCCCACAGCGAAAGAGTCAGTCTTACGCACCGCGATTATCTGGGCGCGCTGATGTCACTTCAGCTGAAACGTGAGGCGGTCGGTGATATCGCAGTGTCGGATGGCGGCGCGATTGTTTTTTTAAGTGAAGATGTGGCAGACTGCGTCCGGTTTGAGCTTCGACAGATTGGCAGAACTTCTGTCACTGTGGAAGAAACAGAATGCGGTCAGGTAGAAAAGAAGCAGGAGTATCAGGAGATGACCGGAACGGTGTCCTCCCTGCGGTTGGACTGCGTAACGGCATTTTTGATGAACAAAAGCCGCAGCATTGCGGTGCAGGCAATCGAATCCGGTATTGTGCGGGTGAACGGGCTGGAAACGGCAAACGTTTCCGGTCAGGTGAGTCCGGGTGATAAAATCAGTATCCGGGGGATTGGGAAATTCCTTTTGGACGAAGAAATGAAACGAACCAAAAAAGACCGTATCTTTATCCGGGCAAACAAATTATTATAGAGAGGACGAGCTGCCATGACGGGGAAGGAAATCCTGGAAGAAGAGTTTGAGAGGGCAGGAATCAGAGGGTACAAAGCGGAACAGGTGGACGCATTTTTGCAGACCGTGGCCTCCTATGTGGATGATCTGAACTCGAAAAATGAAGATCTGAACTATAAGCTCCAGATCTTAGCCAATAAAATTGAAGAATACAAATCGGATGAGGAAAACATCCGGGAAGCGCTGTTGGGCGCCCAAAAACTGGGTACCTCTATTTTGAACGAAGCCAAATCCAAGGCCGAAACCACTACCCGGGAAGCGAAAGCGGCGGCGGATGAAATGCTTACGCAGGCGAAAGCGAAAATTGAGGCTTTGACGAAAGAGTCCAAACAAAAAACCAGTATGGAATTGAGCGCCATGAAGCGGGAATGCGAAATGGAACAGCGCAATCTGGAGAGAATGAAACAGGATGTCAGCAATTTCAAGGCGTTTCTTCTCAAGCAGTACAAAGCTCAGCTGCAGCTTTTGACCAATCTTCCCACCATTCCCGAAGAGAAGTCCGCAACTCGTCCTGAGCCTGCCAAAGAGGTGTTTGTTTCGGAAGAAACCGGTGAAACTTCTGAAGAAGAGAAAATCGGGAAAGTTTTTTTAATTGAAGAAGATGATTCCGTATCTTCTACTGAGACAATTTCCAGTGACATTCTTCCTTCTCATGACGAGCTGGAAGAAGAGGAGAAGGAGCAGACCAAAGAATTCGGAGGAGAAGCTTCCGAAGAAGAATCCAAGGACGGTTCCGATTCCTCGCAGGGCAAGCATTCATCCAGACCCAACTACATAGAGAAATTCGGTGAACTGAAGTTCGGCGGATTCACTGACAGCGCGAAATAACAAGTCAAGGAGAGTTAACAGTAATGGCCAAGGATTACAACAGCACGTTGAACTTACCTAAGACAGAGTTCCCCATGCGGGGAAATCTGCCCTCCAGAGAGCCCAAGGTATTTAAGTCCTGGGATGAAAACAAACGCTATGAAAAATTGATGGCGAAAAATGATGGGAAACCGCTTTATGTACTCCATGACGGCCCTCCTTATGCCAACGGCGACATTCATCTCGGAACGGCCCTGAACAAGGTCCTGAAGGATATTGTTGTCAAATATAAGAATATGTCCGGCTTTAAATCCCCCTATGTTCCGGGATGGGATACCCACGGGCTGCCCACCGAATTGAAAGCGTTGAAGAAAGACGGTGTGGATCCGACTACCATTGATCCTGTATCTCTCCGGAAAATCTGCCGGGAGTTCGCCATGGGCTATGTGGAGACACAAAAGGAACAGTTTAAGAGACTGGGCGTGCTGGGTGACTTTGACCATCCCTATATTACGCTGCTTCCGGAATTTGAGGCAAAGGAAGTCGAAATTTTCGGTACGATGGCGCAAAAGGGCTACATCTATAAAGGAATGAAGCCGGTTTACTGGTGCAGCGAGTGCGGCACGGCTCTGGCGGAAGCGGAAATCGAATATGCGGAAGATCCCTGCCATTCCATCTATGTTAAGTTTCAGGTGGCAGATGACAAGGGGATTTTTGAAAAAATGGGCATTGATAAAAGCAATGTTTATTTTGTAATCTGGACCACAACGACATGGACTCTTCCCGGCAACGTGGCAATCTGCCTTGGCCCGGATTTTGAATACACTCTGGTGAAAACCAACGGTCAGTATCTGGTTATGGCCAAAGAGCTGGTCGAGTCCACCATGAAGGCGGGCAAAATCGACGAGTATGAAACCGTAGGCAGCTTCCTTGGAAAAGAGCTGGAAGGCATTACTGCGCAGCATCCTTTCCTTGACCGGAAGTCCCTCGTCATTTACGGCAGCCATGTAACGCTGGAAAGTGGTACCGGCTGCGTTCATACCGCTCCCGGTCATGGTGTGGAGGACTTTGAGGTCTGCAAAAATTATCCTCAGCTTCCGATTGTGGTTCCTGTGGACAGCACGGGCAAGCTGACAAAGGAAGCCGGAGAATTCGAAGGCCTGACCACCGGTGATGCCAACAAGGCGATTGCCAAGAAGTTGGAAGAACTGGGCAGTCTGTTCGCCATTGAGAAAATTATCCATCAGTACCCCCATTGTTGGAGATGTAAAAATCCCATCCTGTTCCGGGCTACTGAGCAGTGGTTCTGTTCCATTGACGGCTTTAAGGATCAGGCCATTGCCCAGCTTCCCAAAATTGACTGGATTCCCGAGTGGGGCGAAAAGCGGATTGAATCTATGATTCTCGGCCGGAACGACTGGTGCATTTCCCGCCAGAGAAAATGGGGCGTGCCGATTCCCATCGTATACTGCAAGGATTGCGGCAAGCCCATTGTAAATGATGTGACCATTCGGGCAATTGCCGATATGTTCCGTCGGGAGGGCTCCGATTCCTGGTTTATTCACGATGCGTCCGAGTTCATTCCCGCTTCCGTCAAGTGCGAGTGCGGCTGCGGAGAGTTCACGAAAGAGACCGACATTCTTGACGTCTGGTTTGACAGCGGTGTCACACATGCCGCCGTTTTGGAAGGCCGTCCCGACCTGCACTGGCCGGCGGATCTCTATCTGGAGGGCGGTGACCAGTATCGGGGATGGTTCCAGTCTTCGCTGCTGACTTCTGTGGCATGGCGGGGTGAGGCCCCTTACAAAGCGGTCTGCACCCATGGCTGGACGGTTGACGGTGAAGGAAAGGCGATGCACAAATCTTTGGGCAACGCCATCGCTCCCGATGAGATCATCAATCAGTACGGTGCGGATATTCTTCGTCTTTGGGTCGTTTCTTCCGATTATCATGCGGATACCCGTATTTCTCCGGAAATGCTGAAGCAGCTGAGCGAGGCGTACCGGAAGATCCGAAACACCGCCAAGTATCTGATCGGTAACCTTTACGACTTTAATCCGGATACGGACATGGTTGATTACCACGATATGATGGATCTGGACAAGCTGGCAATTGCCAAGCTGAGTGATCTGGTGGAAAAAGCCAATGCCGCCTACGAGAGCATGGATTTCCATGTGGTCTATCATGCAATTCACAGTTTCTGCGTTCTGGATATGTCCAGCTTCTATCTGGATATCATCAAGGACCGTCTCTACTGCGAGAAACCGGATGGACTGCTGAGACGTTCGGCGCAGACTGCCATCTATCAGATCCTTGATACGATGGTTCGGCTCCTTGCTCCGATTCTGGCCTTTACTTCCGAGGAAATCTGGGCAGATATGCCCCACTCTAAAAAGGATGATCCTGAGTCCGTCCTCTTTAACGAGATGTATTCTTCCGTTTATTCCGATGTGGATGATGCGTTCCTTGCCAAATGGGATATGATTTATGCTGTTCGGAATGATGTGCAGAAGGCTCTGGAACTGAAGCGCACCGAAAATGAGATTGGAAAATCGCTGGAAGCAAAGGTGATTCTCCATTGTGCCGGCGGACTGTATGAATCCCTGAAGGCCGTGGAAAAGGAACTTCCAGATCTCTTTATCTGTTCACAGGTTGAGGTTGTCAACGACGAAAACGGCGATTTCAGAGGCGATACGGAGGGACTTTCTGTCACTGCTCAAAAAGCAGAGGGCGAAAAGTGTGAGCGGTGCTGGATTTACAGCAATACTGTGGGCCACAACGCGGAGCATGAGACTCTCTGTGAGCGCTGTGCCAATGTTTTGAAATAAAAAAAGCTGCAAAATTGGCGTTTTTTCAAACGTCAATTTTGTCTTGCTCAGACGATGGGTGACTGAAGTTCGTCTGAAGTGCGCATCCGGTCGTGTTGCAGATAAGTATCAGGGAGGATTCCGTTTTTGATGAAGAACAACTGGCTCAAATATATGATATTGGCTTTTTCGGGATTGCTGGTCGGGTTGGATCAGCTTTTCAAGTGGCTTGCCCAAGAATATCTGGCACCGTTGGAGAATTTCACCTACCCGCTGATTCCGGATGTTTTTCATTTGACCTATTTGGAAAACAGGGGAGCTGCTTTTGGAATCTTTGCGGGAAAGAGTTTTTTCCTGATCGGCCTGACTTCTGTGATTTTGGCTGCCATCCTCATTTTGCTGCTTTCCGGCCGCATCCGTCAGCCTTTTCTGATGTGGTCGCTGGGGCTGATTGTGGGGGGCGGCATCGGCAATCTGATTGACCGGATTTTCCGGCAGTATGTGATCGATTATCTGGATTTCCGTTTGATTAATTTTGCGGTGTTCAATTTTGCAGACTGCTGTGTTGTGGTGGGAACCGCTCTCGTTCTGATTTATTTGGTTTTTCTGGAGCACCGGGGAAAAGAGAAAAAGGATTCGACGGATGCTGCCGAAGCATCCGAGACCCAACCGGATTCCAAAGAAGAAACTGCCCATGAATGAAGAAACGGTCTTTGAAGCTACGGAAGCAGAAAACGGTATCCGGCAGGATGCCTGCTTGGCTGAATGGCTGGAGGATTACTCCCGTTCTGCGGTTCAAAAGCTGATTGAGGAGGGAAATGTCCTTGTCAACGGCAAGCTGGAAGCAAAAAATTATAAGCTTCATATCGGCGATGAGGTTCAGGTAACTTTTCCTGCCCCGGAGCTTCCGGATATTCTTCCGGAAGCAATTCCCTTGGACATTGTCTATGAGGACAACGATCTTCTTGTAGTAAATAAGCCGAAAGGAATGGTGGTTCATCCGGCGCCGGGAAATTATACAGGAACGTTAGTGAACGCGCTGCTTTCTCACTGCAGGGATTCCCTTTCCGGCATCAACGGCGTCATCCGGCCGGGAATTGTTCATCGGATCGACAAAAATACAAGCGGCCTTCTGATTGTGGCGAAAAACGACAAAGCTCATCAGGGGCTGGCAGTTCAAATTAAAGAGCACAGCTTCCTTCGGGAATATGAAGCCGTAGTATACGGAAGATTAAAGCAGGAGGAAGGAACTGTGAGTCTGCCCATCGGGCGGAGCAGGATTGACCGCAAAAAAATGACTACGGTCAATCCTTCGGCGCCGCGGGATGCGGTGACGCATTACCGTGTGCTGGAACAGTATGAGCAATTCGCACACATTCGCTGCCGGTTGGAAACGGGACGTACCCATCAGATTCGCGTTCATATGGCTGCGCTGGGTCATCCGGTGGCAGGGGATGAAGTTTACGGCCCCAAAAAGGTGATACATTCTCTTGAGGGCCAATGCCTTCATGCGAAAACCATCGGATTTGTGCATCCCACCACGGGGGAGTGGCTGGCATTTGACAGTCCTCTTCCAGAGTATTTTCAATCCTTTCTGCGGTCAATCCGCTGATGAATCGGGATGACTTTCAAGGAGGAGAGAACGGCCTATGAAACTGGAGGATATCCTGCTCATTTCTGATATGGACGGTACTCTGCTGCCGTCAGGAGGAAAATTGTCAGAGACTTGTAAAGCGGAAATCGCCGCTTTCAGAGAGTTGGGCGGGAATTTTACTTTGGCCACCGGACGTTCTCCAATGGGAGTTTTGCCCTATTTGGAAGAACTGAAACTGGATGGCTTTGTAATCGTTAATAACGGAGCGGGAATTTATGACATCGGTACAAAAGAAATGACTTGGTGTCAGCATCTTCCGCCTCATTTTCGGGGGATTGTTGCGGATATTGCCGTAAAATTTCCAAGGGTGGCATTGGAAGTGCTGGACGAAAGTGACCGCCATTATGAGATAACCATGAATCCGATACAGGCCAAGTATGTAAAGCAAAGAGGCTTTCCAGCAAACCGCAGCTCTGTTGCTGAGCTGCCTGAAGGGTGCTGCAAGGTTTTGATGGCCATTGATCCCATGGAATATGAAGAAACAACGGCAGCGATTCTCGCCGCGGGTTACGATGGGGTTGAATTTGCCCGTTCGGGCGGGAATTGCTTTGAAATGATGGCAGGGGGAATTTCCAAGGGCTACCCGCTGGAAAGGCTCGCGGGGCTTTACGGTAAATCTCTCCGAAATGTGGTGGCTGTCGGGGATTATTACAATGACATTGAAATGCTTCGGAAAGCCGGTTTCAGCGCGGCCATGGAAACTGCGCCGGAGTGCGTCCGGGAAGCTGCCGACCGAATTGTTCCTTCCTGTGAGGAGGATGGGGTGGCGGAGCTGATTCGCTATGTGATTCAAAATCACGGGACCCTGTGAAAATTTTGCCAATCTTGCGTAATAATAAGATAAGATTAGGATTTCAGGAGGTATATTATGGACAGTGCCAAAAAGCTTGAACTGCAAAAGCTTGCATGCAAAACGAGAATGGGGGTAATCGAAGGGGTACATTCCGCAAAATCGGGTCACCCGGGCGGATCGCTTTCGATTTCGGACACGTTGACATATCTCTATTTTTGCGAACTGAACGTTGACCCCAAGAACCCCCGCTGGGAGGAGAGAGACCGCTTTGTCCTTTCCAAAGGGCACTGCGCTCCGGCACTTTACTCGGTGCTGGCGCTGAAGGGTTTCTTCCCGGTTGAAGAGCTGAAAACACTGCGTCATGTAGGCTCCATGCTTCAGGGCCACCCCAATATGAATGACACTCCCGGTGTGGATATGAGCACCGGCTCTCTCGGCCAGGGAATTTCTACCGCCTGCGGCATGGCTCTTTCCGCCAAGCTTTCGAAGAAAGACTGGAGAGTTTACTCCATTCTGGGCGACGGCGAACTTGAGGAAGGATTGGTGTGGGAAGCGGCCATGTTTGCCGGCTTTTATCATCTGGACAATCTGGTGGCGGTTGTTGACCACAATGGCCTGCAGATTGACGGCAAGCTTTCCGAAGTCTGCAATCCCGAGCCGATTCCCGAGAAATTTGCGGCTTTCGGCTGGAATGTGATTCAGATTGACGCTCATGATTTTGATCAGATCGAGAAGGCATTGAACGACGCCAAAATATGCAAAGGCAAACCCACCGTCATTATCCAGAAGAGTGTGAAGGGAAAAGGCGTTTCCTTTATGGAAAACAGTGTTTCCTGGCACGGCAGCGCTCCGAATGACGAACAGTATGAAACCGCCATGGCGGAACTGAAAGCAAAGCTTAACGAGTTGGAGGATTAAGACGATGAGCGATAAAAAAATTGCAACCAGAGACAGCTACGGAGCCGCACTGGTGGAATACGCCGCCAATGATCCGGAAATTGTGGTTCTGGATGCGGATCTCGCTGCGGCTACCAAAACCGGTATGTTTAAAAAAGCATATCCGGAACGTTTTATTGACTGCGGCATTGCGGAATGCGATATGATGGGCATAGCCGCCGGTTTGGCCGCTACAGGGAAAAAAGTGTTTGCGAGCTCCTTTGCCATGTTTGCGGCAGGCAGAGCTTTCGAAATTATTCGTAACTCCATCGGTTATCCTCATCTGCCGGTCAAAATTTGTGCCACACATGCGGGCATTTCCGTGGGCGAAGACGGGGCCTCTCATCAGTGCTGTGAGGATATTGCCCTGATGCGGGTGATTCCCGGAATGACTATTATCAATCCTTCCGACGATGTGGAAACAAAAGCCGCAATCAAGGCCCTGCTGGACTTTGACGGCCCGGCGTATGTCCGGCTGGGACGTCTTGCCGTGCCGGTCATTAACGACCGTCCGGATTATCATTTTGAAATTGGAAAAGGCATTGAGCTTAAATCCGGCAGCGATGTGACAATTCTCGCCACCGGTTTGATGGTATCTGCGGCGCTGGAAGCTGCACAGGCGCTGTCAGAGGATGGAATCGATGCCCGGGTAATCAATATTCATACGATCAAACCGCTGGATCGGGAAATTGTCTTGAAAGCGGCAAAGGAGACCGGACTTCTGATAACCGTAGAGGAGCACAACGTGGTCGGCGGGTTCGGAAGTGCGGTCAGTGAGCTGTGCAGTGAGGAATATCCTGTTCGCGTCGTGAAGATCGGCGTGAATGATACCTTTGGCGAATCAGGTCCCGCCGTTCAGCTGTTGGACAAATACGGCCTGAACGCAGCCCACATTGTCCAAACGGTGAAAGATGCGGTAAAACGGAAATAAGTGCCTTTCTGCAAATTCCGGGTCTTTCGGAGAATTCAGGAAACAGGCACAAATTTACATTTTATTATTGATTTCCGGTTCGTGAGTATACTATAATAAATAATATCGGTTCCCTGCCATGGGGCTGAAAAAACTTTGCCGCTGCACAGCGGCGGAAATGGATGTAGAAAAATGGAACAAACCATAGCTTTATTGAGCTCGATTCTTCCTTTTGTACTGCTGATCGTTGTATTTTACTTTATGCTGATTCGCCCGCAGCGCAAGAAGGATAAAGAAACCCAGAAAATGAGAAACAGCGTTCAGGTCGGTGATGAGATTGTTACCGCCGGCGGTATCGTGGGACTGGTTGTCAGCATCAAGGAAGACACTGTTGTAATTGAGACCGGCAACGACCGCAGCAAAGTCAGAATTAAGCGCTGGGCCATCCAGAGCAACGAGACCATCCACGATATGTCTTCTCCGGAAGCATAATGCCTTTTTCTATGAATCCTGTCTTTGAGTAAAGCATCAAAGATTGTCTGAATTTGCAAATACAATGTATAAGAAGCTCCTCGCTTGAATATATTGATAATACCCGGCTGCCTGGCCCGATGATGTTTCGGTAAAAGGGTTTTGCGCAACGGTAATTCTTGCTTTTTTCATGGGCCTTATCCTATCGGACTGCGGAGAAACGCCGCGCCCGGGGGGATAGGTGCTTGTGCTTGCGGCAACGGTTATCCGGAGCCAAGACCGGCTGAATATCAGCTGGGAAGGATTGTTTTGTGCCGCACGCTGAGGTATTGACGTATATTTAAGGAGGAGTTTTTTGTGGACAAAATCGGGAAAAAGGGAAAAAGCAAATCCGGGGGCAGTGAACTTCACAAATATATCAAGGCGGTTTTAATCAGTGTGCTGATCGGGGAAGTAATTACCATCCTTCTGCTTTTTCTCTTTGCCGCACTCATGTGCAAAGTGGATATGCCGCTGGCTGTCACTGATATTCTGATTCTTTTGGCAGCATCCGTCGGAGCGTTGGCCGCGGGATACACCAATGGAAAAATCCTGCGGGAAAAGGGAATGCTCTTCGGCTTCGTCTGCGGCGGAATATTACTTTTGATGATGCTGCTCTTAAATGCCGTGTTTCATCAGTCCACATCTCTCTGGTTTTTACTGGGGAAGATTGCTGCCATACCGCTTTGTTCTGCGTTTGGTGGAATTATCGGTGTAAATCAAAAGAAAAAGATGAGATATTGAACATGGTAGGCCGGAAATCCGGAAAACGTAAGACGATTTGCTTTGTATGCTGTCGATTTTGCCGCTTTGATCGGGCTTTTCCGCGGTCCTGTATTGATTTTCTGCTTTTTTTATGATAGAATGAAAAACAGGTAAAATACCAACAACAGGAAAGGAATCAAATCTTATGAAACACATCAAAACTTTGAATAAGGCGAACCTTAAAAAATCAGCTGCAAAAGGCGGCTGCGGAGAGTGCCAGGCGTCCTGTCAGTCTGCTTGCAAGACTTCCTGCACCGTAGCAAATCAAAAATGTGAAAAATGAGAAACAAAGGGACAGTGAAATGTCCCTTTGTTTTTTGGTATAAGCTGTTTTGCCGCCATGCCGCAATTGGCAGTTTTCGGGTGAGCCTCGTTTTTCTTCGGGCAATCGCAGGGCAGGCACAGCTTTTCCGGAAAGGATTACACGTAAAATGATACATAAATATCAATTAAATGGTTTCAATATCGTTATGGATGTAAACAGCGGAGGCATCCATCTGGTCGATGAAGTCACCTATGACCTTCTCGACTGCCTTACACCTCCCCTTGAGAAGAAGCTCCCTACAGAAGCCATTGACAAGCTGGGAAAAAAATATACCGTGGAACAGCTGGAGGAAGCTTATCGTGAGATTCTGGAGCTGTACGAGGAAGATATTCTGTTTTCCGCGGATGACTATGAGAAGTTTGCGAATATGATGGTTTCTGCCCCCATTAAGTCCATGTGTCTCCATGTTGCCCATGACTGCAATCTGCGGTGCAAATACTGCTTTGCCTCTACCGGCGATTTCGGCGGGGGAAGAAAGCTTTTGGATGAAGCTACCGGCAAGAAGGCAATTGACTTTCTTCTGGAAAACTCCAAGGGACGGCATAATCTGGAGCTGGATTTCTTCGGCGGGGAGCCGCTGATGAATATGGACGTGGTGAAAGCGGTTGTGACCTATGCCAGGAGCAAGGAAGCGGAGTACAACAAGAAATTCCGGTTTACCATCACCACCAACGGAATTCTGCTCAATGACGATATCATTGATTATGTGAATCGGGAAATGTCCAATGTGGTTCTTTCCATTGACGGACGGAAAGAGGTCAATGACCGCATGCGTCCGGCGCCCAACGGCAAGGGAAGCTACGATATCATTCTTCCCAAGTTCAAGGAACTGGTGGAAAAGCGGGGACATGACCAATATTACGTCAGAGGAACCTTCACCCGGTACAATCTGGATTTTGCACAGGACGTGATTTCTCTGAACGAGGCCGGCTTTGATCAGATTTCCGTGGAGCCGGTTGTAACTGACCCGGCGCATGACTATGCTCTGACGGAACAGGATCTTCCCCGAATTTATGAGGAATATGAAAAGCTGGCTCGCTATATCATTGACCGCAAAAAGCAGGGAAAGGGATTCAATTTCTTCCATTTTATGCTGGATTTGGATCAGGGTCCCTGTGCAATCAAACGTCTGCGGGGATGCGGATGCGGCAACGAGTATGTCGCCGTTACACCGGACGGTGACATTTATCCCTGCCATCAGTTTGTTGGTATGGACGAATGGAAGATGGGAAGCGTTTATGACGGCAGTCTGAACCTTGAAATGAAAAATCAGTTTGCGAAAGCCAATGTTTACAGTAAGGAAGACTGCCGTGAATGCTGGGCGAAATTCTACTGCAGCGGCGGATGCAATGCCAACAGTCTGCAGTATGCGGGCAGCATTTTGAAGTCTCACAAGCTTTCCTGCGCTTTAGAGAAAAAACGTTTGGAATGCGCCATTATGATTAAAGCGGCTCTTGCCGAGTAAGCAGATTCTGTGACGGAGTCCCGGGCCGGGGCTGGATGCGGAAAGGAATGACTGGGGAAATGGTTCGGATTGGTTTTATCGGCGGAGGGAATATGGCCTCCGCTATTATCGGCGGTATCAGAAAAGCGGGGATGGAAGCGGCAATTGCGGTCTGCGATACAGATGCGGAAAAGCTTTCAAACCTGCAGAAAAAGTATCAAATTTTTCCTGCAAACTCCATTAAGGAGCTTCTAAAGGAAGCAGATTATTTGTTTTTATCTGTAAAGCCACAGAACTTTCCAGACGTTTTAGGGGAAATGAAGGAGAATATTCCTCCTGAAACGACGATCATTTCCATTGCGGCCGGGATTACCCCCAAGTACATTTCTTCCGTTCTGGGATATCCGGCGAAGGTGGTTCAGGTAATGCCCAATACGCCTTTGCTGCTGGGCTATGGAGCTACCGCGCTGTCCAAATCTGCCGAGGTGGGCGAGGCGGAGTTTGCATTTGCACGTTCCATCTTTGACTGTGCGGGGATCACTGAAGTGATTGCAAACGACAGAATGAATGAGATTATTCCGATCAATGGAAGCTCGCCGGCCTTTATTTATCAATTTGCCCGGTATTTTATTGAGTATGGGGAAAGCCAGGGGATGGACGGAAAAGTCTGCCTGGATCTTTTTGCACAGTCGCTGATCGGAAGCGCAAAAATGATGACGGATTCCGGTTACAGCATTGATGAACTGATCCAAATGGTATCCTCCAAAGGCGGAACCACAATCGCGGGGCTGGAAGGACTGCGGGAAAACGGCTTGGATAAAGCAGTAAAATCCGCCTGCGAAAAATGCGTAAAACGAGCATATGAGCTGACATTGTCCGGTGACGGCTCCCGATAATATCACGCCGGTGTTTCTGTGATTTCGGACAAAATCTCAAGGCTGTTGTGGTGTCTGTCAATAAAAAAAGTAAAATTTTGTTGAATACGGATAAATAGGGAATAGGTCACAATATCTTAACATATAAATGAAAAAAATATGTTAGGATGATAAATATGCAATATTTACGGAATTTTCGGGCTTTTCGGAGAAAAGATGGGACAAGTGTCGTGGCTGGGAGTTTTTCCGGCTTAAAGCAGAATCTTGTCTTTGTTTTTCTGACGGCGTTGTTTATTCTGGGCATGATCTATGGAGTGCTGCTGATCAGCGCTGAAGGAAGGACGCTGGAAGCTCTGCGTTTGTTTACCGGCGAATATACAGACGGACTGCGGGAGAAAACACTGCTGCAAAGCTTTGGGGATTCGTTTGGTTCTGTGTTCCTCTTTGTACTGATCCCATATTTGCTGGGCTACAGCGCCATTGGACAGCCTGCTGCCCTCCTTCTGCCTTTCTTTAAAGGCCTTGGATTAGGTGCATTCCTGGGAAGTCTCTATCAGGAATATGGGTTTCAGGGCTTGGGCTACAGCGCTTTGATTATTGTCCCGTATACGCTGCCCGCGCTTCTCGGGCTTTTTATTGCCTGCCGGGAATCCATACGACTTTCAAATTTATTCTTTTCCGGCTTTTCTTCTAAGGAACCGGGCTCGGTTACACGGAGCGTAATCAAGCTTTATAATATTAAATTTTTGGTGCTGTGTGTGATTGTACTGATTTCAGCGGTAATTCATACGGTTTGCGTGCTTGTCTTTGCGGGGTTGTTCCGCTTTTAAACGGGTTCATTTTTATCATATCGGAGGTTCAATATGGCAGGATTTTTAGGATTCGGAAATTATGCAAAACCGGGAAAGGGCGTCAAAAAAAACGGCCCTCAAAAGAAAAAATTTTTTCAGTTCTTCGAAGTCTATTTTCGGAAGTTTGGCAAGCTGATTCAGCTGAACTTGATTTATGTCCTTTTCTGCATTCCGATTATCACCATTGGTCCGGCCACCGTCGCTATGACAAAAATTGCCCGGTGCTTTATTGAGGAAAAGCCGGTATTCCTCTTCTCCGATTTCTGGGATGCTTTTAAGAGCAATTTTAAGCAGGGTCTGGTCATCGGGCTTCTGGACGGTCTGGTCACTTACTGCATTATTGTGGCTTACATTTTTTATTTTCAGCAGGCGCTGGCAAACAATCTCTACTGGCTGCTTCTCGGCGTTATGACGGCGTTCACTTTGATTTTTGTTTTCGCCAATTTCTACATTTATTTGATGACGGCAACTGTGAACCTCAAGGTTCTTCATTTGATTAAGAACGCTTTCCTTTTGGCGTTTCTCGGCATGAAAACGAACTTTATCACTTTTTTCTTTACTGCCCTTCTTGTGGTACCTACCGTGCTTTTTTTTCCGCTGACCATACCGGTTATGCTTGTGATTCTCTACAGTACCGTTACTATGATTACTGCCTTTAATTCTTTCCAATATATTTATAAATACATGATTCGCCCTTACTATTTTACCAATGGTCTTCCCGATCCTTATGAGGAAAAAGAAGAAGAAACACCCGAAACCGCGATTTTTGAGGATATGACCTAAAGACGATTGCGATTGTAAAAAAGCTGGTATCATTTTGATACCAGCTTTTATCGCGTTCTGTTAAATTTGTGTATTCTGAAAAAAGGAGCCGATTACAAATTTTTGGTGAAATCAAGAAGGTATTTCCGGAAATCTTCGCCGACTTCCTTATGCTGAAGTCCCACTTCAACAATAGCTTTCAGCACGCCCAGCTTGTTTCCCATATCGTAGCGTGTGCCGACAAAGTCGACACCCACCATGCCGCCGTTTCGTGCCAGTATTTTCATGGCGTCCGTGAGCTGGTATTCGCCGCCCGCACCTTTGGGAATCGTCTCCAGAATGTCGAAAATTTCGGGGGGAAGCACACATCTGCCTAAAATGGAGTAAAGGGAGAGAACATCGGCCTCCGTGGCAGGCTTTTCAATCATATCCGTCACTTTGTAAAGGTTATCACGGAGAGGATCAACTTTGAGAGAAGAGTATTTGTGAATATCGGCAGGGGGGACTGCCTTGATTCCAACACAGCCCATGCCATACTCATCATAGGCACGCATCAGCTGGCCGCAGACGGGGTCTTCTCCAATGATGACATCGTCACCGTACAGAACTGCGAAAGGCTCATTGCCGATAAAGGATTTCGCACAGTATACCGCATGTCCAAGGCCTTTCGTCTCCTTCTGACGGAGATAGGTAATGTTGGCCAGGTTGGCAATCGCTACGATTTCATCGTACATCTCCTGCTTGCCGGACGCGAGAAGGCGCTCCTCCAGTTCAGGAGCACGGTCGAAGTGATCCTCCAAAAGACCTTTGCCCCGGCTGGTAATGATACAGATATCTTCAATTCCGCTTTTCACGGCCTCTTCAACAATATATTGGATTGCAGGCTTGTCCACAATAGGAAGCATTTCCTTCGGCATGGATTTGGTTGCCGGAAGTACTCTCGTACCCAGCCCGGCGGCGGGAATGACAGCTTTTTTTATCTTCAATTTTCATTCGCTCCTTACAGTAGAATACAATCATCATAACATAGGCGTCCTAAATATGCAAATAAAAACCGGAAAAAAATCTCGTAAAAGGTATTGACATTGCTGGGAGTGTTTGGTATACTATAACACGTCGCCAATGAGCGAGACAACTTAATAGATGCGGGTGTAGTTCAATGGTAGAATTCCAGCCTTCCAAGCTGGTCGCGTGGGTTCGATTCCCATCACCCGCTCCATTTTTTTCTTTATGGTTATGCAGGCATTGTTCTGTTCCTGTCCGTCCGGCGGTTCCCATTCCTTCAATGTTGCCGGATATCCTCTACAATATGCGCCCATAGCTCAGTTGGATAGAGCAACTGCCTTCTAAGCAGTAGGCCACAGGTTCGAATCCTGTTGGGCGTACCAAGCTCCGAATATATGGTGGATGTAGCTCAGTTGGTTAGAGCGCCAGATTGTGGCTCTGGAGGCCGAGAGTTCGAATCTCTTTATCCACCCCATTTTTGTTGGAGTCAATGGGGTATCGCCAAGCGGTAAGGCACAGGACTTTGACTCCTGCATTCCACTGGTTCGAATCCAGTTACCCCAACCAATAAAATCCCTGCAAATTCAGAAAGATCTGAATTTGCAGGGATTTTTTACGGTTTTCCATGATTTGGAACAGGGCAGCATGCCGGTCCGCCCAAAATTTAAACTGTCACCGGAATAATGGGCACAATATCCCCAAAGAGGGTGCTTATCTTTGCTTATATACAATGATCTCCGGATTCGTTCCATCACATCCGTATTTACACACGAGAAGGTATTTATCATCAGCAACAACACCATAGCATCTGTCATTTTCAGGGATTTCTATTTGATTTCCGAAGTAGATATGGTTATCCTCAAGTAATTTTACAGACTGTCCGTTTGCAAGCTGATACTCTAAATTCACATAAAATCCATTCAAGAGATTAAGGTCTTTTATGTGCAGGTCTTCTATTCCAAGCGAATTAAATTCGTCAATCAAGGTGCTTTTTAAATTCGAAAGTGCCTCGATACCGCCCTTTTTAATACACTCGGCTGCAATACACATTCCTCCCAAAGGGTGCCCGTTTGTTGCGACACAGCCACCGCAGTCATCTTTTCTGCTGCATTCGCTGCAACAATCCATACCACAAATTGACAGCATAGATATAACCTCCGTAAATTCAAATTGCCTCTTTTATTGTACCATAACTTCCTTGCTGAAGAATTGGCGTGCCACCCATGGGGAAGGAAACGCAAAGCGCGACAGCTCAATTCTTCTGAGAAACAAAATGCAGCGTATTTTGTTTCATTATACCACGATTTTAAGCACGATAAAAGGCTAATCCTTCCATTTGTGAAAGATTAGCCTTTGGTGCGGACGAAGTGACTTGAACACTCATGGGATTTCCCACTAGAGCCTAAATCTAGCGCGTCTGCCAATTCCGCCACGTCCGCAGATTCGCTTTAAACATGTTTTCTATTGTAACAAAAAAAAAATTACCTGTCAACATTTAAATGCCGTTATTCCGGGGGTAAAACAGGCAATTGTCGAATAGAGCGGAAAGCTGCCACTGAAAAGGAAAAGACGAAAAAATATTTATCAAAAATCCTTCCATTGCATTTGTATAAAAATTTCCGTGAAGCAAATAATACAATTACATTCTGAAAAATTCATCCGAAATAAAACATTCAGATATGGAGGAGTATTGATATGAAAGCAACCGGTATCGTCAGAAGAATCGATGATCTTGGAAGAGTTGTTATTCCGAAGGAAATCAGGAGAACCATGAGGATTCGGGAAGGTGATCCTTTGGAAATTTATACATCCAACGAAGGGGAAGTCGTATTTAAGAAGTATTCACCGATCGGCGAGATTTCAAGCTATTCCAGCATGTATGCGGAGGTGCTTCACAAGACGGGCGGACTGCCGGTCATCGTCTGCGACAAAGATCATGTGGTAAGTGTGGCGGGAGTTCCCAAAAAAGAGCTCCTGGAGCGCAGAATCTCACCGGTGCTGGAAGACTTGATGCAGCAAAGAAAGAACATTGCCTATACGGAAGCGGGGCAGGAGCATGTCCGTCCTGTGGAGGGCGTGGAACGTTACGCTGTAGCAAGCGGGCTGATTATTGTGGCAGGTGATGTTGTGGGCTGCATTGTATTTCTCTCCGGTGATGCGGAATCCAAAGCCAGTGATTTACAGATTAAGCTGATTACTGTGGCAGCGAATCTTCTGGCAAAGCAGCTGGAAGAATGACATCGAATGGCTCGGATATCATCTTGAAACGGCTGAATTTGAAAAGATTCGGAAAAATTATGGATTTTTTGCGTTTGGCTATTGCAAACCCGATTTGACTGTGTTATCATATAGTACAGTAATTAATAAAGAAAGTGAGAAAGACTGGAGGATGCCTCCAGTCTTTCCTTTGTCTTTCGGAGAAATTGCGGATGCGGGCCGGAAGGCGGCGCCGCAACTGAGTATCAGAATATAGGAGGCTGTTTCGTGAGTTCAGGAAAAAAGAACGGCGGAAAAACAACTGAAATTGTGTATGGTCTGGCGAAGCCAATTGCGGATGAACTGGGACTGACCCTTTGGGACATCCGTTTTGAAAAGGAAGGCTCCACCTGGATCCTTCTGGTGATTATCGATAAGGAAGGCGGCGTCTCCATCAACGACTGTGAGGCGATGTCCCGTCCTTTGGATAAGAAGCTTGATGAAGTGGATCCCATTGAACAGAGCTATTGCCTGGAGGTTTCCAGTGCCGGAATTGAAAGGGAATTGACTAAAGAATGGCATTTCCAAAAATGTATGGGTGAAATGGTCATGGTAAAGCTGATCCGTCCCTTTGAAGGTGAGCGCGAGTTTGTCGGAAAGCTCATCGGCCGGGAAAACGGTGCGGTTACCGTGGAGACTGCCAAAGGCGCTTATACATTTTTGCAGACAGATATCGCTTACGTCCGGCTTTATGCGGATATTTAACGATTTCTCCCCCAAAATTTCGCCTGAATGGGACAAAAATGAGGGCGGAAACAAAATTTGGCAGATAAAACTTGGAAAGGAATGTTTAGGAAAATGACTAACAATAACGAGCTGTTTGATGCTTTGGATGCTTTGGAAAAGGAGAAGGGCGTTAAGGCTGCAGATGTGATTGACAGTATTAAGAACGCGATAGCTGTAGCAGTTCGGAAATACTATAATGTAGGCGAGGACAATGTGGAGGTTGATATTGATCCCCGCGATCAGAAATTTAAGGTTTCGATTATTCGGGACATCGTGGAAGTAGTAGACGATCCCGCTACCCAGATTTCTCTGGAAGAGGCTCTGGAGAAAAACCGGAGAGTAAAACTTGGAGCCAAGTTGAGCACCCGGCTGGATACAAAACAGATCGGGCGGATCGCGGCGCTGTCGGGAAAGAACCTGATTCATCAGGGCATCAACGACGCGGTAAAGGCACAGCTGATGGAGCAGTATCAGTCGAAACTGCATGAAGTAGTGAATGCACGGGTGCAGAAAATTGAACCCAGAACCGGAAACGCTACCATTTCCATTGACCGGAATGAAGCGATTCTCTTTAAAAATGAACAGATTCCGGGCGAGGTGCTGACCGAGGGCGACAACATCAAGGTCTATGTAAACAACGTGGAAAGCAACGAGCGCCGCTGCTCCATCAAGGTCACCAGAACGCATAAGGATCTGGTAAAACGGCTTTTTGAAATGGAAGTTCCCGAAATTTTTGACGGTACTGTGGAGATTAAATCCATTTCCAGAGAGCCCGGTTCCCGGACGAAAATTGCGGTCTGGAGCAAAGACGCGAATGTCGATCCCGTAGGAGCCTGCATCGGACAGAAATTCTCCCGCGTATCCAATATTGTGAATGAGCTGAACGGCGAGAAGATTGATATCGTAAAATACAGCGAAGATCCTGCGGAATTCATTGCCCAGGCGCTTTCTCCGTCCGACGTGGTACGTGTGGATATTCTGGATGAGGAGGAGCGGTCCTGCCGCGTCATCGTTCCTGACAGTCAGCTGTCCCTGGCAATCGGAAACAAAGGACAGAATGCGAAGCTGGCTGCCCGTTTGACCGGATATAAAATTGACATTCGTCCGGAAAGCGGAATCATGGATACGGACAAAGAAGAAATCCCGTCGAAGGAACCCGATGAGGGCAGTCCGGAGGAAAACGCGGAAATCTGAATTTTAGCCCGGAACCATAAAACGGGTAAGTGGAGGGAGTCGCTTGCAACAAAAAAAATTACCCCTTAGGCGCTGCACCGGATGCGGTGAAATGAAGAACAAAAAAGAGCTCGTCAGGGTCGTAAAAAATAAGGAAGGCGAGATCTCACTTGACCTGACGGGGAAAAAGGCCGGCAGAGGGGCGTATGTCTGCAAAGACATTGAGTGCCTGAAAAAAGCGCGGAAATCGCGCGGCTTTGAACGGGCGCTGTCCTGCCAGATACCGGAAGATGTTTATGATCAGATGGAGGAGGAACTGAATGCCGGCAGCTGAAAACAGTCAGACACAACCGCAGACCAGACTTCTTCAGACACTTGGCCTCTGCAAACGGGCCGGGAAACTGATTCTGGGATTTGACTCCGTCAAGGAGGCCGCAGGTAGAGGCACAGCCTGCCTGCTGGCGGTTTCCGCGGGAGTGTCCGATAATACCATGAAAGAAATGAAGTTCATCGGAGAACAATACGATATACCGCTTGTTGTCATAGATGCGTCGTTGGACGATCTCTGGTACATACTGGGGAAACGGGTCGGAGTGATGTGTGTAACAGATCAGGCGCTTGGCAGTAAAATTGCAGCGGGTAACCAGACGCAAAATGGGAGGAAAGACTATGATACAAAAAAAATATAAGTTAAGCGATGTGGCTAAGGATCTGAACGTATCCGTCAATGAGCTGACGGAACTTCTGCTGAAATGCGATACCACGCCGAAGAAGCCTACTGTGGCGCTGACAGACGGCGAACTGGATTTCGTGTTCAATCATTATACCCAAAAGAATCAGGTAAAGAATTTCAATGAATATTTCGCTGTAATGGATCAGCGCCCTGCTGTCAAGGCGCCGGTGGAAGCTCCGGCTGCCCCTGCACCGAAAGCGGAAGCGCCGAAGCCTGCAGCACAGGCAGCACAGCCTGTCTCCAAACCGGCTGCCCCTGTACAAAAAGCCGAGGCTCCCAAACCCGCCGCTCCGGCCGCACAGCCTGTCACAAGACCTGCTGCGCCCGCACCGAAAACGGAAGCGCCGAAGCCTCCGGTGCCTGCTCAGAAGCCGATGGCTCCCGCACAGCGTGCGGAAGCGCCGGCATCCAGGCCTTCGGCTCCGGCAGCGCAGTCTGTACCGCAGCCTGCCGCACGTCCTCAGCAGCAGAACACAAGAAGAGAGTTTCCCGCAAACAACCAGGCAAACCGGGATCAATATGCACAGAACAATGCAAGACCGCCCAAGCCGGTCATGCGCCCGAACACCAACCAGCCCCGGCCCGGAAACGGTCTGCGTCCGAATACCAACCAGCCCTTTAACAGCGGAAAGCCTTCTGTACAGGGCGGCGTCAATGTGAATGCTGCTCCGCAGCAGCCGGCTGCTCCAAAGGAGACCGTTGTCCGGCATGTGGATACCCGCACGGTCGACGTCAATCTGGATAAGTACAATGAGCATTACGACCAGCTGGCTCCGCAGCAGTCCCGCCGGAACGAGGGTCTGCAGAAAAAGCAGAAGATCAATCAGAAATCCAAGCAGATCCAAAAGCAGAAATATTCCACAAAGCGGGAAACCGAGTTCCAGAAGCTGCAGCGCCTGGCATTGGAGCGCGCCAGAAAGCAGCAGCTCAAGGTCTTGATTCCCGATGAAATCGTTGTGTCCGAGCTGGCTGTCCGGTTGAAGGTCAATGTGGCCGAAGTCATCAAAAAGCTGATGGGACTGGGCGAAATGAAAGCCCAGAACGATGTTCTCGATTTCGACACCGCTTCTCTGGTGGCGGAAGAGCTGGGAGCAAAGGTCGAAAAAGAAGTACTCGTCACCATTGAAGAGCGTTTGATTGACGACAGTGAGGATGACTCCGAAAACCTGATGAAGAGAAGCCCTGTGGTTGTCGTTATGGGTCACGTTGACCATGGCAAGACCTCATTGTTGGATAAGATCCGTCATTCCGATGTTACGGCTACCGAGGCGGGCGGCATCACCCAGCACATCGGTGCGTATACCGTAAGCACCGGCGGCAAAACCATTACCTTCCTGGATACCCCCGGCCATGAGGCGTTTACCGCCATGCGTGCGCGAGGTGCCGCAGTTACGGATATTGTTATTCTGGTGGTGGCAGCCGACGACGGCATCATGCCCCAGACGGTGGAGGCAATCAATCATGCCAAAGCTGCCAATGTACAGATCATTGTGGCGATCAACAAAATTGATAAGCCTCATGCAAACCCCGACAAAGTCATGCAGGAAATGACAGAATACGGTCTGGTCCCCGAGGCATGGGGCGGCGATGTCATCTGCTGCCCGGTTTCCGCTATTACAGGTGAGGGCGTTGATCAGCTTCTCGAGATGATTAATCTGGTAGCGGACGTAGCCGATCTGAAGGCCAATCCCAACCGCCGTGCCAAGGGCACAGTAATTGAGGCACGTTTGGATAAAGGCCGCGGCCCTGTGGCTACGCTGCTGGTTCAGAACGGTACACTCCATTCCGGCGATGTGGTCATTGCCGGTTCCAGCGTGGGACGTATCCGCGTAATGAACAACGATAAGGGTATTCCGGTTCAGGAAGCCGGCCCCAGCACTCCGGTAGAGATTACCGGTCTGGCGGAGGTGCCTTCCGCGGGCGATACCTTTGATGCTGTTGAAGATGAGCGTCTGGCCCGCGAACTGGTGGATCAGCGGAAGTATGACCAGAAGGAAGAGATTTTCCGGCAGTATCAAAAGGTTACTCTGGATAATCTGTTTAACTCCATTGAACAGGGCGAAATGAAGGAACTGCCTCTGATCGTCAAGGCTGACGTGCAGGGCACCGCCGAAGCGGTGAAGCAGTCTCTGGAGAAGCTGACCAACGAAGAAGTACGTGTGCGCGTGATTCACTGCGGAGTGGGTGCCGTGAACAAGTCCGATCTGATGCTGGCACAGGCTTCCGGAGCAATCATTATCGGCTTCAATGTCCGTCCGGATCAGACCGTGCGTGACGATGCCGAAAAGGATGATGTGGAAATCCGTCTGTACCGGATCATCTACGACGCCATCGACGATGTGAAGCAGGCCATGAAGGGTATGCTGGCTCCCAAGACCAGAGAAGTGGAGCTGGGGCGTGCGGAAGTGCGTCAGGTATACAAGATCACCAATGTGGGCACCATTGCCGGATGCTATGTGATTGAAGGCAAGGTTGCCCGGAACGCACTGATCCGTGTGGTACGTGACGGCATTGTTCTTGCCGAGGATAAGATCGATTCCCTGAAGCGTTTCAAGGACGACGCCAAAGAAGTGGCGCAGGGCTTTGAATGCGGTATCGGACTGGATAAATTCAACGCCATTAAAGAGGGCGATATTCTGGAATCCTTCATCATTGAGGAATACAGGGACTAATTTGGGAAACCTAAACCTGTACTTGTGATTCTGTCTCCGCTGTGAGAGACAGAATCACAGGCCCGAATGTCGCAAGTGATCTGGAGGTATTTCATGCCAACAATAAAAATCAGTCGGATATCGGAGGATATCAAGAAGGAGCTTGTGGAGATTTTTCGGGAGGTAAAGGATCCCCGGGTCTCCGATATGCTTAGCATTATTAAGATCGACTTGTCCAACGATCTGTCCCACTGCAAGGTGTATGTCAGTGCGCTGGAAGGAAGCGAAAAGACCGCAGAGACAGTGAAAGGCCTGAAAAGTGCGGCGGGATTTATCCGGAAAGAGGTTTCCGGCCGTCTGCATCTTCGGAAAACTCCGGAATTTCATTTTATTCCGGACGACAGCATTGAATACAGCGCAAACATCAACAAAATTCTTGCGGATGAAATGAAAGCGCATCCGCCGGTAGATCAGGGCGAAGAGAACAAATAGGCCTGCGGGTTACGAAATAAAGTGAGTGCGGCCATCTCTGAAAGGACGAAAAATTTCATGAAAATTACCGCTGAAGAGGCAGCAGCAGAGCTCAAGTCAAAGGATGATATATTGATTATCGTACACGCCAGTCCCGACGGTGACACTCTTGGATGTGGATTTGCGCTGTGGAACGCTCTGACTGCTTTGGGAAAGCAAGCACGGGTAGAGTGCTCGGATGAATTTCCGGCCCGTTTTTCCTATCTTTATGAGGGATATCAGCCTCGGCCTTTTCAGGAAAAATATGTAGTCGCCGTAGATTTGGCAGCAACACAGCTGCTGGGAAACCGGCTGGCTCATTATCAGGATCGGGTGGATCTCTGCATCGATCACCATCCTTCCAACGGCCTTTTCGCGAAAAAAACCTGTCTGGTTCCGGAGGCAGCCGCTGCCTGCGAAATTATTTACCGGATTATTTGCCGGATGGAGGCGCCAATCTCACTTTCCATTGCCAACTGTCTTTATACAGGAATCGCCACGGATACCGGCTGCTTCAAATTTTCGAATACTACCGCCAACACTCATGAAGTGGCTGCCCGGATGTTTGAAAAGGGTGCAGACTATCAGAAAATCAATGAATATCTTTTTGATACAAAATCAAAAAGCCGGATTGCGATTGAACAGCAGGTTCTCAGCACCATGGAGTTTTTTTGTGACGACCGGATTGCCCTCATTGGGATTACCCGGGAAATGATCGAAAAAACCAAGGCGGATGAAAGCGAATTGGATGGGGTATCCGCCCTTCCGAGAATGATTGAGGGCGTTCAGATCGGAATCACAATCCGGGAAAAGCCCGACGGAAGCCACAAGGTTTCGGTGCGTACTACCCGTGAAGTGGATGCGTCCAAAATTTGTGCCCTGTTCGGTGGAGGCGGTCATGCCAGAGCGGCTGGCTGCCAGCTCGCTGAAAACTATGAAAATACAAAACGCAGACTGGTGGAAGCCTGTAAGGAATTCCTCGTCTGATTGATGACAATCAGCCAAACGGATGCCGGTTTATACGGCGGAGGACATGCGGGGCGGCAGACAGTACAACAGTTCTGTCTGCCGTTTCAATGTTTGGACGACTGACATCAGAAAGGAAAGGCCAGCAAATGAACGGCATACTCTGCATTAACAAACCGCAGGAATATACCTCCTTCGACGTAGTGGCACGCATTCGCGGCATGTCGAAAACAAAGCGGGTGGGGCATTCGGGAACACTGGATCCCATGGCAACCGGGGTGCTTCCGGTATTCATCGGAAATGCCACAAAGGCTTGCGATATGCTTCCGTGCGATGATAAACGGTATGCGGCGTCCTTTCGTCTGGGCTGCCGTACCGATACGCTGGATGTCTGGGGAAAGGTACTGAATGAGACACAATGCCGCTTTTCCCGTGAGAAAGTGGAAGCATTGCTTCCGCGATTCCGGGGAGAGATTCAGCAGATACCGCCCATGTATTCGGCTGTACGAATTAATGGCCAGCGGCTTTATGATATTGCCCGTCAGGGGGGCGAAGTGGAGCGGGCACCGCGCACGGTGTTTATCCGCAGACTGGAGCTTCTGGATTTTGACGAGGCATCCCAGACGGGCGAAATGGAAATTGAGTGTTCCAAAGGCACTTATATCCGCACACTCATCAGCGATTTGGGCGACCTCCTCCAATGCGGCGGAATCATGACCGGGCTGGTAAGAACAATGGCGGGAGGATTTACGCTGGAGGACTGCATTACACTGGAGCAGGCGCAGGAATGGACTGCTTCCGGCCAGCTGGAAGGAAACCTGCTGCCGGTGGATCGAATTTTCTGCCAACTGCCCAAGCTTCGGCTCAATGAGGTGCAGTCCATTAAGTTCCGCAACGGTGTGAAGCTTGATCTGGGACGGCTGATCTATAAGGATGTGGAAGGCCTGCACCGGGTCTATGACAGTCAAAAGCACTTTCTTGGCCTGGCAAGTCTGGACAAGGAAGATATGGGGCTGAAGATCGAAAAAATGTTTTGATTTCGGCAATCTTCGATTGAGGTGAAATCTTTGAAAGTTGAAATGACAGTCCCGCAGACATCGGAACCGTCGGCGGTGGCCTTGGGATTTTTTGACGGAGTTCATATCGCACATGCTGAAGTGATCCGGCGTGTAACCGGAAATTCTGACGGAGCTGTGTCTACGGTCCTTACGTTCCGTTCGGAGGGAAAAGGCTTCTGGCGCAAAGCGGGAGTAAAACATATTCTGACTGAGCAGCAGAAATTGGAGCGCTTTTCTGCTCTTGGAGTGGAGAAGGTGGTCATGCCGGAATTCTGCCGGATTTCCGAGCTGTCCCCCATAGATTTTTTTCAGGAAATTTTGGTGAAAAGGCTTCATGCAGTCAAGCTGTCCTGCGGTTTTGACTATACCTTTGGGAAAAACGCATCTGGGAATGCAGATATGCTAAGGCGTCTTTGCATACAGGCGGGAATCTCATTGGAAGTCGTACCATCCATGGAACTGGACGGGATTCCGGTCAGTTCTACCCGGATTCGGGAATTGCTGCTGAAAGGGGAAATCCCTGATGCGAACCGTCTGCTGGGATATTGCTATTACATCACCGGCGAAGTGGTTCATGGAAGAAGCCTTGGAAGGACTTTGGGCTTTCCCACGCTGAATCAGATTCTTCGGGAGGACCAGGTCATTCCCAAGTTTGGCGTGTATAACAGTACTGCGGAAATTGGGGGGCAGCATTACAAGAGCATTACCAACATCGGCGTAAAGCCCACCATTCAGGGGGAACGGGCTCCTTTGGCGGAAACGTATCTACTGGATGCAAGCGGCGATTTTTATGGAAAAACCGCGCGTGTGGAGCTGCTCCGGATGACACGCCCGGAGCAGAGGTTTGATACTTTGGACGAGCTTCGGATGGCTGTTCACAGGGATATTGCCAATCGCGGACGTTCCTGATCCACAGAACGACCGATGCTCTGCCTGACATTTTTGCCCGCCGCCGAAATTCCGGCGGCGGTTTTGTATAAGACTTTTTTGTTTGATTGAGCCGTTTTAGAAGCTATTCAATCAGGGATTTCCAGACGAAAAAAGTGGAAATTTTAGCAGTGTTGTCTATTGACAATTGGAAATGAAAAAGTTAAGATATCAATAGAACGCTTGTTCTCTGGTGCGAAGCAGAAATGCAAAGACAGGTTGGCTTGGCAAGGGAACCCGGAAGAAGCGGGTGAAGTGGGAGGCAGAATGGAAAAGCAGGATTTATTTCAGTTGGTTTCAGACTATCAGCCTACCGGCGATCAGCCGGAAGCCATTGATTCACTGGTCAGCGGAATTCAGAGCGGAGATAAAGGGCAGGTGCTGCTGGGCGTTACCGGTTCCGGAAAGACGTTCACCATGGCCAATGTGATTGCCCGGCTGAATCGGCCCACTCTTGTGCTGGCCCACAATAAAATACTGGCGGCCCAGCTTTGCTCCGAATTCCGGGAGTTTTTTCCGAACAACGCTGTGGAATATTTTGTCAGCTATTATGATTATTATCAGCCCGAAGCATATGTCCCCAGCACTGACACTTACATTGAAAAAGACAGCGCCATCAACGACGAAATCGATAAGCTCCGCCATAGTGCAACCGCATCTCTGTCGGAGCGCCGAGATGTGATCATTGTGGCTTCGGTATCCTGCATCTATTCGCTGGGAAGTCCCATCGACTATCGTACCATGGTCATTTCTCTCCGCCCGGGCATGGAGATTTCCCGGGATGATCTGCTCCGGCGTCTGGTTTCCATTCAGTATGAGCGCAATGACGTAAACTTCATTCGGAATAAATTCCGCGTTCGGGGCGACGTAGTTGAAATTTACCCGGCGTACAGCTTTGAAACCGCCATTCGTGTGGAGTTTTTCGGAGATGAAATTGACCGGATCAGTGAAATTAATCCGCTGACCGGAGAAACCAAGAATGTGCTTGGGCATGTGGCAATTTATCCGGCTTCCCACTACATTGTTCCGCCGGACAAGATGCATGACGCAATTCAGGAAATCGAAACAGAACTGGAGGGCCGGGTGAAATATTTCCGGGACCATCAGATGCTGCTGGAGGCGCAGCGGATCGAGCAGCGTACCCGTTATGACATTGAAATGCTCCAGGAAATCGGCATCTGCAAAGGAATTGAGAACTATTCCCGCGTTCTTTCCGGAAGGGAACCCGGGTCCATCCCTTATACCTTGCTGGACCACTTTCCGGAAGATTATCTGATGTTCATTGATGAGTCTCATGTGACCATTCCGCAGGTGCGCGGGATGTATTTCGGGGATCATGCACGGAAACAAACACTGATTGATTATGGCTTTCGTCTGCCATCAGCCTATGACAACCGTCCCTTGAATTTTGATGAGTTTTACGGAAAAACCAACCAGATTGTTTTTGTCAGTGCAACGCCCGGCGATTTTGAACGTCAAAACAGCCAGCAAGTGGTGGAACAGGTGATTCGTCCAACCGGTCTGGTAGATCCGGAGGTGACTGTAAAGCCGGTGGAAGGTCAGATCGAGGATCTCCTTTTTGAGATTCAGGCGACTGTAGACAAAGGAGAACGGGTACTGATTACCACATTAACCAAAAAAATGGCAGAAGATTTGTCCGCCTATTTCGACACAATGGGTGTGAAGGCAAAATATTTACACCATAATATTGATACAATGGAGCGTATGGAGATCATCCGTGACCTGCGTTTGGGCGAGTTTGATGTTCTGGTGGGCATCAACCTTCTGAGAGAAGGTCTGGATATTCCGGAGGTTTCGCTTGTTTGCATTCTGGATGCGGATAAGGAAGGCTTTTTGCGCAGCGAAACGTCCATGATTCAGACGATCGGGCGTGCGGCGCGAAATTCCAATGGCCGGGTCATTATGTATGCCGATTCTGTAACCGGTTCTATGGAGCGAGCCATTCGTGAAACGGAGCGGCGCCGTGGAATACAGATGAAGTACAATGAAGAGCATGGAATTATTCCACAGACCATAAAAAAAGACGTCCGGGAAGTGATTGAAATTTCCAAGAAGGACGATACTGACATCAAGAATTTAAAAACCCGCCACATGAAAGCCGCGGAGAAAGAAGCCCTGATTAAAAAGCTGACCGCAGAAATGAAAAATGCGGCCAAGCTTCTGGAATTTGAACAGGCGGCCTTTTTGCGGGATAAAATTGAAAAACTGAAAGAGATGAAATGAGAAAGCAAATCGAGAAACATTCTGATGGGCTGTGATTTCATCACGGACAAAATTATTATAAAGAGGGGCGAGCCCCTTTTCGATAAAAACGGAACCGAAATGGGGTTCGGGAGGTTAGAGCCTGATGGGCATTGACAAAATTATTATAAAAGGGGCTCGGGAGAATAATCTTAAGAACATTGATCTTGAGCTGCCGAGAGACAAATTCATTGTACTGACCGGGTTGTCCGGCTCGGGAAAATCCTCACTGGCATTTGATACCATCTATGCGGACGGCCAGCGCCGCTATGTGGAAAGCCTGTCCTCCTATGCCCGCCAGTTTCTCGGGCAGATGGACAAACCGGATGTGGACATGATCGAGGGGCTTTCTCCGGCCATTTCCATCGATCAGAAGACGACATCCAAGAATCCCCGTTCTACAGTGGGAACCGTTACGGAGATCTATGACTATCTTCGTTTGCTGTATGCCCGGATCGGGATACCGCACTGTCCGGTCTGCGGACGGGAAATTCAGCAGCAGTCCATCGACCAGATGGTGGATCGGGTAATGGAACTGCCGGAAGGAACCAAAATTCAGGTCATGGCTCCCATTGTCCGGGCCAGAAAAGGGGAGCATACAAAGGAATTTGAATCTGCCCGGAAATCCGGATTTGTCCGGGTTCGTGTAGATGGAAATATGTACGACCTTTCGGAAGAAATCAAGCTGGAAAAGAACAAAAAGCATACTATCGATGTGGTAGTGGATCGTCTTGTCATCCGGCCGGACATCAAATCCCGGCTTTCCGGCTCTTTGGAGACCGCAATCGGGCTGACGGGAAGCATTGCCGCCGTTAATGTGATTGACGGGGAGGACATGCTCTTTTCCCAGAATTATGCCTGCCCTGATCACGGCGTCAGTCTGGGAGAGATGGAGCCCAGCATGTTTTCCTTCAACAATCCCAGCGGTGCCTGCCCCAAGTGCACCGGTCTGGGCACCTTTATGAAGGTAGACCCTGAATTGATCGTTCCCAACAAGGCGCTTTCCATCCGTGGCGGAGCCATTAAGGCAAGCGGTTGGTACTTCGGCGAGAGCGGCACCATTGCACAGATGTATTATGAAGCGCTTGCGGAACATTACGGATTTTCTTTGGACGTTCCCTTTAAGCAGCTTCCGCAGAAAGCAAAGGATATCCTCTTTTACGGAACCGGAGACGAGCGGATTAAAATGGTGCGGAAGAATGAATACGGCGAAGGCACCTATATGACTACCTTTGAAGGAATTGCCAACAATTTGGAGCGGCGGTTCCGGGAGACACAATCCAGCTTCATCCGTGAAGAAATCACCCAGTGCATGAGTACGCTGCTTTGCCCCGACTGCCATGGCGAGCGGCTGAAAAAGGAGATTCTTTCCGTTACGGTCGGCGGCTTGAATATCAGCGATTTCTGCAAGATGTCCATCACCGAGGCGCACAACTTTGTGAAAAGCCTGAAGCTAAGCGGCAGGGACATGATGATTGCCCATCAGATTCTGAAGGAAATCAATGAAAGACTGAACTTTCTGGAAAGCGTTGGACTGGAATATCTGACCCTTGCCCGGTCGGCAGGAACGCTTTCCGGCGGTGAAAGCCAGCGGATCCGTCTTGCCACCCAGATCGGCTCCTCTCTGGTAGGAGTTCTGTACATTCTGGATGAGCCCAGCATCGGGCTTCATCAGAAGGACAACGATAAGTTGATTGCCACTTTGAAGCGTCTTAGAGACTTGGGGAATACACTGATTGTCGTAGAGCATGACGAAGATACCATGCGGGCGGCGGATTATGTCGTAGATATCGGCCCCGGTGCCGGAATTCATGGGGGAGAAGTAGTCTGTGCCGGTACGGTGGATGAGATCATGGCTTGCGACCGTTCCATAACGGGCCAGTATCTGAGCGGGAAAAAGAAAATCGAAGTGCCGAAGAAGCGCCGGAAGGGAACCGGGCAGTTTCTGAAAGTGGTGGGCGCATCCGAAAATAATCTGAAAAATGTGGATGTGGAGATTCCTCTTGGGGTAATCACCTGTATCACAGGCGTGTCCGGTTCGGGAAAATCCACCCTTGTAAATGAAATCATCTACAAGGAGCTGGAGAAGGAAATCAACAATTCCCGGGTCAAGGCCGGAGCGCACAAGGAACTGCTGGGCGTGGAATATATCGACAAAATTGTGGATATCAGCCAGTCTCCCATTGGCCGCACCCCTCGTTCCAACCCTGCTACCTACACAGGAGTGTTCACGGATATTCGCGATATCTTCGCCATGACCAGTGATGCCAAGATGAAAGGGTACAGCTCCAGCCGTTTTTCTTTTAATGTGAAGGGCGGCCGCTGCGAGGCCTGCGAGGGCGACGGCATTATCAAGATTGAAATGCACTTTCTGCCGGATATTTTTGTTCCCTGCGAAGTTTGCAAGGGCAAACGGTATAATAGGGAAACTTTGGAGATAAAATATAAAGGCAAGTCCATTGACGATGTGCTGAATATGACCATCGAGGAAGCGCTGTCATTCTTTGACGCAATTCCGAAGATACAGCGGAAAATACAGACTTTGTATGATGTCGGGCTTGGGTATGTAAAGCTGGGCCAGCCGGCAACCACTCTTTCCGGAGGAGAGGCGCAGCGTGTGAAGCTGGCATCAGAGCTTTCCCGCCGCAGTACCGGAAAGACGTTCTATATTCTTGATGAGCCCACCACCGGACTTCATACAGCGGATGTCCATAAGCTGATTGATATGCTGAACCGTCTGGTGGAAGGCGGAAATTCGGTTCTTGTCATTGAACATAATCTGGATGTGATTAAAACAGCGGATTATATTATTGATTTGGGCCCGGACGGCGGGGACAAAGGGGGAACGATCGTAGCGAAGGGAACACCCGAACAGGTGGCGATGGCGGAAAATTCGTATACAGGGAAATATTTGAAAAAAATGCTGAGATAGGCTTTACAATTATATACCGTTATGGTATACTTTTTTCAAAGAAAAGAGAAGGAGAGTTCTATATGGAAAATTATGTTTGCACCGTTTGCGGATATGTGTATAACCCTGAGGAAGGATGCCCGGATCAGGGAATTGAGCCCGGCACTCCGTGGGAAGAAGTTCCGGATGATTTTGCCTGCCCTCTCTGCGGCGTCGGCAAGGATCAGTTCGAGCAGGAGTAATCCATATCCCAATCGGGAAGGCGGCGGGAGCAATCTTCCCGCCGCCTTAAATTTAGACAGGCATGGAAAGGAATGTTTGGAATGGCGGCAATCAAAATTACGGATGAAATATATAGTGTAGGTGTACAGAATCCCAATATGCGGGTCTTTGATATCATCATGGCGACTGAGTATGGAACCAGCTACAATTCCTATCTGGTGAAAGGCAATCATGCCGCCGCTTTGATTGAGACGGTGCATCTGGACTTCTTTGATGAGTATCTGGAAAATATCAGACAGGTCACAGAACTGGAAAGCATTGTCTACCTCATTATGAATCACAATGAGCCGGATCACTCAGGCTCGGTGGAGCGTTTGTGCCGGTTGATTCCCAATCTTAAGATTGTCGTTTCACAGGCGGGTTCGCTGTATCTGAAAAATATTACAAACAGAACCGATCTTAATGTTATTGTAGCAAAAGACGGGGACGAGCTTGATCTTGGAGGAAAGACTTTCCGGTTTCTCAATGCCCCCTTTCTTCACTGGCCCGATTCCATGTTCACCTGGCTTCCCGAGGAGAAAGTGCTCTTCTCCTGCGACTTTATGGGGGCACATTTCTGCGAGCCGACAATGCTGGATACCAAAATCCGCCCGTTCTACCGGGATGCCTATTTTTCTGCAGTGGCCAATTATTACGGGGCAATCTTTGGGCCCTTTAAGCCGTATGTTCTGAAAGGATTGGAGAAAATCCGGGATTTGGACATCCGGTATGCCTGCACCAGCCATGGTCCCGTTCTTTCAGCGGAAGGAGGCTTTCTGGAGGAAGTCCGTCGGTTCTATCTGGAACAAAGCCAGCCGGTGAAGAACGAAAGAAAGCAGATTCCGATTTTTTACTGCAGCGCCTACCACAATACGCAGATGCTGGCCTTTGCCATTGCTGATGGGGTTCGGGAAGCCCTGCCTGACGCGGATGTGGAGTGCTTCGATATCATTCAATGCGACATGAATGAGCTGGCGGGCCGACTGAATGGCTGCGACGGCTTTTTGATCGGTTCTCCCACCCTGAATCGGGACGCCGTTCCGCCGGTATGGAATTTGCTTGCCCACGTTGACGCAGTGAACTTTGCGAAACGTCCGGCGGCAATTTTCGGTTCTTACGGCTGGAGCGGAGAGGCTTTTAAGAACATCCGCGGCCGCTTGGATGGGCTTAAGGCGAATGTGTCTGAAGAGGACTTCAAAGTCATTTTCGTTCCCACGGGGGAAGATCTGAAAAAGGCAAAGGACTTCGGCAAAGCTTTTGCCGCACGGGTCTGAACATCTTTCAAAGATACTGTGTCTTGGCTCAAACGGTATTCCCGGAGAGTCCCTTGTCTAAGGCAGGGGACTCTCTTTTTAGCGGCTCCGTTTGAAACAGAATTCTTTTAAACAGGGCGATCCATAAAAATGGACAAATTCTGTATTTTCCTGTATACTGGAAAGGCAGAACATTTCAAAAGGCAAAGAAGGGATTATTTGAAAGGCGATTTACACGTTCACAGTTATCTTTCGGATGGCAGCAACTCACCGGAACGGCTTTTTCAGCTGGCGGGACAGGAGGGACTTGGCTGCCTTGCCATTACGGATCATGACTGCCTCCCGGATCCCGAACGGGACGTGGAGCTGTCCCGAACGTATGGTGTAATGGCAATTCACGGCACAGAAATGTCGCTTTATGATACCAAGCGTAAGCGCCGGGTACATATTCTCTGTTACCTGCCGGATGATATGGAGCCGCTTCGCAAGCTTTGCAATTCCATTTCGTCGGAACGTATGTCCGTAGGTTTGGAAATGGCCGCCCTGGTGGCGGAAAAGTACCCTGTCACAGTGGAGGACATTCGCGCTGTGGCAAAAATGTCGACGAGTCTGTTCAAACAGCATATTATGCTGACTCTGATGCACGCCGGCTATTCGACCGAATTGTATGGCTCTCTCTGGCAGGAGCTCTTTGACAACAAGACAGGCACCTGCTGCCGGAAAGGGACATATCCGGATGTGTATGAAGTTCTGCCCCAAATCCGTAAGGCTGGAGGCATCAGCGTGATGGCCCATCCCTACACCTACCGGAGTACCGAACTGCTGGAGGAGCTGATTGAGCAGAAGCTGCTGGACGGCATCGAAGTTTGGTCCAGCAAGTCAACTGTGGAACAGGAGACGCATCTGCTGCAGCTGGCAGAAAGGAACGGACTGATTCCTACCGGAGGTTCGGATTTTCATGGAGCCACCGCTTCAAGGGTGAGTCCGCTGGGCTGCGCCTTTACTCCCCAGGCTTCGATTGAAGCGCTGCTTGCTCTGAAAAAGGCTCGCAGCAGTTTGAGAGAGACAGGGACACGATAAGAATTTTACGGCGGAAGGCCGAAACATAACAGCAGAATAAGGAAGGGTAAACAGATGGATGTAAAAGAACTGGCAGTCCAAAAGCACAAGGAATGGAAAGGAAAAATTGAAATTGTTTCCCGGGTTCCGATCACTACAAGAGAGGAACTGTCCGTAGCATATACGCCCGGTGTGGCGCAGCCCTGCCTCGAAATTCAAAAGGATACGTCTCTCTCCTACGAAATGACACGGCGGGGCAATCTGGTAGCTGTGATTACCGATGGAACCGCTGTGCTGGGTCTGGGTGATATCGGCCCGGAGGCCGCGATGCCCGTCATGGAGGGAAAATGCGCCCTTTTTAAGGAGTTCGGAGGAGTGGATGCATTCCCCATCTGCCTCAATACCAAGGATGTGGACGAGATTGTCCGCACCATTGAAGTGATTGCACTAAGCTTTGGGGGAATCAATCTGGAGGATATCTCCGCGCCCCGCTGTTTCGAAATTGAGCGCCGTCTGAAGGAATCTCTGTCCATCCCGGTCTTTCATGATGACCAGCACGGCACTGCGATTATTGTGGGAGCGGCCGTCATCAACAGTATGAAGCTGGCAGGCAAGAAAATTGAGGATATCACCATTGTAATCAACGGCGCCGGAGCGGCCGGAATTGCCATCTGCAAGCTGTTGCTTTCTCTTGGGGCGGGCGATGTTATCATGTGCGACAAGGACGGCATTCTTTCCAGGAACGGCAGCTTTTTGAATGAAGCGCATCGGGACATTGCTCAGGTGACCAACCGGGAAAACCGGAAGGGAAGTCTGATCGACGCAATGAAGGGCAGCGATATTTTTGTGGGTGTGTCCAGACCCAATCTGGTAACCGGGGACATGGTCCGTTCCATGGCGGAAAAGCCTGTCATCTTCGCACTGGCGAACCCCACACCCGAAATCATGCCCGAGGATGCCAAAGCCGCAGGCGCCTTCATCGTAGGAACCGGCCGGAGCGATTATCCCAATCAGATCAACAATGTTCTTGCATTTCCCGGTATCTTCAAGGGCGCATTGAATGCTCGTGCCCGCGAGATTACCGAAGAGATGAAACTGGCTGCGGCTTATGGAATTGCTTCCATTGTGGGGGATGAGCTGAATCCCGAGTACATTCTGCCGGACGCATTTGACAAGCGGGTGGCGGAACGTGTTGCCCGTGCCGTGGCGGAAGCGAACCACTGAAAGAGAGGAAATGAAAGATGACCGTCAACTATAAGACCAAAGGGACCTGCTCCCGCAGCATTGAACTGACCATTGAGGATGGCATTATCCGAAAAGTGGCTTTTCAAGGAGGCTGCAACGGAAACCTGCAGGGCATCAGCCGGCTTGTGATAGGCAAAAATGCCCGGGAGGTTGCGGATTCCCTGCGAGGGGTCAACTGCAGCGGAAAAGGCACTTCCTGCCCCGATCAGCTTTCGAAAGCAATCGATCAGGCGCTTGCACAGGGCGAATAGAAGAAAACGGAAGAAAAAAACGTCCGGCTGGAAAATCCAGCCGGACGTTTTTTTCTATTCTGTGTAGGAGGCTGTGACGGCAGGGAAAGGGAACGGATCTCCAAGCCGTTCTGCCCATTCCCGAGCTTTTCGATTCAAATCAGCCAGTTTTTCGTGATATTTGGAGTTGTGAGCCAGGTTCACCTGTTCATAGGGGTCGGCATTCAGGTCAAACATCAGCCATGGAATCTGTTCAAAGCAAACATATTTATAGCCGTCTTTGGTAATAATTCCCCGCCATGGTTTGTCGATGCTGTCATGGTGGCGGGTTGGAATGACGCTCTGCAGGTATGCACTGTCCGGTTCGTCATACCGTTTGTGGTCGGGAAGGCGATAATGAGAGTAATCCACTCCCTGCATCCAATCGGGAGGCTCTATGCCGCACAGACCGAGTGTGGTGGGAGCGATGTCGGCATGATTGATAAACACGCCGGGAACTTCTCCGCAGCCCCGATTGTCGTAGCCCATGGGATGCTCGCCGGAGATGAGAAACGGTACACGCACCGCCTCTTCGTAGGGAGTAGTCTTTCGAAACTGCCCATGGGAGCCAAGCATATCTCCGTGATCGCTGAAGAAAAGAATGTGGGTATCCCGATAAAGATCCGTTTGGTTCAAACAGGCCACGATTCGCCCGATGTTCCAGTCCAGATTTTCAATCATGGCATAGTATCCGGAAAGCTCCGCGGATGCCTGCTTTCTTACGTATTCCACATTGGGAACATTCTCACGGAAAATCAAATCGGAAGGATTGTGCTTTTTCATGAATTCAGGGGGCGCAATATAAGGGTCATGAGGAGGCTGAACGGAGAGGACTGCGAAAAACGGCGTGTCATCACCGGAATGCCGCCTTTCGGCCTGTTTTTCCAGATAGTCAACCATCATATCCGTCAGCACATCCGTTTCAAACCCATTCAGGCGAAACTCAAAATCTTTTCCGTCATTCGTTTCATGCACCCAGCAATCCCAGGGACTGTTATTGTTTTCATAGCCGACCCAGCGTTTAAAGCCACCCTGCCGTTCGGGCGGGATAGCATGATGTGCCGCGCGGCCCTCACTTTCGTGGAATCCGTCCAGATGCCACTTCCCAAGATAAAAGGTATCATAACCGTTTTCATTCATCACATGGGCAATGGTTTTCTGATTTTCATCCAGACGGACTTCATGGCCGTTTACCGCCTTATGGGGATATAAGCCGGTCAGCATCGAACCGCGGAAGGGACAGCAAAGCGGAAATCCGCTGACTGCATCCGTAAAATTCACACCTGTTTTGGCCAATATATCAAGATTCGGCGTATGTAAGTTGGGATCGCCGCTGACGCTCATTGCGCTGGCACGCTGCTGGTCAGACAAAATCCAGATAACATTTTTACGTTTCATGTCCATCACCGTTCCTTTTATGTCATCCTGTGGACAGCAGTGAAAACTGCGCACGGATGCCTTTCGAGAGGATATGCTTCACTTCAGTCATTGATTGCCTGATTGCCGGAAAGTCACGGTTTACAGCTCAAAATCCTTGTGGGAATATTGGGGCAGGGGCGCTTCCCGTTTGGGAATCCGCCTGAGCGGGGCGTAGCGGTAGGAACGGCAGCTGAAATAAGGCGCCACCGTTCCGCGCTTGGTACAGTGAACCATCTGCATATCCCTGGAAAATTTTCCGTATTCGCAATATTGACAAGCGGGTTCAATTCTTGTTCCGAACAGCTTTATTTTCACATCTTCCATCCCTTTCTATCCCGCTGTATTCTCTTCCAGTGTAACAGACTTTTTCCGGAAAAACAACAGCATTACACCAAGAATCAGGAGGAAGACCGTGGCTGCGGGAGAAACCGAACATGTTTCCCGGGGAATGGTATGGTTGATGCTGATGCACTGAGAAACTCCGGGAATGCAGGAAACCGCCAGCTTTACTACGGCAAGGCTCACCGACACGTAAACCAGCCGGTAAATGAAAAAGCGTTTCATCCGGATACCGGTGGACTTCAGCATTGCGCAGATCTGCAGGTGTACGCATATACCGCCGAAAGAAGTGAAGAGTGCCGCAAGGAGAATATGATTCAGGCTGGAGGATGCGGCAAGTTGGTTACACCCGGTGGTAACCTCCAGCAATCCCTGAATGAGACAGACGGCTCCGGCACTCCAGTCCTTCAGCAGTACGGAGAGTACGGGAGTGAGGGAAGAAAAGGCCGCCACAAAGCCACAGATAATCCCAAGTGATTTCACCGCATCGTTGACCGATGATACCAGAAGTTCGGCGCCGGAAAGTTCAGCGGACGGGCGACTTTTTCCGAAATGTTCCGCCGGAATCCGTGAGAGGGAAAACCCTCCCCGATATTGGAAGGTGAAGGAAGTGCAGAATCCTACCGCCAGACAGGCGGCAATCTGGGATACACAGAGCAGGATCCCCAGCTCCATGCTTCCGAAGATGGAGGCGCCTACACCGCTGATTAGAAAGGCAGGACCGCAGTTGACGCAATAGCAGAGCATGCGCTCCGCCGTTTCAGGAGACATTTCCTTTCTCCGCACGGCGTCCCCAAGAAGCTTGGCACCGACAGGATAACCTCCTACGAGGCTTAGCACAACAATAGCAGTGTAGCTGTCTGAAATGCGGAAAAGGTGTTTCCCAAGGAAACGAAAGGGCAAAGAGAAGATACGGCGGTATTTGGAACGAATCACCGCATTGGAGAAAATCATAAAGATGAACATACTGGGAAGAACCAGATTTGTGGCCACTGAAATTCCGTTCCGGACGCCGTCTGCCAGCTCGCGGGAAAAGAACACGATGAGAAACATGATAAAATAGATCAGGAAAAGGGTAAGAAGCTTTTTTATGTAATAGGACAATCGCTTCATAGGCAGTACTCTCCTTTTGGGGGAATCTCTGACAGCATGGGTTTGATATGCTCACACTGCGGTTTGAGCCGGCCGGGACCGATTGCCCCGTAAAATATGTATATGACAGGCCGCCGCGTAATATATTTATATAGCCGGCATCTGGAAGAATCGCCTGCAATTCAGACCGCAGAGGATGGGGGAGTGAAGGCGTCATGAGACAGCAAGAGCATGGCAAACGGATTCGCGAAACCCTGACAAGTACCGCGGAAGCTTTTTCTACATCACCTACGATAGAAATCGCCTCCAACCGTCAGGCTACCATACAAGGTTCCAAGGGAATTATTGAATACACGGAAGAATTGATCCGAATCAGTCTTGCCAATATGGAAGTGCGGTTTTACGGGGAAGGGCTCTGTATCGGATGCCTTTCGCAGGACAGTTTGGAAATTAAGGGAAAAATCAGCCGTTTGGAATACATCTGATTCTCTGGAAAAGAGTTTGCGGCGACAATCCGGAAAACAGAAGTTCTGTCTGTCAGGGCAATTTCAGCAAAAGCCGAGAAAACAGGGGATGATAGCAGCGTGATCGTCAACAGTGTTATCCGATATTTCAGCGGCAGTGTGACATTTGAGGCAAAAAACGGATTCTGCGAAAGGCTGATTAATCTCTGTGCCGGCAACAATGTCAGCTTGTGGAACTTCCACAAAATTGATGAGGGCTTTCGCGCAGTCTGCAAGGCGGCCGATCTGAAGAAGATTCAGGAGTATGCCCAAAAGGTCAATGTGGAAGTGACCGTGGTAAGAAAAAAGGGGTTTTTCTTTAAAGCGAATAAATACCGCAAACGCTGGGGAATGTTTGCGGGAATTGTGGCTTTTTTTGCTTTTCTTTTTATCTCCCAGTGCTTTATCTGGGACATTCAGGTTTCCGGCAATGAAAAAGTTCCCGCCGGGATCATTCTGGCTGAACTGCGTGATCTTGGCATTACCCGGTTCAAGTTTATCCCGGGAATCGATTTCCGTCAGAAAAATCAGGAAGCAATGCTGGCCCTTCCTCAAATGTCATGGCTGGCAATCAACCGGAACGGCTGCCGTATTACGGTGGAAGTCAAGGAACGTATTATGCCGCCCTTGATTTATGAAGATACCGTATGTGACGTAGTGGCTTCCCGGACGGGACAGGTCAAATATATTGAAGTGTACGACGGCGAAGCGCAGGTGGAGACGGATTATACCGTTAAGAAAGGCGATGTGCTTGTAAAGGGAGTCTATGCAGCACCCAACGGAAAGCTGGTTAAGACGCATGCTTCCGCAAAGGTGATTGCCCAAGTGCAAATTGAGAAAAGCATTTCTTTGGATATGGAGCAGTTCTCAAAAGAATATACGGGTGAAACCAAAAAACGGTACTATTTGGAACTTTTTTCAACGAAGCTTCCGCTTTTTCTTGCGACAAAGGTAAAAGGAGATTACGATGTAACCGGACAGGAACACCCCATTACCCTGTTTGGGAAGGAGCTGCCGCTGGGGATCTATTCACTCCACTATCGTTTCTATGAAAAAAAATCTGCGTCGCTTTCCAAAGAGGACGCACGGAAGGTGCTGGAAAACTCATTTCTTCAGTATGAGGCATCCGAACTGAAAAACACGGCAATTCTGAGCCGCGACGTCAAAGAAGCCATGAACGGAAATCTTTTTACCATGACAGTGAGCTATGTTGCAGAACAGAATATCGCCAGACAGGTCGAGCTGGATCCTTCTGAAATTCCCCGTTATGACACTGTTCCGGAAGGACAGCAGGAAAATCAGTAAAGGTTTCCCCGCAAATTGGTTTTATTTCTGGTAAAACAAGGAATATTTTGTGTGATACCGGCAAAATTTCGGGCAGAATGGAGAAAGGTGCTGCTCTTTCTCCATTCTGCTGTTATTTTAGGGCAGAATATGCTACACTGGAAAGGCTTGCTTTTAGACGGATTCCGGGGGACTGCCCCCGGAATATTTTCAATTGGGTAGGGAGTGTCTTTCCATGTTTCAAAGGTATATTGCAATGCTTCGGTTGGAATTTACCGGATATCGGGGTAAATTTGTCAAAGATCTTATGGCTGGTCTGACTGTCACAGCCGTTGCCTTGCCTCTGGCTCTGGCATTTGGCGTAAGCAGCGGGGCTGATGCAGGGGCCGGACTGATTACGGCAATTATCGCGGGTTTGTTTATGAGCTTGCTGGCCGGGGGATTTTATCAGATTTCCGGGCCCACCGGCGCCATGGCAGCTATTTTGGTATCGATTGTGGCCCAGTATGGGATGCAGGGCGTTTTCATTGCCACATTATTCGCCGGCGTCTTGCTGTTGCTGGCCGGAATTTTCCATTTGGGAAAGCTGACATCTTTCATTCCGGCCCCTGTCATCACAGGCTTCACTTCCGGTATCGCTGTCATTATTGCTTTGGGGCAGGTGGACAACTTTTTCGGAGTGTCTTCCGAGGGAGCGTCTGCGGTGGAAAAGCTGATCAGCTATGTTCGTCTGGGCTTTCATCCTCACTGGGTCTCCATGGGAATCGGACTGTTTGTGGTATTATTCATGGTCTTTTATCCGAAAAAATGGAACCGTGTCGTTCCGGGCTCTCTGGTAGGGATTGTGCTGGCCACCGCAGCGTCTGTACTGTTCCGATTTGACACTGCGATGGTAGGAGAAATCCCGCAGACGCTCATCCCCCAGATCCATCTGAATCTTTGGGAAGTGGACTGGGGAAGAGCAGTGGGGCTGATTTCACCGGCAATTTCCATTGCCATGCTTGGAATGATCGAAAGTCTTCTCTGCGGCGCCAGTGCCGGAAAGATGACCGGCGTTCCCATGGACAGCGATCAGGAACTCATTGCCCAGGGGGTCGGTAATATTCTGATTCCGTTTTTTGGCGGAATCCCTGCCACCGCTGCGATTGCCCGCACCAGCGTAGCCGTTAAATCAGGAGCACAAACCCGCATGGCAGGTATTTTTCATGCAGTGGGGCTGCTGATTTCCATGTTTTTGCTGGCTCCGGTCATGTCGAAAATTCCCCTTGCGGCGTTGGCTGGGGTATTGATGGTAACCGCGTGGCGGATGAATGACTGGGAAGCCATTCGCTATATGTTTTCTCACAAATTTAAAGGTGCCGTCTTAAAATTTACCGTTACCATGCTGGCTACGATATTGTTTGATTTAACCGTGGCTATTCTAATCGGAGTACTTGTATCCCTTGTACTGCTGGTATCCCGTCTGTCCAAACTGGAAATCAATTATGAAAAAGCGGATATGTCCCGCCTTCGCGGTGCAGAGGAAGCGCTCTGCCAACGTTATCGCAATACCATGGTGGCCTATATTACCGGCCCGATTATTTTTGCAAATACGGACGCCGTTAAGAAGATTTCCGCTTCACTGGATGGGTGCGACACGCTGGTTTTGTCCATGCGGGGGGTATCGCTGATTGATATTTCCGGTGCACAGGGGCTCATGGAAGTTTTGGACAAGCTGAAAGAGCAGCAGGTTGATGTGGTAGTATGCGGACTTCCCGACAGCGCGCTGACGATGATGAAACGTTCGGGCATTTATGATACTTTGGGAAGCGAAAACTTCTATTGGAGCGCAGAAGCCGCGCTGTTGGATTTACGTCCATAATTTTTATTGTATATTTTGAGGCCGGAACTGACCATCGTCAGTTCCGGCCTCAAAATTAACTTTCATAATCTTCAATAATGGATTGCAGCTTTTGAGCAGAATATACTTTAATACCCGAATTTTTTAATTCAAACTGGTCTGCGGAAGGCAGAGTCGATACATATACGTCAATCATCAGGAAGGGCTCGGCTTCATCAGGGTGAAATACTCCGATTTTTTCGTCATACTCGCGTAAATAGTACAGCACGGGATCGGACTTGACTTGTGTTTGGTCGATGGAATTGGCAGGCTGGACATTGTTGACGGCAAAGGCCGCGGCAATGATTACAAACATCATGACCAGAAGAAGCACCATACGGTATGTTCTTATTTTCATTTTCACGCATCCTTTTTCAAGGTTTATGGATTTCACGTCTTTCTATTCTGTTCCGGATCGATTTTAAATATCGTACTTACGTCTTTTATTGCCGAAATATTTTTCTGCGGTTTTGAAGAAAAACGGTCTGATTTTTCGTATTCATTATGGTCAGAATGGTAAAACTTTATTCGAATCACTGCAAAATATCCATGAAAATTTCACTTAACAAAGCAGGCCATCTATGATATAATAAAATTTATGGTATTTAGGTGGTCTCTTTCCTTTTGAAGGTCTTCATATCAGGCCTTTTCAAAAGAGAGTATCATTTTGAGATCTTCTCCTTTGAGAAACTTCTGTCTATAGTCTCGCACCGGTTTTTAAATTTACAAAAGTCGGTTCATCAGAAGCTCCTTGGGGAAACCATTCCGGATTCATACCGGAACAGCGAATCCGATGCCGTACTTAATTTTTTTGAAAAGCGGCAGGTTTCAGGGCGTTTCGTTGTATGAACCGGGCTGTATTTGACAATATCATCTATTATGACGGTTGTGAAAATGGCATCACAATGTTCCGGGCTGACAGGCGATGCACAACCGACTGCCGCAGAAATGAGAAACAAGGAGGGCGGAAGCGTTATGGATAAGCAGCATAATTCACAGACTCCCCGAGTCGTGCGAACAGGTCCTAAAACGAGCCGCAGAAGACGCAAAAAACCTCTGACAAAGACACAGAGAATTGTAAAAACAATATTTGCCACAGTCGGAAAGGTGATTCTTTCCACTGCGCTCGTACTGACGATAACCGGTTGTATCGTAGGAACCGCACTGACGATCTACGTCATGCAGTTCGTCAAATCGGATGATGCCGCAATCAATCTTTCTGATTTGGAGTTAAGCTATACCTCAGTGATGTACGATAAAGACGGGGCAGAGATGCAGCGTCTCTATGAGGGTGGGCAAAACCGGATCTGGGTGGATCTCAAGGATATTCCAACCTATGTGCAGGATGCTTTTATTTATGTGGAGGACGAACGGTTCCGGGATCACGAGGGCGTTGACTTCAAACGTACTTTGGGAGCATTCTTAAACTTTGCCAAGAACCTGCTTCATATCGGTGACGAGACTACGCAATACGGCGGCTCTACCATTACACAGCAGCTGATTAAGAATATCAACGGTGACATTCAGAACCGTTCCATTGATGTAAAAATCCGTGAAATTATGCAGGCCATGAATGTGGAACGGCACTACAGTAAGGATCAGATTCTGGAGCTTTATCTCAATTATATCGGTCTCGGTAACGGCGTCAACGGCGTTCAGGCAGCGGCGAATTACTATTTCAACAAAGATATTTCCGAAGTTACGGTCAATGAGGCTGCCGCTCTGGCTATTATTACCAAGAGCCCTAATAAGCTTAACCCGCTTTATGTGAATAAAAAGACAGATAAAACCGATTATGAAAAATGGCGTAATGACCGCCGTCAGTATTGCCTGAAGAAAATGTGTGAGTTTGGGGCAATTACCGAGGCGGAAAAAAAGCAGTATATGGATGTTCCTGTCACTGTAAAACAGGAGGACACAGGGGACAAGCCCATTGTCAAGAGCACAATTTACAGCTATTACGTAGATGCGGTGCTCAACCAGGTGGTTGAGGATCTGGGTACCAAGCTGGGTTATACAGCGGATTATGCAGAGCAGATGATCAAAACCAGCGGATACAAGATCTATACCAATCAGGATACCGGAATGCAGCGTAAGCTGGAAAGCATGTTCGAAAACGATGAAACTTTCGGAATCGGAGCCGTAAATGAGAAGGCGGGGATTCCGGACGGGGCGATGACGATTCTTGATCTGGACGGAAATGTCCGCGCTCTGGTAGGCGGAAGGGGACAGAAGACCACATCCCGTGGATTTAACCGTGCCACGCAGGCTGTCCAGATGTTTGGTTCGACCATTAAGCCCTTGTCCATTTATGCTCCGGCTTTTGATTATCCGGGCGGCGGCCTGATCAACTGGTCGATGCTGGTCAATGACCAGCCAAAAATGGATCTGAATAAAGACGGAAAGCTTGAATGGCCGAAAAACTATGATACAACCCAGCGGGGTTATTCGGGTGAAATTACAATCATTGAGGCGCTGCGGGTATCCAAGAATACCATTCCTGTTGAATTGTGCAACCTGATGACGCCCCAATACTGTTATGATTATCTCACAAATAATTTCAGCTTTGACAAGCTGGTAAAGGATATGTCCCAAGTGGGGCCGGATACCATGGCATTGGGAAGTGCAGGTACCTCCTTGCTGGATTTGACTGCTGCATATCAGATTTTCGGCAACGGCGGATATTATACGGAGCCTCGTCTGTACACAAAGGTGGTTGACAGCGAGGGAAAGGTCATTTTAGATACCGGCAACTATAAGCGTTCCAAGGTTCTTTCACCGGAGACCGCTTATATTATGAACAAAGCGCTGGAAGTGGTTGTAACTTCCGGTTCCGGCTCCAGTGCAAATCTGGCAAGTTCCGGATTTCAGACCGTCGGAAAAACCGGTACGACCAATGAGCGGGAAAACCTGTTGTTTGTAGGTGTTACTCCTTATTACGTTGCAGGTATCCGGTATGGCAACGATGACAACAAGCCTATCCCGAACAAGCCAGTGGGAAACACGCAGGTAGGTGTGTGGAAGAAGATTATGCTCAAGGTTTTGGATGGATACAATCCCGCCAAATTTGAGCTTTCCGCAGAGGGTGTCGTAACCAGAGAATACTGCAAGAAAACAGGGCTTCTGCTGGGACCGGATTGTACGGAAAAAGGCGTCGGATACTATAAGATCGGTCAGGAACCGGCTCAATGCAGCGGCCATAAGCCGGAATCTTCAGAGCCAACCTCTTCTGAAGGAACGAGCAGCGGAACCTCATCCACCGCCTCGGAGCCCGTAGTAGAAGATTGATTTGTAACCAACGAACAGCACGAAAAAAGATATCCCCTGGAAAGGGGATATCTTTTTTCGTGTTTCCAGATATTTATAATCAGGCGCTGGGGTTTTCCGCCTTTTTCTCCTTGGTATACCGGATCACTTTCAGCCGTGAAAACTCTTCCCGTTCTTTTTCTTCCAAAGCATCACTGATATACTTGACAGTGGTCTCAAAACGTGGAATATTAATGTTTTTCAGGGCGTTCGCACGCCGCTGCGTCTTCTTAATGGCGTCGGCAAGACGATACACACTATTTTCCACTTCTGCCAGTATGACAGTAAGTTCCTTGGCACGGTTAAAGCTTAAATAGGCGATATCAAACTGTGAATTGGACTCAAAGAAACCATACTGATCGTCATTGGTGGTGGATTCCAGAGCTACCTCCGGAATATCCACACCCATGACGCTTCGATAAGTAATTTGAATTCCGTTTTCAATGCTGGTGGAAAGTGTCATTTCCTCAATCAGTCCCAAAGTGACGTTGGCCCATTGGAGGGCTTGATAGGCCTTTTCATAGGTCTTTTCAATTTCACCCTGAATGGACTTGGCTTTGTCCATCATCAGCATCATTTCACGAATCAGAATATTACGCTTCCGGTCAAGCAGATCATAGCCCAGCCGGGCAAGCTTCAGCGACTTTTTCGTTGCAATCAGGTTGCCCTTGGTGGGGAATACAGTGGTTGCCATGGTTCATCAGGCCTTTCTGAAAATGGTATCCGTGCGGATCGCTTGAATCGGCTTTCGCATACCAATTACAACACAACGCGGAATTTTTTGGTGCGCTCTTCACTGTAATTCTTTTCTACCAGAGCAGCATCCATATTGGACAGCTCACTGCGAGGCAGCAGGGACAGAAGATCCCAGCCAAGCTCCAGTGTTTCCTCAATGGTACGGTTTTCGGTAATTTCCTGTGCGATAAAGTGAGATTCAAACATTTTTCCGAATTCCAGATAAGCTTTGTCGCTCTTGGAAAGCTCTTCCTCACCGATAACACTTCCCAAAGCCCGCGCGTCCTGCACTCTGGCATATGCGGCAAAAAGCTGGTTTGCTACCGCGGAGTGATCCGCACGGGTGTAGCCTTCGCCGATGCCATCCTTCATCAGACGGGAAAGAGAGGGGAGAATCGCGATGGGGGGATAGATTCCCCGCTGATCCAGCGCCCGGTCCAAAACGATCTGACCTTCGGTAATATATCCGGTCAGGTCAGGAACAGGATGGGTGATATCATCATTGGGCATAGTCAGAATCGGAATCTGGGTAACAGAGCCGGTACCGCCCTTGATAATGCCGGCCCGTTCATACATGGAGGCCAGATCGGAATAGAGATAGCCGGGGTAACCCTTTCTTCCGGGAATCTCGCCTTTGGAAGAGGAAAACTCACGGAGAGCCTCGGCATAGGAGGTCATATCGGTCATAATGACCAGAATGTTCATGCCTTCTTCATAAGCGAGATATTCTGCCGCAGTCAGCGCACAGCGGGGAGCCAGAATACGTTCAATGATAGGATCATTGGAGAGGTTTAAAAACATCACAACGTTATCCAAAACGCCGGAATCCTCAAAGCTCCGTTTAAAATAGTCGGCCACGTCGTTATTGACGCCCATGGCAGCGAATACGATAGCAAATTTTTCGTCCTTGTTGTCTGACAGCTGGGACTGACAGACCAACTGAACCGCCAGCTTGTTGTGGCTCATGCCCGATCCGGAAAAAATGGGCAGCTTCTGGCCCCGAATCAGAGTGGTCAAACCATCAATGGAAGAAATACCGGTGCGAATATAGTTTCTGGGATATTCACGGGCGACAGGATTCAGCGGTTTTCCGTTGATGTCGCGGTGTTCTTTGGCAAAAATATCTCCAAGACCATCGATAGGAACTCCGGACCCATTGAAGATGCGCCCCAGAATTTCAGAGGAAAGAGGGAGCTCCATCGGTTTTCCGGTAAGACGGGTACGGGTATTTTCCAGGGAAAGACCATTGGTGCCTTCAAACACCTGAATTACTACCCGTTCGCCCTCAATCTGAACGATCCGGCCCATGCGTTTTGATCCGTCTTCGAGGATAAGCTCTGCCATTTCGTCGTAGCTGGCGCCTTTTACGTTGTCCAGAACGACCAAGGGACCGTTGATTTCCTTCAGCCCCAATATTTGAACGCTCATAGCTTCTCCTCCTTAATTCTTTGGTTCTGCGATGCAGGACAGCTTTTCGTCAATCTGCTGATAGAGGCTGTCAAACACTTCCAGATGATCGTTTGGAATCTGATACTTCATGCCTGCCAAAAGTTCAAACAATCCAAGATCAATGATCTCGGACAGGGCGGTACCGCGTTTGATGATCGCAAGAGAGCGGTCATTCAGATACAGGATAATCTGCATCATTTTCAGTTGCTTTTCCAGCGGAACAAAGGTGTCATCCTTATGGAAGGCATTCTGCTGCAAAAATCCCAGACGGATCGCCTTGGCACTTTCAATGACCAGCTTTTGATCGTCAGGAAGCACATCGGCGCCGATCAGTTTGACAATTTCCATCAGATTGGCTTCCTCCGCGAGAAGGTTTGCAATCCGCCGGCGGCATTCCAAAAAGTCCTTGGACACCTTATCCGTGTAATATTCCGCCAGGTCATCGGCATATTCGCTGTAGCTTTCCGTCCAGTTGATCGCAGGGTAATGACGTGCATAGGCAAGAGATTTATCCAGTGCCCAGAAGGAACGGACAAACCGTTTGGTGTTCTGTGTAACCGGCTCGGAGAAGTCTGCGCCCTGGGGAGAAACAGCGCCGATGATGGTGACGCTTCCCTCGGTGCCATTGAGGTTTACCATATAGCCGGCACGTTCATAGAATTGGGAAAGCCGGGAGGGGAGATAGGCGGGGAAGCCTTCTTCCGCAGGCATTTCTTCCAGACGGCCGGAAATTTCACGGAGCGCCTCAGCCCAACGGGAGGTGGAGTCGGCCATAATTGCCACATGATAGCCCATGTCCCGATAGTATTCCGCCAGTGTAATCCCGGTATAGATGGAAGCTTCACGGGCGGCAACGGGCATATTGGAAGTATTGGCAATCAGAACGGTGCGGTCGGTCATTTTATTTCCGGTTTTAGGGTCAATCAGTTCGGAAAATTCATCCAGAACCTGCGTCATCTCATTGCCGCGCTCACCGCAGCCGATGTATACGATAATATCCGCATCACACCATTTGGCAAGCTGATGCTGAGTCATGGTTTTCCCGGTGCCGAAGCCTCCGGGAATCGCAGCGGCTCCGCCCTTTGCAATGGGAAACAGGGTATCAATGACACGCTGGCCGGTAATCAGAGGCATAGAAATGGGCTTGCGCTCAATGACAGGGCGGGGAGTACGGATGGGCCATTTCTGGCAAAGGGTAAGCTCCAGTTCATCGCCGCTGTCGGTGAGAAGTTTCACCACGGTATCGTTGATGGTGTAGCTTCCATTGGGAACAACACTGACGACACGTCCCGAAACGCCGGGCTTTATCATGCATTTATGCAGAATTACGGGGGTTTCAGGACAGGTTGCGTAAATGTCGCCGCCCTTTAATCGGTCGCCTTCCTTTACCGTAATGGTGACGTCGAACTTCCGCTCTGTATCCAAAGCGGAAATATTGGAGCCACGGTCAATAAATGCACCGGAAAGCTCCTGAATTTTCTGAAGGGGGCGCTCGATTCCGTCGAATATATTCGACAGAATACCAGGGCCCAGGGTTGCCGAAATCGGGGCATCTGTTTTGTAAACAGGCTCGCCGGGCTTCAGTCCGGTGGTTTCCTCGTATACCTGAATCGTGGTTTTTTGATCGTTAATGCCGATCACTTCACCGACCAGACGAAGATCGCCTACATAGACCATCTCCAGCATGGAGAAGTCTTTGGTGTTGCGAACAGTTACCACGGGCCCGTTGATAGAATAAACCTGATTCATCTATATAACCATTCCTTTATAAAGCAAACTCGCTGTTTTCGATAAAATAGGCCCTCTGATCCACAAGCTTTTGAGCCAGCGTCTGATCAAAATAAGCATTGGCACGGTCATCCTGTACAATAAAGCCGCCTGAAATATTTTTGTCGGCAATTACTTCACAGGGGAGAGCATAAGCCGCTTTGATCCGGTCGGAAAGAAGCGCATCCTGCTCGCTGACAATCACTTTCACATGGGGGAGTGAAT
>DBGCDL010000052.1:0-22077 GCA_048358235.1 Oscillospiraceae bacterium
AAGGGGCGGAGGAAGCGCAGCGCGCGACAGCGTTTTTTGCAATGATGAACAAAATGCAAAGCATTTTGTTCTATTATAGCATGGTTTTTTAAAAATTCAAACCTTTGCTTGACAAGAAAGATAGGAATGTGTAAAATGTAAGCGTAGGATAACAAAATGAACGGCAATCACCGGCAGCGACCCGGCTTTCCGAATCGGCCCGGCGCTGGACAGTGACTCTTCCGGTCAGAAAGGGTGAAACGGATGACATTACAGGAAGTAAAGCCCGGACACAGCGGCGTCATTACCGCGGTGGGCGGCCAGGGGGCTCTGCGCCGCCGCCTGCTGGACATGGGGCTTACCCCCAAAACCAAGGTGACTGTCCGAAAAGTAGCGCCTATGGGAGACCCCATTGAGCTGGTACTGCGGGGATATGTGCTGACGCTCCGCGGAGACGACGCCGCAAAAATTGAGATTCAGCCCATGGACGAAGGACGGACGGAGGCCGGAAACGGCATTTGCCTGAGAGAACGGTTCCGCGGGGGGCGCTTCTTCGGCGGAATGGGAAAGGGCAGACAAAATGGCTGACCGTTCCGAAAAAAGCGGTTTCCATTCAAAACATCGGAGAGGAATGGTCAAAAGATGAGCTATTTACTGGCCTTGGCGGGCAATCAGAACTGCGGAAAAACCACGTTGTTCAATTGCCTGACCGGATCAAATCAGCATGTGGGAAATTTTCCCGGGGTGACGGTAGAAAAGAAAGAGGGACAGATTTTAAAGCATAAGGATATGACGCTGGTGGATCTGCCCGGCATCTATTCCCTGTCCCCCTATACTTCCGAGGAAGTTGTGACCCGGGACTTTCTTCTGAAAGAAAATCCCCGGGCGATCATCAACATTGTGGACGCCACCAACATTGAGCGAAATTTATACCTGTCTCTCCAGCTGATGGAGCTTTCCATTCCCATGGTGATTGCTCTCAACATGATGGACGAGGTACGGGCCAGCGGGAATTCCATCAATGTGGAGCTTTTGTCCGAACAGCTGGGAATACCGGTAATCCCCATATCCGCGGGGAAAAACGAAGGCATTGCCGACCTGCTGGAGGCGGTGGAACGAATTGTAAGAAAACCGGAGCCCCCCCAGCGGCTGGACTTCTGTGAAGGCGCGGTCCACCGGGCGATTCACTCCATTGCCCATGTGATTGAGGACCATGCCCGGTCAGCCGGGTACCCGATCCGTTTCGCGGCCACCAAGCTGGTGGAAGGCGACGAGCCGATGATGGCGGCGCTCTGCGGCGATGAGGGCGACCGCCACATCATCGACCACATCGTGGAGGAAATGGAGGAGGAAACGGGGACAGACCGGGAAGCGGCCTTGGCCGATATGCGTTATACCTTCATTGAGAAACTCTGTGCGGAATGCGTTACCAAGCATCAGGAAACCCGGGAACAGGTCCGTTCGGAGAAAGCGGATCGGGTGCTCACCCACAAATATTTCGGTATTCCTATTTTTCTTCTCCTTATGTTTGTCATTTTCTGGCTTACCTTTTCCGTTCTGGGCGCACCCCTGCAAGAATGGATGGATCAGGGCATCGGATGGCTTACCAGACAGGTCGGACTCCTTCTGGAGCGGGCACAGGTCAGCTTCTGGCTTCGGTCGCTGCTGATTGACGGCGTGTTTGCCGGAGTGGGAAGCGTACTTTCCTTTCTGCCGGTCATCGTGCTTTTGTTTTTCTTTCTTTCTTTGCTGGAGGACAGCGGCTATATGGCCAGAGTCGCCTTCGTCATGGATAAACTGCTTCGGAAAATCGGGCTTTCGGGTCGTTCGTTTGTCCCCATGCTGATCGGTTTCGGATGCAGCGTTCCCGCTATTATGGCAACAAGAACCCTGTCCAGCGACCGGGATCGGAAAATGACCATTCTTTTGACCCCATTCATGTCCTGCAGCGCGAAGCTTCCGATTTACGGAATGATTACCGCGGCGTTTTTTCCCCGGCATGGGGGAATTGTCATGATTGCCCTCTACATTACCGGCATTCTGGTGGCCATCCTTTCCGGCCTGCTGCTGAAAAACACGACTTTTAAGGGAGAGTCCGTCCCCTTTGTAATGGAGCTTCCGGCCTATCGGATGCCTTCCGCTAAAAGCGTCCTTCTCCATATGTGGGAGAAGGCAAAGGATTTTCTCCGCAAGGCATTTACCGTAATCTTTGTGGCATCTCTTATCATCTGGTTCCTTCAGAGCTTTGACTGGCGCTTTAATCTCATTACGGACAACAGCCAGAGTATTTTGGCCGGGATCGGGTCCCTGATTGCACCGCTGTTTATTCCGCTGGGCTTCCATGACTGGAGGGCTTCCACCGCTCTGATTACCGGACTTACCGCAAAGGAATCGGTGGTCTCCACCCTGACGGTGCTCACCGGCGCCTCCACGGACCATGCGCTTTCCACTGTACTGCAGAGCATCTTCACGCCGTTATCAGCCTTTTCCTTCCTGACATTCACCATTCTGTACATGCCCTGTGTGGCGGCCTTTGCCGCTTCCAGACGGGAGCTTGGCTCCACATGGCAGGCAATTCTGACGGCCGCCTATCAGACCGGGGCCGCCTATCTGGTGGCGATGATCGTGTATCAGGTGGGACGGCTGTTCATCCACTAGAGTGATACGGTGAAAATTCAAATTTGTTTCGGAAAGGAAGAAATGCAATGACCCCCGGAGATGTAATTGTAATTGTTTTGTTGCTGCTTGCCCTGATCGGAGTATTTTTCTATTCCCGCCAGCGAAAAAAGTCTGGGAAGGGCTGCTGCGGTGACTGCCAGGGCTGCAGCCAACGGACGGCCTGCACTTCCGGGAAAAATCCGGAACGGAAATAGCAGGATCTGATATGTTAAAATCAAGCCGACACCCAAAACGGGTGCCGGCTTGATTTTCCTTTGGGATTTATTCAAGATTGAGCTTTTTGCCCAGAAGATAGCGGCTGACGAAGAAGCAGGCGACAGTCATGACAACCATCTCTCCGATCATAAAGCCGAACAGACTGTAAATAAAGGTGGGGGTTGGGATCGCCGCAGGGGCGGGCATTGCATAGATCTGGGGAGCTACAATGGAAATGGCGATCATTCCCAGCGCCTGATTTACCATGTAAATACCCATGTAAGCACCGAAGGAGGCCAGCAGCTTATGAGTGTTGGAGAGCTGACCGATGGAAATGGCGGCATAGATCTCCATGATAAAGGCAATACAGGACAGGAGAACCGCTGCAATAAAAAGCGTCACGCACACTGCCGGCTGGAAGCCGAAGTTTTCCATTTCCGCAAAGACCTGCCCGATGATCCGGGGCAGCTCGTTGATCCATCCGTATTCCGGTATCACAATCAGCACGGATACCAGAGTGACCAGAATGGTCGAGAGAATCCAGAGAAAAGCAGTGATGGCTTTGGCAAGAATGTTTTGGGTGGTGGTAACGGGAACGGTGAACATCAGGTACCCTTCCGATCCCAGCAGGTTTTTATAAAACCGCTGCACGGTAACGATCAGGGTCATGACGAAAGCCGCAATAATGAAGGCCACATACAGGAAAATGAGGAGTGCCTGGGGAAGCTGAAAATATTGTACGGAGGAAAACACCATGATGGTAATCTTGTTGATAATGGAAAGCACAAGAATGGCAATGTAGAAGGGGAGAAAAATTCGCCCTGTGGATTTCAATTCGTATTTCAGCAGTTTGCCTAACATTTGAATACCTCCCTGAACAGGCTGTCGACCGATTTGCCCTGATTCTCCCGGATGTCATCCACCGAGGACTGAAGGGCTACCTGACCGTTTGCGATAAAGACGACCTCTTCCAGTACGCGCTCGATATCATAAATCAAATGGGTGGAAATGACAACCGTGGCGTTTTCGCTGTAGTTGGTAATGATCGTGTTGAGAATATAGTCCCGGGCCGCGGGATCAACACCGCCGATGGGCTCATCCAGAAGGTAAAGCTCCGCATTTCGGCTCATCACCAGAATCAGCTGAACCTTCTCCTTCGTGCCTTTGGACATGGATTTCAGCCGGTCTGCCGAATTGATTCCCAGCCGTTTCAGCATCTCGAACGCCTTGGGAACGTCAAAATCCGGATAAAAATCCTTGAAAAAGTCAATGATATCGCTGACCTTCATCCAGTCGTTCAAATAGGTTTTGTCAGGCAGGTAGGAGACGATTTTTTTCGTTTCAATGGAGGGCGCTGTTCCGCCAATGAGGATTTCGCCCGAGGTGGGGGTCAGTACGCCGCTGGCAAGCTTGATCAGCGTGGTTTTTCCGCTTCCGTTGGGCCCCAGAAGACCTACGATTTTTCCCCGGGGAATCTCCAGCGCAATGGAATTCAGCGCCAATTGGGCACCATAGCGTTTGGTCAGGTTTTTACAGGAAATAATGGGAGATGTATTGATTTCAGCCATCTCTATTTCACCTCTTTCTGAATGAGTTGAATGGTTTGCTCCCGGGAAATGCCGATTCGTTCCATCTGCTCCAGAAATTTTTCAATTTGCTCCAGGGCAATTTGGTTTTTTACTTTTTCAAGCATACTGCTGTCCTCCGTAATGTATCTTCCGGCAGTGCGCTGGGTGTATACCAATCCGTTCCGTTCCAGCTCTGCCAGAGCTTTCTGCATGGTGTTGGGGTTGACGGCGGCTTCCTCCGCCATGTCCCGTACGCTGGGCAGCTTATCGCCCGCCTTATATTCGCCGGATACGATGGCAAAGGTAATGTGCTCGATCAGCTGCGCATAAATCGGGCGGTCGGCAGATAAGTTCCATTTCATGGAATTCCTCCTATCTTGTATTATTGTATTATTAACTTGATACAATAATACAACAGCCTTTTTCTTTTGTCAAGAGCAAAAGAAAAAATCGGAAAAGATTATTTTTTACTGTGGGGCAAACGGAGACGTTCCCTCATTGGCAGGAAAGCGCTTTCTTTCCTCGACGAAGGCCGCCCAGCAAAAAATCCCCTCCAATCCGTTTGACGGGATTGGAGGGGACCGGATGGTTACGGATGGGGGGAAAGGCTTTGAATATTTTTAATTTTCTCCCACAGAATCGAAATCAGGTAAATAACGGCAGCGATTGCGGCGACGCATCCCGCGGCAAGATAGACCCACAGAACGCCCATTCGGTCGGCGATAATTCCGCCCAAGGCATTGCCCAGAATACTGCCGGCACCGTTGTATACGGCTACTGCCAGAGTGGTACCGGTACTTTTCAATCCTTCCGGAGAGATCAGATCCAGATATTTCATGGCAGCGGGCAAAAAAATGCCGAAGGACAGTCCCTGCAGCCCCTGTGCCGCGATTACGCCCCATACGCTGGGAGCAAACGCGGGAGCGAGAAATTTCAGGATGTAGGCACAGAACGCAAACAGCAGCAGGAAGCGCACATTGAATTTTTTCAGAAGCCAGGCCGAGAGGATCAAACAGGGAACCTCCGCTGCGGCCTGCATAAAAAGTCCGTAGCCGAGATGCGCGGATGTGCCGCCCCGGAAGGTAATCAGCGTCGCCAGATAGGAAATGGAGGCGGCGCTGCCAATGAAGGCAAGAGAGGCGCAGAGAATGAACAGCACATAGGAAGGCTTTCGAATCAGCCGGGCAAAATCCTTTCCGAGGCTGCTTTTGGGACGTCCGGAATCCTCCATCGCATGCGCGGCAGGGGGGATGGGTTCACTGCACAGCAGCATGACGGCGCAGGCCACGCTGAAAACGGCATGGAAATAGAAGACAAACCGCAGATCGAGCAGGGTAAAGACCCAGCCGAATACTGCCGCGGCAATGGCATATCCCAGAGACCCCACAGCACGGCTGACCTCATAATTGACGGGATGCCGTTCTTTCAAGCGGAGAGTCCAGCAGTCAATCAGTCCGTTCAGGCCGTATTCACTGGCACCGATTACGATGCAAAGAGCAAACAGGGTAATCAGATTTTTGGCGGCCAGTGGAATCAAAGCCACTGAAACAGCGGCAACGGTCATTAAAGTGGCGTTGATTTTGCGGATGTCAAATACCTTGTCCGCCAGATAACCGTAAAAAGGCTGAACGAGGATAGAAGTTGCGGCCATAACCACCAGCACCAATCCGATGATACTGGCCGAGTAACCCACGGAAGTAAGGTATGCCACCAGAAATGCGAAAGCCAGACAGTAACTTGCCCAAAAGGCGCATTGGACGCCGGCGCAGATGCGGGTCATTGATTTCCCCATGCAGTACAGCCCTCCGATGAAAATCGATTGTCAACCTTATCAGCATAGCATATCCGAAGGAATTTCACAAGGGCAGCGCTGTCCAAAGGGAATGGTTTTTTTTAGCAGGATTGCGTGCGGTTTCTTTCAGTGATACAATAATACTTGCCCGCGGGGAAAATGGAAGAGATTCCTTTTCTTCTGAACGGAAGCGGCAGCAAACACAAAAGAGCAGGAGACGATACAATGATGACATATCCGGAAGCCGAAGCCTATCTTCATTCCTTCACCCGGTTCGGCTCACAGCTTGACCTTGGGCGGATGCGTACCCTTTTGGACCGCATGGGAAACCCCCAGAAGAAGCTTCGCTTCGTCCACATTGCCGGAACAAACGGAAAAGGCTCCACCGCAAAAATGACTTCTCTGGTGATGCAGGAATCCGGCTACCGGGTGGGACTGTACGTCTCTCCCTTTGTGCTGGAGTTTCGGGAGCGGTATCAGGTCAACGGGGAGATGATCTCCGAAGAAGAGTTTGTACGGCTGGCGGAGGAGCTCCGCCCTCTGGTAGAGCAGCTTTCCCGGGAGGGACTGGAGGTTACCGAGTTTGAGGCGGTTACCGCCATCGGCTTCGCCTTTTTTCAGCGGCACGCCTGCGATATCGTGGCGCTGGAGGTAGGGCTGGGGGGACGCTTTGACGCCACCAATGTGATTGATACGCCCGAATGTGCTGTAATTGCTTCCATCTCACTGGATCATGTGGACATTTTGGGAGATACCATCGAGAAAATCGCCGGTGAAAAAGCCGGCATTATCAAAGAAAATACCGATGTGGTCACCTATGCCCGTCAGTCTCCGGAGGCGGTGGCGGTATTTCTGGAAAAGTGCGCTGTGACCGGAAGCCGCCTGATTCTCCCCAATGCCGGAGGAGTAGAGGTGCTGGAATGCGGCGTGTTCGGCTCCCGCTTTCGTTACGGCGGAGAGGAATACCGCATCTCTCTGACCGGTGAGCATCAGATCTTCAATGCGATCAGCGTCATTGAAGCGGCGAATGTTCTCCGCCGGAAAGGATGGAATGTCCCGCAGGAGGCGGTGGAAAAAGGACTGGCGGAAGCGTCCTTCCCCGCCCGGTTTGAACTGCTTCACCAAAACCCGATGATCGTTCTGGACGGCGCCCACAATCTTCAGGCGGCCAACGCTTTGGCGGAAACGATGAAAAAGGTGGAAAACCGCCCCATCGTGGCCCTTATGGGGATGATGGCGGATAAAGATTACGTTCATTCCGCCCGGGCGGTCAGCTGTCAGTGTGATGCTGTCATTACGGTTCCGATTTCGTGGACGCCCCGGGCGGTTGCGCCGGAGCTGCTGGCGCAGGCAGCCGCGGAGTGCTGCGGCCATGTGGAAACCATCCGGGAGTATGAAAGCGCTCTCTGCCGGGGGTTGGAGCTGGCCGGGAAGGACGGATGCCTTGTGATCTGCGGTTCCTTTTATCTGGCGGGGGATATGCGGAAGCTGGTCAAAAGTTATTTTGCAAATGAAATCCATCAAATTCCAGATTTGGAACAATAATCATATTCCCCCTCCGAATTCGACACATTATTCACACACCGCCCCCTATAATGTAGACAGAGGGGCCTGGCGTGAAAAATAGATAGAAAAAGGCCCTCTGCTTGCAGAGGGCCTTTTTGCGTGGAAACGCCGGCCCGTGTTTCAGAGCCGGTACCGGAACGGCATCCCGGACGGATGGGGCAGGAAGAGATCCGGATATGCCGCAGTGAAAAGAAAGATGTGCACAGGGGGATTGCAGAATGGTTCGTTTGGAAAATGAAAAGGACAGGCTTACCGCCTATCTCTACGGAGAGGTCGACCACCACTCTTCCAGAAGTATTCGGGAGGAAATTGATGCCAACCTGCAGCGAAGTCTGCCGAAAAAGCTGATTTTGGATTTCAGGGATGTCACCTTCATGGATTCCAGCGGGATCGGGCTGATTATGGGCCGGTACAAGCTCATAAAAAGCATGGATGGTGAGGTTTCCGTCCGAAACGTAAGAGGTTCGATTGCCAAGGTAATGCGGTTGGCCGGACTGGACAAGCTGGCGGAAATCGAAGAGGAGTGACCGGAAACGGAAAGCGCTTTTTCCTTTGGGGAAAAGAAGGACAGCAGTGCAGAATGGAAAGGAATGGTTCAGCCATGAGAATTGTCAACGAAATAAAAATCACCATGCCCAGCCGCTCATCCAACGAGAGCTTCGCACGGGTGGCGGTATCCAGCTTCTTCGCCCAGCTGGATCCCACGGTGGACGAAATTGCCGATATCAAAACAGCGGTCAGCGAGGCGGTCACCAACAGCATTGTCCATGCTTACCGAAACATATTGGGCAACATTTACATAACCCTGCGCATTTTGGAAGATCATACGGCGTATGTGAAAATCCGGGACATGGGATGTGGCATTTCCGATGTAAAACAGGCCATGGAACCGCTGTTCACAACCGCGCCGGACGAGGAAAGGGCAGGCCTGGGGTTCGCTGTAATGCAGTCCTTTATGGATAAAGTTCGGGTCACGTCCAGACCCGGTATCGGCACTACGGTCGTTCTGATTAAAAAAATTCAGGCCAAACAGAAAAATGGTTAAATCACCTGTTGAAAAGGAAGAATTCGTCAAGCGAAATCTGGGGCTGATCCACAGCTGCGCCAACCGGTTCCGCGGGCGCGGAATCGAGTACGACGACCTGTACGGAGCGGGCTGCATCGGTCTTTTGAAAGCCATAGACGGATTTGACGACACCAGAGGAATCATGTTTTCCACCTATGCGGTGCCTGTAATTCTGGGAGAGATCAAGCGTCTGTTCCGGGATGGCGGAGCTTTGAAGGTGAGCCGAAGCCTGAAGGAACTTTCCCTGAAGGCGGTGCGGGAGCGGGAGAGCTTCATGAAGCACAACTTCCGGGAACCCACCGTCAGCGAACTGGCAGATGCCTTGGACGCAGATCCGGAGGACGTGATTGAGGCGCTGAATGTCAGTGTGCCTCCCATGTCGCTGACGGTTGAGGACGACGAAGGCGGCGGCCAGTTTGACGTGGCTGTGGAGGATGAGGGCGACAGGCTTTGTGATGCGATTTCTCTGAATGAGGTGATCGGGCGGCTGGAGATGGACGACCGCCGGCTGATTGAACTGCGCTATTTCAAAAATAAGACCCAATCGGAAACGGCGAAAGCCCTTGGCATGACCCAGGTGCAGGTGAGCCGGAAGGAAAAAAAGCTGCTGCTGAAGCTTCGGTCAAAGCTTGCGGACTGAAACAGCCTGCCCCCTTGGAGGCAGGCTGTTTCAAAATCGGAATTGAGTTCATACGGTAGTCTGCCGGCAGACACCGCAGGAGGAATTCATTAAAAATCGGAATTGAGTTCATACGGCGTCTGCTGATATACAAAATAGTTGAGCCAGTTGTTAAAAAGCAGATGAGCATGACCCCGCCAGATAAAAGGCGGCGTTTTGGAGGGATCGTCATCGGGAAAATAGTGCTTGGGAACGGAAATGGGGAGCCCTTTGTCCACATCCCGGCGGTATTCGCTGTTCAGCGTGTCCCGGTCATATTCGGAATGGCTGGTGATAAAAAACTGCCGGTTATTCCGGGAGGCAATGATGTTGAAGCCGGCCTCCGGGGACTGGGACAGCACCTCCAGGTCGGGGCAGGCGCTGATGTCCGCTTCAACCGAACGGGTATGACGGGAGTGAGGGGCGTAGTAAATTTCGTCAAATCCCCGCATCAGCTTATGATTGGGGCGAACGACCTGATGCTCGAAAATGCCGAACATTTTTTCCGGCAGAGGAGTTTTTCCGATGCCGTAATGATAGTAAAGGCCCGCCTGCGCCCCCCAGCAGATGTGCAGGGTGGAGCAGACATTTTTCTTTGACCATTCCATGATCCGGCAGAGCTCTTCCCAGTAATCCACCTCTTCAAAGGCAAGATGCTCCACCGGGGCTCCGGTGATGACCAGACCGTCAAATTTTTCATTTTGAATATCATCGAAGGTTTTGTAAAATTTGAGCAGGTGTTCCTGACTGACGTGGGAACCCTTGTGGGTGGCGGTCTGAAGAAGCTCAATGTCCACCTGCAGGGGCGTGTTGCCCAGCAGACGAAGCAGCTGCGTTTCCGTTTCCAGCTTCTTGGGCATCAAATTGAGAATGGCGATTTTCAGCGGGCGAATGTCCTGATGGGCCGCCCGTTCCTCGGTCATAATAAATATGTTTTCGCTTTCCAGCACAGCCCGTGCCGGAAGCGCTTCCGGAATTCTGATCGGCATGGAATTCTTCCGTCCTTTCTGACCGGACACTTTCTCCGGTGCATCGGTAAATCTACTTCAGTATAGCAAAATCGGCAGGCAATTACAACCGAAATGCAAAGAAAAGCGAATATGTGTCCTCTTACGAAGGACACATATTCGCTTTTCGCGGATGCCGCCTCTTAAGAGGCGGCAAACTGGCTGTTGTAAAGATTGGCATAAAATCCGCCCTTGGCAAGAAGCTCCTCGTGAGTTCCCGTTTCGATGATTTTCCCGGCATTCATCACCAGAATGCAGTCCGCCTCCCGGATGGTGGACAGCCGGTGGGCCACAATAAAGCTGGTGCGCCCCTCCATCATGGTTTGAAATGCCTGCTGGATTTTCACCTCGGTGCGGGTGTCGATGGAACTGGTGGCCTCATCCAGAATCAGCATGGGAGGGAGGGTGAGCATGATGCGGGCAATGCACAAAAGCTGTTTCTGTCCCTGGGAGATGTTGCCCCCGTCTTCGGAAATCAGGGTGTCATATCCGTCCGAAAGCCGCTTGATAAACCCATGGGCATGGGCCAGCTTGGCCGCCCGCACAATTTCTTCATCGGTGGCGTCCATTCTGCCGTAGGCGATGTTGTCCCGGATGGTTCCGGCAAACAGCCATGTCTCCTGCAGTACCATGCCGTACTGCTCCCGCAGGCTTTTCCGGGTGATCCCTCGGATATCGGAGCCGTCCACACGGATGCTGCCGCTGTCCGCATCGTAAAACCGCATCAGCAGGTTGATAATGGTGGTTTTCCCGCAGCCGGTGGGCCCTACAATGGCAATCCGCTGGCCGGGCTTCGCATGAAGATTCAGACTCTCAATCAGGGAGACGTCTTTGTTGTAGGAGAAGCTGACACTGTCCAGATCAACCGTACCGGCACAGTCGGTCAGAACCCTGGCGCCGGGGGCGTCCGGAAGCTCGGACGGCTCATCCAGTACCTGAAAGACCCGCTTTGCGGAGGCAAGGGCAGTCTGGAGCTCGGTAACGACACCGGAAATTTCGTTAAAGGGCTTGGTGTACTGATTGGCATACTGTAAAAAGCTGGCGAGGCTTCCCACGGACAGTGCACCGAATTTTACGATGGCCACAGCGCTTACAATGCCCACCGCGGCATATACCACGCCGTTGACAAATCGGGTGCAGGGGTTGGTGAGCGAGGAATAAAACTGCGCTTTGACGCCGCAGTCATACAGCCTGCCGTTGATTTCTTCAAATTGTTCCTGCGCCCGTTCTTCATAGCCGAAGGCACGGACGACCTTCTGGTTTCCGATCATCTCTTCCACACAGCCGCCCAGTTCCCCTTTTACGGCAGCCTGTTCCCGAAACATGTGAAAAGAATGCCTGGCGATAAAAGAAGCCACAAAAAGCGAGAGCGGCGTAAGCAGAATCACCACAATGGCAATGGGAACGCTGATGGTCATCATAAACACGATTGTGCCCACAATGGTGACAATTCCCGTAAAGAGCTGGGTGAATCCCTGCAGCAGTCCGTCGGAAATCTGATCCACATCGTTGACCATCCGGCTGATCAAATCACCGTGGGGGGTGGAGTCAATGTAGGAAAGAGGCGCCTTTGAGAGCTTTCCGAACAGATCGTCCCGGATATCCTTGACGGTCTTGTGGGTCAGCTGATTGGTGCAGTAGCTCATAACCCACTGGAAAAGGGCCGCCCCCAGTGTGACAATGGCAATCATGTACAAAAAGGGAAGGATGAAAAGAAAATCCACTTTGCCGGCCTCTGTAATACGGTTGATGGCTTCTCCGATGAGAATGGGGACAAACAGAGTGAGAGAGACACTGATGACGGCGCTGACAAGCGCAAAAATCAGATAGCCCAGATAGGGCTTGGTGTAGGAAAGAATCCGTTTCAGCAGCTGCGTTCTCATTTGCGTCTGGCCTCCTCTGCGCTAAGCTGGGACAGACAGATTTCCCGGTAGACTTGGCAGCTTTCGAACAGCTCCTCATGTCTGCCGATTCCGGCAACCCGCCCTTCGTCCAGCACAATGATCTGATCCGCATTTTTAATGGTGTTGGCACGTTGAGACACCATAATTACCGTCATGCGCTCCGCAGCTCCGGCAATGGCGTGCCGGAGGGCGGCATCAGTGGCAAAATCCAGTGCGCTGGCGCTGTCGTCCAGAATCAGTATCGGCGGCCCTCCGACCAGCGCCCGGGCAATGGTCAAACGCTGTTTTTGTCCTCCCGAAAGGTTTTTTCCGTCCTGAAGAATCCGGGTATCGTATCCGTCGGTCAGCTTTTCCACAAATTCCTTTGCCTGGGCGGTTTCCAGTGCGGCGGCAATTTCCCCGTCCGAGGCGTTTCGGTTCCGCCACTGCATGTTTTCCCGCAGTGTTCCGGAAAAAAGCACAGCTTTCTGGGGAACAATGCCGATCATCCGCCGCAGTTCAGGGAAGGGGTACAGGCGGACGTCCCTGCCGAAGAGAAGGACCCTGCCCTTGGAAGCATCATAAAACCGGGCAATAAGACTGACCAGTGTGGTTTTTCCCGAGCCGGTTCCTCCGATGATACCCACCGTTTCTCCGGAAGCAATGGAAATCGAAAGATTTTCCAGCGCCGTTTCTCCGCTGCCGTAGGAAAAGGAGACGTTTTCAAAAGCAATGGCAGGATCTCCGCTGTGAAGATCCGGATTCTGGGGGACAGTTCCCTCGTCCGTGACCGTGGGGAGGGTATCGAAAATTTCATTGACCCGGCGCGCGGAAGCGGAGGCCTTCGTAAAGATCACCACCAGATTCGCCACGACAACCAGCGCCAGAATAATCTGGGTCATGTAGTTGACCAGCGCAATCACATTGCCTTGGGTGAGAGTGCCGGAATTCACTTCAATTCCGCCCAGCCAGATGATGGCAATAATGGCGGCATTCATGACAACGTAGGTCAGCGGGTTCAGCAAAGCGGAAAGCTTGCCCACCCGGACGACGCTGTTCTTCAGCTCCCGGGTGGTGTCCTCAAACCGGTCCTGCTCCCTTTTCTGCTCGGAAAAGGCACGGATGACCCGCACCCCGGTGAGATTTTCCCGGGTGATCAGGGCGATTTTGTCCAGACGGGACTGAACGTTTTTGTACAGAGGTACCGAGCGGGTCATGACAAAATAGAGGATCGCCGCCAGAAATGGAATGGCAATAAAGAAGATGCAGGAAAGCTTTACGTCGATGGTCAGCGCCATGACGGCGGCGCCGATGACCAGAAAGGGCGCACGGATGACCAGCCGGATCAGCATGGCTACGGCCAGCTGCAGCTGGTTTACATCGTTTGTAATACGGGTCACGAGGCTGGGCGTCCCGAACCGGTCGATTTCCGAATAGGAAAAGCGGTTGATATGGCGGAAAAGGTCATTGCGCAGGACAGTGCCGAATCCCTGGGATGCCACCGCGGCGTTGTACTGGCAGATCAGAGCGCAACCCAGTCCCAGAATGCCCAGAAGCACCATCAGACCGCCCATTTTCAGGATGTATCCGGTGTCGCTGTTTTTAATGCCCACGTCAATGATGCTGGCCATGACCAGCGGCACGATCAATTCGAAGATGGCCTCGGTCAGCTTGAAAATCGGCCCGATAATGACCTGCTTTTTGAATCCCTTCAGATAACGCGCAATCCGAAACATATCTCTGCTCCTTCTCCCACTTTTGGGGGCACTGCCCCAAAAAAACCGGGCAAGGGACTTGCCCCCTGCCGATCCCAATTTCGTTTCAACATCCGTTGAAACGAAATCGGGAATGATAAAATGTTTTACCCGGGTTATGAATTTGTCCGCAAAAGTTTTTCCGTGCCAAGTTCCATTCCCTTAAGGCTATTGTTACCATTATAGCGAAAAAATTTTGCTTCGTAAAGTGGAGTTATGATCGGAGAGCATTGAACCTTTTCAAAAATATTGGTATACTTACAGAAAGACAGTCAAATGCGGGAACGCATGGGATGAAAGGAAATCGTTATGAAATACGGATATATGAAAACAGCGGCGGTTACTCCGAAAATCCGGGTGGCCGACTGCGAATACAATGCCGGGCAGATTTGCTCGGGGCTGAAGGAAGCGGCTGATCTGGGAGCGGAACTGACGGTTTTCCCGGAGCTTTGCCTGACAGGCTATACCTGCGGCGATCTCTTTGGCCAGAACACCCTGCTGGAGGGGGCGAAAGAGGGACTGCGCAGGATTTTATCGGAGAGCCGGGACCGGAATACCGTGGGCGTTGTGGGAATTCCGGTGGTGTACCAGTCAAAGCTGTATAACTGCGCAGCGGTATTTTCCAAAGGCCGGCTGCTGGGCTTCGTTCCCAAAGAAAATCTGCCCAATTACGGGGAGTTCTACGAGGCAAGGCAGTTCACTCCCGCTCCCCGGGGAAACGGTGAAATTTTCTGGGATGGGGAGGCGGTTCCCTTTGGAACGGATTTGCTGTTTTGCTGCCGGGAAATGCCTGATTTTGTCTTTGCGGTGGAAATCTGTGAGGATTTGTGGGTGCCTGCCCCTCCGTCCCAGCGGCATACTGCGGCTGGCGCACTGATTGTGGTCAATTCCTCCGCCAGTGACGAGACCATCGGCAAAAATGATTACCGCCGTCAGCTGGTTGGCGGTCAGTCCGCCCGTCTGGTCTGCGGATATGTCTACTGCGACGCCGGAGACGGGGAGTCCACCACCGACATGGTCTTTTCCGGCCACAATCTCATTGCGGAAAACGGAACGGTTCTGGCCGAGAGCAGCCTGTTTCAAAACGGAATTCTCCTTTCGGAGATTGACGTGCAGAAGCTTGCGGCGGAGCGGCGGCGGATGTCCACCTATCCTGCCGGAAACGACGGCAGCTATCGGCGGATTGCTTTTTCACTGGAGGAACGGGAATGCGTTCTGACCAGAAGCATTTCCTCCACCCCCTTTATTCCCACGGAAAGTGCCGAACGCAACAGCCGGTGCGAATCCATTCTGGAAATTCAGGCGGCGGGGCTGGCCAAACGAATCGAACACTCCCACTGTAAAACTGCCGTGATCGGCATTTCCGGAGGACTGGATTCCTGCCTTGCTCTGCTGGCATCGGTACGGGCGATGGATCGGCTTCAACGGGACAGAAAGGATATTATCGCGGTGACGATGCCCTGCTTCGGCACCACCGACCGCACACGGAACAACGCCTGGGAGCTTTCCCGGATGCTTGGAGTCACACTCCGGGAAATCCGGATCGGCGCATCGGTGACACAGCATTTTGCCGACATCGGACATGATATCGGGGTGCATGACGTAACCTATGAAAACGGTCAGGCAAGAGAGCGCACACAGGTTCTGATGGACATTGCCAATCAGGAGAACGGGCTGGTAGTGGGAACCGGGGATTTGTCGGAGCTGGCGCTGGGATGGGCCACCTACAACGGCGACCATATGTCCATGTACGGCGTCAATGCCTCGATCCCCAAAACGCTGGTGAAGCATATTGTCCGCTATGAGGCGGACCGGGCCGATCCGGAATTGAAACGGGTACTGCTGGACATTCTGGATACTCCCGTCAGCCCCGAGCTGCTTCCCGCCAACGAGCAGGAAATCACCCAGAAAACCGAAGACCTGGTGGGACCCTATCTGCTTCACGACTTTTTCCTGTATTACGCGATCCGGTGGGGATTTTCACCGAAGAAGATTTTCTTTTTGGCGCAGCATTCCTTCCGGGGCGAATTTGAGGATGAGGTCATCCTCAAATGGGAAACGGTGTTCTTCCGGCGGTTTTTCATCCAGCAGTTCAAGCGCTCCTGCCTGCCGGACGGCCCCAAGGTGGGCTCGGTGACCCTTTCTCCCCGGGGAGACTGGCGGATGCCCAGCGACGCCTGCTCCGCCCTCTGGCTGCGGGAACTGGAAGAACTGAAAAAATAGGAATTGGCGAAAGGCCACCCGGCAAAGCGGGCTTCATAGAAAAACAGAGACAAGCCCCCAAAGTCAGATGACTTTGGGGGCTTGTCTCAAAACGGGGTCGCGGCAGGGGTTACAGCAGGGAATTCAGTGTGTGCTTAAACCGGCTGATATCCATTTTTCCTGCCTCCAGCATACAGTGGCGGGAATCCTCTACCGTGAGCTGCCGCCGGGAAACACCCGCCTGTATCTTTTCAAACAGAACGTCCGATTCCTCCGCACGGATGGGGTAGGTGATGACAACGACCGGGATGCGGGGGCTGATCCGGTCGCGCAGCAGACAGATCCGGTCATACTTTCGTTTGTCGGCACCGCTGTCATAGTATCGCTTGACGCTGGTAGGGGAGCCGGACAGGGTATGCTTCCGGTATTCCAGCACAGCCAGCGGCTCGTCCGTTCCTTTTTTGAGCAGAATGCCGTCCGCATCTCCCGGCCAGAGGCTGCTGGTGCAGGCAAGAGCGGATTCCAAGCGGCTGGCGCTGATTTTCAGGCCTTTGGAACCGATTTTCACCGTTCCGCCGGAGAGACGGTTGATCTCCTGCTTGATCTGCCCCAGCGTCAGTGAAATCAGTTCTTCTCCGTGAGGAAGAAGTTCCAATCGGTAAAGCAGGGCGTTTTCGTCGTTCCAGTCCTGGGTGTCGTCAAACAGAATGCAGCTGGGAGAAAACCCGTGGTTCAGCGCAAACCGGCGGTACCGTTCCAGATCGCCGTCCACCCGGCGGAGCGCGTCAAGAAGCTCGGGCAGTGCGGGAGGGGTGCGGTTCACACCCGGCTGAATCAGGCGCTTCAGCCACAAATCAGGCTGTACCCGGCCGCAACTCCAATCTACAAAAAAGTCGAAAGTAACGGTGCAGCCTTCCAGCCATTGCTCCGGAGAGCCGGCTGTAGGGTGAATCCGGGCTGGCGCGGCCCGTTCCGGCCCCTTCATGGGAACGGGCTTTTCCAGTAGAAATCGGTTCATTCGTTTCCTCCCGCCGGAGAGTGTTCCGCCATAAAATCTTCAATTACATTGACCTTTGCGACGGAATTACGCTTTTTTCGGTCAAGAGTTCTCCATGCATTCCCCAGTCTGGTACGGGCAACCTCTACATAATCAATGACCTCTTTTTTAAAAAGGGCTACATTCTCATTTTTCTCCACCCCGATGAAGTTTCGCCCCTCCAGAAGGGCGGCCACCAGAAACGAGCCGCTGCCAAAGGCGTTGTCCAGCACTACTGCGCCGGGATTGGTGTAGGTTCGGATGAGATAGCGCCCTAACTCCACCGGCTTCTGGGTAGGGTGTACAACCGGCCCCTCGCTTTCCGCCGTTTTGGCATAGATGATGTCGGTGGGATAGCGTTCCCCTTCGCTGTGAACATGCACAGGGCCGAAGTCTCCGTAACTGCCGCTTAACTGGTTCTTGCGAACCCCCTTGTCATAGGGGTCGCCCGGCGTCATCTGGGGGTTGTATACGGGCTGCCGTTTGTAAAACACGCAGATATCCTCATGCTTGCGCAGAGGCTGTTTTTTTGCGTTGAGAAAATTGGTGGGCTTGGATTTTTCCCAGATCCACTTGTATTTGAACAGCTTCGGCTGGCTTAGGATCAGCCGCGCGGTAAAGACCCCCTGCGAGGTCAGCACAATGGCGCCGTTGGGCTTGATGACCCGAAGGTACTGCTCCCAGAGCCGGTCCAGCGGAATGTAGCAGTCCCACTGATTCTGGGTCATTCCGTAGGGAAGATCACAGAGAATCATGTCAACCGAACTGTCCGGGATCTCCTTCATGCACTGCAGGCAGTCTCCCTCATACAAACGGTTCAGAACAGGATAAACAGGGCTGTCCGGTTTTATCATAGGGCTGACCTTTCCTTTCGGCAGAAAATAAGTATGCTCTTATTATATCCCCGCCCGGGGAGAAGCACAAGAGCGGTGCAGAACAGGCAGAGCCGCAGCGCCTGCGGGCACGGTCAAAAATACCGTTTTTCAGGGAAATCTCTGAAAAACGGTATTGTCGTTTATTCGCCGGTCTGGCTTTCCGGGGCGGCATTGGGGTCAATGTCGGCGTAAATATAGGCCTGCAGCCGGTTCTTCATGCCTTCCAGATCCACGTTCAGGCACTGCTCGCCGTTGACGGTGATGGAGCCGTTTCCGATCAGGTCATATTTGGTGGGAAAGCGTTTTTCCTCAAAGGTTACGTCCCGCAGCATAATTCCAGCCAGTCCGAACAGATCGTTCATATCCAGCGAGGTTTCCACCATGGGGAGGAATTTCCGTGCAAGCTCCGGGTATTGGAGCACGTTCATCTTTTTGACTTTGTCAAACATCTTGCCCATTACTTCCCGCTGACGGTCGGTACGGCCGAAATCATCCGCGCTGCCCTCGCTGGTTTTGGTATGCCGGATCCGGGCAAAAGCGACGGCCTGCGTTCCGTTGAGAGTCTGGAGACCGGACTTCTGGATGTAGTCCTCCGCCAGTCCCGCAACACCGGACTGCTCCTTGATGCTGATGTTTGCCTGCAGCCGCTCCGCTTCCGATACGTCAATTTCCACGCCGCCGATGGCGTCAATCATTTCGGCCATCTGCTGGAAATTGGCGGTGGCATATTCGGAAATGTTCAGATCAAACAGCTGGTTCAGCGTCTTTACGGCCAGCTGCGGCCCGCCGTAATAGTAGGCGGAATTGATTTTGCGCTGGTCATGTTCATCAATGGGGGCCAGTGTGTCCCGCATGATGGAGGAAAGCTTGACCTTGTTGTGCATCTTGTCCACGCTGACAATCATAATGACGTCGGAACGTGCCTTCGTTTCATCGTTGCGCTGGTCAATACCGAAGAGCGCAATGTTGGTGATGGATTTATCGTCTGCGTTATCCGTAATGGAATCCGTTTTTTCGGTAAGGCCCAGATCCCCCTGATTCAGTTCATTGTGATTCAGGCCCTTTGAAATATTCAGGACATAGGCGACTCCCAGTACAATCAGCAGGGAAATCACAATGACCACAATGCAGAATATTTTCAGCCCGGTGCCCTTTTTCTTTTTTCGTTTGGCCGGTTTCTTTACAGCTGCTGGCATAGGAACAACCATCCTTTCCCCCATGGGGATACTGCGGCATGGACTTCTGTGAGAGCGGAAGACGCTCATCCCCCAAATGCTGCCGCATCACTACTTCAGCGGAAATGTCGTTTTACCGGCGTGCATCACGCTGTGCGGACGTTTTACGACCGGTAATCGACAAAAACAAAGTATACCATACTAAGGCGAAAAATACAAGAATTTAAGCGGCACAGGAAAAAGAAATCGAAAAAGAGGCGTCTATTCGCGGTTCAATTCTTCCTCCAGAAGGACCGTAAGCTGGTGATATCCCTCTATCATTTTTTCACGGACGGACGGCTCCATCCGGAGAAAAGCCCTATTTTCGGCTTCTTCCATGGGGCGAAGAAGCGGTTCGGCATATTCCCGGCCTTCGGGAGTGAACCGGATCAGCTTGTTCCGCTTGTCCCGCGGGTGAGGAATTCGCCGGAGATATCCCCGGCGTTCCAGTCCGTTCAGCGCACTGGCGGCCGTTTGCTTGGGCAGAGAAAGCTTCTCGCAAATCAGGCGGAGGGTGCAGGAATCCGGATATTTTTCAATGACCCACAGAATGAAGAGGGTGGTGTCGGTCAGGCCCCGGCGCTGCGCCCACCTGGCATAGATGAGGTTTGTGGTGAACCAGTCCTCGTACCATTGAAAGACAGAATGTCCGGCGGATTGTATCATACCCTGCCCTCCCTTTCCGAAGGAGAAACGTCTTTCCTGTGACGGTACAGCAGCCATCCGAGCAGCACCGTCAGCACGATCTGTGCGGCAGGGAGCGCCAGCCATACGCCGTCCAGCTGCCAGAGGCGGGGCAGCAGAAGAAGAAATACGGGAGTCAGCAGAACGGGATCCGCGTAGACCAGCACCATGGACTCCACAGTGCGGCCCGACGCATAAAAGGAAGAAGTGTAAAACTTCACAATTCCCATAAACGGGAAAGCGATGCCCAGCAGGGGCAGCGCCCGGTGAATGATTTCTCCGGTTTCCGGCGAGGTGCCGAACATGGGCGGGAGAAGAAACCGCAGCGGGAAGGAGAGCAGGAAAAAGGCCGCGCTCATTCCCAAAACAAGGGATGCGCCCTTGCGAAGAATCACCCGGCGGCTGGTGTTCAGTCCGCCGCCTACACAAAAGCTGATAAGCGGTTGGATTCCGTCGCCTACCCCCTGTAACAGCAGCATCAGCGCGCCGATCAGATAATTGCTCACACAGTATGCGGCAACCGCGTTATCCCCGCCGTAAGCAAGGCATTGCCAGTTGTTGAGCAGGGAAATGAGGGAGGGCATCAGCGAGAGTCCAAAGGGGGAAAGCCCGATGACGAGAATCCGGCGCAGATCAAACTTCCGGAGCTTGCAGCAGGCGGCGGTGATCCGGTATTCCTTTTCGGCGGTGAGAGAAAAAATGCACAGCACCAGCGTTACCCCCTGAGCCAGAATGGTAGCCAGAGCGGCACCGCCCAGCCCCATGTCCAGCTCCATCAGGAACCATGCGTCCAGCACGATATTGGTGACCAGTCCGCTGCACATGATGAGCATGGCCTGAACCGTCCGGTGATTGTTCCGGATGAGCGGAGTAACGCCGGAAGCAAGGATCTGCAGGCTCCCGCCCCATGCGATGTAGTGGGTATATTCCGCGGCGGCGGTATATACGTCGCCCTGCGCTCCCATCCACCGCAGAATGGAGGGATAAACAAGGATGAGCACTGCCGTGGTCAGCAGGGAAGTGACAGCCAGCAGAAAGAACGTATTCACCTGCGCCTGTCCTGCCCCCTGATGATCTCCTTCCCCCCGCCGGATGGAGGTAAGAACGGCTCCTCCCGTGCCGATTCCCACGCCCAGCGCCAGCAGCACGGCGGTGATGGGCCATGCAATGCCGATGCCGGCCAGGCCGGTGTCGCCTACTGCCCGCCCGATGAAAAATCCGTCAACCATAGTGTAAAATCCGTTCAGCAGCATGGCCAGCATGGAAGGGACGGCGAATTTGAGAAATTGCTTTTCAATGGGTTTGTTTTCGATCATTTGCTTCGAACTTCCCGTCTGAGGCAGGCGGGAAGGCTCCTTTCGGTTATTGCTTGTTCCGCGGGGACAGCGGTGCGCCCTTCCGACAGAATAAATGTCCGAAATCGGACGAATTTTATTGTAACAGAAATTTTGCGGAATGTCATCTGGTGAAAATGAACAAAGAAGGCGTTAAGATTTTTGCGAAAGGTTGAACTAAAAGGAAAATTATGGTATCCTTATAAAAAAAGAATAAGGAGCGTTTTTCACGCTCCTTGAAAGTTACAGCAGATTGTCGTCATATTTGGCGCGGATGCCGCCGACAAATTTGGGCCGGGTGCGGGCGCAGACCAGATTGGCCTCCCCGATTTTGGAAAGATTCAGCCGCACCGGAACCGCTACTTCGGCCAGATGCATTCCAATCAGAGTGTCGCCGATGTCCATTCCGGCCCGGGCACGGATTTTTTCCACCGCGCAGGGACGCGCAAAGGCGGCATAGGCGGCAGTGGCAAAAGAGCCTCCCGCCTTGGGCTGGGGAACCACGTTTACCGGCTCAAGCCGGTAAAAAAGGGCGGCCTCCCGTTCTACAATCAGGGCCCGGTTCAGGTGCTCGCAGCACTGGGC
>DBGCDL010000053.1:0-27883 GCA_048358235.1 Oscillospiraceae bacterium
GCCCTGCCGGCACACCTGACCGATTTCCCGAAAGAAGGCTTCTTCCTCCAGAATCGTATGCTCCGTAAATGCTTTCCGGTGGCTCTTTTCCCAGAGAGCGCGGGCTTCTTCCGGGGGCAGAGCAGCCAGAATGGCTTTTCCCACCCCGGTGCAGTACAGGGGCCTGCGCATCCCGATCCTTGAAAACATCCGGATTGCACCGTGAATGCTTTCCACCTTATGGACATAAACGATTTCGATGCCCTCACGCAGAGCAAGATGGACCGTCTCTCCCGTCTTTCGGCTTAGTTTTTCCATCGCTACCCGTCCCCGGGCTACGATATCCAGATTATCGAGAATATAGCTGCTTAGCTCACACAATCTCATTCCCGGATAATAGACCGCGTTCTCGGAGTCACGCTGCACGTACCCTCTGTCCGCCATAGCGGAAAGCAGCCGGTAAACCGTACTCTTGTTGAGTCCCGTCTGCGCTGACAAGGCGGCCAGCGTCATTCCTCCCTGTGCTCCGCACAGAAGCTCCAGCACTTCAAAGGCGCGGTCAAGTGACTGTACCTTTCCTTTTTCTGCCATCTGCATTTCTTCCTCTCCTGATTCCACTGTTTTCTCCCGGCTTACCGCAAATACAGCGTGTGCACGGTAATTTGTTTCACAATATGAAATATTGTTTCATTTTAATCGGTTTTACCCAAAAATGCAATACAAACTTTGCACAAAATCCGAATTGATTTTTTGGCAGTGAACGATATAATAGTACCATAATTCGCAATACAAAATAGTATTTCACATTATGAAACGGAGAGCAGCAACATGAGTGACATCTTAACGCAAATCGAACACATCGGCATCGTTCCGGTCATCGCCATTGAAGATGCGTCAAAGGCCGTCCCCCTTGCCCGGGCGCTTGTAGAGGGCGGGCTGCCTGTAGCAGAAATTACCTTTCGGACGGACGCTGCCGAGGAAGCAATTCGCGCCATCAGCCGGGAAGTTCCGGAAATGATTGTAGGAGCTGGAACCGTACTCACCTGCCAGCAGGCAGACCACGCGCTGGACGCCGGTGCCCAATTTCTTGTCAGCCCCGGATTCAACCCCGAAACAGTAAAATATGTCTTGTCAAAACATGCACTAATCGTCCCCGGAACAGCCACCCCCGGAGAAATGGAGCAGGCAATGAGCCTGGGGCTCAACACTGTGAAATTTTTCCCCGCGGAGCAAAACGGCGGTGTCGCCAAGCTGAAAGCGATTGCCGGCCCTTACAAAAACCTGAAATGGATGCCCACCGGAGGAGTCACTACCAAAAACATGATGGACTATCTTTCCTTTGACCAGATTGTGGCCTGCGGCGGAACCTGGATGGTGAAAAAAGACCTGATTGAGGCGGAAAGCTGGGCGGAAATCACCCGAATCTGCCGCGACGCGGTCAAAACAATGCTGGGATTCAGTTTAGCCCATGTAGGCATCAATTGCGGAAGCCCGGAGGAAGCTTCCTCCACTGCCAAAACAATCTGCACCCTCTTTGGATTTGAATACAAAGCCGGAAATTCCTCCGATTTTTCCGGTTCCGCAGTGGAATGCATGAAAGCCCCCGGTCTGGGGACTCACGGCCATATCGCCATCGGAACCAATTCAGTGGACCGGGCGGTCTACCATCTTGGACGGCAGGGCGTAGCTTTTGAAGAAGGAAGCAGAAAAACTGACGCCAAAGGCCGCACAAAAGCCATCTATCTCAAAAGTGAGCTGGGCGGGTTTGCCGTTCATTTGGTACAGAAATAACCCTTCCCGGCAAATCTGCCGTATTTTACCCTTATCGACAGAAGAAAGGATTTGATCATATGAAAAACAAAGTTGTAACTTTCGGCGAAATTATGCTTCGCCTTGCGCCAAACGGCTACTACCGTTTCTTCCAGAATGACCAGATGCAGGCCACCTTCGGTGGCGGCGAAGCCAACGTTGCGGTTTCTCTGGCTAATTTCGGAGTGGACACCGCCTACATTACCAAACTGCCGAAGCACGCCATCGGCCAGGCTGCTGTGGATTCTCTCCGCTCTTTCGGGGTAGATACCGATGGAATTGTCCGGGGCGGCGACCGGGTAGGCATTTACTATCTGGAAAAGGGTGCTTCCCAGCGTGGCAGTGTCTGCATTTATGACCGGGCTTATTCCGCCATTCAGCAGGCCTCCCCTTCCGATTTCGACTGGGACTCCATTTTTAGCGGTGCAAAGTGGTTCCACTTTACAGGAATTACTCCGGCACTGGGGGCCAATCTTGTAGAAATCTGCAAGGAGGCCTGCGTTGCCGCCAAGGCCCACGGTGTGAAGGTTTCCTGTGATTTGAACTACCGCGGAAAGCTGTGGACCCGCGAGCAGGCCCGCACTGCCATGACCGAGCTTTGCCGGTATGTGGACGTCTGCATCTCCAACGAGGAGGACGCCAAAGATGTCTTTGGTATTGAAGCGGAAGGAACCGATATTACCGGCGGAAAGCTGAACAAGGAAGGATACCGGTCCGTTGCACGCCAGCTGGCGGAAAAATTCGGTTTTGAAAAGGTGGCGATCACCCTCCGCTCTTCCCTCTCCGCTAATGATAACGATTGGGCCGGAATGCTGTATGATGGAGAGAATTGCTGCTTCTCCAAAGAATACCACCTGCATATCGTTGACCGGGTAGGCGGCGGCGACAGCTTTGGAGCCGGATTGATTTACTCTCTTCTGGAAGGAAAATCCACACAGGAAGCCATTGAATTCGCAGTGGCCGCATCTGCTTTAAAGCACTCCATTGAAGGGGACTTTAACCGTGTCAGCGTTGCGGAAGTGCAGAAACTGGCGGGCGGAGACAGCTCCGGCCGGGTACAGCGATAACGAATGCTTGCCATTCGGGACAGCACAAAAAAGCAGGGGAACCGTGGTTCCCCTGCTTTTTTTGTGCAAATCAATCTTTTTTTACAAAGCGGAACTGTTTTACTTTCCGCTTTACGGTCGCCTTCCATTCGCTTTCCGGCTTAGACGCCTTCTCCACAATAGCCTTTTCGTAGACCTTGACCAAATATTTTGCCAATGCCTCACATCCGTAAATTTTCATAGAATTAATCACGGAGTTTTTCAGCGCATCCTTTTTGTCCTGGGGCATAGCCTGATACTTCTTGAGGGTCGCATACATCTCTTCGGCGTTCCGGTAGATGAACCCGTTCACGCCGTCTACCACCTGACCTGCATTCAGCGGGTCATGAATATGGAGCACCGGCAGTCCGGTGGCCATGGCCTCCTTCATGGAGATGGAGTTGGTGTCCGAAAGGGATGCGGTAATATAGAGCTGGCAGGCACCGTAATATTCCGGCAGACTGTTATGTTCGATCGCATCGGTGAAGATCACCATCCGGTCAATGCCAAGACTTTTGGCCTGTGCCTGCAGTTCCGGCAGGCAGGGGCCCCCGCCCAGAATCATCAGCCGGAACTTGTCCTCCGGTTTGACATATTTGGCCCAGTTGTTCAGCAGAACGTCAACGCTCTTTTCCTTACCAAGCCGTCCGCAGAAACTGACCAAAATTTCATCCTCGGCAACCCCGTAACGTCTGCGGATCTCCCCGGCCTTTTCCCAGTCGATGTTCGCCGGACTGAATACGTCCAGCTCCACCGGATTGGGAACCACATTAACGCTTTTCTTTACGCCGCACACATCCAGATATTCCTGAACCTTCATGGAAGGCCCCGTCACCTCTGTAGCCTTTTTGGCAAGACTGCCGAAATAGCGGTGAGCAACCTTCTGCATGGCCGGCACCAGCTTTTCCGGCACGATATAATAAAGATAATCGTCATACATGGTATGAAGGGTATATACCAGAGGGACTCGAAGCTGTTTGGCAATGACCACGCCGGAAAGCCCCACTCCAAATTCCTGGTGAATGTGAATCACATCCGGCTCAAAGTCTTTTAGCATGAGAAAGCGCTTGAAACTCAAGGGCCACGCCAAACCGAAATTATACAGCTTTTTCAGTGTTTTTGCAGGGCAGTAAAGCACTCCGTCCTTCACATAATGATGGTAGGTGGAAGTATCCACCGTAACCACCAGAACCTTATGGCCAAGCTTTTCAAGCCCGTCATGAAGGGCCTTTACATGGGTCACAACCCCATTGATATAAGGGACATATGTCTCCGTAAACAAGGCAATATTCATTCTTTTTTCCCGCTTTCTTACATTCTGTTGGTTTTATCCCGTCACTGGCAGGTCTTGTCGGAAAATGAAAAAGCCGCGCAGTCATCGCTTTTCTAAAAATAGTCTTTTTCCGGTTATCGTCAGCAGCGGATTCTTCCCCCAAACCAGAACTGTTCGGAGACTCTCATTTTTCCGAATACCGCATTGTCTGACAAGGTTCAGTATACCAAAAAAACCATATGTTGTAAAGAAGCCCCACAGAATAACCGGCTTTTTCGGTAAAGGTCCCCTGCCTGGCGGGGCTGCCGTACACTTATTTGTAGAAACGAATTGCCCTTTGAAAAATCTTCATTTTGAAAAACCAGTTTGGGGCAAAAGCCCGATACCCGGCTTTTGCCCCATAATGACCGATTTACTCTGCCCGGCTGAATCACATTGCCTTCTCAAATTCCACTTTCAGCCGCTTAATAATCCGTTTCTCCAGACGGGATATGTAAGACTGGGAAATCCCGATGCAATCCGCGACTTCCTTTTGCGTTTTTTCCTCCTCACCGTTCAGGCCGAACCGCATCTCCATAATCATTTTTTCACGGGGGCTTAGCTTGTTCACGCAGGAGATCAAAAGATCCCGTTCCACTTCGGTTTCCAGATCCTTATTCACGGTATCCGAATCGGTTCCGAGCAAATCGGAAAGAAGCAGTTCGTTGCCATCCCAGTCCACGTTCAACGGTTCATCAATTGAAATATCATTTTTCGTCAGTGTGCTTTTGCGCAGGAACATCAGAATTTCATTTTCAATGCACCGGGACGCATAGGTGGCCAGCTTGATGTTCTTGCTTGGGACAAAGGTGTTTACCGCTTTAATCAGCCCAATGGTGCCGATGGAAATCAAATCCTCGATTCCAATGCCGGTAGACTCAAATTTTTTTGCAATGTATACCACGAGGCGCAAATTGTGCACGACCAGCATATCCCGTGCTTCCGGCTCATTCCGCTCCAGCTTGGTGAATACAATGCTTTCCTCCTCCTTGGTCAGGGGCGGCGGCAGCGTTTCCGGTCCGTTGATATAATGGACCGGATTGCAGCCGTTTTTCCTGTGTTTCCAGACTGCCTTTTTTACCAATGCCAAAATTCTGTTCCAAAATGCTCTTACCGATACCAACCCGCTCATATTCATTCCTCGCTCCATCTCTATTGCTTCTATTGCTGTTTTTCCGCTGTCAGATTTTCTTTGTCCGGTTCCTGCCAATGCCGGTGCGGCATTTCCCATAAGGGATACCGGCCTATTCCACGGTTCCGGGAAGAATTGCCTGAAATTCTCCGTCCGACAAGGGCTGATCCGTCACTGCCACAATGATCCTGCGGCTGACTCCGCCGATCAGTGCCTCATCCGGCCGAAATCCCGGCAGGCTTCCGGCTCCGTTCACCGCATTCACCGGTATCATGCGGATCATGGTTTTCAGCCGGGAATCCTCGATTCGATCAAAGGAATAGTCGCCCGGCGACTGAAAAAATCCCCGGATTTTTTCCGGAAGCAAATCCCGAACCGAGTCATATTGACATACCGCCACCGGAAGCCCGGTGAAAACGTCGCAAAGCTTATTCCCAGTGTCCAGAAACCCGGTAAGGGTTACCTGACGTCCATCCAAAGACAGAATGATCTCCCGAAGGTCCTGTCCCCGATTCCGACGGTTTAAAAGATATGTAACCAAGGTGATAATCAGATAGGCGGCTATGGTGGAGGCTGCCAGTGTCAGCGCTGATACGTCAAAGTAGGGCACACCGTTCTTATAAGCCATTCCGCAAGGGGCTGCAAACATCCACAGAGCCTGCATAAACCCCGCAAAGATAAAATTCACCAAGAAAAAGCAAAGTGACGTTTTCCCGAAACGGAGCCACCGGCTTCGGGAGTCGCCGCCTTTCCGGGTAAAAAATACCACGAAGATAAGACTGACTCCCATCATAATTTTGATTGCAGTCAATTCAGCGGCAGTCAGCTCCAAAAGGATGATCAGGGAATACAATCCCCCAAGGACTGTGCCCAGCAGCAGACGCCATCCGGGTATTTTCTGATTTACCAGCCGGGCGGTGGCTTGAAAGAGAAAATAATTGACAAAAATATTCAAAAGGACCAGCACGTCCAGATATACTGTCGTCACAACGCTGTCCATCCCTTTCTGCTCCGTTTTACGGGTTCCCCAAGCGTCGGATTGCACTGCTGCGAAATGATCCGGCCACCGACCAGTTCTTCGATCGGATGAAGCCTTCCGTTTCCTGTAAAGAATATTTTAGCGCCATGTCCTCAAAAAACATGTCAAAAGGGAAGAGCAGAAATTGTATTTCTTTGCCGTTTTTCTTCTTGTACATGCTCTCGCCCCAGGAAAGCCCCCTTTTCCCTTTCTTTTTCATATCCGCCTTCATGAGAATTGTTGACGAACCGCATTTTTCGACGTATCATAAAAAGTACCTGCCGGATGTTTCCAAGCATCCGTGGATGTATCCCATGCATAAAAGAATCAGGAGGTTTCATTTTGTATCAAAATATTCTTAACTTTTTCCAAAAGCGCGGCGGTGATCTGCTGGAGGCGGCATTCATCATCGTAGTCGGCATGGTGCTGACAAGACTGCTGATTAAAATGCTCAAGCGGGGATTTGAAAAAAGCAAGCTCGATCCTACTTATCACAAATTTCTGCTTTCCATGATTAAATACATCCTTTACGCTCTGATCTGGACCATTGCCCTTTCCCCGCTGGTGGATATGACTTCCATCGTCACCATGCTGGGCGTAGGCGGCGTAGCCATCAGCTTCGCGGTGAAAGACAGCCTTTCCAATCTGGCCGGCGGTTTTATCGTTCTTTTTACAAAGCCCTTTAAAGTGGGAGATTTCGTGGAGATCGACTCCCTAAGCGGTACAGTAGAACAAATAACCACCTTCCAAACCAAACTGGTTACCTTTGACAACAAGGCGATTTTCATTCCCAACGGTCAGGTCTCCGGCTCCCGGATCACCAACTATTCCGCCGAGGAAAACCGTCTGCTGATTCTGAATTTTTCCGTGGAGTACAGCACGGATATCTCAATGGCCAAAAACGTCATCATGGAGATGCTGCGCCGGAACGATATGATTCTGCAGCAGCCCGAGCCTGCCATCCGGGTCTCGGAATATGCCGACAGCGGGATTACCCTTTCCCTGCGGGTCTGGGTAAAAACCGAACAGTACTGGGATCTGTACTGGACGCTGATGGAAGACGTAAAGCGTGTGTTCGACGAAAACGGTATTGTGATTCCCTATAAGAAACTGGATGTGAATCTCCTGAAACCGGAAGAATAAAAGCAGAAGCCTCTGACGCAAATTGCGTCAGAGGCTTCTGTTTTTATTCTGTCAGCGATGCTAAACCGTAATTCCGCCAAAGGCGGTGGCTGTAACTGTTGTTCCCAGATCAATTTCCTGATGTCCTCTGGCATAGCCGGTGTGGGCGTCCACCTTGGTTCTTATCGTAATCTCACCGAATGCGCCCCGACGGATCGCTTCCGCCTTTGCATCCGCAGCAGCCTGCTCCCCGGCAATACGGATGGCTTCCTCCAGCTCTTCGGTAACACAGTTTCCCTCTTTGCCGAACACCGTAAACCCACCGGGCATGTTAAAGTCAGTGTTGGGACGGATTTCGACCCTGGACACTGCGGTTACCTTTCCGGCAATGGCTCCGATGGCATTGGCAACTCCCGCATATTCCGGAATGATGCATTTCGCCTTCAGCGCTTTTGCCACATCGGGAAGAAAAATATGAGTAGGCGCACCGATTCCCACCAGTGTGGATTCCGTATGAAATCCGAAATCCAGATAGGGATTGGTTCCGGGATGCTTGGCCGACTCCCAGCCGGCGTCGATCATCGTTTCCAGCTGACTGTCAATTCCTTCCTTCCGCATGGCAGGGTATTTATCCTGCAGGAGAATACGGACAATATTCTGATAGAGGGTTTTCTTTACCAAATCATATACGTCGTCGCAGAATTGCTCAACAGTGTATTCGATATCAAGACGCGATGCAATGCATTGGGCCATATACTCCGCTCCCAGGCGTGCCGCCTCGGCATTAAACTGGTTGAAATCCCCCCGCAGATGCATGACGTCGGTAGGCGTCATGCCGCAGCGCATCACGATTCCCTCGGTTTCCAGCCGCTCGGTGTTCATACGGTAAATATCCGCATCCACCGCTTCTGCCGCATCACAGAAGGAAAGCGGCTTCTTACGAAGCGCGTCACAGAAGGCCAGCTCCTGCTCGGAGTAATTCTCCCGATCGGAAATCTCCCGCACCAGATAGAAAAATTCATGGAAGGGCAGTGTATGAACCTTTCCCGATTCCAGAAGAGCCCGCAGGCCGGGAACAATGGAAGGCCACCGGGCCGCCGCCACCGACAGAGGAACCACACGTCTGGCGTCAATGCTGACGGCATTGTCCTTCAGCCGGACAGCGCTGTCTCCTCCCAGGGCAAAGGTGTCGATAAAGACGCCCTTCACGAAAGTCCGCCACTGCCCGATGCTGACACCGTTCTTCACCGTAACCGGCATCCCATCCTTCACCAGGGAAATATCGGTGGTGGTGCCGCCGATATCCACAATGATGCTGTTCTTTTCATCTGTAAGCTTCGTGCCGCCCAGAACGCTGGCGGCCGGGCCGCAGAGAATCGTCTCCACCGGACGCAGACGGGAAAATTCTTCCGACATCAGTGTGGCATCGCTCCGCACAATCAGTATGGGGGCGCTGATTTTCCGGGAATCCATCGCTTTTCGGATGGAAATAAGGAACTCCCGAATAACCGGCACCAGCTTGGCGTTCAGCAAGGTGCTGGAGCCTCTCTGCACCGAGTTGCGGTCAGAAAACAGCTCGTATCCGCACACAACGGGAAAGTCATATACCCGCTCAAAGGCAGCCTTTCCCCTTTTTTCGCACACTGCGCCATTGTTGGTGGCATAGATTTCCACAATGCCAAGGCCATCCGCATCGTGAAGCCATTCCCGGGTATCTTCAATCAGAGCGTCCCAGTCCGGCTCATCAATGACGGTACCATCAAAGCTTCCTTTATTGCCGCAAAAATAGAGTTCCCCCTCGTTTTTCAGCCCATACTCTCTTCCAACCCAATCCACTACTTTAGGATCAACGCCAATCAAGAGAAGCTTGGCCCGTCCTCCCTTGTTTTCCACGCAGGCGTTGGTGGCCAGCGTAGTGGACAGGGAAACAAACTTTGCCTGTGTCAGATAGTCTGTCCCGAGACCGTCCAATGCGTTGGTAATTCCTACCGTCAGGTCTTCCCGGGTGGTCAGTGCCTTGGCAGAGGCCAGAATCCGGTCGCTGTCAAAATCATAGATTACGGCATCGGTATAGGTGCCGCCCGTGTCAATTCCTATTCCAATTTTCATTGCTGTGCTCATTTCCTTTAAATTTAAGATCGGCATTCAGCCCGCATAATACTTTTTCATTATATTCCATAAAATCAGCTTTGTCTGGCAGTATTTTTCAAAATTTTGCACGATCTTGCGCAAATGCACTTTGGGATTTACAATATGGGGCTTTCCCGCTGTTTCGACCGGCGCAAATCGCGGTCAAAAAAATCCCGCACTGCAGTGCGGGATTTTTGGAGTAACTTCCATGGAAACTATTTTATTTTTCGCTTTTCACAGGTTCCCCTTCGTCAGGGCGCTTGGCCAAAGACGGCCGGTGAACTGTCTTTAACGCCTGACGGGTTCCGCGAATTTGCTGCAGAGACTCCGCCAGGGAATCTTCGCAGTTTTTAAGAGCATTTTCAATAAAATCGTTGGTTGCCTTTTTCAGCTCACGGTTCTGGGCGTTGGTCTGGGCGATGACTTCCTTGGCGCGCTCCTGCGTCTGTCGAATAATTTCGCTGTTATCCACCAGCTTCTTCGCTCGCTCTTCCGCGATTTTCACCGCGGCTTCCGCTTCCTTGTGGGCATCGTCAATAATCTGCTTACGATCCGCCACAATCATCTTGGCTTGTTTGATTTCGGTGGGCATATTCAAGCGAATGTCGTCAATTGCCTCCCGTATCCGGTCAATATCAACCACACAGCGTCCTCCGGACAGCGGAACTGTCCAAGCACTGTCAAGAATATCGTCGATTATGTCCAGATTTTCATTAATGTTCATTTCCGCTATTCCTCCTGTTTTCAGCTATGATATGGATTTGGGCTCATCGTGCGGCGGATGGTAAAAGCGTTCCGTCACAATGGTAAGAATCTCCGGCGGGACAAAATCCGAAATATCGCCGCCGAAACCGGCGATCTGCTTCACCAGACTGGAGCTTAAATACATATTCTGATGGGAAGTGGTCAGAAACAGGGTCTCTGCATCCCGATTCAGCTTTTTATTGGCCATCGCCATTTGAAACTCGTATTCAAAGTCGGACACCGCACGCAGCCCCTTTACAATTGCGCAGGCTCCTACCCGGCGTACATAGTTTGCCAGCAGCTCATTCATGGAGTCCACCTCCACGTTGGGGATATCGGAGGTGCACATTCTTACCAGCTTCACCCGTTCTTCCAGCGAAAAACTGGCATGCTTGTCGGCGTTCACGCTCACCGCCACAATCACTTTATCGAAAAGTTTGGAAGCCCGGGTCACAATGTCCAAATGGCCTTTGGTAATCGGGTCGAAACTTCCGGGACACACTGCTATTCTCATTTGTCAGAACCTTGCCTTTCTGGAAATTCAGTTTTCCGTCCCTGTTGAATCGTCCAGACGATAGGCCGACACGGAAATTCTTGCATACCGATATTTTTTTGTCCTGCAGAACACAACGGTGCCGTCAGGAGAGGAAACCTTATCCGGAAGAATATCCTTTTCCTCATGCTCACACAAAATCACGCCCGACGGGTTCATCTTTCCCACCAGCAAAGGCAGCGCCTGCTGCAGGATTCCGCAGGAATAAGGCGGATCCAGGAAGGCTATGTCAAAGCTGTCTTTGCATCCGGTCAGATAGGACTGAAAATCCGTTTGAGTTACCCGCGCTTTCTGAAACAGCCCTGCCGAAACCAAATTTTGCTTTGTAACCTCAATGGAGCGACGATCCTTATCCACGAAAACGCAAACTTCGGCGCCTCTGGAAAGGGCCTCAATTCCCATTTGTCCGGAGCCGCAGAATAAATCCAGCATTTTCGCGCCTTCCAGCTGGAAATGCACGGCGCTGAACACCGCTTCCTTTACTTTATCGGTTGTGGGACGGACATCCAGTCCCTCCACTGCTTTCAACACACGGCCTCTGGCAGTTCCTGTAATTACCCGCATAGATTCCTTCCTCTATTAAAACATCAAATCTTTTCTTCCCTGTTTTGCGAGACAAAACCGGTAGTGGCCCTAGTCGAACATCAGGTCTTTCCTGTTTTGTCTGTATACGCTTAACACCATTCCGATTCCAATATAACTGATAAGTACCGACGTACCGCCAGAACTGAAAAACGGAAGCGTAATTCCGATAACCGGAATCACACAGAGCACCATGCCAATATTGATGACTGTCTGAAACACAAACATAGCAAATACGCCGATGCAGATATAGGTTCCCAGCTTGTCCTTCGCCATCTTGGCGGTTACCAATATTTTAACACATAAACACGTAATTAGCAACAAAATAATAGCGCAACCCACAAAGCCCATTGTCTGGCCGATGTAGGAAAAAATAAAATCGTTTCTCGCTTCCGGCACATAATAAAGATTTTCGTTAAAAAGGCCCTTTCCAAACAGCTGTCCCGACCCCAGAGCAAGCCTTCCGCGATACTGCTGGTATCCTTTTGCCGAACCAGTGAGATAGTTTTCGGGATGCCATGCTACGAAAAAGCGTTCCTTCAGGAAATCATCCAGCAGGAATACCCAGACAAACGGAGCAGCCACAGCCGCAGCCCCCACCCCCACTGCAATCCAGCGAAGGGACAGCCCGGCGCTAAACATCATTACGCCGAAAATGATCAGGAAAACCAAAGCTGTTCCGAAGTCGCTCTGCAAAATTACCATTCCCACCGGAACCATTCCATGAAGGCACAGGAAAAGAAAAGGTTTCAGCTCGTTAATATGCTCTCCCACCTTGGAAAGATGAAGCGCAAATGTCAGAATAAAGGAAAGCTTCAGCAATTCCGCAGGCTGAAAGGTTGTAAATCCCAGATTGATCCATGCGTGGTCGGTCGGCGCGTCGGGGTTTGGGGCATAACCCCAGAAATAAGTGAAAATCACCAGCAGGCCGGCAATGGGCGCATGCAGCTTCCAGAGCTTGGCCATGATCTCATAGTCAAAAGCGGACAGTGCCAGCGCAATAACAAGCCCGGCTGCCATACCGATAGACTGGATCAGGGTATCCCGGATTCCCCTTTCCCCGGTAACGTAAAACGAATACTGCAGCAGTACACCGATGGACGAACACGCCAGCACAATGACAACCAGAAAAACGTCCAGAGAACGGACAAATTCTTTTATTTTTTGAAATACCAGGCTCATATTCCGTTCTCCTTTCACTTTCGCTGTGTAAAGTAATATCCTTTACAGATTTGCGTTTCTGCTTTCTGAAGGCGGCACCCCTCAGTTCATTCAGAATTGCCTCGCTTGCAGAGGATGCAGGTCTCTTTTAGAACAGCCCGTCGATCATGCCGTTTTCGTCCACATCAATCTTCATTGCCGCAGGAGCCTTCGGCAGACCCGGCATGGTCATGATGCTGCCTGTGTAGACAACTACGAAGCCCGCCCCGGCACTGACCTTCACATCCTTCACTGTCATGGTGAAGCCCTCCGGAGCACCCAGAAGTGCCGGATCGTCCGACAGGGAATACTGGGTCTTGGCAATGCAGATCGGAAGCTTATCCAGCCCCAGCGCCTCAATTTCACGAATGGCTTTGGAAGCCGCTCCCAGATAGGACACATTGCCCGCATGGTAAATCTCCCGGCAAATCGTTTCGATTTTTTCGGGAATGGAGGAGTTCACATCGTAAATTGGGGCAAAATTGGCAGCACCGTCCTCACGATCAATTACGTCGCAGATGGTCTGCGCCAGTTCCCTGCCGCCTTCCCCGCCGTTGGCAAACACCTCGGAGTATGCGTGGGCTACGCCCTTGGCACGGCAGTATTCCGATACAAAATTCACTTCAGCATCGGTATCTGTGCCGAACCGGTTGATGGCAACCACAACCGGAACACCGTACTTATGCATATTGTCAATGTGCGCACCCAGATTGGAAATGCCGGAGCGGAGCGCTTCCAGATTTTCCTCTGCCAGATCGGCTTTCTTTACGCCGCCGTTATATTTCAGCGCACGGATGGTAGCTACCACAACGATGCAGCTGGGGGCGATTCCTGCCATACGGCACTTGATGTCCAAAAACTTTTCAGCGCCCAAATCGGAACCGAAGCCCGCCTCAGTAATGGTATAGTCCGCCAGTTTCAGTGCCAGTTTTGTGGCAATAATCGAATTGCATCCATGGGCAATGTTGGCAAAAGGGCCGCCATGCATGATAACAGGTGTGTTTTCCAGTGTCTGCACCAGATTGGGTTTCAGCGCATCCTTCAGCAGGGCCGTCATCGCCCCCTCCACATGAAGATCACGGACAAATACCGGCTCATTCTCCGTAGTATAGGCCACGAGAACATTGGCTAAACGCTTTTTTAAATCGGTCAGATCAGAGGAAAGGCAGAGGATTGCCATGATCTCCGAAGCGACCGTAATCTGGAACCCCTCTTCTCTGGGGACACCGTTCATCTTGCCGCCCAAACCAACGTTGACAAACCGGAGTGCCCGGTCGTTCATATCCATGCAGCGCTTGAACAGAATACGCCGCTGATCGATTTTAAGCTCATTTCCCTGCTGCAGGTGGTTGTCAATAATGGCAGAAAGCAAATTGTTGGCTGCCGTGATGGCATGCATATCACCGGTAAAATGGAGGTTGATGTCCTCCATAGGTACTACCTGTGCATAACCGCCCCCGGCAGCACCACCCTTTACGCCAAATACCGGTCCCAGTGAGGGCTCACGAAGTGCAACGATGGCCTTTTTTCCGATTTTGGCCATTGCCTCTCCGATTCCCACCGAGGTGGTGGTTTTTCCCTCACCTGCCGGAGTAGGATTGATGGCAGTCACCAAAATCAGTTTACCGTTTGGCTTCTCCCGCAAAGAATCATACAGAGGATAATCCAGCTTGCATTTATATTTACCATATGGTTCGATATACTTTTCGTCAATTCCAATGCCTTCCGCCACTTCATAAATAGGCTTCATTCTGGCCTGCTGCGCAATTTTAATGTCCGATAACATAAACGATTCCTCCGATACAAAATCTTCCGCCAAAACTTGTCGAAGATATTCCATTTTTGCTCGCCTTGTTCCGTACGAAATGCCGCCCGCTTTCCGCAAGGCACACACTTCTCCTGCAGAATGCCGAAAACACCCGCACCATTTCAGAACACCCCTGCTCTTCGATTTTGACCATAGAGGTTATTATATCATAATCAATCTATTTTTTCTACATTTTACTTGAATTTGTTACCGGATAATAATATACTATCTATGGGCTTAGTGGCCCAACCGAAAGGAGGACAGCATACCGCATGAGAGATTTTGACGAATTTCTTTCCGAATCCCCTGCGCAGACGGAATCGTTTGCCGAAGCGTTTGCCCATCGGCTGAAGCCGGGAGATGTGCTGGCCTTCCGCGGCGGCATGGGTGCCGGAAAAACAGCATTTGTACGCGGCCTTGCCAAAGGGCTGGGATGCCGCGGAGAAGTTTCCAGTCCCACCTTTGCGCTGGTTCATGAATATGCGGGCCCGGTTTCGCTGTATCATTTTGATATGTACCGGATTAACTCCATTGAGGATTTATACTCCACGGGGTATTTTGATTATCTGGACGCGGGAGGCATTCTCGCGGTGGAATGGAGCGAAAATATCGACTCCGTTCTGGAAGACGGCACCATCTATGTCACCTTGGAACCCACTGCTGAAAACACCCGCCGAATTACCATTTCAGGAGGCAAAAAAGATTGAAGATACTTGCTCTTGACAGCTCCGCAAAAACCACCAGTGTCGCCCTCGGAGATGAAACCCGTATCATTGCGGAGTTTTCCGCCTCGGTCAAGCTTACTCATTCCCAAACGCTGATGCCTATGCTGGAAAGCCTTTTCTCCTGCACGGGCATTGCGCCGGGTGATGTGGACTATTTCGCAGTCAGCGCCGGTCCCGGTTCCTTCACCGGTCTGCGGATCGGTATCGGAGCTGTGAAAGGACTTGCCTACGGCTCCGGGAAGCTCTGTATCCCCGTTTCTACGCTGGATGCCCTTTCCCGCAATCTTTCCGGCGCGGATGGATTGATCTGTGCCGCCATGGATGCAAGATGCAATCAGGTATACACCGCTTTGTTTGACAGTACACCCGGCTCTATCTGCCGTATGACCGAAGATTCAGCGCTTTTAATCGACGAGCTGGAAAAATTGCTGGAAGAACAGGGAAAACATAAAAAAAAGATATTTTTTGTTGGAGACGGCGCGGATTTGTGCTATAATAAATTGAAAGACCGTGTCCCGAATCTCTTTCTGGCAAGTGAGCCCCTGCGCTTTCAAAAAGCGTCCAGTGTGATTCTCGCTGCCCGGGACAAGCTTTCCGCCGATCCCGGATGTGCGGTCAGCGCCGCTGCCCTGGCACCGGTGTATCTCCGTCTTCCCCAGGCACAGCGAGAACTGCTGGCCAAGGAAAAGGCTGCTTCGGAAGGTGCCCGCTGAATAGGGATTCTCCCGGAAAATATCCTTATTGATGAAACTTCCGTCAAAAGGCGTGAAGTGTGAAAGGTTGAAACAATGATGGCAAAACAAATGAAAATTGCAATTGGCTGCGATCACACGGCGATTCCGTTTAAAAAGGAACTGATTGCCCTGATGACGGAGCTTGGCCACACAGTTACCGACTGCGGCTGTTTTGAAGGGGCGGAAGCGGCAGACTATCCCGACATTGCTGTTGTCACCTGTAAAAAAGTTCTTTCCGGCGAATGCGACCGGGGTGTTCTGATCTGCGGAACCGGTATCGGAATGTCCATGGCCGCCAATAAAATGGACGGGATCCGCGCCGCATTGTGCGGCGACTACTACTCTGCCAAATACACCCGGCTTCATAACGACGCCAATGTCATCTGTTTCGGTGCCCGTGTCATCGGTGTGGAACTGGCCAAAGAACTTCTCACCGTATTTCTGGAATCCGAATTTGAAGGCGGACGCCATCAGCGCCGGATCGACAAGATCGCTCTGATCGGCAAAGAACAAGGCTGAATCGGCACCTTTTGCCGTGGCAATATATCCTGAACCAAGCCGGATATTGTTCGCCGCACAGACGATATCCGAAAAACCAACCAACCAACCAAATTCTATGGTGCGGAGAAAAGGCGGTATCAAACCATGAACCAACCCTTCATTATGGATCACCCGCTGATCCAGCATAAGCTCACCCTCCTGCGCGACAAGAACACCGGCTCCAAGGAATTCCGCGAACTGGTTTCCGAAATCGCAATGCTCATGTGCTACGAAGCCACCCGGAGTCTTCCGCTGAAAGAAGTGGAAATTGAAACCCCCATCTGCGTTGCCAAAGCAAAGGTTGTTTCCGGCAAAAAGCTTGCGTTCGTTCCGATTCTTCGGGCCGGCATGGGCATGGTAGACGGTGTCTTAAAGCTGGTTCCTGCCGCAAAGGTAGGCCATATCGGTCTTTATCGTGATCCGGAAAGCAAGATGCCGATCGAGTATTACTGCAAGCTTCCCAATGATGTGGCGAAGCGGGATGTCATCGTTCTTGACCCCATGCTGGCTACTGGCGGCAGCGCTGTGGATGCCATCAACAAGATTAAAGAGCGCGGCGTTACCAGCATCAAATTTATGTGCATTATTGCCGCTCCCGAAGGACTGGCAGCTCTGCAGAAGGCTCATCCCGACGTGGAAATTTATGCTGCGGCACTGGACGAAAAGCTGAACGAGAATGCTTACATTATTCCCGGACTTGGCGATGCCGGAGACCGTATTTTTGGCACGAAATAGACTTATGAATAAAAAACGCAAGAAAGCCTGTAGGGCGGCTAGCAGCCGCCCTACAGGCTTTCTTGCAGTTTAAGGGGCATATTCAAGAGGAAAAAAGAAAACCGTGGCTCTGGAGCCACGGTTTTCAAATGGTTCAAAATTAGTTGCAGAGGGTCTGCTCGGTTTCTTTATCAAAGATGTGCATCTTATTGGCGTTGATGGCAATCTTAACATTGTCGCCCACCTTAGCGGTAGAACGAGAGTTAACTCTTGCAACAATCGGTTCGCCTTCCAGAGCCAGATACAGATAAGTCTCGTGGCCCATGAGCTCGGTAACCTCAACATCGCAGTTAACGGAATCAGGATAGGTAGAGAGGGACATTTCATCATCATGCAGGTCTTCCGGACGGATACCCATGATAACTTCCTGGCCGACTTTTGCTTTCAGAGCATCGTTCACTTTGCCATCCGGAACATTAATGCTGTATTTCTTCTCTTCTCCGCCGATCTTCAGAGAATATTTGCCGCCTTTTTCCTCAACGATTGCATCGATGAAGTTCATCTGGGGAGATCCCATGAATCCGGCAACGAACAGGTTGCAGGGCTTCTCGTACAGGTTCTGAGGAGTATCCACCTGCTGAATGAAACCGTCTTTCATAACAACGATTCTGGTACCCATGGTCATAGCCTCAACCTGGTCATGAGTTACATAGATGAAAGTGGTTCCCAGACGCTGATGCAGCTTGGTGATCTCGGTACGCATCTGTGCACGAAGCTTTGCATCCAAGTTGGACAGAGGCTCGTCGAGCAGGAATACCTGAGGCTCACGGACGATAGCACGGCCCAGAGCAACACGCTGACGCTGACCACCGGACAGAGCCTTCGGCTTTCTGTCGAGGAGGTATGTAATGTCAAGGATTCTGGCGGCCTCTTCCACGCGGCGTTTAATTTCATCTTTCGGGGTTTTGCGCAGTTTCAGACCGAAAGCCATGTTCTCAAAAACGGTCATATGAGGATACAGAGCGTAGTTCTGGAACACCATTGCGATATCACGGTCTTTCGGAACAACGTCGTTTACTCTCTTTTCGCCGATGTACAGATCGCCTTCGCTGATCTCTTCCAGACCGGCGATCATACGCAGAGTGGTAGATTTACCGCAGCCGGAAGGACCAACGAGAATGATGAATTCTTTATCGGCGATTTCCAGATTAAAATCAGATACAGCTACAACTCCGCCCGGATATTTTTTATAAATTCCCTTTAATGACAAACTTGCCATAATGAACCTCCTAATTGTGAACCACTCAATAATTTAAGTGTTTCTTATACTATAACAAATTTTCTTGCAAAATAACAGTAGTTTATTGCCCAAACTTTATATTTACGCTTTATCTATAATGCCCAAGTTTTCACAACTGCCATTTTCCAGCCAAAAGCAAAACAATTCAAATAGACAAAATTTTCTCTACTTCGTTGTGCAAGATTTCACGGCACCCTCCTTCCGGCAGGTTATCGTCTAACCGCAAACCGCCCATTTGCTCCCTTTTCAGCCAATTCACGCCCAATCCCAGCACTCCGAACATCCGCTTGATCTGGTGGTATTTTCCTTCGCAGATTACGATTTTCACAAGCGGTTCCGCTCCGTCCTCCAGCACCTGTACCCGGGCACCCATACATTCTGTGCCGTCGGCCAGCGTGACGCCGTCAGCAAGAAGATCAATTCCCTCCTGTGTCAGCGTTCCGTCGAGACGTGCCAAATAGGTCTTTTCAATGTGATTCTTCGGGGAAAGAATGCGGTGGGCAAAATCTCCGTCATCCGTAAGAAGAACGAATCCCACAGTATCCTTGTCCAGTCTTCCGGCCGGAAAAAGCCCGCTGCGGTAAAGTTCCGGGGGAACAAGATCCAGCACGGTCGGGTTTTTTCTGTCGTCCGTCGAGGACACGACACCTTGCGGCTTATTGAGCATCAGATAGATGTAAGGCTTATACTCCACCGTTTCACCATAATAAGAGACGCAGTCCTTCTGTGTATCCACTCTCTGCTCAACAGATGCCGCCGGAACACCGTTAATACAAATCGATCCATCCTTTACACAAGCCTTTACTTCTTTTCGGGACAAAATCTCCTGGCTGGAAAAGAACTTATCCAAGCGCATTACCGGCACGTTCCGTCCTCCTTTCGGTTCAGGTCTGGCGGTTCGCCAGCTGTTCTATCAGGTTTTATTATTTTCTCATTGCCACTATTATAGCAAATTTTTCTGATTTTCACAAGCACCCTTTAAAACGGAATTTCAAGCGATTTTTCAGGCAATACGCCCTATTTTCCCGAAGAGGTGTCCAATCGGAAGCCGTGCATGAATCCATCAAGTTTCAGAGAGCACACATCTCCCCCAATAATTTGGTCATTGTACACAAGAAGGTTGGCGCGGATATTTTCCGTCTCTCCCGGGTAGTTTAAAACTTCATACGAATATCGCTTCACCCGTTTTCCCCGGTAAGGCTCCAAGTCAAAATTCTGCTTTTTCTGAAGCTCGTTGTACTGCTGGTACACATCGTCAAACTCGGAGGGGATAGCCACTTCCACAATCTCGCAGGCTTCCTCTTCCACATTCCATCCGAATGTCTTCAGGTAGCTGATTCTCTCTTCATTGGTCTTGGCGGAGGCGACGGTGCCTCCCCTTTTGGAAACTTCGGACGTTTTCCCTATGCCAATCAGCAAAATAAGTCCCGTCACCAGCGCCACACACAACAGGAAAAAGAGCAGAACCTTCTTTTTGCTTGCTTTCATCGACACAACAAACATGACTATCCTCCTTGCTTTTATTTTTTCGGATAGTTCATGTATATGCGGAACATGGAATTCCCATACCGTCCACAGCGGAATGAATCCCGCCCTGATTATCTTTTCATGGAATGGCGTCATTATTCTATGTCTGGGAAACCTTTGATTTATTCTTATTCCGATTTCATCATGACTTCAAATCCGCAAATTTGCCTGACGGAGCGTTTGAGAAGCCATTTTTTCAGAAATTTTCCAAGAAGGGTCAGAAAAATTCGGAAGCTGTGCTGAAATGGACCGTTTAAAGCTGCGCAGTCTTCGAAATTCCTGTCGCCGACACCGCCTTAAAACAGAGCCGCACCGAAAAATCCTGCCGCCCAGCAGATTGCAACAGCTGCCAAAACAATTCTCTGCGGTTTGGAGGCAACGATCTCAAACTCTTTTTCCTTTTGACGGGTTCTGTAAAAGAAAAATGCGAATATCCCGAAAAGGGCCAATATTCCCAGCAAGCTCCACCGCCAAAAGGCATACGGCACCACACCCGTGATTTCCAATACGCTGCACGTCAGCGACAAGAGCAGAATTCCCAGAAACAAATAATAATAGCCGGACTTTTTCATTGCGGCCTTTCACCCTTCCCCTTCTAAGCGGTTGTTTCCGCCGGCTTCTGTGCACGATAGCTGCGATCCAGAAGTTCCGCAGCCATATGTACCACTGCGAGCTTATTTCCGTTCTGAATGACATAAGCACAGTATTCCCGCATTTTTTCCGATTCTCCCATGCGGCTGCAGATTTCTGCAGCCCGGTAAGCGCTGACCGCTTTCATATACTTGTTGGGAGCGGAAGCGTACTTCTGCTCGAAGAAAGGAAGATTTGGAGCGTAGTTTCCCTTCAGGCAGTCGATGCGCCGGAGAAGGTTTTCATACACGTCTGCCATCGTCTGAAAATAAGCGCCGTTATAAGGGATTTTGCTTTTCTGTTCGGCCATCTTCTGAAGATAGAATTCCGCGCCGTTCAAATCCCGCTTGTCCAGACAACAGGAGCAGAGATTGCTGTAAAGAATATTATTATTGCTGACAGCGTTGAAGTCCGTCTCCGGAAGCACATTTCGGGTAAGCAGCCCAACGGCCTCATCCGCCCTGCCTCCGGCAATATAGCCTACCGCTACATTTCCCTCAAAAAGGGCCTTCAGCTGTGGCTTCTTTGCCTCTTCCGCCATCCGGGAGCACACCTCTGCAAAATGCTCGGGGTCGCACTCTTCATTGAGAATATCCATCACTCGCTTCTGTTCCTGTGATGCCACCCAGCTGCACAGATAAAAGATTCCCACAAATCCCGCAATCAGGATAAGTGTTTCCAGAAGCAGCGGTATCTCACCCTGCGGATTGACGATCTGCTGCACCACATTCGCCGATACCATCCCAACTACCCATAACGCGCTCAGCGTAATATAAAGTATCTTACTTTTCCGAAAATAATAGATCATTGCGGTGAGTCCTTTCTGAATCTTTCCTCTTTGAGAAAATCCCCCGGTAGTCCGGGGAGCGGAAAAAAAGCAAAAGAGGACGGATGAATCCGGCCTCTTTTGTCGGCGGCCGCAGCCGCTTATTCTTCGTCTTCGATGGGGTTCTCCCAGTTATGCCAAACCTGCTGGACGTCATCGTTATCTTCCAGATTTTCCAGAAGGCGGCTCATTTTCACACGGTTATCCTCGTCGGGAATCGTGGTGTAAGTGGAAGGAACTTCCTCAATTTCAGCTGAAGCAAAGGAATAACCCATTTCTTCCAGTGCGTCACGCACTTCCCGGAAGCTGTCCGGAGAGGTGGATATCTCCACAGCTTCATCGCCAAAATTAAAATCATCCGCGCCGGCCGTCATCACGTCATCCATAACCTTTTCCTCGTCCAGCCCGTCATTTTCAATGACAATGATGCCCTTCTTCTCGAACATAAAGGACACGCAGCCAACCTGGCCCATATTTCCGCCGAATTTGTCAAAATAGTGACGCACATCACCGGCAGTACGGTTCCGGTTGTCAGTGAGGCATTCCACAATGACCGCTACGCCGTTGGGGCCATAGCCCTCATAGGTGATATCCTCATATTCGTTTTTCTCGCCGCTGCCGGCAGCCTTTTTAATGATACGCTCTATGTTGTCATTGGGAACGTTGTTCTGCTTTGCTTTCGCGATCAGATCACGCAGCTTGGAATTTGACGCCGGATCGGCACCGCTCTCTTTTACGCAGACCGCCATTTCTCTTCCGATCTTTGTAAAAATTTTTGCTCTTGCTGCGTCGTTGGCACCTTTTTTACGTTTGATGGTGCTCCATTTCGAATGTCCAGACATCAGTATCCAACCCTTTCCAATTCATAAATTCCGGGAATTTCCAGATTTACCCGGCTCTTTTGCTTTTTTCACAACCACTTTTTCGTATAGCCGCACATTCTCCTGCACATACTAACTGCGAAAAGAGGTGAAAACCAGTGAGCAATTCCAAACAGAATAAAAACCAGCAGAACAACCAGATCTCCAATATGGACGATTGCAATAACAGCTACAGCAATTCCACCGAAACTTACTGCAATACCACCGGAAAGCCTGCTAAGAAAACCAAGAAGACCAATAAAACCTCTAAAAACGACAGCTTCAACGGCTAACACATTCCTGCCGCTGGCTTTCTGAATATCAGCCGGAGACCGGATCGGTCTCCGGCTGATTTCCTTATTTTCGATTTACATTTCAACTCCGCGGCATTCCTTCGCTGAAGCCTTTTCCTGCAACTTCAGTTGCACTGGTCACAATAATGAACGCCATGGGATCCACCTGATTAATGATCTTTTTAATCCGATAATATTCCGTCTGACGCACAGCCACCATTAAAGTTGGATGGCGTTCGTTTGTATAGGAACCATATGATTCCAGGATTGTCGCGCCCCGATGCATTTCCACATTCACCCGATGTCCCAGTTCCTTTGCATGATCGGTCACGATATACATAAATTTGCAGGTATGGAAGCCATATAATACCCGATCCAGCGCCACGGAAGAAATATACATGGCAATGATGGCGAACAAGCCGGGTTCTACGTCCCGGTAGGCAACCATCGCCAGGCCCACAACAACCATGTCCATGGCAAAGACCACTTGCCCCATCTGCAGGTGAGGCATCCGGCGCTGAATCAGCTTGTTCACAATATCCATGCCTCCGGTGGAACCGCCCCGCGACAGCACCAGACCCACGGCACACCCCGCCAGCACGCCCCCGAAAATTGCGGCAATCAGTCGGTTGCCTGTATAAGCAGGGATATTGGCAAAAAGATAGTCTGCAAAGAGGGGCAGGCTGATCAAAAACACGATGGTCTTAATCATAAAATGCCGTCCCAGCTTAAAAAAGCCAATGATGGCAAGCGGGATATTAAAAACAAGATTTACGGTACCAATCGGAAGTCCGCCTTTGACAATTCCCATTGTCAGATAATTGATAATGGTGGAAATACCCGTAATTCCTCCGGGAGCAATGTGATTGGGAGCTGTAAATACTTTTAAGCTGAAGGAATAAATCATCGCTCCCGCCATTGTGAGCAGAATATTGACTGCCCATTGCTTTGGCGTACTGGGCGTTTCTTTTTTAAAGATACCGGAAAGCCTTCCCGTTTTCAAGCTTATGACCACCCTTTCGGCAGATATTCGTCAGTCGCTGATTCATAGCCTTTTCAGAAAAGAACTGAACTTTCAGATTTTTCCCGCTTTTTTGGCCTGTATCGGCATTTCAATTTTCTCCAAAAACATCCCCGCGAAAGGACTGATAAATCATCTCATAAAGCGATTCGGCGCGCTCCATACGGCCCATCATATAGAGATATCCAAACAGCGCCTCAACTCCTGTCGCCCGCCGATATTCCTGTGCGTCGGCATTTTTGGGAACGTGAGTCCCGTTTGCATTCCGTCCCCGTTTGAAAACGGCCGTTTCCTCTTCGGTGAGGACGTCGGCAATCGTTTCATAAGCTTTGGACTGTGCAGATGCGCATACAAGGGCAATTGTCTTTTTATGGAGCTTGTTGACAGGCACATTTCCCTCGTTCATCATATGCATCCGGGTCATCAGCTCATAGATGCCGTCACCGATGTAAGCCAGATTCAACGGGCTTAGGAGCTTTATCTCCTGTGGTGTCATTTGATTCATACAGCCGCCTTCTTTCCCGCAGGAAAGCGTACCGGACCATTCCGGACGCCCTATGGGAAATTATTTTACATAATCAAACTGAAAATCGAAGATACTGACAGTATCCCCTTCCTGAATTCCCATTTCCTCCAGCTTGTCGATCACTCCGTTTTGCCGGAGCACACGCTGGAAGTACTGAAGGGAGGAATAGTCTTCCATATCGGCGGTCATCAGAATGCCTTCCAGATACTCCGACTCCACATAATAGATCCCGTCTTCCACAGTAACGCGGAAATCTGTGGGCTTTGCCTCGCTCATGAGACGTTCCTCATCTGTGATAGGCTGGGCCTCAAATTCCTTGACCGGCGGAAGCTCATCCAGTTTTGCGGCCACTGCCGCAATCAGTTCCCGGGTTCCCTGGGTGGTAGCCGCTGAAATCTCGTAGAAATCGTACCCCTGGCCGGTGATGAAGCTGCGGAAATCCGCAATCTGCTCCGGCGTTGCCATATCGCATTTGTTGGCTGCCACAATCTGCGGACGCTGTGCCAGTTCCTCGCTGAACCCCGCCAGCTCCCGGTTGATGATCCGGAAATCTTCCTTGGGATCTCTCCCCTCCACACCGGAAACATCCACTACATGCACAATCAGGCGGCAGCGCTCCACATGGCGGAGAAAATCGTGTCCCAGACCGACTCCCTCGCTGGCGCCTTCAATCAATCCGGGGATGTCCGCCATGACAAAGGTTTTCCCCTCGTCCACCTTCACGACTCCCAGAACCGGGGTCAGAGTGGTAAAATGATAATTGGCAATCGTAGGCTTGGCAGCGCTGACCACCGAAATCAAAGTGGATTTTCCCACATTGGGAAAGCCCACAAGCCCCACATCGGCCAGCAGTTTCAGTTCCAGCACCAGCTCCAGCTCCTCGCCGGATTTTCCGGGTTTCGCAAACCGGGGAATCTGGCGGGTAGCGGTAGCAAAATGCTGATTTCCGGCGCCTCCCCTGCCCCCTTTGGCAACGATTACCGGCTCGTCTCCCGACATATCTGCCAAAATGCGACCGGTTTCCGCCTGTCTGACAAGGGTTCCGCGAGGAACCCGAATGACCAGATCCTGTCCGCCTTTGCCAGAGCAACGCTTTGCGGCACCGTTTTCCCCGTTCTCTGCCACAAATTTTCTTTTATAGCGGAAATCCAACAGGGTAGAGAGATTGGTATCCACCAGAAAAACAATATTTCCGCCTTTGCCCCCGTCTCCACCATCCGGCCCACCGGCCGCTACATACTTTTCACGATGGAAGCTGACTGCACCGTTTCCGCCGCTGCCTGCCTTCACCAATATTTTCACTTTGTCTACAAACATAGTTCCGTTCCGTTCTGCCGCTTTAAAATGCGGCTTTCATTCTTTGTCTGCTTTCACCATACTGGTAAGGTTTCCCTATATCAGGCTTAAAAACACTCTTTACGGCAATACACAATACTATTATACTGAAAAACAGACAGAATATCAACCGCAATTTCGACACCCCAAAAAAAGCGTGCTTTCTGCACGCTTCCAGACATTGACGGTTTTTCACAAAATGTTTCTTTCCGGAATCATCCTGTAAAAATCCGGGATAGTCCCGACTGTTCCTGCTCTACAAGAATCAAAACAAAAGCCACTGTAAGCAATTGCTCTCGAAATCACTGTAAAGCAGAATTTCTCCCCCGTTGTTCACGGGGGAGAAACAATCGACTTATTGCTCGCTGTAAACGCTGACCTTTTTGCGGTCACGTCCCAGACGCTCAAACTTCACTTTGCCGTCAATCTTGGCGAACAAGGTGTCATCTGAGCCGCGTCCCACATTCTCACCGGGATGGATATGTGTGCCGCGCTGTTTGTAAAGAATGTTTCCAGCCAGTACAAACTCGCCGTCCGCACGTTTCGCGCCCAGTCTCTTGGACTCGGAATCACGGCCGTTCTTGGTAGAACCAACGCCCTTCTTATGCGCGAAGAACTGTATGCTGATTTTAATCATTATCGTTACACCTCCATATCAAGTAACCGTAGCCTTCCGGAATACTCCTCGCCAATCAGCTCCATCTGAAGCCGAAGCGCCTGCAGAAACTGCACCGCCGTCTGGTTTTGGGTGTCCGGAAGAAGAAGCTTTACCTCGTTTTCAAAAACGTCTACCGCCGCATCCATATGCAGGATTTCGGTGATGCCGTTTGCTGTAAGCTCCACTGCGGAAGAAACCGCAGCGCAGACAATGTCTCTGCCGGATTCGGCAAAGCCAGCATGCCCTCTTACGGAAAAACCGATAAAGCGCTCGTTTTTCAAATAGAATTCCGCTGTAATCATTGGTTAAGCTTTGATGGATTCGATCCGAACCTTGGTGTAAGGCTGTCTATGACCAAGCTTGCGGGAATAACCCTTTTTCGGTTTGTAGGTAAACACTGTGATCTTCTTATTCTTGCCGTTTTTCAAAACGGTAGCTTTCACAGCTGCGCCGTCCACATAGGGGCCGCCCACAGTCAAACCGTTGTCGCTGGAAACAGCAATGATCTTATCAAAAGTGATTTCTTCGTTCTCGTTGACTTCGAGCTTCTCTACGAATACAACGTCACCTTCACTGACACGATACTGTTTCCCGCCAGTCTCAATAATAGCGTACATTTACAAGGCACCTGCCTTTTCTCTAATCTCGCTGTTTACGGGGCGGAGATTTTGCTCGTCCGACTTTACCCTACACATGCGGCTTTATCATTCTAGCATACGCGCCGGTTAAAGTCAAGAAAAATTCAAAAGATTCTTGCAGCAAATGCATCATTTCCAAAGGAAGAGTATTTTTTCTCAAGGATATCAATAAATAAGAATTGCAAAAGGCATACTATCTGCAAAACCGCCTGAAAAGCGTTGCTTTTCAGGCGGTTACAAAGTTTACCTGCTAAAATTCTTCGGAGAAATCCACCCGAATCCATTAAAAGAACAGATTCGCAAACCAACTGTCACCGGTGGAGGGATTGGGTACGATAGGAGTTACAGGAGGCAACACCGTTCCCGAAGAAGTGCCGCTGCTGGTGGAGGCTGCGGTCACAGTAACGGTTGCCTTTGCAGCATCCTCACCGTTAACCTGCAGCGTAATGGTAACAGTACCTGCTTTCAGGCCCTTCACGGTTACATTATTGGTACCTTCCGTCATAGAAACGAGGCTGTCATTGCTGGCATACCACAGTAAATCTGCGTCCTCCGGAATATTCTTTGCAGTAATTACCAATGTGCTGTCCACTGCAACACTTCCGGAAGAAGGCGTAAGCGATGCATTCACGGCGGAAGTGCTTCCCCTTGCCACCACATCGACCACAAGTTCAACGGAGTTTCCGGTTCCGTCCAGTGTGGCAACTGCCTTCATTCTGCCGACAGAAATGCCCTGAATGGTATGGCCGTCATCTCCCAGCACCGCATAGTCCATGCTGGAGGAGTTGTCGTTGTAAAAATCGAGTGTAAAGCTGCAGGACTTTCCAACGTTTGCGCTCTTGTTATAAATGACATAGTCATTCAGATCAACCGTCTTGCCGACTTCAACCTTCACATTGCTCTTTTTGCCGATGTTCTTCGCAGTGGAACCCGCTTCAATCGACAGAGAAAACTGCTTCACAAGTCTTTTGTTGGTATCAGGAAATTTGTCGACTGTAATGCGGGCTGTGGCACGTTTGCTGGTAGCCGTCAGCACCTTGGTGGGGTAAAACAGCAGTGCGCCGTTCTCTTCCTGCATTTTCA
>DBGCDL010000054.1:0-3516 GCA_048358235.1 Oscillospiraceae bacterium
TTGTATTGTTGTCAGATGTGTGATACTATAGAATATATATTAAAGTAGCTTCCGGCGGATCTGCCGGCGTTTCAATTGAGAGAACGAGTGCCCTGCCGCCGGGGCGGCAGAATGTAAGTTGTCTCCGCGGGGAGACTTTTGCCAGTGAAGCCCTGTCGTGCTGATTGGGCGGGATTCGGAAAAAAGCCGGATGACGGCTGAAAACAAAGGACGAAGAATATGACTGATATTTTGCTTTGCGGCGCCAATGGAAAAATGGGCCGGGTGATCGAAAATGTCATCAGCGGCCGGGAAGATATGCGCGTTGTGGCCGGAGTTGACCTGAACACCAATGCTTACGGCAGCTTTCCCATCTACTCCTCCATTGATGAGTTTGATGGAAAAGCGGATGTGATTATTGATTTTTCTCACCCCATGCTTTTGAAAACACTGCTTCCCTATGCCGTCCGAACCGGAACGCCGCTGGTGGCGGCCACCACCGGATATTCCGAAGAACAGCTGGCGGCCATCCGTGAGGCATCCGGGAAGGTAGCGGTGTTTTTCACCTTCAATATGTCGCTGGGAGTCAATCTGCTGCTGGATTTGGCCCGGAAAGCCGTGACGGTTCTGGGAGACCAGTTTGACGTGGAAATCGTGGAAAAGCATCACAATCAGAAGATTGACGCTCCCAGCGGTACAGCCATTATGCTGGCCAATGCTTTGAACGAGGCAGCGGGGAACCGTTACCGATATGAGTATGACCGCCATTCCAAACGGCAGAAACGGGAGAAGAACGAGATCGGTATCCACTCTGTCCGGGGCGGCACAATTGTAGGAGAGCATGAAGTGATCTTTGCCGGACGGGATGAGATTCTTACCCTGACCCATACGGCAATGTCAAAGGAAGTATTTGCGGTGGGCGCTGTAAATGCCGCCGGATTCCTGAAAGGAAAATCTGCCGGACTGTATCAGATGAGCGACCTTCTCTGATGCCGGACCGATGGAAAAGAGAAAGGAATAGATCTATGGCTGGGGAACAAAAAAAATATCGTCTGAAACCTGTTCCGGTTACCATTCTTCTTGCTGTGCTTCTGGCCGGCATTCTCGGCGGGCTGATCTGGGCGTACAACAGCGTAAATCCGCCTTCCAGTACCCCTGTGGAGCTTCCGGTTTCCTCGGGCGAGCCGGAAAACGGTTCCGCCGCGGGAGCGGATTCCTCTGCGGAATCGGCCATTCCGGAGCCGCAGTCCATTCGTGTGATTGGAGTGGGGGACGATTTGATTCATACAGCCATTTTCAGTCAGGCAAAGAAACGTGCCGGCGGAAACGGCTATGATTTTACCTATGCATACGAGAATGTAAAGAAGCTGATTGATCTGGCAGATATCGCTTCCATCAATCAGGAAACGGTGATGGTCAAGGAACAGGCCCCATCGGATTATCCCATGTTCAATTCTCCCACAGAGCTGGGGGATTTTCTGGTGGACTACGGCTTTGATGTAGTCAATCTTGCCAATAACCATGCGTTTGATCAGGTTCCCGCGATGGGGGAGGCTGCGGTCATTTCCTATCTGGACTTCTGGCAGACTCATCCCGAGGTATTGACTACCGGGGTTTACCGGAATCAGGAGGACTGCGACAACATCCGCACCATGGAAAAAAACGGTGTTACCTTCGCGTTTCTCGGAATGAGTGAACTGGATAACGGCCTGAGCCTTCCCAAGAACAGCGAAGCGCTGATGATGCGAACCAGTGACGAGGAAAAAATTCAGCAGCAGATCACCAAAGCCAATGAGATGGCAGATGTGGTAGTGGTAAACGTTCATTGGGGTGTGGAATATGACATCACCCCCGCTGACAGTCAGAAAGCGTTGGCCAGAAAGATGGTGGACTGGGGCGCCGACATTATTCTGGGGCATCATCCCCATGTCATCCAGCCGGTGGAGTATCTGGAACGGGAGGATGGCACAAAGGCGATCGTCGCTTATTCCCTGGGAAATTTTATTTCCGCGCAGGACACCGGATGGCGTATGATCGGCGGCGCGCTTGATGTAACAGTCACCAAGAATTTTGAAACGAAAAAAACAGAAATCACCGAAGCGAGATTTGTCCCGCTGGTTACCCAGTATGAGGGAAACTGTGCCAATGTGAGAAATTATCTGTTGTCGGATTATACCGATCTTCTGGCCAGAAGCCACGGCGTAAGGGCAGGGAAAACTCCCCAGTTCAGCTTGGAATGGGTTCAGAATGCGGTGAATGAAGTGATTGATAAATCCTTTCTTACCCCCTATATGTGATCAAGCGTTACAGACAATGAATCATAAAAAAAGCTGCGGAGGTATCAACTGATGAAAGTAATCAGTAAGGTCTATTTTACGGAAAATGTGGCGATCATTTCTTTTGAAAAGGCGCCTGCGCAAATCGGATTTCTTTCCAACCTTTTCGATCAGGTCGCAAAAGCGGGAATTAACGTGGACATGATTTCCCAGACTGCCCCCAAAGGAATGTGCAATACCATTTCCTTTACGGTGTCGGACGAGAATGTCACAGACATTCTGGCAATTATCACCGGTCTGAATGTGGAGCAGTATGCTGTTATGCCGCTGGTGTCCGCGGGAAATGTGAAAATCTCCCTTTATGGGGAAGAGATGCCCAGCAAAGTTGGTGTCGCCGCAGATGTTTTTGACAGACTGAATGAAAAAGGAATCGACATTCTTCTGATTACCACCTCCGATGTGGACATTTCCGTGGTAGTGAGCAGCGCCAATGCGGATCTGGCTTTCCGTACTCTGGAAAAGGCCTATCTGTAATGGAACTGCGGTGACAATTTGAAAATTTATCCATAAAGCCCTTGCCTTTGTTTCCCTTTTATGGTACCCTTACAGTGTATAGAAAACGGACGGATATCCGTTCGGACAGTACGGTAGCTATGAAGAAGAAAGAAGGTATTTCAATGAAGAAAGTATGGGCAGTTTTATTGGCGGTGTCCATGTTCGTCCTGCTGGCGATTCCGGCTTTTGCCGAGTTTTCGGACAGCACGGAGAGCGGCTCCCCGGAAGAGATCACCCAGCTCGTGTTCAAACAATCCAGTTATACGGTCAAGCTGGATGAGACCATTGATCTGAGCCAGGAAGTCATTGCATACTGTGGAAGCAAAAAAATTTGTCAGTATCCCGATTTGGAGTTTTCTGTCGACAGCGACAATCTGATTTTTACGGTCTATACTAACGGTAAGGTTACTGCTTTTGAGAGCAGCGGAACCGCTGTCCTCACCGTTAAAGAGTTGACTACCGGAAAAACCGCGACCTGCAAACTGATTGCGGCAAGGGCGTCTTCGTCCACATCTTCTGCTGCCAGCGACTTTAAATTCTCCAGTTCTTCCTACACCTTTTACACCAATTGCTCGCCCAGCGAGCAGACTCCCATTAAGGTTCTTCCGGTGAACGGCACAAAGTTCACGGAAGCACAGAAAACCGCTATCAACAACGCTGTGGTTGTGGATTCCGACATCAGCATTCCTCTGAAAATGCAGGAAGA
>DBGCDL010000055.1:0-75767 GCA_048358235.1 Oscillospiraceae bacterium
AGGCGGCTTTGCTTCCGGACGTTTTCCACAGTCAGGGGCAACCCCTTTTCGTAGCAAAAGATGGTTTTATGTTCAGCACCATGGTATTCAAAGACCCGGTGAATCTCCTTCATGCGGGAAACCGCCGCCAGATACCCCACAAAAATAGCCATCTTTATAATTCCCTCCAGAAGGGATTTCCATCCGCCCAAGGGAACCAGCCAGTCGATGCCTTTCACAATAAATGTGGGCAGCATCATAAACAGAAGAATTGCCAGCACAACACCCAGCACTACGCCGGCAACGGTAACCGCCTTGGTCAGATGATCTCCGAAGGTTTTTTCCAGCCATTTCTCAAACCGGGAAGGTTCGGCATTTTCCTCTTCGTCCAGTCCTGACTTTTCCGCGGATTTGGACAGGCACTTGTAGCCCTCGATCATGCTGGAAACAAAGCTGAACACGCCCCGCACCACAGGAATCTTCGCCACCGCTTTCATGAAGCTTCCCTGCTTGATCGTCCATGTTTCCACGTCGACTGTGCCGTCGGGCAACCGTACCGCCATGGCGCCTTCCGTGAAGCCCCGCATCATTACGCCTTCAATCAGGGCCTGCCCTCCGATTTTACTTTTAATTGGGCAGACTCCCGCCTGCTTTTCCTCCGTGTTTTGGATCATTTCCCTGCTGTTTTGATTCATCCGTTTTCCTTTCCTCCGGCAACGTAAACTCCATGGTTGTCGAAATCTCCGTTTTCCTTGTTTCGCCTTTTTTCAGATTCACCGGGAGCCGGATGGTAACCGTCGTTCCCACATCCAGCTCACTTTCGATATGGATTTCCCCATCGTGGAGAAGCACAATTTCATTTGCCACCGCCAGCCCGATGCCGGAGCCCCGGCGGGTCAGATTGGCCTTATAGAACTTGGTCTTGATTTTGGGCAGATCCTCCTTGGAAATGCCGCAGCCCGTATCTGCCACCACAATGGAAATCCATCCGGCTTCCTCGGTCACACCGATGGTGACGCTGTCGCCGCTGTCGCAGTATTTGAGCGCGTTGTCAATGATGTTGATAAATACCTGGCGCAGGCGGTTCTTATCCCCGAAAATCGGTGAGACCATCTCCGGCTCATTGTAGGTAAGAGCTATGTTGTCCCGTCTGGCACGCTCTGCATAAATCAGCACGGCCTCCCCCAGCTCGGCCAGAACATCCATGTTGGTTTTCACCAGCGTCAGTTTTCCGTTCTGCATCCGGGAGAAATCCAGCAGCTCCTCCACCATGCCGGAAAGCCGTTCTGTTTCGCTTCCGATGACCCGCATTCCCTTTTTCATCATCTTCCGGTCATCTTCCGTGTCGTCCAGCGTCATCAGTGTCTCGCTCCAGCCCTTGATGGCGGTGAGGGGAGTGCGCAGCTCATGGGACACGGAAGAAATAAATTCATTTTTCATCTCTTCCGACGCGGAGATTTCATCTGCCATATAGTTGATGATATCGCAGAGCTCACCCAACTCGTCATCGGACTTTTTAATGATACGGGTAGACATATCGCCGGTGGCGAATTTTCTCGCCGCCGCTCCCACCTCCCGCACAGGAATTACAATGGACTTGATGAAATAGAAACCGGAAATCATCACAAAAGCCAGCACTACCAGTGCCACTGCCAGAAAAATCAGCATATACACCACCAGCAGCCGATCGATATTCTCCATGGAAACCACATAGCGAACGGCAGAATACTTCGCCGTGGTGCTGGAAATCATGGAAGTCACCGCCATGATTTTCTCCCCGGCGGCATTTTTTCCCACATAATAGCCCCTGCCGTTGGAGCTTTTGGTGGCTTCCTCGTAGTCGGGCATCACATCCTGCTGGGAATAGGAGAAACCGCTGGAGGAAAGGACAATCCGGCCGCTGTGATCGATGGCGGTAATCTCCATCTTGTTCTTTTCCTCGGAGTTTTCCACGATGTTGCGAAGCTCCGCATTGAAATTGACGGTATTGTCGTCGATAATGCGGATCAGAATGCCCGATACCGTATTGGCTCTGGCATCAATGACCTGTCTCACGCCGGTATAGTAAAAATTTCTCATGGCGGCGGAAAAAGCGATGGCGCTGAAAATAATCGCAATCGTAATGACGCTGAGGGTATTGACCACCCAGCGCTGGGTAATGCTCTTGATCGCCACCGTTCCTCCTCCTTTCCCGCCAAAAAATTCATCTTATTCCTGCCATTTGTACCCGTACCCCCAGATCGTCTGGATATAAACGGGCTTGGACGGCTCATCTTCGATCTTCATCCGGAGTCGGCGGATGTTGACATCCACGATCTTGATATCCCCGAAATAATTGTCGCCCCAGATATGCTCCAGAATGCTGTTCCGGTCCAATGCGACATTCTTATTTTTAATAAAATATTCCATGATCTGGTATTCCACCTGCGTCAGGTCAATGAGCTCGCCGTTTTTAGTCAGGGTACGGCTCTTGGGGCTCAGCACAAAGCATCCGGAAACAATCGGCTTGGAATCCATCGCATTGTTGCCGGCCATGGAAACCCGGCGGTACACCGCGTCCACCCGTGCCACCAGCTCAGAGGGGGAAAAAGGTTTCGTCACATAGTCGTCGGCCCCCAGCATCAGTCCCCGCACCTTATCCATCTCCTGGGTTTTGGCTGTCAGCATAATAATGCCGATGTTGTCGCTTTTCTCCCGCAGCTGCTTGCAGACGGAGAAGCCGTCGATTCCCGGCATCATAATATCCAGCAGCGCCACGTCAAAATCGCCGTTTTGCTCGTCAAACACCCGCAGCGCTTCCTCGCCGCTGCCCACATCCACAGTGACATATCCCGATCTCTGAAGATTAATTACCACAAAGTCGCGGATGGTTTCTTCATCCTCGCATACAAGAATCTTTTTCACAGGCCTCTTTCCTTTCCCTTCGCGCTGTCCGGCTACATTTTGTAAATCTTAAAGCTTCTTTCCACCAGTCCGGCGGTGATTCCCATGCGCATACCCGCGCGCTCAATTTTATACACATACATAATCTGCCCGTAATCCTTCAGCATAGCATAGCCTTTTTCGGTAGCTTCCTTCTGCATATTGGCATATTTGACCACCTTGACGGACAGAAGCTTTTCGCCCCATCCGCCGCCCTCCTTATACTCGTAGAAGGTTAGTTCGCTTTCGTTGGAAAGATACTGCACCGTTACCTTTCCGAGCCATGTTTCCGGAAGTGTGAAGATATATCCCAGCGTACCGGCTACATAAGTGGTTCTGGAAAGGGTCAGTCCCTTGTTTTCATACACATACCACTGGGTAAAATATTCCTGCTGATGCTTTTCCGAGGATTCGTACCCGGGTGCCACAATCCGCACGGGAATCTCCACCACGCCGTCCCCGTCCAGATCTGTGGAAGATGCGCCGTAGTTTCGTGCGGTACTGGAAATCAGATTTTCCTGGTCGGCTCCCTGATACATGAGATTCAGAATCTGCTGTCCCTGACAGGTAAGAATTTCAGTGGTGTAGAGATTCGTCCCCCGGAACCCGTCCAGATAAAGCGCTGTTCTGCCGTCCCGCAGCTTTCCCTTGATGATTTTCGTATACTCGGTGACATTGGGATCCAGCACAGCGGTACTGAGGGGAAAGGCATTTCCGGTGTCGGTAATCCTCCAGAGTTCCGCCGTGGCGGTTTTGTTTTCCCCTTCGCTTTTCTTGCTAGTCATTGCCACAATTTCTGATTCCTTATTGTCGTCCAGATCCACAACCTCGTAGTTGTTGCAGCTGATACGGAACTTTTCCCGCAGCATTCCTTCCTCGTAACTGTAAAGTACCACAACCTTGTCGGTGGTACTGGTCAGATTGAATCCTGCCACGATATAGACCTTCTGCTGAATGGTAATGAACGATATTTTTTCCACCTCGCTGGCGCCGGCCACCGTTGTGATATCGGCAGTGGAAACCCATTCTCCGTTCTGCTGGTCCAGCACATTGATATGCAGCGGCATGGTGGCCGTCGCGCTGTTGGCCACTTCATAGAATACGATGGCCTCCTGGGAAGACTCATCGTCCAGATTGCTCTTTACGAAGGCAGAGATAAAGTCCCCGTTCCGAGGGTACTTCAGCTTGATCCCGCCTTTGGCGGAACTGCCCAATGCCGCTTCCAGCGCATTGTACATCTTATTCTGCTCATCCGAAAGCTTGGGCGGTTTCAGCAAAGAATCAATTCCTGTCTGGTTGTAGGAACACCCCGTGAACAAAAAAACTGCCGTCAGCAAAACTGCCCATATCTTTAATTTCACGCAGAGCGCCCCCTTTTTGCAAAAATGATTCGAGAGATTTCACGTCATATCCCGATATGCATAGTTTGATTCATTATACCACAAAAAGGGGAAAATGAATATCATTTTCCCCTTTAAAATATTAATTTTTATATCGGCTGAGGTTTTGTTTTTCTATGGCTATTATACAATATCCGCTCCGTCTTTTCAACCGGTTTGCCCCTTGGGGGCGGTCAGGAACGGCTGCGCAACTGCGGCGGCCGCTGTCAGCAGCCCGCCGGCAATCCAGTACACCGGCTCATATACCGTGGAAGTGCCGTAGATATCGGTTACTCCCCGCAGACAGCTTCCGACACAGAGCGTGGCGATTCCAGAATTATAAACATTGCGCACAAATCTGCCGGGCACTTTTTCTTCCTCTGCAAATGAAAAGCAGAAATAGGGCAGCACCCCGCCCAGAAGCGGAATCGCAAACAGCCAGACCATAAAGGGCGAGAACACCTGATGGCTGAAGTATTCGTACACCGCACTGAAAATTCCGCAGAAGGCGGAGACACCAAGCCAAACCGCAGCATTTTTTCTCAAAGTTTTTTTGCCGTCAATAACCGATGCTGACAATGTCGCTCACCGCCCTTTCATGGATTTTATTTCCGTTGGTTGTAGGATGATTGATGACGTTCCCGTTAAAATACATGGTGGATGACCCGCCGCCATCCAGATTATAAGCAGTCGCTGCTCCCAGCTTCTGCATAAACTCCGCAAGCTGATAAAGAGAAAGGCCCGCGCTTTCCTCTGTCCGCCCATCCGAAACAACAAACAGGTAATGAAGCCGATCAACCATGCCGACGGCTGTCCGGGGATTGCTCGCCATGGACTTTCCCACTTCCTCGTCTTCCGTTACAGAGATCTGCCCGTTTTCCACCAGTCCCGGACCAAAGGAGAGAACCTGGCTGGCTCCTTTTTTCAAAAGCTCTGCAGCGGTTATGTCCCCCTCCTTCACAATGTCCATGGTTCCGTCGGCATATAGAACGAGATCCTCTTGGTCGTCTGACGAAGCCGTATCCCGATAGATCGTGCCGTTTCGGATGACATATCCGGAATTGCGGGCGCCGTAATAATCGCCGTTGACAGCAAGGATGGCACCGCTGCTCTCCGCAATGGATGAGGTTTTCTCAGTGACATTTTTTCCGTAAGAGCTTTTGGCAAAAGCCGTCTTCAAATAGCGTGGATCGGCGACGGTAACGTCAGCAACATAGATGTTGGTGTCATTCTCCCGATAAGTGGTCAGAACGATCGTCATATTCTCGTCGGAATAGGTTGTATCGGTGGAAACAGCTGATTCTGCGCTTTGCTTTTCACCGGATGTGCTTTCGGATTGTAAAGCACCGCTTTCCGATGAAACGCCCTGAGAGCTTTCTACTCTGGTGTAGGTGCGTTCTATGACAAAAGTATCCAGGATTACGAAGCATGTGAATCCCGCCAGAATCACTCCGTAAATCAGTCCCCACACAAAGCTCCTTTTCCAAAAATTCATTTTATGCCCGCCTCCTCAAGTCTCCTGCGGCGCATGGCATACAGTACGGTGTCCGCCGGATCCCATGCGCAGAAGGGCACTGAACGATTTCTCTCATTTATTAGTTGTATCATAACCTGAAATTATTCTTTTTTTGTGTCCGCGGGGTGAAAGATCAATGGAGAAAATCAAATGTTATTGTAAACCTGCGGCCGGACAGTCAAATGACGGTATCACACGGGTCAAACCGTATGATACCGTCATCCCAATCAGTGTCTTTCAGAGCAGATCATTGCCCGCGGCATTCCAAGGTCAGGATACTGTTTTGAGAGAGGCGGAAATCCGCCGGAAAGCGGATCCAAACCGTATTTTCCTTGCAGCAGATGCCTTCTGCAGCCAAAGGCTTCCCGTCCAGATTCACGCAGACACCGGAATCCCCGGGAATCGGGTCAGCCATTTCCATACAGGGAACCCGAAGCTCTCCGAACGGCAGTTCTCCCTCCGTACAGGAAATCTCCAGCCGGCAGGCCGTCCGGGTGAGGATGCCGGAGCCGGACGGGGCAAACCACGGAATGGTCATCGTCTCCAAAACCGGAGAAATCGTCAGTATTTTTCCCGGCACATCCGGCTTGAAGCCTGAAAGGGAGAGCAGCAGCGTCCAGCTGGACAAAGCCCGGTAATAATATTCTCCGCATTCTTCATGATTCAGGATCCTGCCTGCCGAATAATAGCGCTCCTCCACCGCCCGGACAAGCTCTTCCGCCTCGGTCAAATACCCCAGCTCCAGCAGAAAGCTGGAAAATCCGAATTCCACGCCCGACCAGTTTGCGTCCGCCTGTACATTATGATGGGTATACAGTGTAAGCCTCGAATCCGGCGGATACCCGGCGTTAATCAGGCCTGTTTCCGGATGAAAGTTGTTCCGGAGCACGGACTGAATCGCCGGACGGATCAGCTCCGCATCCAAAATCGGAGGGAGTCCCAGCAGCCGTGCATACCAGATCCCGTCCAGCTGTCCTGACATGCAGCATTCATCCCGATCTTCACCGTCCACCCAGAGGCTGAAGTATCTGCCGTTCCACAGCTTCTCCACAAAGCTTTTGCGGCCCTTCTTGAGAAGCTCCCCCCAGTGGAGCTCACAGTCCCGATCCCCGGAATCGGCCGCCATCCGCACGCCGGCGGTCAGCGCCGCAAGCCACAGGCCCGCAATATAGGCAGGAGTCCCCCGGAATTTCCATGCGTCATACGTATTCGCACCGGTATCCCTGTCCGGAAGTCCGTCACCGTCGCTGTCCAGCTGTTCGGTACTCTCCATGGCCCGGACAACGGCGCCCCACATCCGGGAAAGGTACTCCCGGTCCCCTGTCCAAAGATAATCCCGGCATACCAGCAGCACAAACTGGGGATTCATATCAACCCGGTCGAAACCACCGTCAACGCTGTCAAAATCCGGGGTGAAAAAGTGAGGGATCCGGCCATCCTCCCGCTGAAATTCCGCGGTCATTTTCATCTGCCGGAGCTCCAGCTCCGGAAAAAGTGCGAGAAGTCCAAAGGAACCGTAATAAGAAATATCCGTAGTATGGAACCCACAGCTCCCATACCCTTCCCAAATTCCGAATTCACCGTTCCGCGACCACCAGGAACACTTGATCAGGGTATTGAGCTGGGCACTCCAGCTCCGGACAAAGGGGGCGGGAACGTCTGTGGAAAGAAGCAGCCTTGAAAAATCTCCGGCTTTTTCCAGAATGTGTTCTGCATTTTCGCAGAGGAACGTGCTGACTTCCGACGAGTTCCGGAACCGGCCGGCATACTGATGTCCCACAAAGTGCCCCCGGCTGCTGAAATGGTTCGGGAAAAACCATGCCGCTGTAAAACGGATGCTGCGGCTTTCTCCCGGGCCGAGAGTAAGCTTGCTGCAAAGAGCCCCGCCTCCCCATTGGCTGTCCGCGAATTCCTGCGGAAGTTCCCGGTAGCAATCCAATACCATGCAGAGAAAGCGACGCCGTTCCTCCGGGCTTTCCAGAAGTGCGGGAGAGACCTCGCCAATGCGCCGGAACGGCCTTGCGGCGCTGGGCAAACGGAGCAGCTGCGCTGTTGCGCTCTTAAGCTCTTCCCCGTCCAAAGCCCCGATTTCCGATTCCGTCAGCGCAAGCAGCGCCTCATCCGGAGTTTCCCAGCCGGAATCCGGCAATTCCCCCGTTTCCCGGAAATCGAACAGACAGGATTCCTCCGTTATCCCAAAGGGTCCTCCCTGAACATATGCGCCAAAGAAAGGCTCAAAATCCCCCTGAATAAAGGTACTCTCTCCCCCCGAAACGCTTAAGCTGATGGAACCGTTCTGACGGTGAGGCTCCGGAGAGGTGCTTGCCATGGTCAGGGTAGTCCGGCCGGCATCACGGGTGACGGTATTTTTCAACTGTCGGTCGGCGATTCCCCGGTTGACAGGATTCTTGAGCGTGCCCAAAAGGGACACTTCTACAGAATGTTCCGTCGGATTGGAAAGGTGAAAGGTGACATAAAAGCCGGGAGTGCCGCTGGTCCGGGCGTCGTGGGGAATAAAGGGGGAAGTGAATTCAGCCCTGACTTTTACCGGAAGGGCTTTGTCCCGATACTCCATTCGGCAGACGGGGAATTCAGGGGTCCAGGAAATCTCTTCTACCCCCTTCATCCATGAATACATCATCGAACGAAAGCCCCCGGACCGGCTGTTGTGGGACAGTCTGCGGACCACAGGCGGAGTATCCGGCTCCTTCACCCGAAGATAGAAAGGAAGGATATCTCCCCGGTATCCCGGCAGATCATCCATTCCGTATTTCGAGGGCTGTGCCGTCGCCCACCTTCCGAGATTGAAAATGTCAAAATCGTCCAGCCGTCCGTCGGAATGAATTTCCACACTTCCGCATCCAATGCCTCCCAGCGCCATTCCCGCCGTCTGCGGCTGACACTGTGTCACAGTACGTATCACGCTCATTTTCCGTCTTCCTTTCCATCGTTGATTCCAACGCCATATGGAATTTACTGCTCCATTCTACCGCCGCCTGCGGGCAATTTCAAGTAGACGAATTTGCTGCCTGCCGTGGATTTTTCAAAGAACGGGCATTATGCCCGGGACGCAAAAATGGCATAAACATCAGAAATCATCTGTGTTTATGCCATTTGAACCCATACTGTTCACCGCCGGCCGCTTTTCGGAGGCTGGAACAGGCCCCAAGATAAAGCTGAATCAATCCCACTCCCCCATACAGGGCAAGCCCTGTCAGAGCCAGATAGGGCATATTGCCGACCCTGTCGCGAATCCCCATCAGATAGACCACACAGTAAGGCATCGCTTCGGCAAACGCAAAACCGGGAAACAGAATCCGGGCAAACACGCCCAGCGGCGCCTCCCTTTTTCCGTCCAGATCCCAGAGATTCCGCGCCATATAGTAAAGGAAAAGCACCGTCAGAATTGCCACGCCGGTTTTCACGCCGTTGGTCTGCATGGAGACCAGATTTTCATAGGTATACATCAGGTTAAACATATATACGACGCACCAGATTACCGGAATCAGTCCCACAATCAGGTGCGGCCGCCTGCCGGTGGCCACTACCGAGTAAGCCATGACAATAAAGGCGATGGCCGTAATAAAACCGATCACACTGACGGCAATTTGAATGGGGCCGATTCCCCAAGTGTCATGAAGATAGGCCAGAAAGCCGGCCTCACCCGTTCCGGTGCTTCCCGGCTGCAGCAGCTTTTCCGCAATTTCCAGAAAAGCAAGCAGATCGGCCACACTCTGCCCTAAAAAACAAATTCCGACGACAAACAGGCCGATGCCAAGCAGCATCGGCCTCCCTGTACGAAAAGGAACAGACAGCCCGTTGATTGTAACCCCCATCCAGATTCCCGCCGCAGCAACCCCGGCGGCGCAAATCCATAAAAGAACGGAAAAAGCCGTGGCAGTGGTGCTTTGGGCAAGGAGTCCTGAGGTTTTGTCATAACATAAAATCAGCTGAAGCGTCTTCATCCCTGCCATCAGAATCGGCACCACTGTTACCAGCAGCAGCCCCACATTCAGCGACAGATGCTGCTTTCCGGTATGATCGGGACGCATGAATATGACCCCATCCTTTCACGCCGCCGGCAAGCAGACAGGGCCGGAAATATTCCCCCGGAAGGGAGGATCAACCTCTTTCCGAGATGGGAACATATTTCTGGGGCCGTGATATCGACTTATACGCCGGTCTGATAATTCTGCCGCCCGTGAACAGTTCTTCGATCCGATGGGCACTCCAGCCCGCCATTCTGGATACGGCGAACAATGGGGTGAACAAATCCTGCGGAATTTTCAGCATCTGATAGACCAGTCCCGAATACAGATCCACATTCGCGCAAATCGGCTTCGTGTTTCCGTGGAGCTGTGCGAAAATCCCGGGAGTTTCCTCTTCGATGATGTGCAGCAGCTCAAACTGCTGCTCATATTCCGTGTTTTCGGCCAGACGAACGGCATTCTCTTTTAAGATTATAGCACGCGGATCGGAAATTGTATAGACCGCATGACCCATTCCGTAAATTAAACCGCTCCGGTCGTTGGCTTCCTTGCGGATAATCTTACCCAGATAGTCGCACACCTCGCCACGGTCGGTAATGGAATTTACGTTTTCCTTGATATTATTGACCATTTCAAGCACTTTAATATTCGCACCGCCATGGCGAGGTCCCTTCAGCGCGCCGATGGCTCCCGCATAGGCGGAATAGGCGTCTGTGCCGGAGGAGGAAAGCACCCGGCAGGCAAAGGTGGAATTATTTCCTCCGCCATGCTCTGCGTGAAGCATCAGACAGAGATCGAGGAGCAATGCCTCTTCCCTGGTATACTCTCTGTCGGCCCGCAGGAGGGAAAGAATTTCCTCCGCGGCGGAAAGCCCTTCCTTTTCGGGATGCAGAAACATGGTCTGATTGTCATAGCTTCTGCGTTTTACCTGATAGGCCTTCACCATCAGGTTGGGCATTTTGGCGATCAGCTGAAGGGATTTCCCCAGCTCTGCCTCCAGCGAGGTATCATCCGCATTCTCATCATAGGAATACAGCGCCAGAACGCTGCGGGCAAGTTTGTTCATGATGTTGGGGGACGGCGCTTTCAGCATCATATCCTCAAAAAAAGTCTCCGGAAGATACATAAAATGAGCCAGAACCTCATTGAGCATGGCAAGCTGCTCCTGTGTGGGCAATACGCCGAACATCAGCAGATAAACAACCTCTTCATATCCGAAGCGGCCCTCCGCACGGCAGCTTTCGATGATATCCTTCACATTGTAGCCCCGATAATAGAGCTCGCCGGGAACAGCCTCCCGCTCACCTTCGTTCATGATATAGCCGTGGACGTTGCAGATTTGGGTTAATCCGGCCATAACGCCGGTGCCATCCTGATTGCGCAGTCCCCGCTTCACGTCGAACTTTTCATAAAGAGCGGCGTCGATCTTGTTATATTTGCGAAATTCCTCGCATAAATCTTTGATTGTGCCGATGTTGCTTCTCTCTCTCTGCATTGTTCGCACCCTCTCCTGCTGACTTGTGAAACACTGATTCAGCCAATGTTCTCACGAACGGCTGAATCAGTTCATCCCTCGTTTTCATTTATGTATGATTGTTATCTTACACCATGACAGCGGAATAGTCAACGAAAAACAGGTTTATTTTTCAAAAAATCAGGAAAAAAGTGAAATATACAAATGATAATTATTCATTTGTGTGCGGTTTTTTCAAAACAGGCTCCGACAGTTTCGAGATAACATGAAACTTTATATTTAATTTCATGCAGATACTGTCTTGCTTTATCATGATAACACAAAAAAGGACTAGAAAGAAAGGATGTCGCCCCATGCGAAAATATTCCGGCATGATTTTGTTTTTTGTACTGATTATGCTCATTGTCCCTGCGTTCGCCCTGATCGGACAAAATTCAGGGACAATCCTTTGGAACACGCCCAATCTGGACGTGCCCGACTTTTCCTCTCTCACGCCCACGGAATATCAGGAAAACCGGTTTTACCTGATTCAAAACCACAAAACCGGTGAAATCATGGCTCTGTCCCCGGCTGATTATGTAAAGGGTGTTGTTGCCGCGGAAATGCCGGTCTCCTTTCACACCGAAGCCTTAAAAGCACAGGCAGTGGCCGCCCACACCTATGCGCTGCGCCAGATCAGCCAGCAGCTCGACTCGCCTTCCTCCGACTTGAAGGGTGCGTATCTCAGTACCGATCCCGCCAAATTTCAGGCATACCTTTCTCCCGAGGAACTTCGGAAAAAGTGGGGGAAAAATTATGACCTGTACTGGAAAAAGCTTTCCGATGCGGTAGACAGCGTCATCAACGAGGTAATCGTATGTGACGGGGAACCCATCATCGCAGCGTTTCATTCCATCTCCTCCGGCATGACCGAAAGCGCGGAAAATGTCTGGGGGCAGGATGTCAGCTATCTGGAGCCGGTCAAAAGCGAGGGAGACGAACTTTCTCCGGAATTTGAAACAGCATCTGTCCTCAAGGAAGCGGAAGTTGCCCATGCTCTGCTGGCCAAATTTCCCGGAATCAAGCTTTCGGAGGATCGCAGCCGGTGGTTTACCATCGCCAAGCGCAGTGATTCAGGTACCATCACCGAACTGAAGGCGGGAGATCAGGAAACCTCCGGGCGGGAAATCCGGGAATTGTTTCAACTGAAATCCGCCAACTTCACTGTGACATTTCAGGACGGAAAATTCACCTTCGACTGTCTGGGATACGGTCATGGCGTAGGAATGAGCCAATACGGCGCAGACTATCTGGCGAGGCAGGGAATGACCTACGAGGAAATTCTGACTCATTATTACACTGGAGTAACCATCACCACCACTACAAAATAATCCGGATTTTCCCGAAAAAAATGGGTGCCCGCACATATTGCGGACACCCATTTTTGGTGCAGAATTATTCCTCGTCTCCAAGCAGGGAACGGGCTTTCTCGATCACGCCCGCCACCAGCATATTGGGAAGCTGCTCATAGTGGTCGAAGGCAAAGGTAAAGCTTCCGCTTCCCTGTGCCAGCTGACGGAGCAGGGTGGCAAAATCGTGCATTTCGCTCATGGGGACCTCCGCCTCAATGAGGGACATTCCATCCTCCGCGGGATTCATTCCCAGAACGCGGCCTCTGCGCTTGTTCAGCTCGCCCATCATATCGCCGGTGTTGGCGTCAGGAACCGTAACCGTCAGATGACCGATGGGTTCCAGCAAAACGGGAGATGCCTGCTGCAGGCCGGCCTTATATGCCAGGGAGGCAGCCGTTTTAAACGACATTTCGGAAGAGTCTACGGGGTGATACGAGCCGTCCACCAAAGTGGCTTTCAGCCCCACTACCGGATATCCGGCCAAAATTCCCTTCACCACAGACTCCCGAAGTCCTTTTTCCACTGCAGGGAAGAAGTTCTTCGGCACGGCGCCGCCCACTACCTTCTGGTCAAAGACAAGATCGTCGCTGTCGCAGGGCTCAAATTCAATCCATACGTCACCGTACTGGCCATGTCCGCCGGACTGCTTTTTGTGTTTTCCCTGCACCTTGACCTTTTTCTGGATTGTCTCACGATAAGCCACAATCGGCGGCTCCAGAGCAACATCAACGCCGAATTTGGCCTTCAGCTTGGAAATCACCACATCCAGATGCTGATCGCCCAAACCGGAGATAATCTGCTGGTGTGTCTCCGCGTTGTTGCTGAATCCCAAAGAGCCATCCTCTTCCAGAAGGCGGGCAATTCCCTGGGAGATTTTGCTTTCGTCTCCCTTTGCCTTGGGAAGAATTGCCATGGAGTAACAGGGCGCATCAAAGACAGCTTTGGGCAGAGCAACTGAAATGCCCACGCAAAGAGTATCCCCCGTATTCGCCTCCAGCTTTGCCACAGCGCCGATGTCTCCGGCGCCGATATAGGGGGCGTCCTCCTGTTTCTTTCCCCGAAGGGTTATCAGCTTGCCGATCTTCACGGATTCCCCGTCATTCATGTTGACGGCGTCCACACCGGCGGTCAGCTTGCCGGAAATCACCTTGACATAAGAGAGCTTACCTACAAAAGGATCGGCCACTGTTTTGAATACAAGGGCCACCAGAGGGCCGTTTTCATCACATTTCACCGTGACGTCGTTCTGGCCGTTGGTCCCCACTTCAGATGCCGCCTCCGCCGCGCTGGGCAGGAGAGAGGCAATACCGTTCATCAGCAGGTCAATGCCCTCCATCGTAACGGCGCTGCCGCAGTAAACCGGGGTAATGCCGCCGGATTTAATGCCGTCCTGAATTCCCTTGACAAGCTCCTCATGAGTGAACTGTTCACCGGAAAAATACTTTTCAAATAGAGCCTCATCCGTCTCAGCCACCGCTTCGCTGATGGCGGTCATCAGTCCTTCGATCCGATGCTCGGTTTTGGGCATCGGGACTTCTTTCGCCTTTCCGCCTTCATAGGTATATGCCTTCATCTGGAGCAGATCCACATAACCTTCTATCTTTTTGTCGCTTCCGAAGGGTACGGACAGAGGAAACACCGTAGGGCCGAACGTGGTTTTCAGCTGTTCAAAGACTTTATAAAAATCCGCGCTTTCGCGATCCATTTTGGACACGAAAATCATACGGGACTTTCCCTGTTTTTTTGCGAGCTTATATGCTTTTTTGGTACCGACGTTTACGCCGGATTTTCCGGAAATACACAGTAAAACGCTGTCAGCCGCCCGAACGCCCTCATAAAGCCCGGTAGAAAAGTCAAACAGGCCTGGGGTATCCAGCAGGTTGATCTTGCAGTCTTTATATTCATATGGTGCAACCGACAGGCTGATCGAAGCTTTCCGCTTGATTTCCTCTGCATCATAATCACTTACGGTATTACCGTCAGCGATATTTCCCAGACGATCGCTGGCGCCGTTTAAAAACAAAAGCGCCTCCGCGAGAGTGGTTTTGCCGGAGCTTCCATGTCCGACAATTGCAACGTTCTTGATTTTGCTGGAAGGATACTGTTTCATAGTTTCACCATTTCTCCGCGCAAATTTATTGATGTCCTCTCTGACGGCGGAGCATTTTCTCCCTGTTTTCTGCTTTTTCTCATCCTCCGGATGCAGGCGGTTTCCGCCGCGTTTTGAGCGGATTCGATTTTTTAAGAAGGGGGAAAACGTCGTATGTTCCGATGAAAAGGGAAAAGTTGGGGATTCCGCGCGGGGGAACCGCCAAATTACACCGGCGCATTTGTTCATTCTATCTATAAAAATGCACCTGTTAATTGTTATCATATCATATTTGCCTACACAACACAATTCGTTTTTCAAAAAAGTAAATGAAATCAATGTAAATTTTTCTAATTTTCTTGTGTGAATGTTGCACAAGCCTTTTGGCTTAAAAAAAACAGAGGAACGACGTTTTGAACGACGTTCCTCTGTTTTTCAAGCGCTTATTTACCAGAATGTTGACATTCCCGCTGCCCCGTTCCACAGGAGAAAAGAACCTGGGCAGGAAACTAAACTCTCATATTTTTTTCGTAGATCCAGTAAAGCAGGAAGAAGCCTCCCATAAAGAGCACCACCGGCCATGCCCCCACCGCAGCCAGTTTTCCGGTCAGAAGGGCGGCAGTCAGCAATACCATCCCCAAAACCGCACTGATCAGATACAGCCTGGTTCCAAACAGGAAACAGCGGTGCAGCTTCTTTGCCGCAGACAGAGACACGATATAGCCAAACAGTGTCCCGTTGTTGCCGAGCACCGTCTCCTGACGTTCACAGGGGGCGGTTTCCTCTTCATACTCTTTGTGCAGCCGTGCGGGCAGAATCTTAAACATCTCGGGATCTTTTTCAAAAACCCGGGCCAGCATATCCGCTGTGATGCAGGAATCCACCGTCCGCAATACCGCGGCAATGCCGTTTTTCTTCAGCAGGTTCATCACTCCGGCAACCGACGGATCCGCAGAAAACTCCAGCAAAAACAGGGCGCAGAGTTCTCCCTCCGCAGCCAGATAGACCATTTCGTAGCCGTCCTCCCGGAATTTGTCTTCGTATTCCTTCTTGGGCACGGCAATGGAATGGTTTATCATCAATTCCCGGTTTCCGATGAGAACCCGCCGCTCGTTGACCCAAGCGGAAAGGCCCATGAGATCTTCGTATTGGATGCTGTCCACCGGGCGAAGGACATCTGTTTTCTGATTAATGATGGTCATAAAAACATTCTGAAGCAGGCTTTTGGAGGCGCACACGACGCTGGCCGCGTCAATAATGGCATCATCCACCCGCTTTCCCTGAAATGTTTTCACGCCCCGAAGGGCCACCGAATCCCCCGGAAAGAGATCGCGGCCTTCTATGAGAACAGCGTTGGTATCATTATATTCCTCAACGGCATCATAGCCGGGAATCATGCCTGCAAAACGGGACACCACATCCGAAGTGTCAAACAGCGGGAATGCGATGGAAGCAGCGCCCAGAAAGCCGCTGGCCATCACCATCATACCCGAAAGGAAGCTGACCGCAGTGAAAAAGCTTCCGCTTACATACCATCCGATGCCGGCCAGAAGGATACTGGCAGGAAACGCAATCATCAGAACTCTGTCCGCAATTTTGTCGCTGACATCCCGCTGAAATGAACGGGAGATAAAACGTTCAAAAAAAGAAACCTTAACGTTCTTTACCAGCATGGGTTCGGAATCCACTGCGCCCTTGGTCATATTCCGGGAAATTTTCCGGTCGGAAATGGGAACCACTGCATAGCGCTCCCCGTTTCCTCCGACAAAGCGAAAATTCTGGAGAATTCGTTTGGCGTCGCGGTATTCCGCCCCGGCATTCACCAGCAGCACCAGAATGGCCACAGAGGAATAGAGATGGATTCCGGGCACCATCAGCATCACAGGCTTAAAGCAGAACACCACATTGACCGCCAGACAAATGACGGCAGTGGCAAGATACAGGTAGGATTTCTCATAGCTTCCGGTCCGAAGGCCTTCCGCTGCTTTTTTCCACGCAGGCCATGCTGCCGCCATTGCGCCCGCAAGCAGCACCAGCATAATGGCAGCATACAGGAAGGGGCTCATCGCCAGTTTGCCGAACAAATCCATGGAAGCACCGTTGGACTTCACCATGGACAAAACTCCGGCGTTAATTCCGATGGCGCCCAGCACAATCAGACTGTTTTTGCGGGAAGAAAGATTTTCGCGCAGATTTTTCCCAATCTGCTCGGCCTGACTTGGAGAATGAAACTCATTTTGAGAATCAAAGCTCTGGGTCTGAACCTTTTCCTCCGCATCCAGCTCCTCTGCGGCCGTATCCCCGGCCGCAGGTCCTGCCTCCGGCTTTTCCGCATTCTCCGGGGCATCCGGTGCCTGCGGAATTTCCGAAGCCTCAGCTTCCTTCTCTTTTTCCGGCGGCTCTGGATTTTCTGTCTCCTGCGGCCGCCCCTTGGAAAGGAAAAATGCATCGATCTTCCGATTGCGGTTTGTCTTGTATTCCTTATAGTTTTTCGGCGTGATTTCGGTTTTCATATAACCTTCTTCCACGCTGGCATGTTCCATCTTAAAGTTTCCGAAGTGCCCGGTAATGTCCTTCAGCTCGGCGTGAAGCCGCTGGGCATTGCCGCTTCTTTTTTCTGCTTCTTCGGGCGGTTCGGAGCTCTCCGGAGCATCTGGGGCTTTCTTCTCTGTCTCCTCATCCACTGAAAGCAAAATTTCTTCCTTTTCTTCGGAAAAAGAGGATTCGCTCTCTTCCCAATTCAGCAATTCCGAAACAGTCTCCGAGTTCGTTTCTTCCGTTCCCCAGTCCAGCTCTGTGGCACTGAGGATAATCCGTTCCGCTTCCCTGTGGATGGCGGCTCTGTCCCTCGGAGCACCGGATTCGTCCGGCTTTTCCAGATTGGTAAGCTCCTGGGTTAATCGGCGGGTTTGCTCCTTGATTTCCTTCTGAAGCTGGACACGTTCCAGCTCCGTCAGTTCCCGGTTATCGTTGTGTATCTTTTCTTCGTGCTTCCGGGTCAGAACATCCTCGACGATGCTGTTGATCCGGCTCATGTCCATTTGGGCAATCGGCTGCTTCCCCGATTTTCCCCTTGCCAGTTCCAGTTCGCTTAAAATATCATCTACAGAAAGCTTGTTATCCGGCATAATGTCCTCCCATCCCCAATTTCCGCAGCATTGGAACCTCATCGGAAAGCGAAATGCATTTTCCGAGAATCACGATATCCACATACTCCGCCGACTGTTACAGTCCTCTTTGGCGGACGACCTCATACATCAGAATTCCCGCCGCTACGGACGCATTCAGCGAATTGATCTGTCCGCGCATGGGCAAGGTAGCAAAAAAGTCGCACTGCTCTTTCACCAGCCGGGAAATGCCCTTACCTTCCGAACCGATTACAAGAGCGCAGGGAATTTTAAAATCCAGAGAGTCCCAGGAGGCGCCCTCCATTTCCGCGCCGAACACCCAGATATTCTGCTTTTTGAGCTCCTTAATGCAGGCCACCAGATTTGGAACCCTGGCCACCTTCAACACACTGGCGGCTCCGGCGCTGGTTTTATAGACAGTGGCGTTCAAAGATGCGCTTCGGCGCTTGGGCAGAATCAATCCGTCCGCTCCGCAGGCCTCCGCAGTTCGGATAATCGCTCCCAAATTATGGGGATCTTCAATTTCATCTGCGACAATCAGAAAAGGGGGTGTTCCCTTCCGGACAGATTCCCCGAGGATGTCCTCCACGCTGGAGTATTCCGCACAGGAGCAGGATGCTACGACTCCCTGATGAGGGATTCCTCCGGACATCTGATCCAGCTTTTGTCTGGTGGCGGTTTTTACCACAATTTCAGCGTCCCGTGCAAGGGCCCGTATTTTTCCCGCCACTCCTGCGGTCTGTTCGGTTTCTGCAAGATAGATCGTGTCAATTCCACGGTTGGCACGCAGTGCTTCCAGTACTGCATTTTTTCCTACGATCAGATCCTGACCGGCGGAGGACTCCAGCGGCTCGTCGCTGCCCATTCTCTTTTCCATTTCTTTCCCTCATTTTTCCGATTTATCACTCACCTTTTTCCCATAGAAAAAAGGATGAAAGCTTTCTTTCCGATGATGAACAGAATGCTTTGCATTTTGTTCTATTATAGCGTAAAAAGTCTGTTTTGCGGGACGCAAAACAGGTTCCCGGGCTAAAATGTTCTCGTTATGGTCGAAATCTATGATTTCGGGTACCATAGAGGTCATTATAGCATAAATTCCTAATCAAAAACGCGCTGCCGCCTGAAAGGCGGAGGAAGCACGGAGTGCGACAGCGTTTTTCCAATGATGAACAAAATGCTTTGCATTTTGTTCTATTATAGCATATTTTTTTTCTCTTTTACAACTATAAAAGAGGCGCTTTCGAGGATAATCCCTTAAATCCGAAGCTGCTCTCCAAAAACAAAAAATCCACGGCCTTTTCCGCATCCTCCGCGAAAAATCCATGGGTTTTTCATTCAATCAATCTTTGGATCAAGGGATAAAGAACAAAATTACTGCCATAAAAAGAATCAATGTCAGCACGCCGACACCTACCGCTACAATGGGAACCGTATCCTTCCTTTTTTTCCCTTTTTCATTTTTTACAGCCGGAAGAAGCGTTTTCATATAAGCGTCCGCCTGCCGGCTGATTATTTCCTTGGGCAGCTTGCTCTTTTCCGGATTTATAATCAGAATCGCTTTTTCGATATAATCGTTTTTGGTATAATTGATCTCCACGATCTGCTTGTTAACTCCCTTTATCATCCCACAGCCTCCCGCCATTCTTCTCTGTATCGGACGTTGCGATTTTTTACGGCAAGTCCTTCCGGCTTTTTTCGGGAACAGCTGTAACCGGGCAAAACCTCCCAAGCGCCTTATCCGGGGATCTCTGGTTCATTGGCTTCTAAAACCGCTCAATCGAGCAAATTCACGGTTTGGAAGCCATAATCAAGTCCAAATAAGGAATAAATTCGGGGGTACCTGGTACGAGAAAAAGCCTCAGTGTCATTTTAGACCCTTTGCAAGTAAAATATACAAGCAGTAGTGCAATTTCACCTTAAAAATTCCCGGAGTCCGTTTAAAAGTTTTCCCCTTTTCCACTTTGTTGTTGAAAACTTGGTGGAAAAGGTTGATAACTCCCTTTTTTGCGCAAATAGACTAAATTTGTAGAAGTTTAGAATGGGTGGAAAATCCCTTTTTTCGTCCGCTACTGTCAGTATATCCTACTTTTCGCGTTTGTGAATTTTATGGATGACGTTCTATAAAATGGAATTTGTGGTATTTCGGCCGACCCGACCCGCTATTTTCCCTTCAGCTTTTACTTGCTGCTCCCATAGTAATGAATGCAGGCTCAAAATTCTTGATATGTGTGTATTTTTGTTTGAACAGAGCACCCCCCGATGTAGTTCTATATTCCTACATCAGGGGGTGCTCTGTTTATTTTTACCGATTCGCTTCAGTACGATAAAAATGCTTCTTTTTCGTCAAAATCAGCAGAGGGGAATCCGGAATACCGTAAAGGAGCAGGCCGGGAAAGTATAGGTAAAACGATTGCCGTCCAATGAAAGCGGAACTTCTGAAGGGGTTATCTCAAAGGGGCTCACGATGGAATTGGTAGCCGCTTCGCTTTCCCCGCCCAACAGAATTGCGCAGGCCTGATTGCCCGCATCACCGCCGGAGATGGAAAGATCGGCAGTAACGTCCTCTGTTCCAAAGCAGGCGACTTTCACGATGAGTTCTTTTTTCCGTTTTCCGGCGGAAACAAAAATTCTGCTGTCGGTTCCGGGGTGGTTGACGGCTGTTTCAAATACTTCCTCCGGGTTCAACTCGGAAAACAGCTTCTGGACGTAGTAGGATGGCAGTCCGAAGACATGATCCTTATTGAAATTAATCAGGTTGACCGGCCATGCGCGGTCATTTTCATTGCAGAACAAGGGTGCATAGGAGGCAATTCTCACCCGGTTGGCACTGCGCTCCATACCGATCATGAAGCACGCCTCCGATACGGCGGAAATCAGATTTCCGTATCCCACTTCCTGATTGCAGGCATACTCGCCCACGTAGATCCTGTCTACCTTTTCTTCAGGCTTCTGATACTTATCCCATATCTGGGGCATGGTCTGCGGCAGAGTGTAGTAGTGGTCGTCCACCATATCCAGCGGTGCGTTTTCCACCCGGCAGTTGGCGATCAACTCCAGCTGTGGATATTTTTCATGAATGGTCTGATAGAACAAACGGTATTGAGCGGCGTAATACTCTCCGCCGTTTTCATTCCCGATTTCCAGATAACGCAGCGGGAAGGGCGCCGGATGACCGTTTTCCGCCCGTTTGGCTCCCCAGAAGCTGTCTGTGCTGCCGATCATGTATTCGATGGCATCCAGGGCGTCGGTCAGCCAATGATTGTCTTCGCCGGGGGAAAGTGTCTCAGACATTCTGCCCTGACAGGACATTCCGCAGTTGCAGACATACATCGCATCCGCATTCAGATCCTCGCACATCTGCAGGAATTCATGCATTCCCAGTCCATCCGTGCAGCGGTAATTCCAAAGATCCCAATGGCCGGGGCGGTCTTCGATGGGGCCGATGGTTTTCTTCCAATGAATTGCATTTTGCAGGTTGATTCCTTCCACTACACATCCGCCGGGGAAACGGACAAATCCCGGACGCATTGCCTTTAAAAATTCCATCAGGTCTTTTCTCAGACCATATTTTCTGTTAAGATAAGTATGATTGGGAAACAGGGAAACAAAGTCGAAACAGATGGTGCCGCTTCCCAAAACTTCAATGAAAAAGCGGACATCTTTGGCATCTGTGCCGCTTAATGTAAACTCAAACTTTTTATACTCCGCTTCAATTCCTGCAATCTCCGCCTCCGCAACGACAGCGCCGTTGGTTCTCATCAGTCCCACCCGCATCGTTTGAATGTCACGGCTCTTTACAATAACAGTGCCATGATATCCCTCACTGCATACGGAAAAGCCCCAATAGCCGCTGTTAATGATTCTGGCGCCGTTCCCCTGATCGCAGAGAAAAAGCTTCATCTGCTCGGGGCAATCCGGATTCCGGGGATCATCCAAAGTTTTGGAGAGCACCGCTTCGGTTCCATACCCACACTTGAGTTTCCATCCCGGAAGGCTTTCTTTGATCGGGAAATTTTCCAGGTGGCCCTCCTTTGTCATTGCTTTCCCGTTAAAATAAACGGTGCCCTCGGGAAGATTCGCTCCCGCAAAGTTTCGGTTCAAAATCTGTTCCGCATACAGGCCGCCATCGCCTGCATGGTTGATCTCTTCGTAAAAGATGCCCCACATTTTGGGATTGGGATTTGCGATTACTTTCTGCAGATCAATATTGATACCGGATTTCATAAAATCACTCCTTATCCTGCTGTATGTGAGTCCATCATAACAAGTTTGTCTTTAAAAATCTTTCGCTGCATTCTTCTCATTCTTTTGTACTTTCTGATTCGGAGGGAATTTAAATGCTTGAGAACATTCAAATAGAGGCCTGCATCTACCGTTCCCGCGTGGAGAAGGGATTTTCCATAGACAGGCTTAGCGGCCCTCCGAATTTTGCCTTTGTTCATTTTCACATGCCCATGCGGATCCTTTCGGAAGGCGCTCTGCGGGATTATTCGGAAAACACCTTCGCAATCTATCAACATGGTACTCATCAGCTGTATTATCCCCGGCAGGGAGTCATGCTGGAAAACTGGATGCACTTCGACCACCCGGATCTGCCCGAGTTTTTCCATCGCCTGTCCATCCCGCTCAACCGGCCTTTCCCCGCAGAAAACTACGCAAAAATGGATGAGCTTTTCCGCCAGCTCAACATGGCGGTCAACTCCCCCGCTCCCTACCGGCAGGAGCTCTCCGATCTGCAGTTTAACCTTCTGATGTATGAACTGGCCGCTGAATTACAGCGTCAGGAAAGCGGGCGGGCCAACCATTCCGTGGTGGAACGCTTCAACAACCTGCGTCTTTCCCTCGCCAGCAATCCCGAAGCCCAATGGCAGTTAAGCCGCATGGCGGAAGAAATGAACTACAGTGTTTCCCACTTCTGCCTGCTCTACAAAAACCTGTTCGGCGTCTCTCCACGGCAGGACCTGCTGAACCAGCGGCTGGAACGGGCCAAATATCTGTTGGCCAACACGGACTGCACCATTCAGGAAATCTCGGAACTGCTTTCCTATGAAAGCGCTTCCGGATTTACGGCGTACTTCAGCAAAACGGTGGGCATATCCCCCTCCAAGTACCGCAAATCCTTTCAAAGCAGGTATTAGGGAGCCTCTGATTCAATGGCTTCTAAAACCGCTCAAGTAGGCAAATTCGCGGTTTGGGCGCCATAATGAAGTCCAAATAAAGAATAAATCAGAGGTTCCCTAGCTTTTGATTCATACAAAAAGGCGCTCTTCTGAATCAGAAGAGCGCCTTTTGACACAACAAATCAACCGAAGATACTTAAGAGAACACCCGCAGCAACCGCGGAACCGATAACACCGGCTACGTTCGGGCCCATAGCATGCATGAGCAGGAAGTTGGTGGGGTTGGTCTCCGCGCCTACGCGCTGGGAAACACGGGCTGCCATCGGAACCGCGGAAACACCTGCAGAACCGATCAGCGGGTTTACCTTGCCCTTGGTAAAGAGATACATCAGCTTTCCGAAGAGAACGCCGCCGGCAGTGCCCAGGCAGAATGCAATCAAGCCGAGAACAATGATAAAGAGTGTTTTTCCCTGCAGGAAGGTGCTTGCCTTGGCGGTAGCACCAACGGTAACGCCGAGGAAGATGGTGACAATGTTCATCAGCTCATTCTGGGCGGTCTTGACCAGACGGTCCACTGAGCCGCTCTCCTTCATCAGGTTACCCAGCATCAGCATGCCCATCAGAGGCGCCGCAGAGGGGACCAGGAGAGAAATAACCAGCGTAACAAAAATGGGGAAAAGGATCTTCTCGGTTTTGGAAACCGGACGAAGCTGCTTCATCACCACGGCACGCTCTTTCTTGGTGGTCAGAGCACGCATAATGGGAGGCTGAATCAGCGGAACCAGAGCCATATAGGAATAGGCGGCAACCGCGATAGCACCCAGCAGGTGAGAAGCCAGTGTCTTGGTTACATAGATGGCAGTGGGGCCGTCAGCGCCGCCGATGATTGCCACGGAAGCGGCCTCCGCACCGGTAAAGCGCATGTCCAGCAGCCACTGGGGAGCTGTTTCGGGAATCAAAGAGCTGATGGCAATTGCGCCTACAAAAGTAGCGAAAATACCCAGCTGTGCAGCAGCGCCCAGCAGGAAGCTCTTGGGATTGGCAATCAGCGGACCGAAGTCGGTCATTGCACCGATGCCCAGGAAAATCAGCGACGGATAAATGCCGAGCTTAACGCCCAGATAGAGGAAGTCCAGCAAGCCGCCGTCATGGAGCAGCTCTTTCCACGGAATATATCCGCTGGGATCAACGAAATACTCCATATGGAACATTTCGGTCAGGGGCAGGTTGGTTAAAAACATACCAAATGCGATGGGGAGCAGCAGCAGAGGCTCAAATCCTTTGACCACCGCCAGATAAACCAGCAGGAAGGAAATTCCGATCATCACCAAAGACTGCCAGTCAAAAGAGTTGTTCTGGAAAAAGCCGTAAATACCGGAACTTTCCCACAGACCGGAAAGCGTCTTGAGAAAAACTTCAAACATAATCTCTATTTCTCCTTATCAGTATAGTCGTCTCTGTCAGGTATCGTCCAATATGGGAAAACGTCAGAAAGGACGGGTATTTTCGGCAATACCTGCGGCGCTCCAGACCGGACGGGCTCCTCTTGCTCTCTTTACACTGCGGATGGCAAAGGGTTTTCCGGCCCCCATCATGCAGGCAACAGCAGCGGAAATAGCGGCGACCACCTCATTGGAAATTCCATCTTCCACCACCGGCGCGGTCTTCTGAACCTGCGGAGCGGGTGTTTTCTTGGCCTTGGGGGCTTCTTTTTTGTCTGCCTGCGGCTTATCGGACTTAACCACGCCGCCCATTACCTTGCTCAAAACCCAGCAAAGAAATACCAGAACCAGCAGCACTGCGAATACAACGCCCAGTCCGATGATTACAGTGGCCCAGGTCTCACTCCATGTAATATCCATACTTTTTTCTCCTTCTCCGTTGCAACTGTTGTATTCAAAAATGATCCCGGATCCCATTGAAAAAGTGACGCTTAAGACTGTTTCCAGACAATAAGCGGCTTAAAGCAATCGTATCCGGCAAAATTCCGAAATCAAATTTATTATACAATATTGTTAAAACTTTTTCAATCTTATTTGAACAAATAAAAAATTTATTTTTTTGCACAATTGTATCTTTCTGCCCAAAGCGGACCAGACAAACAACTGGCCCCGCAAAATAAAAGGTCAGAAAATCATTCCGCCCCGGGGATTGGCCCGGATGACAGCCCGATCAAAGTTATCATACAGTATTTCTTTTTTGACATCTTCGGGGAGGCCCAGTTTCTCAAACCGTTCCAGTTCCTTGTCGTGGGACCACATGGGAAAATCGGTTCCGAAGAAAAAGCGTTCCGGCCCGAACTTTTCCAAAAAGCGGTTCACGGTATCGGGCTCGATGGCAAACAGCGAACTGCAGGTATCCATGTAAATATTGGGGTTTTCATAGGTGTTGTAGGCTTCCTCCCAACACTGATACCCTCCAAAGTGCGCTGCAATACAGAGAAGATTCGGGAACTTCTCGCTGACCTTTGCCAGCCGGGACGGCCGCGAAAAGTCATATCGGGCATCTCCGGTATGAAACAGCACTGCCAGCTTTCCTTCGGCCAGACGATAAATTTCCATGGCTTTTGGGGAATCAATATTGAACCTCTGAAAATCCGGGTGCAGCTTAATGCCGTAATAGCCCCGCTTCAGAATCCGTTCCATCTCCCCTTCCAGATCCGGAAAATCGGGATGCAGAGTGGCAAAACCGACAAATTCCGGATGCAGCCGGCATTCCTCGTAAATGAAGTCGTTGATTGCCATCACCTGTTCCGGACGGGTCGCCGTGGAACAGACGAGATACTTTTCCACACCGATGGTTTTTCCGCTTTCCAGCAGCGCTTCCGCCGTTCCCTTTTTATGCATTTCCAGATCATAAAAATTGCCGATCGACTCTACCGCCTTTTCGGCTATTTTCTGTGGAAAAATGTGTGCGTGTGCATCAATGATACGATAATTCAAGTTTTCCGCCCCTTTTCATGCCCCATTCCCCGGAGCATACGCCGCCGGAATGAGGAATACAACTCCTGCTGCTTACAGTTTACATTATTTTAAACTGTCATTTCTCCTCCGTCAAGGTAAAATATCGACAAAATCCCCCTGCTTTCCCGGCTGTTTCATTACTCCCTCCCGTTTTGCCCCAGAAACAGGGAGAGGGAGGGCTTTGAAAAAGCCCTCCCTCTGTTCTCGCTTACAAGCTATCCGTCCGGCACAAAATCAGTTCCGGGAGGCGTAATACTGTACAACGCCTTCCGCCACTGCTTCCGCCATTGCCTGACGGTGGCTTTGATCCTGTGCCAATCCCTCATCATAAAGGTTGGACAGGAAGCCGAATTCAATCAGAATCGAAGGATACTGCCGCTCCCTCGTCACAACGAAGTTGTACTGCGGATAGGGCCCTCTCCAGCAGTTCCACTGGGAATCTCCCATCAGCGGCGCCAGCTGGGCCTGTACATACTGTGCCAGCGGCTGGCTGAAGGGCGCATTGTAGTAGACCTGAACACCGTGAGGCGCCCCGTTGGCTCCCGCCGAATTCTGATGGCAGGAAATGAACAGATCCGCATTGTTGGCATGAGCGATGGCAGTCCGCTGATCCAGACTTACGGTTTCATCGCCTGTTCTGGTGAATATCACATTGGCGCCGCGGCTTTCCAGAGCGGCGGCAACTTCCTGGGCATAAAGCAGGTTTACGTTTTTCTCGATCACATCGCGGCCGGCCATGTTGCCGGTATCCTTTCCTCCGTGGCCGGGGTCCACCACAATATTCATACCGGACAGACTTCCGTTCTGCGGCGCCTGATTAAACCGCAGAACCAGAGTATTTCCGTCCCAGCCTGCATGGCAGCCGTAATAACGCCCTGTCTCGTTTAAAGGAAGTGTCATCTGATATTGCCAGATATTCCGTTCCTTATTTTTAATGCGTTCCATCTTCGGCGTACCCGAGAAAATCGAGCTGCCGTTCAGATTGCCGGAGACTCCGGTGTTTCCTTCCCCAGCACCGATACGTGTCACATAATCGAAAGTCAGTGTGACATGGTTGGCCTGGAAGGAGTAGTTTTCCTTTGAGCCGGAAGTTTCCAGAGTAGTGGGATACGGTGAAAGCGTCAGCGAGAAGGGAGATTTCCAGTTCATCGTAAGACGGATCACCGTGTCGTTGCCTTCCGTTCCCATGGTCATATGAGTGATGGCGTTGTTGCCGGGGAACTCCTCAGTGTTCAGCGAAACCGAGCTCTTTTTCACGGTTTTTCCCGAACGAAGGTTATAGAAATCACCGTTTTCGCTCAAAACGATATCCTGCGTACCGTAAGGAAGCTGGTACAGAATGGATTGAGCGGTGCTGGGTGTGGTATTGTAGGGGTAAGTATTGGCATATCCGGAGGTCACCGTAGCCATGGGCATCTGCTGACCGGTAGCCGTATCCGGATCCACCTCGTCCGGCAGCTTGTCCACCACAACGGATGCGCCGCTGGCAGATTCCTTGTATCCTTCATAGCTGCCGCCGAATGAAATCTTTCCGATGCTCTGTTCCTTCGCAGTGGCCTTGGGCAGGGTGAAACTGCCCTCGTAAGTAATGTAGTCCGTCTCCTGCCCGGTTTCCGTACCGCCGGCAGGCTGGAGCTGAATGGTCTGTCCGTTCAGCGAAGCGGTGATTTTCGATCCGTCATAAGCCACTACGCTGACGCCCAGCTGTGAGCTTCCCGCCATTTTCAGCGTTTTTCCCGCCGGAGACGCAGATTTAAAGATAACGACCTTGCGCTCAATGTTGTAGGTGCGTTTTTGTCCCTTATGGGTGAATACAAAGGTGTTCATTCCCACCTTCAGGTCTGCCCAGACGGAGAATCCTCCCCGCTCCGAGGGCTCTACCTTTTTGCCGTTCAGGGTTACCTCCTGATTGGGGTCAAAGGTTCCCCGGAACTGCGCGTTTTTCTCATAGGTCACGGTATTCAGCTTAGACGGAGCCGTAATGTTGAGGCGGGTACGAAGCTCGTTCTCGCTGTAGCTTCCCGCCAGATATTCCGTCAGAATGTCAGTGGCATTTCCGGGATTGGAAACCAGCCGGGAAAGCCCGGAAAAGATGCTTCCGTTCCAGACCCCGGTAGCCTTGGCATCCGCCACCTGTGTGGCCAGCTCATCCGTTGCTTCCCAGCCTGCACCGGCTTCTCCGTTGGCAAGGTTCTCTCCCCGGTGGGTTACATACATGGGCACGCCGCTTGCCTTGCAGAGATTCGCCCACCAGTTTACCGCAGTTTTAAAGGGAACCTTCCCGCTGCTGCGGGAGGTGGGAATATTGACATCTACAAAATCAATTTTCTTTCCTTCGGTCAGTCCTTTGGTGTCGGCATGGCCGTCAATCAGCGCCTGAAAATCGGCGGACGTCTCACTGCCGCCTTCCTTTGCGGCGGCGTTGGCCCAGACGCTGGAAACGCCGATTCCCACAGGAAGAGTATTCTTTGCAGAACGAACGGTTTCCACAATCCGCTCCAGTGCCACGTTGGTGGTGTTTAAAAGCCAGCTGTTATAGTCGCCCACCGCACCGTAGGACACAAATTCCCGATAGGTATCGCCGCTCCGTTTGGTATAGTAGTCTTCCAGCTGAAGCGTTTCCAGCTCATACACCGCCAATTCTCCGGCAGCATCCATCAGAGCCTGACGGTTGACGGAAGAAACATGGCTGGCAAGGGGGGTGCCATCCGCCAGCAGCAGATCCGAAGCATGAAAAACAGCGCTGACCGTCAGGCCGTTTTCCGCGGCTTTCTTTGTGATCAACTTCAGCAGATCCACAGGGGTGGACTGCACCGCCTTGGAGGCAAAGATCACCCGCCCGTCGGGCATGCGGGTATCCACCAGAATGGAATTCATATTCAGATTTACAATCTGAGTCATCACCTGATCCAATTCGGCAGAGGCCGCTTCCTCGGTAACGGTGTCGTCCTTATAAAAGTCCGTGCCGGGGGCAATGCGGATGGAATGGATATCCTTAGGCAGTGTCTGCTCGTAGGTCTGCGTATCGAAAAAGCCGGCCGGAATCACAATGCGGGGCTGGGCCTCTTCCAGTTCCTTGGCCTTCCGCTCCTGATCGTCCAGATACAGGTTCCACGCGAACAGCCCCGCGGCTGCCAGCGCCAGCACGGTAAAAATCAGCAAAGCAATCAGAATTACTGTATGCTTCCCGTTTTTGCTCTTTTTCTTTTCCGGTTTCGGTTCTTTTCCCTGCTCTTCCTGATTTGGATCATTCCCGACCTCTTTTTTCGGAATTTTCTCTTTGGCTCTGACTTTCCTCACTTTTTTTGCATATGGCATTTGACGTCCTCTTTTCTCTTTTTCCTTACATTTACCCCGATTTTTTCTGATCTTTCTCTCTTTCTGTTTTCCGCCGTCAGCGTCCCGGAGTTTTACGGGAGCGCTGACGCTGCGGAGGAAGGATTACCGCTGCACCTTAGGAAAGGTTCAGCCCATGAATATGATCGTAACGGAACAGGCAATATCCCTTGGCTTCCGAGCTGCTGTCGATGTCCTGGACCTGCGCTTCAATTTCGCTGGCGGCCAGGGAATAAGGCGCCAGCCCCACATAGAGATCCACGCTGGGCTCCGTCACAAAGTCAGCCCATTTCTGGAGTGTCTGGGTAAAGGGCTGAACGCTGTGGTTGTAGCCCCAGTAAATCTGCGGCATCACATAGTCCAGATAACCCGGCTCGCTGCACCAAAGGGCCAGATCGGTGGACAGGTAATTCCGGTCGGATTCCGGAAGGCTGCTGCTTAAACGGAACGCACCCGAAGGGCTTACGCCGAAGGACACCCGCCTGTTGATTTTCTTGATGGCATCGTGCAGTCCCTTTACCATGGCCGTGGTATTGGCTTTGGCCTGCTCCACCGTATCGCCGTAGTCGGCGGGCTTACTGCAATAGAAATAGTCGTCCAGATGAATTCCGTCCACATCATAGCGGGACACAATTTCTTTTACGCCGTTGATAATCAGCTTCTGCACTTCTGCATTTCCGGGCTGCAGCCACCAGCGCTTATCCGCTTTGTTGTAGAACATATAACTGCTTTTGTCGGAGGACTCATACCAGCTTTTCACCGGATAGGAGGAATCCACAGTGGAAAATTCCCCTTCGGTCATGGTGCGGTAGGGATTGATCCACGCATGGATTTTCAGACCTCTGGCATGAGCTTCCTTTACCATAATTTTAAGGGGATCGTAGCTGACGCCTACCCCCATCGTTCCGCTGATGCACTTGGACCAGGGATAATAGTCACTTTCATAGAAGGAGTCGCCGTGAGGGCGCACCTGTACGATCACGGTATTGAGACCTTTGGCCGCGATTGTATCAAAGATATTCTGAATTTTACTGGTAAATCCGCTCTCGCTGGAACCTTTGAATGCCTGGAATTCCAGAAAGGACAGCCATACCGCCTTCATCTCCCCGCTTTGGGACGTCTCCGGAACGGATTCCGGTTTGCTGGATTCGGGCTTGCTGGATTCAGCAGGCTTGCTGGAAGCTGTCGGCTTGCTGGAAGCTGCCGGCTTGCTGGAGGCTGCCGGTTTGCTGGAGGCTGCCGGTTTGCTCGAAGCTGTATTCTGCTTTTTCGGCTGTTCCTTGGAGGATGTATTGGCCTGTTCGATCTTTTCCTCAATGGAGGACAGCTGACTGGAAGGCTGGCTGGAAAGCTCCTCCTCCGAGCTGGGATACTCGGAAACTTCGCTCTCGGTCTCACTGGTGGTTGTCTCGCTGGAGGCGGGGACACTTGTGGCGGTGTCAGAACCGTCCTCCAAGGCCACCACATTCCGGTATTTCCCGCAGGATGTCAGGGAAACCGACAGCAGCGCTGCCAGCAGTACCGCCGCCCATTGACTTACTCTCTTTTGTCTGATCTTTCTCTTTTTCATATTGTCCCTTTCCGCGTAGCATGTGCCGAACGCCCTTTTCGGGAAATCCTCCTGCTCACTCTCTTTTTATCGTGTGTTTCCTCCGATATGACATACATATTGGGGGCAGCAGAAAATTCGGAAAATGATTCCGGCGTTCGACGGCGTTTTTTCATACCACATTATTGTATATTTTTTGACAAATAAGGTCAAGGTCTACAGGAAAGTTTATGCTGTGAAATTTTGGCAGGGGCCCGTCCCGCTTCCAACCATAAACAGAAATGGATAAGTATTGAAACGGAGCCTGTTTTTCCTTGGCATATTCATCCTATATATATGGTGCAAAGCCGCTTCAGATTCCGGCTTTTCCATCAAAAAAACGGGCTGCCTGAACTCAGCGCAGTCCGTTTTGACGATTCACTCATCAGCCCGGCCTTTCGGGCTGCGCATCGATGTCAGAGATTTCCCGTTTTCCGGAAAGAAAAGGGCAATTCCCTGTCAGCGGTGCTCCGGGGAATCCGTATCGTTTCGGTTATGGTAATCGTGGCTGCCGGCCTGCGCCTTAGAAGCAGCCTCCCGGTTTTGCCGGTAAAGGCGCAGAATTTCATCTGCGGACAAAAGCGGTATGTCCGGCTGCTTTCCCCCGGCTGAAGAAGTTTCCGGCAAATTTTCATTCTTTTCGGGCTGGGTATCAGAGGGAACCTTTTCGTCCGGGATTTCCGGTTTTGCCGTGTGTTGAAGCGTTTTTTCGGTCCCGAAGGAAATTTTCAGCCCGTAAAGGGCGTTTCCGCGCCTGATTTCATCCACTGCCTTATCCGGATCGAAGGACGGAGGGCGATGGGCAGTCTCCTTTTTCTCTGCCCGGGTATCCTCAGGGGAACTTTCCCCGGACTTATCGCTGCTCTGCAGAGCAGAACGCAGCTCTTCCAAAGAGCCCTCCAGATTTTGATTCAAATAGCCGGGGGAAAATGTTTCCGCCTTCTGCCCATCCTTCGGATAGATGGCGACCGCTTCGGGAGCGGATTGATCGGATCCGGGCAAATCCGAAGCCGGGGAGGCGGAGTCCGAAACCTTTTCGCCCTCTCTCCCGCGAAATTTCTGCGGATCAAATTCAATTGTATCATGGAGAGACCCCGCGGCAGGACCGGCGGGCCTGCGAAGAAGGATTACCCGGGTCTCCTCGGCGGGTGAGACATCCAAATCCGCTGCCGGTAAATTTTCGTCCTGTTCGGCAGTTTCCGCAAAAGCATGGTGCCCCGCTTCTCCCGCAGAAACCGTATCCGGCATCACCGGGGAGGACTCCTCCTCAAACAGGTCCAGCTTATCGTGCTCCTTCAAAAGCGCTTTGTCCTGTGAAGGACGTGCGCTTTTCTTTCTGGGGTGTTCTTTCGGGGAAGACTGCTCTTCGGAAGCAGGTTCCGTTTCCTCATCACCGGAAGAGAACTCCTCGAAATCCGCCCTGCCTTTTCGGCGCAGCCGTACAATCCCCATGGCTCCTGCCCATACGAGCGCCAGCAAAGCCGGTACTCCAATGACAGCCAGCACACCCCAGCTGCTGAAAAGAAGCAGATAAAGACTTCCCAAAGCGGGAATGATGTATTCTACCCTTCCCATGATCTGGGGGCGGATAAATACCACTTCGTCACCGTTCCCAAGCAGGGTTCCGGTGGTTTTCATATCTTCATAGTCTGTTTTCCGGACCAGCAGGTATCTCCCGCTCAAAAGCTGATCCTGTTGTGCCACATCTTTGCCGATAATCAACAGTTCGGCACCATTTGGATAGGTATCCTCCGGCTCCACCAGCAGCAGGGCGCCTTCCGGATATTTCGTTCCGAAATTGCCCGCACCGACCGGGCAGTAGCGGTACCCGGCCATAACCGGCAGCGTGTTCCGTTCATCCGCCTGTGCTTTCTGAATCCAGACCATCGCCACCAGAGCAGAGAAACCCGCCAGAATTCCCAGCAGAATTCCCAGCACGACTTTCATCCAGACCGGTACCCATGCCTTTTTCTTTTCCACCCTCTGCCCCTCCTTGGGAACGATGATTTTTCAATTTCCCTGTAATTGGCACAAATCTCCGATAAAGGCAGCATATACAGCATATAATAGTATCATCATAGCATATCTGCGTCTATGTGACAAGTTCAGCCAAACAATTTGTCGAAATAGCTGACCCTCGGAGATCTTTTCTGGTATTCCGCCCCTTCACTCTTTACCAGAATGGTGTCTTCTCCGATTATTTCAATGTCCTTCCACGGAATGAGCATATCCTCGCTCCTTCCGAAAAGTCCGAAAAAGCGGGGACGTCCGAATACCACAATGGACTCCACCTGTGCGCTGTCCGTATCAAAAACGAGATCGTCCACATAGCCGATTTTCATTCCGTTGGTCATGTTGATGATTTCCTTTTTCCGGAATTCCATGAAATGAGCTCCCATTGCCGACCACCATCCCTTTTTGAAAAATTTCCGCCCTCCGCAGCTGCGGGGGGCGGAACACCGGCACTATTCTATATGCGAAAGCAAACCGGAATATTCTTTATCAGCCGAACAAATGCCCAATTATCGGGAATAGAGCCTGTTTTGCAGGCACATTCCGGCCTCTCTGCAAAATTTCTTTTGGGATTTCAGATGTTTTTCTCCTGCCCGGGACGCTCCACGAAGAATTCTTCCTCCTCCCGGATTTTTCCCACGCCTGCCCGGTAGGCCTCGGCAGCATCAATCAGATAGGATTTTCCCATCAAAACGGCGCCCTCCGCCAGCCCTTCCCGGCTCATAACCTCCTGGAGCCGGTCATACCGCTGAATCAGGGTTCCGAAGGAATGAGGGAAATATTCCTGCTGACTGGTGTTTCCCTCCATATCTGTAACGGTGTACCGAACCGTTTTTTTCGCCAGCGGATAGGATGCATGAGCCGCCTCCTCTACGCCGTGCATAAAGGTGTTGGGACGCAGCCCGCAGCCAAGCATCAGAATTTTCCCGTTCAGCTTCGGAAGCTGCATAAAGGGAGAATGAGATCCCACAGGAGTGTTGTCCAACCTATGCCATGCCGTCATGGCATAGGCCATCTTTCCCCGGGCGCAGACAGAATGGGTGGGATGGATGCTCCGGTACTCCGCCCATTTCAGCCGGAAGCGTTCCGGAAGAGCGCCGATGCAGCTGGGCGTATTTCTCGCGTCAAAAACAGGGTATTGAGGCGTCACGTCCGAATAGCTCAATGCCGGAACCAGCAGCGTTCCCTCCGGAGTAAGAATGTCCAGCAGAACCTGTATCACATCATCCGGAGCCAGCTCCGGCGTATTGAGCCCCTTCATGGAGGTATGCACCAGCAGGATGTCCCCCGCTTTTACTCCCAGCAGTCTTAAGTCTGCGGCCAGCTTTGCCGTATATTTCGTCATGTTATAACCACCGCACCTTTCCGCCAAGCCGAAAATCCCGCCCCGGCTTTGGCCCTGCGCCGCTTCGTCCCTTATGGCCGAAACGGTGCAGACTTACTCTTGCGTCATGTTCATTGTAGTAGAATTTCCTTGCAAATTCAATCTGTTTATGATAGTTTTGTAACAGATCTGTATTTTTCATTTTTTTGTTCACAATAAACATAGGTTCATGCGGCAGATATACGAAGTCTCGACGCATGAAAAAGAAAGGTAGGATTTCAATGCCGGATTTGCTGGTCAAGCTGTATGATCTCGCCCCCTGCACCGAGTCTGTCGGTGAGTTGGAAAAGCAGGGAATTCTGATTAAAAGGGCAATGAGCCCCGACCTTACCGTCATTCGCGAATTCATTCAAAGCAATTTCAGTGTTACTTGGGCGGATGAGGCAAGCAAGGCTGTTTTGAACCTTCCCTCCTCCTGTTATATCGCCACCCAAAACGGAAAAATTGTGGGGTTTGCCTGCTACGATACAACTGCCAAGGGCTTTTTCGGCCCTACCGGAGTAAACGAATCCATGCGGGGAAAAGGCGTGGGAAAAGCCCTTTACCTGAAATGCCTGGCCTCCATGTACGAGGCGGGGTACGCCTATGCCATCGTCGGCAGCGCGGGCCCTGTGGATTTTTACGTAAAAAGTTCGGGCGCTATGACCATTCCGGACTGTACCCCCGGAGAATACAAAAATATGGTATCTTTTTCCAAATAAGAAGACTTTGCGGTTCGCGCGGCGCATTCCGAACTTCCTTTTCAGAATGCGCCGCACGGATTTTTTTTGCCGCCGGATGGGAAGCATCCTACATTATTTTGACTTGTATTTTTCTCTTTTGTTTTCATATAACTATATATGCCGCCGTCCCTTCATCGGATTTTCAGGCGCGAAACCGGATGCGCTTTTGACACAATGAGGGCCTGTCGGCTATGTGACAAAATTTACAAAAATACTTTTATTTTTTAGAAACCTGTGATATACTACTGATGATATGCGCAAAGGAGAGAAACACGTGGAAAAATATGTTGTTCAAGGAGGAAACCGGCTTCGGGGCGAAGTCACGATCAGCGGTGCGAAAAATGCCGCAGTTGCCATTCTGCCCGCCACCATTCTTGCCGCTTCCCCCTGTATTATTGAAAATATTCCCAACATCAGCGATGTTGCTATCAGCATAAAGATTCTCAACGAAATGGGCGCCAAAATTACCGTAATCAATAAGAGCACCCTCGAAATTGACACCACCAATATCAGTATACCCGAAGTTCCCTACGAAAAAGCGCGTCAAATGCGCGCTTCCTACTATTTCCTCGGCGCCCTGCTGGGCCGCTTCCACCATGCAAAGGTTTCCCTTCCCGGCGGCTGCGATCTGGGGGTTCGTCCTATCGATCAGCATATCAAATGCTTTAAATCTCTCGGAGCTCAGTCCGATATCGAATTCGGTATGGTGGAGCTCAATGCGGAGAAGCTCGAGGGCGCACACATTTATTTTGACCTTGTAACCGTCGGCGGTACCATTAACGCCATGCTGGCTTCGGTTTTGGCGGAAGGGCAGACCATTATCGAAAACGCCGCAAAGGAACCCCACGTCGTTGACCTGGCAAACTTTCTCAACTCCATGGGAGCCGACATCATGGGTGCCGGTACGGACGTGATCAAAGTGCGCGGCGTCGAGTCGCTCCACGGCACCACCTATTCCATCATTCCCGACCAGATCGAAGCGGGCACCTACATGGTAGCCGCGGCGGCCACGCGGGGAGATGTGCTCATTAAAAACGTCATTCCCAAGCACCTGGAGTGCATTACCTCCAAGCTGGATAAAATCGGTGTCACCGTGATGGAGTATGACGACAGCGTCCGGGTCATCGGGGATAAGCCCTTTCTGCGAACCAATGTAAAGGCCATTCCGTACCCGGGATTTCCCACCGATATGCAGCCCCAGATCACGACGCTTCTCTGTCTGGCAGAGGGGACAAGTATCGTTACGGAGAGCATTTTTGACAACCGGTTCCGGTATGTGGACGAGCTGCGGAGGCTTGGCGCCAACATTTCCGTGGACAGCCGCACAGCTGTTGTAGAAGGCATTAAGCGATTCTCCGGTGCTCCCGTGAAGGCCACCGACCTGCGCGCCGGCGCTGCTCTGGTCATCGCCGCCCTGACGGCAGACGGCATTACCGAAATCGAGGATATTTACCACATCGAGCGTGGATACGAAAACATTGAAATCAAGCTGCGAGCCTTGGGCGCGGATATCAAAAAGATATCCATTCCCGATTCCGTTTTGGAGCAGGCCCTGTAAGTTTTTATATGATCGCCGCGATCCCCTGCCGAAAGGCGGGGGACGCTGTGTTCCATAAGGTGCGGCCCGGCTCGGTCTGCAGGCCGGCCGGTTTCTTCCCAACAAGGAGTCCTTTTTATGTCCGAACATTCTTTTGTGTACTCTCTCTGCTCCTCCTCTAAGGGGAACGCCACCTACGTGGGAAACCGCTCTTCTGGCATTCTGATTGACGCCGGGCTCTCCCTGCGGCAGCTGAAGCGTCACCTTTCCCTGCAGGAAATAGACCCCTGTGCCATTCAGGCAATCTTCATCACTCATGAGCATTCCGACCATATTCAGGGGCTCTGTGCCATCGCCGACCTTCTGAAAGTACCCGTGTACGGTTCCCGGGAGACTCTTGCGGAGCTGGTGAAAAAAGGGTGCCTGCCGCCGGGTTCCACTGCCATGGAGATCAGCCGTAAAACTGCCGAGATCGCCGGAATGGCGGTGCATGCCTTTCACACGCCTCATGACAGTGCGCGCTCCCTGGGATATCACATCGAGTTCTGCGGCGGATCATCCTCCGGAAAGACCGCCTGCATCTGCACGGATCTCGGATGTGTCACCGACGAGGTGAACGAAAATCTGGAGGGCTGCGATTTTGTGCTGCTGGAGTCCAATTACGATGAAGCCATGCTGGAAACCGGCTCTTATCCTCCCTTTTTGAAGCGAAGGATTTTCTCAGACAGGGGTCATCTTGCCAACTGTGACTGTGCGGATACGCTGATCCGGCTGTTCAACAGCGGTACCACAAAGTTTCTGCTGGGGCATCTGAGCGAGCAGAACAACCGGCCTGAAATCGCCTATGCCACATCATTGGCTGCGGTATCAAAAACAGGAGCGGTGCTGGGAGAGGACTACATACTGTCCGTGGCGAGACGCCAGAATATCGGTGAAATTATTGAGCTGTAAACAGCCGGGGTTATTTATGATTACGATTCATATCGTCTGTATTGGAAAATTGAAGGAGGATTATCTCCGGGCTGCCTGCGCCGAATATCAAAAACGGCTGTCGGCGTTCTGCCGGTTGGAGATCTTTGAGCTTCCGGAATACCGTCTTCCTTCCGATCCCTCCCCTGCCCAGATCGAACAGGGGCTGGATGCCGAAGGGAAAGCCATCCTGCAAAAATGCGGCGGCATGATGATTCCCCTGTGCATTGAAGGGAAGGAGCTTTCTTCGCCGGAACTGGCGGAGAAAATCAGCTCTGTCGCTGTGGGAGGGGAAAGTGAAATCGACTTCATCATCGGCGGCTCCTTCGGCCTGTCCGGTGAAGTGAAGAGCAAAGCCGGGCTCCGCCTTTCCATGTCCCCCATGACATTTCCCCATCAGCTGGCCCGGGTCATGCTTTTGGAGCAGATTTACCGCTCCTTTCAGATTATCTCGGGAGGAAAATATCACAAATAGAAGACCGTCAGGAGCTTTTCTCGCTGCTGACGGTCTTTTTTTACAGTTCTGCAAGAAGCTGACGTACTTTTTCCTTTTCGGACAGGCTGTTTTCCATATTGTCGTACTCAACCTGCCACACATAGGAGTCAATGACATGATACAGCAGCATATAGAGCTTTTTCCTCAGAAGGGCGTGTTCGTCCGGAACGCTTATCTCCCCATAGCCTTTCAGAAAAGCGGGATTGACCAGCCAGCCGCTGGCCAGCTCAAAATCACGGTCCCCCCAAATCGCCCGGTCACCGTCAATCACAGCAGCCAGCCGGCGCCGCCCGGATGTTCCCGACACCAGAATATTTCCGGCCCACAAGTCCGCATGAACCAGCTTCGGCTCGTGGATTTCGTCCAGGATTTCCGTGTATGTCCGAAAAACAGCCTGTACCTTTTCCAATTCCGATTCGGGAAAAACTTGAAATTCGGCCGCTTTCCCGGCCCATTGGCTGACTTCCTCCCTCAAAAAAGCGCTCCATGCGGAAAAGCCCTTTCCCGATGCCGCATCGCCGACCCGTCCGAAAACGGTTCCCGGGATGCCGTTAATCCTTGCGGCGAAGGAACCGGCCTCTTCATATAAGGCCTCCTTTTCCTCATCGGAAACAGACTCATCGGAAAGGGGAACCGCCTCAATATACTCTGTAATCATATAATCCCGGTCAAGAAGACTCTTTCCGGTGTCACAAGCTGCAACGCGGGGGACGGGCACCCCCACGCGCCTGCAGTTTTCATAAAAGCTGAATTCCGCCTGCATCAGCTGATGCTCAAACGGAAGCAGCAGTTCACGGTTGACAGGGCCTGCCCGCAGGACTATTTTTCTGTTCCGGGAAACCAGATTGACCAGATAGGTGGTATTGAACATTCCGCCGGGAAGGAGCCGGTATTCTATCTTTCCGGCTCCGAAATGCTTCTTTATGACCCGCTCGAGCTCTTCACCGGTAAGACTTTTCCATATTTTGGATTGGGACAATTTGTTCTCTTCCTTTCCGGTTGCCTTTTTCAGCAGAGACGGTACGCCGCCCAGCTGATCCGTTCCGGCATTATTATAACATTCTGTTTTGAGGAATGCAACTCATTGGGAGCCGGGCGGAAACGCTGTCTGCACTCCTGTTCCGGCCCGCCACCGCCGGCAGATATGCCAATGCGATTCCGGCAATCCCGCAGAGCTCCAACCAGAAAATCGGGAAGTTGATCCGCTTCAGGAATGGAAACATCGCCGTGATATGGGCTGGGAGCTGACCGGTCATAATGTAATTCGTTTGGAACAGGCTGTTGAACAGAAACATGAAAAAGAAAATACCGTTTCCAAACAGAAACGCATCGGCGGTATCCTTCCGTTCCACCGGATATTGGAGCACGAACAGGCAATACAGTCCCATCAGCAGCAGCAGATGATGGCTGATAAAGAAATGCCAGGCAAGAAACCGGTCAAACCGTACCGGCGTATTGGGCCAAAGCATGGCGGGAAGCGGACCGATCCACGTAAAAAAGTAGATGATGCGGAACAGCCGACGGTTTCCGGTAACCAAAACGGCCATAAAGAGAAATCCGCTGATAAAGCAGAGGTGAAAGGGCAGATGAATCCGCCAGTCATACACTCCTTTGACCAAAAGCACACTATAAAAAACCGCCATATTCAGGAAAAACAATCCTGCCATCCAATAACGGAGGCTTTCCCGGTATTTCCACCGCTGCAGCCGGCCGCGAAACCAGTACAGCAGGAATCCTCCGGTCAGTGTAACCGCCAGCAGAAGAAGATGCTGCCATCCAAACAGATTCAGCTGATCCAGCATCTCGCTTTCATCCTGAAAAAAATCAACGAGCCATTGCTCCATCCTGTGATTCCCCCGTTCTACCATCGGCAGTCTGAAAAAAATGCCGTATCCTACTATTATCCAACCCGAATCCTTTTTAGACCAATTGTGCTGCCGGGTACCCGACGGCACGAGCCGGATCAATCATTCTTTAAACAGATAACGATCAAAAAGGGGGAAATCCTTCAGAAATACCGCAGCGGCATTCTGGAAAATGGCGGCAATCCGCGGCTGCTATTTTGACGGAGCGCGGCGAATCAGCAGCCAGGACAGGAGAAGCATCACCGCGATCAGGCCGCACGCCACCAGCGCCGCATTGTAGACGGAAAGAAACAGCCATGAGAAGAAGTTCCCGACAGCGTAGGCCAGCGCCGTCTGAACATTTTTGGGCAGACAGGTAACGAGCAGCGGAATTCCCATGAACAGGAGTACCGGAACTGTGATCGAAACCGCGGTTTTGGCCAGTTTGTTCATCCGATAGTAGGCACCGCCGATGAAAAAGCCGGAAAGGATCAGCCCGAAGGACAGGGCGATGGACAGCACATATTTTCCTATGGAGGGCCGGTTAAAGGTCTCCAGCCACTCCACACTGTTGGGCAGAACCCGGGCAAAGGCCCAGTCCATTCCCTCATTGACCAGCGCGCTGAACAGGCAGAGCGCCGCTGCCAGCATCAGAAAGCTGACGAAAAAGGTCTTTCGGGATACGCCGCTCCCCAGAGCAAAAAGCAGATGCTCCCGGAATGCTACAATTCCTATGACAAACAGGTAGACCATAGAGGAAAAGATGGCGCTTCCCATGTTGATTTCTCCGTCGGAGGCCATATTGGCCCCAATGCCGATGAGATTAATCAACAGATAAATTCCGTAAAAGGTAAGAAAAGAACGATAAATATTTCGGAACTGCCAGACAAACATTTCTTTTATTTTCACAGTAAAAACTCCTCTCCGACTGCTCTAGGCATTGGTCAGCTGAACAAACAGCTTCTGCAGGTCCATGGACGCCGTTTCCAGCTCCGGGGGAACCGCCTGCGGTTTGCCCAGCACGCAGGCCGTCTTCAGGCCGCCCAGGGATTCCATGCTCAAAACTTTCTTTCCCTCGCAGAACACGTCCACGTCCGCCGCCTTTCCCGACACACAATACCCCATTTTCAGCACATCCTCGGTGGGCTGATCCAGCAGGATTTTTCCCGATTTGATAATGACCACCTGCTCAACGATGTCGGCCACCTCCTCAATCAGATGGGTGGAAATCACGATGGTGCAGGGGTGCTCGCTGTAATAGCTTACAAGCTCCTTATAAAACAGTTCCCGGTGGTTCGCGTCAAGTCCAAGCACCGGCTCGTCAAAGAAAAGATATTCCGCGCCCGAAGCCAACGCGGCAATCAGCTTGAAAATGGAGCCGTATCCGGTGGAAAGGCCCTTTACCTTCGCGTTCAGACGAAGCTCAAACTTTTCTGCCAGCTGTTTCGCGTACCCCAGATCAAAGTTCGGATAAAACATCTTTACGCAGCGAAAGACATCCGACACCTTCATATAATCGGGATAATAGTTTTTTTCTCCCATGGAAAAAATTTTTCCCTGGGCATGGTCGTTTTCCTGTCCTTTTTCCCCGTCCACTGTCACTTCCCCGGCCGTGGGAAAAATTTTGTTGGTAATGAGATTTAAAAGCGTGGACTTTCCTGCCCCGTTTCTCCCCAGCAGACCGTAAATTTTATTTTCCTCCAGAGAAAGGCTTACCTGATCCAGCGCCGTTACCTCGCCAAACTGTTTGGTGAGGTTTCTGATTTCAATTGCCATGGTTTTCTTCCCCGCTTTCAATCATATCAATCAGTTCTTTTCTGCTGATTTGAAGCTTTTCCGCTTCATTGAGCAAATTGACCACATAGCTTTCATAAAACGCGTGACGGCGGTTTGTCAGGATCTGTTCCGCCGCTCCCCCCTTCACAAACATGCCCACTCCCCTTTTCTTGTACAAGATTCCGCTGTCCACCAAAAGTGTCATTCCTTTTAACACTGTGGCCGGGTTGATTCGATAAGCGGCGGATATTTCAGTCGTGGAAGGCACCTGACTTTCCTCCGGAAATGCTCCGGACAGGATGCCATCCTGAATTTCCTCCGCCACCTGAACATAAATCGGAGTCTCACTTTCAAAATTGATTTTCAAACAATATCACCGCTTTCGGTTCTCTTCTTAACTAGTTAATTACTTATGTAACTAACTATACAACATAATATGTCTCATGTCAATCCCCTGCCCGTTCTTTTTTTGCATTCTAAAAAGTTTTTCTCAAAAAAGCTGTCTTCGCAACAGGGTCCTCACTTGTGCCTGCCCTAAAATCATGGTATGATAAAATAAAATTTGTAATATTATTCCAGCCTGCACAAATTTCCCCGAGAGGGCCGCAGTCGGCGGAATTCCCCCGGCTTCCGATTACAGCATGTATGAAAGGAACGTTGCTCCTATGACAAGCTTTGTATCCACCCCCGTTTTGATCGGCTTTGGCATCAATATTCTCGTTTCCATCGGACTGCCCATTGGGTTGATGATCTTCCTTCTGGTAAAACGGCAGAAAATCATGGTGCCTCTTCTGACAGGCGCCGCCGTCTTTGTTGTTTCTCAGCTGATTCTTCGCTCCGGGATGCTGAACCTGATCGGTCTGACTCCCATGGCCGCATGGCTTCAGAAAAGCATTTGGATTTATGCAATTTTTCTTGGTCTGACTGCAGGGCTTTTTGAAGAATTCGGGCGGCTGATCGGCTTCCGGTGCCTTAAAACCCGCCGAAGCTGGATGGACGGTATTGCGTTCGGCATCGGTCACGGCGGGATTGAATCCATTCTGCTGGTGGGGTTGTCCAACATCAACGGACTCGCCAATTCACTCGCTCTCAACAGCGGTGTTCTGGAATCCATTTCCCAGGCCGCCGGTCTGCCACAGGAAACAATACAGCAGCTGATTGCACAGCTCACTTCCTACGATCTTCCCACCGTGCTTATGGGAGGGCTGGAACGTGTCTTTACTCTGCCGGTACAGATTGCACTTACTCTTCTCGTGCTTTTCAGCATCCGCAGCCGGAAACCGGCATGGCTGGTGCTTGCCATCGGACTTCACCTTTTGATTGACTCAGGGGTTGTCCTTCTTCAGGCAGAGTTCCACTGGAATCTGTTCGCCATTGAGGCGGTGATCGGGTTGTTTGCCGCCGCAGCGCTGATTTTTATCTTCCGGTCAAAGAAAACACTGTTTGCGGAAAAGATTCAGGGTAACGCATGAAAAAGAGGCTGATATCAAATGATATCAGCCTCTTTTTTGCGGGAAAACACCGGCGCTGCCGCCCCACCCGCCTACAGCGTTTTTAAATGCAGGTCCGTATAAATCCGCTTGAAATCCTCCAGAATCTCCGCATGGGCAAAATCCTTGTGGGTCACCATGCTGATTTCCCGAATCAATCCCGAATTGTCAATGGGAATAATCGCCAGCCGCCCGCTCCGTTCTTCCTCCAGACAGGCACTGTGGGCAATGATGGTAATTCCCAGATCCTGCGCCACCAGATCCTTGATCGTAGCCACGTTGTCGATTTCGATCATCACGTTAAAGCTCTTGATGCTTTCCGACTTATTGTTCAAATAATTCTCAAACATAACCCGGGTATTGGCGTTTTTGGAACGCAGGATAAACTTTTCGCCCTTCAGTTCCTTCAGGCTCACGCAGCTGCGTCGGGCAAACCGGTGATTGGGAGAAACCGCAAGACAAAGGTAATCCGTATCCAGCAGAACCGAACTGAAGCTGGTATCCGGAATCCGTCCCTCTACAATGGCAATATCCGCTTCATAGGATTTGAGCCGGTCGCAGATATTTTTCACGGTATCGGTAAAAATATTGATGTGGATGGAAGTGTTCTCATTGCAGTACATGGCGATCATCTGGGGGATCAGATTCTCACCCGCAGTGGGCGTAATCGCCACCACAAGATGCTTGAGCTGAGTACGGCTGTCCTCTATGGCCTGCTTGGCGCTGTTATAGATCGCCATGGCCCGGCGGGCGTATTTTACCAGAACGGCGCCTTCCGGAGTCAGTTTCAGCTCCTTTTTGTCCTTATAAAAAATCTGGACCTGAAATTCTTCCTCAAGCTGGCGGATATGATGGCTGACCGCGGGCTGGGTCAGCGACAAAGCTTCTGCCGCTTTGGTATAGCTGCCCGCATTAATCAGCTCCAGCAGAGTCTTGACCTTACTGTCAAACATAGCATGACCCCTTTCCTTCCGCAGTTACAATGATGATGCAACTGAGTGTACCACACCATCCGAAAAGAATCAAGGGAGCCGCTGCAAACTCCGTCCGATTTTCCTGTTATAACGCTCTTCCGCGGACGTCTTCTCTCCGAACATACCGCTGTTTCTTCAGAAGCTCTGGCTGTCATGAGAACGGTTGAAGAAAATCCCGGCAACCGGCGCAATGAAGCAGTAGCCGATTGGAACCAGCAGCTGCTGAAACGTGAGGGGCATGGTGGAAAAGATATTCTGGAGAAACGGAATATAGAGAACCACAAGAAGAGTAATCAAAGACAGTGCCGCAGCTCCTACCAGCTTCATATTGTCGAAATAGGGAATATGAAGAATGTTCTTCTCTTCGCTTTTGCATTCAAATACATGGATCAGCTGGGCAAAAATGAGGGCGAACAGTGCGCCGGTGCGGGCAATGTCTTCGGATGAGGTCATATTGAACAGGGTGACAAAGCTGGCCAGCGTCGCCAGCCCGATAAAGATGCCCCGAATCACAATTTTCCAGGCAAGGCCGTTGGAAAACACGCTTTCCCCCGGTTTCCGGGGCGGGCGGCTCATGGCCCGGCTGTCGGATGGCTCCAGTCCCAGCGCAATGGCAGGCAGTCCGTCTGTCACCAGATTGACCAGCAAAATCTGAATGGGAAACAGAATTACCGGCATCCCCATCAGCATTCCCAAAAACATGGTCAGTACTTCACCGATGTTGCAGGAGAGCAGATACCGGATAAATTTGCGGATATTGGCATAGATGCTCCGCCCTTCGTCCACAGCGTTTACCAGGGTGGCGAAGTTGTCGTCCAACAGGATGATTTCGCTGGCCTCTTTGGTTACATCGGTGCCGCTCTTCCCCATGGATACGCCGATATCTGCTTCCTTCACAGCAGGTGCATCGTTTACGCCGTCCCCGGTCATTGCCACGATATGTCCCCGCCGCTTCAACGCCTTCACAATCTGCAGCTTGTGGCTGGGACTGACCCGGGCGAAGACGGATACCCTGCCTACCACCTCTGAAAGCTGCACTACGTCCATCTGATCCAGTTCCTCTCCGGTAAGAATCAGATCGCCTTCATGGTAGATTCCCACCTGCCGGGCAATGGCCGCCGCAGTCTTTTTGTGGTCGCCGGTAATCATAATGGTTTTGATTCCCGCCTTATAGCAGCGGGTCACCGCCTGACGTACTTCCGGTCGGGGCGGATCGATCATCCCCACCATACCGATGAAAATCAGGCCGTCCTCCCTCTCTCCGGGCGAAAGGGGAGTAATTCTCTTATAGGCGGCTCCGATCACCCGCAGGGCCCCGTCCGCCATTTCCCCGCTCATTTCCATAAAACGCCGCTTGTCGCCGGGCAGCAGCTTCCGTACGGCAGCCCCGTCCTGATACTCCACGCAGCGATCCAGCAGAATGTCGAAGGCGCCCTTGACAAACTGCCACTTTTGATGCTGCCCGTCCTCTACCACAACCGACATCCGCTTTCGTGTGCTGTCGAAAGGCTGTTCGCTTAACCGGCGGTATTCCTGCTCCAGTCCCTGGCGGGAAAGCCCTTTGGTTTTCGCCAGCTGGAGAAGAGCGATTTCCGTGCTTCCTCCCATAGGTGCAGCAGCGCCGCTTTCGGAAGAAATCGTGGCGTTGTTGCACAGAGTGACGCATTTCAGCAACAGGGAAGCAGCGGGTTCCTCCGGCGAAAGCTTTTCCGCTGTGCAGCGGCCGGACGCCAGACAGATGTCGGTGGCGGTCATCCGGTTTTGAGTAATGGTGCCGGTCTTGTCGGTGCAGATCACCGTGGCGCATCCCAGAGTTTCCACCGCATGAAGCCGCCGCACCAAAGCGTTCCGCTTTACCATACGGGACACCGACAGCGCCAAACAGATGGTCACCACTGCGGTAAGCCCCTCGGGTACGGCTGCAACTGCCAGTGACACCCCGGTAATGAGCATGTCGATTACATTTTCGCCCCGCAGAATTCCGGTAACACTCACGATGGCGCAGACCAAAAGGCATCCCACCGCTATGTACTTGGAAAGCTGGGCAAGCCGCTTTTGCAGCGGAGTGGACTCTTCATCAATGGTCTGGAGCATGGAAGCGATGTTGCCCATTTCCGTATCCATGCCGGTGGCGGTCACAAGACAACGGCAGTGTCCCTTGGTGACCACACAGCCCATATATGCCATGGTCTCTTTCTCCGAATGTCCGTTCTCGGGGGCGGCGTGTTTTTTTACGGGAATGGATTCTCCGGTCAGCATGGATTCATCGCATTCCAGACTGACCGCCTCCAAAATTCGTACGTCAGCCGGAATTTTGTCGCCGGTTTCCAGCAAAATGACATCCCCGGGCACCAGTTCGGTGGTGTGCAGCGATGTGACCCGTCCGTCACGAAACACCTTGGCCATAGGGGCCGCCATGTTTTTCAGGGCTTCCAGAGTCTTTTCCGTCCGGTATTCCTGAAGAAAACCCAGGATTCCGTTCATCAGTACAATGACTGCAATGGCAATCGCTTCCACATATTCCCCCATAAACAGAGAAACAGCGGTGCAGACCAAAAGAATCAGGGTCATAATATCTTTATACTGCGCAAAAAAGATTCCCACAGGGCTGATTTTCTTTTCCGACCGAAGCTCGTTAAGGCCATATTTTTCCAGACGGTCCGCCGCCTGGGTGGAGGATAATCCCTGATTTTCCGCAGAAGAATAGCGGGAATAATCATACACGGGAACAGCGTTGGGAGACGGAACGGATTTTGGGGGCTGACCGGATTCTTCTTTTGGGGCGCCTTCCAGATTTTTTTCCAATACGTCAAACAGTTTCATCATTCAATTACTCTCCTCGTTCATTGCCCGGTGCCGGCGGGCTGGAAATTCATTCCTACAGCAGCTTGTTCCATATTTATTCGGTGAGGAGAGAATTTATAGCAGGCCGCCGAAGAATTATCCTTCCATTCCGCACCAGACGGGGAAATGTCCCATGCGCACTGCCGGGCGTCCGGCATAGAATGATAGCAGGCGGCCGAACCGCAATGAATTTTAAAGCAGCGGGCGAATCTCCGGGCCGCCCGGCACGAATGGCGGTGCCGCAATGATTTCTGGCATTTTTATTGGGAGAATTTCTTGCTGATAGATTCCGATCTTTTACCCACAATAATAGTGGGCGTCTGCTGATTTCAGCAGCGTTCCGGGGCGGCCGAAAAGCGTTTTCCCGCCAATTGCCTGATTAAATTTGAAACGGGGTTCCACCATGGCGGCGTTGGGAAGACAGCATATCCCGGCAGCCCCACATTCTTATTCTGTCTGGGGATTCGCTTATTATGCTCATTCCCGGTCGAACTGTTTTGCGGTTCATCCGCGGTACGGTGCGCCCGGAATGGCATGTTCCCCTTGGGTGCAATCTGCGGACAGCTTTTGAAGAGGAGGGAAAAAATGGATAAAACCATTACCGCAAACTTCAATTCGGTAGACGAAGCCACATTCGCTGTAAAAAATGTCACCAGTCATTTCGGCGGTATTCGGAAGGTCAAGGTCACTTATGACAAAAAATCGGGCCATGAAACCGACTGGTCCGATGAAGCATTGCTGATTCCGGGATTTTTTGCCGCGCCCTACGGCGGAGCGGGAATGTCCAGCGGCATCGGCATGGACGGTATGACCAGCGGCGTTTATCCGTTGGCATATACCATGGCGCTTGAGGAATGGAACGAGCGGGACAGGACGGCGCTGGAAGGGAAAAAGGCAAAAGTGTCCATCACGGCTCCCGAAAATCTGGCCGGACAGATCCAATCCACCCTTTACAGCGGCGGCGGGCTTGAAATTCAGGTCAGCTGACCCGGGCGGCGGATGCCGCCCTACATATTCCCCGGTGCAAGGCAGAGACATGCCTCCCCTGATTTTGCGGCAGGAAATGCCCGCTCCCGCACATAAACGGGAAAGGCTCCTCATATGATAGCGTAGACGGCTGTTTTCCCAGGATGGGGCGGCCAATCCACTCGGCGAAAAAAGAGGAGGTTTCAAAATGGCAAATTATCTGCCAGAAGGTTATGCGGCGGCTTTTTCCCAGCAGCCCGCCGGACTGAAAAATCTTGCGGCCGCACAGGAAGCGCTTCAGACAGGAAAAATTCTGGAAGCCAGAGCAGTGGTCTGCGACGCTGACCACAACCTTATTGTGGACTTGGGGTGCATGAAAGGGATTATTCCCCGGGAGGAATGTGCTATCGGCATCGCGGAAGGAACTACCCGGGACATTGCGATCATCTCTAAAGTGAACAAACCGGTCTGCTTCAAAATTGTGAGTGTGAAATCCGACGAAAAGTTTAAGCCTTATGCCATCCTTTCCCGAAAGGCGGTCCAGCTGGAATGTCAGGAAAAATATATCAGCCGCCTCACGCCCGGAGATGTCATCTGCGGAAAAATCACCCATCTGGAGCCTTTCGGATGTTTTGTCGATATCGGCTGCGGATTGATTTCCCTGCTGCCCATTGATGCCATTTCCGTCTCCCGGATCTCCCACCCCAAAGACCGGTTTACCATCGGGCAAAATATTCTGACGGTGGTCCGTTCCATTGGGGACGACGGGAAAATCTGCCTGTCCCACAAGGAACTGCTGGGTACATGGGAAGAAAATGCCGCCCATTTCAAAAACGGCGAAACCGTAGCCGGGGTTGTACGCTCTGTGGAAAGCTACGGCATCTTCGTTGAGCTGGCGCCGAATCTGGCGGGTCTGGCCGAGGTAAAAGAGGACGTCCATGTGGGACAGCAGACCAGTGTATACATAAAGAGCCTGATTCCGGAGAAAATGAAAATCAAGCTGATTATTGTTGACGCGTTTGATGCCCCTCCCGCAAAAAAGGAATTCGACTACTATATCACCTCCGGAAAAATCGACCGGTTCCGCTATTCGCCCGAGTGCAGCGACAAGGTGATCGAAACCGTATTTCAGAGCGGCCCCGTACCATCCTGAAGGCCGCCTCCTCCAACAGACTTTTCGTTCCTATATTGCTATGACAGGGAGGCATCCGCCTCCCTGTTTTTTGACGCTCCGGTACACAAAAAATTTGTGCAAAACGGGGGAAACTGCCGGGGGATTTCTTGATTTCCTACTAAACCTATGGCATAATAGGGATAGAACAATGTGCCGCTTCGCCAAAGGACGGCATATGGAGGAAAAGGACGGCGGTACTTATGAAAATATCCACCAAAGGCCGGTATGCGCTTCGGCTCATGCTGGACTTGGCTTTACATGACACAGGAGAGTTTATCGCCTTAAAGGACATCTCCGCAAGGCAGGGAATCTCGATCAAATATCTGGAGCAGATCGTTCCTCTGCTCTGCCGGGCAGGACTGCTCAAGAGTGTGCGGGGACCCCAGGGCGGCTACAAGCTGACCCGCTCACCCGCAGAATATACGGTAGGCACCATTCTGCGGGTAACCGAGGGAAATCTGGCGCCGGTCACCTGTCTGGAGGATGAGGAAAACCAGTGTCAGCGGCAGGACGGCTGCATCACGCTGAAGTTCTGGCAGGGGCTTTATGACGTCGTGAACCGCTATGTGGACAGCGCCACGCTGCAGGACCTGATTGAAGCAAAAGAGTGCCCATCCTGACGGATGGGCACTCTTCTTTTGGACTGTCCCGCTCTTTAACAATGCGGGGGCTCTTTTTCTTCCGGAGGATCCGGCTTCGCAATGGATTTCAGAAACGCCCGTTTGACCGGAATGGGGGGCAGAAATTCCTCAGAGCAGCGGTGCGCATACCGGCGGTAGCGCTCCTCGGGATGATCCCGGCGGATTTTCCGCATCAGCAGCCAATACCCCAGCAGAAGCGCTCCGCCTCCCAAGGAAATCAAAACTCCGCCGGGCAGCCCAGGAGTTTGATAGTCGAACCGGATTTGGCTGCTTCCGGCGGGAACAAGCACCGCCATAAAGCCGCCGTTGGCTTTCACAATTTCCGCTTTCTCACCATTGACGGAAGCGCTCCATCCCTTCTCCCACGGGACGCTGAAAAAGACCAGATTTTCCTTATCCAGCGCAGCCGAAGCAGAGAAACCGTTCTTGTCGACCGTGAAGCTTTCGATGGCATTCTGGGACAGAAAATCGCAGGCACCCAGAAAATCATCGTCCTGGAGCTGATCCTCCCCGGCTTCTTCATTGGACAGCACCGGAAGGACATCCTTATATTTTTCCCGATCCTCATCACTTAGCAAAAGGCCCTTAATCAGCAGACGGTCTTTATAGGTCTTGGGGCAGCGGGTCATCTGATTCTCCGTGACGAAATAATCGTAGGTAACCCCCATGGGGATAAAATAGTCGTTCCGGTAAATTTTGTAGCCGTTCTGGGTGTCCCAATAGGAAAAGCCCAGCAGACTGCTTTCTGCTTTGGTTTCCCGGACAAAGCGGTATTTCACGCTGGTGAGGGCGCGCACTCCGGGCAGTGACAGATCCGGTCTGGAACCGACACCCCGTTCCCCTCCGATCAGCTTGTAATATTCCATGATAGAGGGCGGAACCACAGACTGAAAGGCGTTGATGGTGGGGATTTTCCAAAACATCCCCAGATTGTCCAGCTCGTCGTAGGTGTCGATGCGGTAAAATCCGCTGTCATCCTCCAGATGAAGCTTTTCCCGTCCGTTCAGCGCTTCGTTGACTACCTGGTTGTAATAGGTGCGCTTCCCGTTTCCCTCCATTTCAAACCCGGAGGCCATTTTCCCGGTATACAGCATAAAAATGGAGGAGGCCACCGTAATAAAACAGACGGAAACCAAAGCGAATTTCTGGAAATACCTGCTTTTGGTGGTAAGGATCATCAGCATGCTGACACAGATCAGCCCCACCGCCGCAATGAGGATATAGGCCCAAAACCGTTCCGGATACTCGGGAAGCTGAAACCACTGCAATTCCCCGTTCACCTTTTTCGGAAGAATGCCGATGAGAGTAAATCCTGCCACGAATCCGGCCGTCCATTTGATTGCCGGACGGAAACAATCGGGATGATCCTCCAGCGCAATGCAGGTAGCCAGCGCCATCATCAGAAGCGGCATATAAAACCAGCGGGCATAGTAGCTGTAGTTGAACAGGGAAAACGCCGCGTTGAGGCCCGGAATGAAGCATACCAGAAAGCAGATCATCAGCAGACGTTTCAGCCAGTGCTTCCGCTTTCCCATAAAGAAAGCGAATACGCCGGTTGTGGAAAACAGAGGAAGCCACATGGACACCGACGACCATTTGGAGTTGGAGTCGGGAAAAAGGTTGGGACGCGCGGGAATATCCGGCGGGAAGAAGAAGCTGGACAAAATCAGGCCGTAGCGCTGAACGTTATTGTACAGCAGCAGGTCAAAGCCGGTAAGCGTGTCGCCGGTGCGGGGATTTCCAATCACCGACCAGAAGGAAGGAAGCAGCAGAATTCCGGCCAGCAGAACCCCCAGCACCGCTTCCAGGGCAAACAGCAGGAACTTTTTCCATGTGATTCTATATGCGCCGGACAAACTCCGGATCATGAAATACAGGATGCAGAACAATACCTGTCCGAAGAAGAAATAGTAGTTAATCAGCGCGCAGAGGCCCACCGCGAGAGCGAAGCCGCCTCTGCGGTTATTCACCATGAATTCCTCCATGCCGATCAGCAGAAGAGGAAATACGAGAACCGCCTCGTTAAAATGGTTGAAGAAGATGTTGTAGAGGTTGAAGCCGGAAAATGCGTACAAAAGCGCACCGATCACAGCGGTTTCCCCGGTTTTGGTAAACCGGCGGATGAACGCATATCCGGTAACGCCGGTGAGGGCAAATTTCAGCATCAGCAAAGGTGCCATCAGATAGGGCACCGCACCGCTGGGGAAGAGCAGGGTAATCCAGAAAAAGGGAGAGCCCAGCAGATAGAAGGAATAGCTTCCAATAAAGTTGGCTCCCAGATCGGTGTTCCAGTTCCAGCCGATCTCGCCGGAGCGGACGGCGTCATGGGCAAGGGAATAAAACGGAATCTGCTGAACGTTAAAATCGCCGTAGTAAAGAAAATAGCCCCCGTCCATAATCAAAAAGGGCAGAAAAAAAAGAAAAGAGGTCAGCAGGCCCAGCAAAAACACCTTGACATAATTATTTTTCCAATAAACGGAAACGGATTTCATCAGCAAAACCATTCCTTTCCCGCAGTCAGCGTCCGATGCTGCGGATTACATTGCACACAGAAACAGTATTATTATACCAATCCCAAGGCAGGATTGCAACGCCGAAGAGATTTTTCACAGATGGTTGGACAAATCTCCGCCGATAGAGTAAAATAAGGTTAAAATCTGTAAAAAGGGGACTGCTGTTATGACTGTGGCCAAAAACGAAACTGCCGTAAAAAATGCGAAAGAGGATTCCGTCCCCCAGTCCAGCTTTTTTTCCATGCTGTGCCGAATGAAATACATCAGCCGGTGGGGACTGATGCGCAATTCTTACCGGGAAAGTCTGGCGGAACATACGCTGGATGTGGCCATTCTGGCCCATGCGCTTGGGGTGATCGGCAAAAAGCGTCTGGGGAAAAGCTATGATCCGGAGCGTGCCGCACTCATTGCCGTCTATCATGACGCCAGCGAAATCATCACCGGTGATATGCCCACTCCGGTTAAATATCATGACCAAACAATTATGAGCGCCTATAAACAGGTGGAAAAGGCGGCGAACGGCACTTTGCTCTCGCTCCTTCCGGCGGATCTGAAAGAAGAATACGAGCCCTTCTTCTACAGGCAGGAAGAAGACCGGGAGCTTTGGAAGCTGGTGAAGGCCGCAGATAAGCTTTCCGCACTGATCAAATGTGTGGAGGAGGAAAAATCCGGCAACACGGAATTTTCCAGAGCAAAGCAGGCAACAATGGAATCTTTGTCCACCCTGAAACTGCCCGAACTGGATATTTTCATGGCGGAATGCTTTGATGCCTTTACCCGTACTCTGGACGAACAGTAATCCTTTTTCCTTTGTTCCTGTAAAAATTTTGACAAGCGCACTTTCACGATGTAAAATAATAAGATAAGCAAAAATAAGCGGTTTCTTCCGGAGCCGGTGGTTCACCCCCGAAAGGTGCCGTTCTTTGCATTGACTGACGTATTTTGCAATATTTTTATAAAAGGAGACATCTCTCATGGCATATCAGTTCGCATCCCGTATGGGCGGCCTTCACGCCTCCGCAATCCGGGAAATTCTCAAATTCACCGCAGATCCCTCCGTTATTTCCTTCGCGGCCGGAAATCCCGCGCCGGAAGCGTTCCCCGTGGAAGCGGTGGAAAAAATCACAGCCGAAATTCTGAAGGAAAATCCCATCGGCGCACTGCAATACAGTATTTCCGAAGGATACACTCCCCTGCGGGAAACGCTGAAGGCCGACCTGAAAAACCGTCTGCATATCGGCACCGAAAACGATGACCTGATCATCACGTCAGGCGCTCAGCAGGCCATTGAGCATTGCTGCAAGGTAATGTGCAGCCCCGGGGACACCCTGATCTGCGAAAACCCCAGCTTCATCGGCAGCCTGAACGCATTCAAGTCCTACGAGGTCAATCTGGTGGGCGTTGAGGTGGAAAGCGACGGAATCTCCATTGAGAAGCTGGAAGAAGCCCTGAAGGCCAACCCCAATACCAAGCTGCTTTATGTGATCCCCAATTTTCAGAATCCCTCCGGCGCAACCATGAGTCTTGCCAAACGCAAGGCAGTTTACGAGCTCTGCAAGCGGTACGGCGTACTGATTCTGGAGGACAACCCCTACGGCGAACTGCGGTTTTCCGGTCAGGATATTCCCAGCATCAAGTCCATGGACACCGACGGTATCGTCCTCTACTGCGGCAGCTTTTCCAAGGTCCTTTCGCCCGGTCTTCGGGTAGGCTACCTCTGCGCCCCCAAAGAGGTCATTCAGAAGGTGGTCGTAGTGAAGCAGACCAGCGATGTACATACCAACATTCTTGCACAGATGATCTGCTTCAAGTTCATGACAGAATACGATTTTCCCGCCCATCTGGAGCATCTGCGGGAAATCTACCGCCGCAAAAGCTCCCTTATGCTGGGTGAAATGCGCCGCCAGCTGAATCCGCTGGTCACATGGAATGAGCCGGAGGGCGGACTTTTCATCTGGTGCCGTCTGCCCGACGGTGTGGATATGATGAATTTCTGCACCAAAGCGGTGCAGCAAAAGGTCGCCGTAGTGCCCGGCACCGCCTTCCTGCCCAGCGATTCGGATCACACACAGTGCTTCCGGCTCAACCACTCCACTCCCACCGACGACCAGATCGTCCGGGGAATTGAGCTTCTGGGCAAGATGACCCGCGAAATGTAGTCCACGGCACAACAACTCCCCTTCAGGGAACGGAAAGGATGTTTTCCCATGTCTGAACAGGCAACCGAAAAGAAAAAAATTATATTCAGCGGCATTCAGCCCACCGGAATTCCCACCTTGGGCAACTATATCGGCGCACTGCGCAACTGGGCTGCCATGCAGGACGACTACAACTGCGTCTACTGCATCGTGGACGAGCACGCCATGACCATCCGTCAGGACCCGCCGCAGTTCCGGAAACAGATTCTGGACTCCTATGCACTGATGATGGCCTGCGGCATCAATCCCGAAAAAAGCATTTACTACATTCAGAGCCACGTTCCGGCTCATGCCCAGCTGTCATGGGTGCTCTCCTGTTTTACCCAGTTCGGCGAGCTTTCCCGGATGACTCAATTTAAAGACAAGAGCGCCAAGCATCCGGAAAACGTCAATGCCGGTCTCTTCACCTATCCGGTGCTGATGGCGGCGGACATTCTGCTGTACCAGGCGGATCTGGTTCCGGTCGGCGACGATCAAAAGCAGCATGTGGAAATCTGCCGGGACATTGCCACCCGGTTCAACGGCCTTTACGGCAACGTATTTACCATTCCAGAGCCCTACATTCCCAAGAAGGAGCAGGGCGCACGAGTCATGTCGCTGGCGGATCCCACAAAGAAAATGTCCAAATCGGACGACAACGTCAACGGCTATATCTCCATTCTGGATCCCCCCGGCACCATTGTGAAAAAGTTCAAGCGTGCAATAACAGACAGCGACACTGAAGTCCGTTATGCCCCCGGAAAAGACGGCATCAACAATCTGATGACCATTTACTCCGTCATGACCGGCAGCGACTTTGCGGCCATTGAGCGGGAATTTGACGGCAAGGGATACGGCTGCTTCAAAGAGCAGGTGGGCAACGCGGTAGCGGAAACCCTCCGCCCCATTCAGGACGAATTTGCCCGTCTTACCGCCGACAAGGCCTATCTGGAGGAGTGCTACCGTGCCGGTGCGGCAAAGGCCGATCACTTTGCCCAGCGCACCCTGGCCAAAGTCTACAAGAAAATCGGATTTTTACCCCTGTAACCCCGTTTCCCATGAAAGATACGTTTGGAGGGAGACCTTCCAAGCCACTCGCAAGGGGCTTTGACCCAAACCAAGCCGCATAATATGCGGCTTGAAGAAAAAGTTTTTGGCTTCCTTTTTCAAAAAGGAAGCGGGTTTGGGCGGAGCCCGAGCGGAACCCCCGCATTGCGAAAAAGCAACCCTGACTGGTTTCAGTCAGGGTTGCTTTTTTTGCAGGTTACTTTAAAGCCGCAATGCTGTCGCTGATTTTCGCAAGCAGCTCCTCGGCACGCTGAAGCTTGGCCTTTTCGTTGCTGACAACGGCTTCCGGCGCTTTGGATACAAAGTTCTCGTTGGAGAGCTTGCCCTTCAGCATGGCAATGTCCTTTTCGCAGGCCGCCTTTTCCCGGTTCAGGCGCTCCAGCTCCTTGGTCTTGTCAATGAGCTCCTCCATCGGCAGGAAAATGCGGGCGCTCTGGGTGGCCACCTGGACGGCGCCCTCTACATGCTGGCTTGCGGCCACATGGACGGCAGACGCTGACGCCAGCCGCTCAAAGAACGCTTTGGACGTCTCAAAGGTGTCCGTATACTCGGTCTCGATGTAAACCGCGGCCTTCCGGGACGGGGGCACGTTCATCTCGGTACGGATGTTGCGGATGCCCTTGATGGCCTCCATGACACGGGTAAATTCCCGCTCTTCGGCGGCAAAATCCAGCTCTTCCCGGTAAACCGGCCACTGGGAAACGGTGACGCTCTCGGCGTCGTTGGGCAGTGCCTGCCAGATTTCCTCGGTGATGAAGGGCATGAAAGGATGAAGCAGCTTGATGGTGTTGGTCAACAGATACACCAGCACCTTCTGGGCGTTGAGAGAAGTCTCTCCGCCCGCCTGCAGTCTGGCCTTGGACAGCTCAATATACCAGTCGCAGAGCACATCCCACAGGAAATCATAGATTTTCTGCTCGGCAATGCCCAGCTCAAATTTGTCCAGATTCTCCGTAACTTCCTTCACGAGACGGTTATACTGGGACAGCGCCCATTTATCCTCGACGGTGAGCGTCTCCGGCAGAGATACATCGGTCACTTCTTCGGAAAGGTTCATCAGCACGAAGCGGGTGGCATTCCAGAGCTTATTGGCGAAATTCCGGGCAGCCTTCACCTTGTCGTCGGAGAAGCGCATATCGTTGCCGGGGCTGTTTCCGGTCACCAGAGCCAGACGCAGGGCGTCCGCGCCGTACTGACTGATGATTTCCAGCGGGTCGATGCCGTTGCCGAGGGATTTGGACATTTTCCGTCCCTGTGCATCCCGCACCAGTCCGTGAATAAATACCGTCTTAAACGGAACTTCGCCGGTGTGCTCCAAGGCGGAGAAGATCATCCGTGCCACCCAGAAGAAAATGATGTCGTAGCCGGTCACCAGCGTGTCGGTGGGGTAGAAATATTTGAGGTCCTCGGTATCGTTGGGCCAGCCCAGTGTAGAGAAGGGCCAGAGTGCGGAAGAAAACCAGGTGTCCAGTGTGTCGGGGTCCTGTGTCAGATGGGTGCAGCCACATTTCGGGCATTTTTCCGGTGCGTCCTTGGAAATGACGGTTTCGCCGCACTCGTCGCAGTAATACGCCGGAATCCGGTGTCCCCACCACAGCTGACGGGAAATGCACCAATCCTTAATGTTCTCCATCCAGTTATAGTAAATTTTATCAAAGCGGGCGGGAACAAACTCGGTTTTTCCCTGCTGAACCGCCTCGATTGCGGGTTTTGCCAAAGGTTCCATCTTCACAAACCACTGCTTGGAAACGCGGGGTTCCACCGTGGTATGACAGCGATAGCAGGTACCGACGTTGTGGGTATGAGGCTCAATTTTCACAAGGAAACCGCCAGCCTCCAGATCGGCTACCACTGCCTTGCGGGCCTCGTAGCGGTCCATGCCCTGATACTTGCCGCCGTTTTCGTTGATGTGGGCGTCCTCGGTAAGGACGTTGATGACAGGCAGATTGTGGCGCAGGCCCACCTCAAAGTCGTTGGGGTCGTGAGCGGGAGTGATCTTCACTACGCCGGTACCGAATTCCATATCCACGTAGTCGTCGGCCACCACCGGAATCTCCCGGTTGACCAGCGGCAGGATCAGCATCTTCCCCACCATGCCGCGATACCGCTCATCGTTGGGATTGACCGCCACCGCAGTATCACCCAGCAGCGTTTCAGGACGGGTGGTTGCCAGCTCCAGCCAGCCGCTGCCGTCTGCGAAGGGATAGCGGAGATGCCAGAAGCTTCCCTGCTGTTCCTCATATTCCACTTCGGCCTCGGAAATGGAGGTGCGGCATTTGGGACACCAGTTGATAATACGCTCGCCCCGGTAGATCAGGCCCTTTTCGGTCAGACGAATGAAGACCTCCTTGACCGCCTCTGAGCAGCCCTCGTCCAGTGTGAACCGTTCCCGGCTCCAGTCGCAGGAAGAGCCCAGTTTTTTCAGCTGTTCCAGAATCCGGCCGCCGTACTGGCGTTTCCATTCCCATGCCCGCTCCAGAAAGCCGTCCCGTCCCAGGTCCTCTTTGGTAACGCCTTCCTTGCGCATGGCCTCCACGATTTTTGCCTCAGTGGCGATGGAGGCATGATCGGTGCCCGGAATCCACAGAGCGGAATAGCCCTGCATCCTTTTATAGCGGATCAGAATGTCCTGCAGCGTTTCGTCCAGTGCATGGCCCATGTGAAGCTGTCCGGTGATGTTGGGAGGGGGGATGACGATGGTATAAGGCTTTTTCTCGGGGTCACGCTTTGCGGTGAAGTAATGGTTATCCAGCCAGAACTTGTAAATCCGGTCCTCAAAGGACTGGGGATCGTAGGTTTTTTCCAGTTCTTTTCTCATGTAAATCTTCCTTTCCGAAATGGGGTGCCGCTTTTCCTCCAACATAAAAACCGCCCTGAAGCGTTACGCTTCAGGGCGGATACAATCCGTGTTACCACCTGAATTCGGAGCAAAACCGCTCCGCACTCTGCCGACGCCTGCACGCCGCTTTTCTGTAACGGGAAAAAACCGCCGAAGCTTACTGAAAAAATGGTTCAGCTCCAGAGCTCAAGGGCTACTTCACCGTTTCCGTCATGAATACTCACACCAGCCGTATTCTCTCTTTGCATCCGGAAAACAGGTACTCCTCCCTGTCAACGCCGATGGGTATATTTTATGATGGTCCGGCTGTTTTCATTCAGCCCGGGACACCTTTCTTTACCTGTTATCAGTATATCAGAAATTCCCGCTTTGTCAAGTATCGGATTCCCGGCAGCATGGAAAATCCGTCACGGGGAAGGGCTCTCCCACGCAGGGGATGAGCACCTTTTCGTACCAGATCACGTCCAGCCAGATTCCCAGCTTGTAGCCTGTCCGGGGGAACCGGGCCACCTCATGGAATCCCATGGCGGTATGCCAGTTCATGCTCCGAAAATTTTCGCTGGTCACAAGGGCGTACACCCGGCGAATTCCCTGCTTTTTCAGCAGCGGGAGCAGCGCGTCATACAGTTTTCCACCCAGTCCCATCCCCGTATATGCCTCATCCAGATACACGGAAAGATCGGCGTTCCACTGATACGCAGCCCGCTCAAACGCGGGGCTGCCGTAGGCATACCCGACAACTATGCCGTCCGCCTCGCAGACAAGCCACGGGAACCGGGAAGTGACCTGCCGGAACCGTTCCGTGAAGCTTTCCGGAGAAGGGACTTCATACTCGAATGAAACCGTTGTATGTTTCACATAGGGCGCATAGATTTCAAGAATCCGGGGTATATCCGCCTCACGGGCCTCCCGAATGGTAATATTCAACGGAAACGCCCCCTATTTCTTTACTTCCAGCCGTTCCGCCAGTTCCTGTTCCGGCGTCACATAGGCGGTTTTATAGTCCACAAAAATCACCATGCCGGGCTTCGCCCCGTTTGGCTTTTTTACGTTTTTCACCAACGTGTAGTCCACTGCCACTTTTGCCGACGCCCGTCCTTTGGAATTCCACGCAGCGATGACGGCGGCCTCCTCAATCGCCTTGTCTGTAATGGGTTTTCCACCCGCCTCAATGATGACATGAGAACCGGGAATCCCCTGGGTATGAAGCCACATATCGTAGTTTTTGGCCGTTTTCAAGGTCAGCTGGTCATTCTGCTTATTGTTTCGCCCACAGAGAATGGAAAATCCGTCACTGGAGCGGTAATGAAGCGGCGGCTGGGCCTTGAGCATACGGCTCTGCTTTTTGTGCATGGAGCGGATGTAGCCCTGTTCTGCCAATTCTTCCCGGATTTCCAGCAGTTCGCTTTCTCCCTGGGTACGGGAAACCGCATCGAATACACTGTCCAGATAAACCAGTTCCCCCTGGGCCTCTTTCATAAGGGTTTTCAGCTTTTCCTCCGCAGTTGCCGACTTCCGGTACTCCGCATAATATTTCTGGGCATTCTGGGAAGGCGTCAGACGAACGTCCAGCGGAATCTCTATCTGCGGACTGTTTTCCTCGTAAAAGTTTTCCAGCGTTACGCTGTGCATTCCTTTCTCCATCCGGTATAGATTGGAGTTGATTAAATCGCCGCAAATCCGGAACTGATCCCTGTTTTCGCACTGTTTCAGCTCCTCCGCCTGCAGGGCCAGCTTTTTGGAAATGCGCTCTGTGGCGTTTACCAGAAGCTTCAGCAGATCGTGGGAGCGCTGCTTCATCCGGCTGATCTGATCCCGGTCGGCATAAAAGCTGTCCAGCAGGCGGCTGGGGGAATCGTAATATTGCTTCTCTGCCAAAGAGCCATACTGCTCGATATCCAGAAAGGTAAAATCCCTGATTTTCATGGAATCGTTCTGCACTGTGGTCAGCCGGACATCTCCGGTCAGCAGGCGGCGTTTGAGCCCGGCCAGCTCTTCCGCCAGACGCTGCCTGTAAAAGTCGGAAAGCTGTTCCTTGGGGATATCCTGCCCCTTCAGAGCACGAAACGCAATTTCCCGGGTCAGAAGCGGTGAAACACCCTCCAGCGTATTCATAATCGCTTTCGCCGTATCGGGGGAATGGATGGAATCGAACCGCTCCATGACAGTCGGGATCTCCTGCTCCAGCAGATTCAGCTTGTCCTGACCGGGAGGCGGCTGGTACGTAATTCCGGGCAGAACCAGCCGTACCGAGGATACTTCATCGTTCACCCGCTTGATGGCGTCTACCACTTTTCCGTCGCCGTTGACCAGAATGATATTGGAATGGCGTCCCATAATCTCAATGATAAGCGACACCACCGTGAGATCGCCCAATTCGTTGATGGTCTCAAAGTCCAGCGCCAGCACCCGGTCCAATCCGCTTTGGCGCACCGCCACCAGCTTTCCCGAGCCGATGTGCTTGCGCAGAAGCATGCAGAACATGGGTGGCTGCTTGGGATTTTCCAGCGACAGCTCCGTAAAATGGATGCGGGGGCTGTTGGCGTTGGCAGACAGCAGAATTTTCCGGCTTCCGCCTTTAAACCGCATGGTAATGACAATTTCCTCCCGGGAAGGTTCCGCAATTTTTTCCACTCTGCTTCCCAGCACTGCATCCCGGATCTCCCCGGCAGCCAGATATAAAAATGCTCCGTCAAGAGCCATAGAATCCCCACACTTTCCTGTTTGGGCCCACGCAGCCGGGTTTGATCCGGCCGTGCAGGCGGTACATGACTATTATTGTACACGATTCCGCCGGCAAATACAACGCCGCTGCACGGAATTTTTGGGCTTTGCCGCCTGTCCGGGAAAAAAGAAACACGATTTCAAGGGAGATCTCCTTTGAAATCGTGTTATCATTGCGTCTCGGTCAGCGATATGCTGCGGAGAGGAACCCTTGGCTCCATCCAATCAGGTAACCAGTTCGAAGTCCACGTAGGTGATCCTGGGCAGCTGCTTGTTTTGAATGCGTCCGATGAGATGCTGAACGGCAATTTTGCCGATTTCCGTCTGGTTTTGACGGATATGGATCAGCGGTTTGGCCATGCTGACCATCTCCGGTGCGTCAAAGCAGGCAATGCACCGGGGCATTCCCGTGGGCGAGCCGCATTCCTCATCCGCCTGCTGACAAAGCTCCGCAACGCTGTAGGAAGCCGCCAGATAGCCTGTGATTTCAGGATGCGTCATCATAAAGCGTTTGAGCACCGCCACATCGGCACGCCTTAGGCGTTCTTCCTCTTCTTTGGTAAAATCTCCGTCCTGACTGGTTAGTCCGGTCACCCATTTGCTTCGATCCACCATTTCGCCGTGGTTCATACAGCTTTGGATGAACCCTTGGGAGCGTTCGCCAACTGTGGAGGTCTGAAAGGAATTCTTTCCCACTGCAAAGCTCAAACGGCGGTGTCCCCGCTCAAACAAAGTGTCTGTGAGCCGCTGGGCGGCCATGCGGTTATCCGTAGTCACACAGGGCAGCGGTATTCCGCTGAGCTCCCGGTCTACAAGCACTACCGGAAAATTCTCAAGAGAAAGCTTTAAAATCAAGGGATTGTATGTTTCATCATAGACGCACATCACAATCAGTCCCGCCACCCCAAGCTCCAGAAGCTGGGCAATTGCCGTTTCTTCGGCCGTCTTGTTATGGTAGCTGAACCGCAGTGCCATGGTATATCCGAGGCGGGTGCATTCCCGTTCAATGCCAAGGATTAAATCCCCGCCAAAGCTCGCCGAAAACTTTTCCATAACAACGCCAATCAGCTTGGGGCCTTCTGCAATAGAGCCGGGCTGGGAGAAATCCCCGCTCCGATTCAAAACAAAAGTGCCCCGGCCCGGTGTGCGGGAAATATAACCGTTTGCCGCAAGAGTGTCCATCGCTTTTTTGCTGGTGATGCGGCTGACACCGTATTCATCGGCCAGTTCCTTTTCCGAAGGGAGCTTACTTCCCGGAGGGAAAACCCCGGTACTGATTTGTTCAACCAAGCGGTTAAAGATTTGCAGGTACAGCGGCTGCTTAGGCTGCCCTGCAACATAATCCTGATTCATCTTATCACTACTTCCCTGTTTTACCCAATCACGTTCTGCAGCAAAGAATCTCCCCCATTTCTCCGGGCAAAAGCATTGCTTTTTTTAAAATTTGAATGATTTTCCGCTGCATCCGTGTTTTGCATATGTTCATTATATCATATCAGCATTTTCATCATATCATTTCACTTTTCCGTCTTCAAGTAATTACCCCCTAAAAATTTTAATCTTACCGAAAATTCTCTTTAATATCTAATGAGGCAGCGTAACTTATAGACACTTTTGCCAAATACCCGAGTAGTTCCCTTCCGATCACTTTCTTTTGGGGGCATTCATTACTTTGGTTCCTTTCGTCTTGTTGCCGTCCCAATTCAAGGATTTCGTTCCACATTTTAAAGGGATAGCCGTTTTTTGTTGTTGCCTGCCGGCTTATGGCCTTATATAATGAGGAGGCAAAAGCATCCACTTTCTTCTTTGGGTAAGAGATTCGAAAGTGCAGGAGAAATCGGCATGACCCGTAAAGACCGTCTTATTGCCGCTTTGGAACATAGATGTCACGATATCCCGGCATTGGAATATTTTTATACCGATGTGGTTTTTTGGAAACATGGGATGAAACTTGCAAACCTCTATTCCCGTTTTCCGGGAGACACCACCCCCAATGGACTGCCTAAGCCTTCTCCCTCCGACTTCTTGTCTGACGGAAGCTATTTCCGGCAGGAAATAGACGGAGTGGGGCGCCCTGTGGGAGTACCAATTTTTGGAAGGATAGGACATGCTGCAAAATTTCTGCTGGCCCACCTTGAACAGGCAAAGGATCATGTATTTCCCCCTCATTCTCTGCAAATCCCAATGCAAGCCGACAAATTTGCCGAATATAAGTGTAAATATTGGCAGATCAGGGATTTCCCTTTGAAAATATAAAATTCCTTGTGAAACCAGTGGGAGAATACAGGCAATTGCGACCGGTTCTTCCGGGCCCCCTGGCGTTACTGAAATGTCGGGGGGAATTTGTTTTAAGTAGTTAAGAACTGTTATAAATGTCCATTTCTTTTCTATATCAGATAAATTTTTGTTGTAAAATATAAAATAGCAGTTTAAAATTAAGAACAGAAGCACTCCTCTCCGCACCATGCCTCTGCTCTTAACACCCCATATCAGAAAAAAGAAGGGAGGGGCTGTCTTTGGAACTGCATCCGTCATCCAAAGTGAGCATCAGCCTGAAAGCGCACAAAAGTAAGACGTTTTTGAAATTCTTGCTTTTGACCACTTTGTGTATTCTTTTCGCGGTACTCCTCATGACCCTTTTTACCTATGTCTCCTTTCAGCGTTCCTCTATGGAACGAAATGAGCAGGATGCTGTAATGTCCTTTCGTCAGATCGAACATACCATGCAGCAGATGACCCAGGCTGCCACTGCCATGTCGCTTCAGGTTCTTTTGGACAACGACTGTTCCGCTGTACTCAATGCCGCCGGTTCGGGATCCGTGGATGCCATCACCAGGGAGCGTGCCCTGAAGCGGATTGCCTCCTATCGTGAAGTCAACCCCAATATTCAATCCATCTACCTGTACAACCGGAATACTGACAGCATTTACTGCACCGCGGACACAAGCAGCCGCTATTCGACGGCAACTGATTTTATTGACTCCGGCATTATAAAGCTATTAAACGGATTTGACCGCTATGATTTTCTGGAGCCAATCCCCCGGACAGCCTCCCATAGTTCCGCTGTAGGGTTGAACGGAAGTCTTCCGGTCATCACCTATGTTCTTAGCGATTCCGGAAAAAGGGAGGCACTGGAAAATGCGGTGGTTGTCAACTTGCGGCAAAGCTGGATTTATGAGCTGATCGGCAGCATGTACGGAATCGAAGACAGTGCGGTGCTTGCGCTGGATGAAAAGGGCCAAACCATTATCGACTACAAAAACGGATCCGATTTTACCTGGGACGATGAGAATGCTCAGCTTCTGCTGGAGCAGGCAAAAAACCTGGCTACCTATTCCAGCGAAATCAGCCAGGAGGGGACCCGGTATTACGCCACCTGCTTTCAATCCGAAAAAAATGGCTGGCAGTACGTCAAGGTGGCGAAATGGGATACGGTGTTTTACTCTCTGATCCAGGTAAAAAACACCGCCTTGTTGACTACGGTGAGCGTGCTGATTGCGGCGCTGGTTTTTTCCCTGCTGATTACCGGAAATTTTTATAGAATCTATTCCACTGTGGAAAGGAACTACAACCGTGTGATGAGTCTGTACCGGGGCGATTCCGGAATTATGCGGGACGCATTTCTTTTGGACATTCTTACGGGAAAACGGCATATCAGCTCCAATCACCCGGAAAGTCAGTTTGAAAAATACAATATTCCCTTTTCCGTCATGGAGGACGTGCTTCTGATGACTCTGAAAATAGAGCGGTATGAAGCCTTTCGGAAACGCTTCGGCGACGAGAGTGTATATGACATAAAATACGGTATTCGGAATATTTTTGAGGAAGTGGCCTGCTCTGATTTTGTATGTATCGGCGTAATTGAGGACATGGGGATCATCACGCTGCTGGCCGTCCCGAAAGAAAAGAGCCGGGATGCTGGTTCACGGCTTTCCGCCGTATTTTCAGAGTTCAAGACGCAGGTCTGCAATTTTGTGGAATGGCAGTTCAATATGGTATATCTTGAGCAGCCTGTCTCGTTTGACGAGCTGCCATGGGTCTACAGTGAACTGAAAAAGCATGAAAGGGATACCTTCTTTTACCCTCAGGGAGCCTGCATCAGTTTGGACAAAATATCGGAAGAGCACAGCGGCCCTCTGTGCTATCCCGGTGACCTGGAAAAAAATGTGGTCAAATCTGTCCGGATCGGCGATGTCAAAACCGCCCGGACTCTGTATGAACGCTTTGTGAGTGAAATTATTTCCTGCCAATATGACAACTTTATTACGGGCATCACCCTGCTTTGCTTTGCCGTTACCCGACTGTTCGAGGAATATGATGAGTCCGGTCCCAATTCGGATTACGCAAGCTACAGCGATTTGATCGCCCAGATCTATCAGGCGGCATCCCCCGACGAAATACGGACTCTCTTTTTCGATATGTTTGACACACTGAAGATTGTCGCAGCCGCAGCCAACAGCCATGTCAACATCCGCGCCCGGCTGGACGACGCCGTACAGTATATCAACCAGCACTACGATCATACTGAGCTTTCTCTTGAAACCGTTGCCGCCTACCTTTCCATTTCCGCATCCTATTTGGGAAAAACCTTTAAAAAAGCATATGGAATATCCGTGACGGACTGCATCAATCAGGTTCGGCTGCAAAAAATCATTGAATATCTGGTCAATACTGATGAGGCCGCCAAGGACATCGCCGAAAAGTGCGGATTCTACAACGTGAACTATTTTTATACCTACTTCAAAAAGTATTTCGGAGTGACCCCGCAGGTCTATCGCACACGATATAAAAACGGCGAAACGGTTCCTACCATTCAATAAATATGAGGTTTCCCGTCCGAGCGCGGCCCGGTAAAGCATGTTCCAGGATATGCTTTACCGGGCCGCCTTTTGGATTCTGTTTTGTATCAGTTTCATAGTTAAATAACAGTTTTTTAGAGAAATTGCAAGTATTTAAAGTTGAAAAAGGTAATGTCTCTGTGTACAATTTGGATATGGTAAGACAAATTCAAATTGTTTAAAAAATTTTTGGAGGTATTGCTGTGAAACCTTTGAAAAGCAGCTCCGGCAAAAGGCGGATTTCAAAAAAGGATTTTTTCCTGACCGGCATGGCTCTGCCCGCCATTCTTATGCTGTTCATTTTTAACTACATCCCAATGGCAGGACTCGTCATTGCTTTTAAGGACTTTCGATATGACAAAGGATTTTTCGGCAGCCAGTGGATTGGCTTTGAGAATTTTGAATTTTTCTTTAAATCCAACGACGCATGGATTGTACTGCGCAACACCATCGGACTGAACTTTCTGTTTATTGTGATCACTTTGATCTGTTCTGTGGCGGTGGCGATCATGCTGGACGAAATCGCGAACCGAAAAATGGTCAAAGCCACTCAGACAATCATGTTTTTCCCCTATTTTATGTCATGGGTTGTCATCGGTTACCTGCTCTATTCCTTCCTTCAGCCAGAGCTCGGCATTTTAAATACAGTGCTGAAGAGCATGGGCGGCCAGCCGGTTTCATGGTATACCAGGCCAGAACTTTGGCCTTCCATCCTGGTGATTATGTACATTTGGAAGATGCTGGGCTATTACAGCGTAATCTATTACGCCTCGCTGATGGGGATTGATTCTTCCTATTACGAAGCTGCCGCCATTGACGGGGCCACCAGGTGGCAGATGATCTGGAGAATCACCCTCCCACTGCTGCGCCCCATCATTACTATCATGCTGATCCTCCAGATCGGCCGGATCATGTACGCCGACTTCGGACAGTTCTTTCAGCTCACCCGGGATCAGGGCGCTCTTTATTCCACCACTGATGTGCTGGACACCTATATTTTCCGTGCTCTGCGCGTTACCGGCGATATCGGAATCGGCTCTGCGGTAGGCTGCTTTCAGGCGGTAATTGGATTTCTTCTGATTACCGGCACCAATCTGGCGGTACGAAAAATTGACCCGGAAAGCGCCCTGTTTTAAGCCGTTTCAGAAAAACGCAGGAGGTATCTTGAATGGAAAACGCAAAACTGAACCCCGTTGCCAAAACGATTATTTATCTGATTCTGATTTTTATTTGTCTGGTCTGCATTGTTCCTATCCTTACCGTGGTATCAATTTCATTTTCCAATGAAATTCTCATTGCCCAAACAGGATACGGCATCTTTCCCAAGGGTTTTAATCTGGATGCCTACCGATACGTGTTCAAGGATGCCGGAACCATTCTGCGGGCATATGGCGTATCCATCAGTGTGACCGCCGTGGGACTTCTTCTTGGCCTCTTGGTCAACGCCCTGATGGCTTATACGCTGTCCCGCCCGGACTACCGCTTTCGCAGGCAGCTTTCGGTTTACCTTGCGATTCCGATGATTCTCAATGGCGGACTGATTCCCACCTATATCCTGATTTCCAATTACCTGAAGTTGAAGGACAATTTTTGGGTAATGGTTCTGCCGATGCTGGTTATCCCATGGTTCATCATCTTACTGCGCACGTTTTTTTCCCAGATTCCGCTTTCCCTCATCGAAGCCGCCACCATTGACGGTGCCAGTGAGCTGCGTATCTTCGCACAGATTGTCCTTCCTCTTTCCAAGCCCGCCCTTGCCACGGTAGGCATGTTTATCACTCTGAATTACTGGAACGACTGGTTTTTACCCATGATGTACATCGAAAATCGCTCCCTGTACAATCTGCAGTACAAGCTGTACGCAATCATGCGCGACGTACAGGAGATGCTGCGAAACATGTCGCTTTCCGGCATCGGGGTCAGCATGGCGGAAATTCCCACCGAGTCCATGCGGATGGCCATGTGTGTCATTGCCGCCGGCCCCATGCTGATGGTGTTCCCCTTCTTCCAGAAATACTTTGTCAAAGGTCTTACCGTCGGCGGTGTCAAGGGATAAGTACTGCGTATTTTATTTCCGCTTTCCGCGGAATGTAAATAAGTATTCAAAAGAATGATATGGAGGTAATTTGCAAATGAAAAAAAGAATCATCACCGGCCTGACAGCACTCTTTCTTTCCGCCGCCACTATCGTCGGGTGCAGCGGAAATCCGGCAGGGTCTTCCTCTGCCGGGCCCACAGGCGATTCCTCCGCAGCGTCCGAAGCGGCGCCTGTCTCCTCTTCCGGAATCGACAACAGTAAGGAAGTTACACTGAAAATTCATGCCATTGTGAATCCCCAAAATGATGAAGCCACCGTTTTTGACGCACTGAATCAGCTGACCAAAGAGAAACTCAACACTAAGGTGAATTATCTCTTCCACGGAGGTTCCTACGCGGACAAAATCCAGGTTATCATTGCTTCCGGCGAAGAATACGACATTTGCTTTACAGCCAGCTGGCTGAATAACTACAGCAGCAATGCGGCCAAAGGTGCATTTGCGGATATTACCGATATGCTGGAGCTGACTCCCGCCTTAAAGTCGGAAATTCCCCAGTATATGTGGGATGCCGCTAAAATCAAGGGGAAAATCTATGCGGTTCCCAACCAGCAGATCGTCGCCCGGGCACTGCCCATTATGGCGCCCAAGGAATATATTGAGGGAACCAATACCGACGTCAGCAAAATAGGAAAAATTTCGGATCTTGCCGACTATCTGGTAAAGGCCAAAGAAAAATACGGTGCAAGGTACAATGGGCAGGCTTTAAATGAGTTGGCGGATTTAAACGGATATGAGCTATTGCTGGACGGCTACACCGGTGGAGCAATCAAAATGGACGACGCTTCTGCCACTGTGGTGAACTTCTTTGAAACTCCGGAATTTAAAGACAGCCTCATGCAGATTGCAGAACTGTATCAAAAAGGGCTGGTAGACTCTGAATGCGTCACCAATCAGGAATACCGTGAAAGTCAGCGCAAGGCGAAGAAAACCTCTGCAACCCTTTCCGGTACCTATAAGCCCGGCGGTGATGTGGAGGAATCCGTACGCGCCGGTTACGACTGCATTCTGGAACCATTGGCAGGCATAAAGCCCTACGTTTCTACCGGAAGCGTCATTGCTACCATGCAGGCAATTTCCAACTCCTCCAAAAATCCGGAAAGAGCGCTGCAATACCTGGAATTTCTCAACACCAGCTCAGATGCGATGAATCTGCTTTCTTACGGCGTAGAAGGAAAGCATTATGAAAAAGTCAGCGGCAACGTCATTAAAACTATTCCCGACAGCGGTTATGCTCCCGGTGCTTCCTGGGCCATCGGCAACGTGTTCAAGACCTATGTCGTTCAAGGACAGCCTGAAGACGTTTGGGAGCAGACCAAGAAAATGAATGACACTGCTGTTACTTCTCCTGTTCTGGGCTTCATTTTCGACCCCGAGCCGGTTAAACTGCAGGTAACCAGCGTCACCAAAATTGCTACAGAATATACAGCGCTGGGCGGCGGCTCCCTTGATGTAGAGAAGAGCCTGACCGAAATGAACGACAAAATGAAGGTGGCCGGAATGGATGATATTATCGCAGAAATGCAAAAACAGGTCACCGAATTTTTAAAGTCCAAATAATCCTCTCCAAACCCACCAAAAGCCGGAGAACCAATCAGGATTGGTTCTCCGGCTTTTTTATGGGTTCGCAATCGCTCAGGTGCGGTACTCATTCGCTGGTGTAACGAATTTTTCTGTACTCTTTCCGCTTCTGACCGGCCTCCCACTCACTTTTTTCCTCGGGGGTCTCACAGATCAGCCGCGGCACCTCGGTCGGTTTATCGTTTTCGTCCAGTGCCACCAGCACCAGATAGGCCCGGTTAATGAGGGTCTGTTCTCCTCCCAGATCCTCCACAAAGGTATCCACCCGCACCTCCATGGAAGTACGGCCCACATAGGTCAGCTGGGCCTTCAGAACAATCGTGCTGTTGACGTAAGCTGCGGCTTTGAACTCCAGATGGTCCACGGATGCAGTCGTTACATTGCAGTTGGAATGACGGCGGGCAGCCACCGCGGCAACCACGTCAATCCATTCCATCAGCTTGCCTCCGAAAAGGCGCTTATAGCCGTTGATATGCTCCGGCATTAAAATCTGTATCTGTTCTGTTCGGGACTGTTCCACGGTTTTCGCTCTTAACTCGCTCATGCTGCTCGCATCCTTTTGGCAGATACCGGAAAACCGGTCTGTCCTGTATTTTGTCAGGCTTTTGATTGCACCTTGCTCAGAAAGCCACAATCACGCCGCCCACATTTGCGTAAAGACTGGAAATTCCTCCTGTCTTTCCAACGATGATCCGCGCAAAATGATAGCGTTCCTGGGCAATCCGTTTCAATCGGTCAGCCTGCTCCGGACTGCCGCAGTGGGTGATAACCATGGTCCTTCCATGTGTATCCCCGCCCTGCTCGCCAATCATGTCACCCAGCCGGAGGACAGCCCGGTCCGTTCCCCTTGCCTTGGAAAAAAACGCAATATTGCCGTCGCCGTCGGAGCCCAGTATGGGGCGAATCTGCATCACAGTGGCCAGTCGCCCCACAATTTTATTCATTCGTCCGTTTTTCATCAGATTATCAAGATTTTCCAGAACAAAAAAAGTTTTCATGTCCCGCACAAACTTTTCCGTTTCCCGCAGGACAGCCAGCGGCGGCCTTCCGCTTTCCGCCAGTTCCTTTACCTTCAGCGCCGTCAGAATTTCCCCGGCGGAAGCGCTTTTGGAATCAATGACACAGACCCGTCCGGCAGATTCTTCCTCCATCAGGGACTTTGCCGTTACCGCGCTGGAATAGGAACCGGACAGCTGGGAAGAGATGGTTACCACATAATTGGTTTTACCGGAGGCATAAGCCTCCGCATAGGCCTGCGGAGAAGGACACGCGGACATCACCCGCCCGGCATACGTTCTCATCTTTGCGAGAAAGGCGGCATGATCCAAGTTTTCGTCATCCGAAAAAGTGTCCTCCCCCAACGTCATGGTCAGGGGAATTCGCTGAAAATCCACATTTTCCGTCAACTCCGAAACCGGCTCACAGCAACTGTCCACGATCAGGCGATATGCCATCTTTTTTCTCCCCTTCCGAAAAAATCCCGTTTCAGCCTTGCGCGAAATAGTATTAGTATGGACAGTTTTTTCGGCATTATCAGAGGAAAAGGGTTGCTGTCTCTGCGAGGAAATTCGGATACAAAAACAGCCCGGTCGGAAGACGACCGGGCTGCAGGTTCAAACGTTAATCAGCCGCGTCCGAAGAGCAGCCAGGAAACCAGAAGTACAAGACCGATTACAAGAATCAGTGCAGGAAGGAAAGTAAGGAGTGCCGCAATAATCATGGCGGGAATATCCTTCTTCTCCAACTTTTCTTTTTCCAGTTGTTCCCGAAAGCGTTTTTCACTTTCCTCAACCTTGACGACCCGCTTCAGTCTTCGGTTAAACATCAAATCAACATTCCTTTATCTTTACCGTTTTCCTTCGGCACATTCCGAAGACCTTCGCCGCAGATTGCCTGAGGGTCAGATCACTTTATGATCGACACAGTGATGGCATGCGACAAAATGTTCCGGCTCAACTTCTACAAAGTCCGGCACCACTTCCTTGCAGATGTCCGTGGCGTATTTGCAGCGGGTGTGGAACTTGCATCCCTTCGGGGGCTTGATGGGGCTGGGAATATCGCCCTCAAGAGGAATGATCTGTTTCCGGTGGTCAAGATCAGTGGTGGGAATCGCCAGAAGCAGAGCTTCCGTATAGGGGTGGAGCGGATGGGCAAAAATCCGGTCTGCCGGAGCCAACTCCACGATGTTGCCCAGATACATGACGCCGATCCGGTCACTGATATATTTGACCACGCTGAGGTCATGGGTAATAAACAAGTAGGTGAGATTTTCCTTTTCCTTCAGGTCTTCCAAAAGATTGATTACCTGTGACTGGATGGAAACGTCCAGTGCGGAAACCGCTTCATCGCACACCACGAATTTCGGCTTCACTGCCAGAGAGCGGGCGATGCCGATTCTCTGCCGCTGACCGCCGGAAAACTGATGGGGGTAACGGTGAATCATATAGGAGGCAAGGCCGCAGTCCTCCATGGTTTTCATGACATAATTCATCATCTGGTCGTCATTTTTCCGGAAGAAGTTATGTGCCAGAAGTCCCTCGCCAATGATCTGTCCTACAGTCATGCGGGGGTTGAGCGAGGAATAGGGATCCTGGAAAATCAGCTGCAAATCCTTCCGGAGCTGACGCATTTCCGAATAATTCAGCTTGGCAAGATCAATTCCGTCATCCCGGTAGGCCTCATACTTTTGGAACTTCTCATCTCCGTCATAAGAACGGCGCATCCGGTCAATTTCCTGACGGACAGCCTCCAGCCCTTTTTCTTTTTCAGCGATCGCCTTTTCCCGGGCTTCAATCTGCTCCTGCAGCCTGACGGCTCTGGCGTCCAGAGAGCCGGTACCTTTTCCGGCCTTCTTTTTTTCTCCTGCCACACCCATCACCGCATTGCGTTCAATCACAACTTCGTTGCATTTCTCACGCATTTGGTGAATCTCTGCCGCAATCCGGTGTTCCTTCAAAAAAGCTTCGGAAACCGGGTCCAGATCCTTGGCGGCCAAAAAGCCGCCCACCAGCTGGGTAATATCCAAAAAGAGATCATGCGCATCCTTGACGGCCTTGTCTTTCTCCGCCTTTTTGGAACGCTGCTCCGCTTCGCTCAATTTTTCGTATTCGGCAACAATATGATCCCTCTTTTTTTCCCGCTCTTTGAGTTCGTTGCGAAGATTGTTCAGATTTTTCAGGGTTTTTTCCACATACTCGGGCGCCAGAGAATCCAGCGTACGGCCATAGTACATGGTTTTTCCCTCTGTCTGATGGTACAGCTGGAGCAAAACCCGCCCGAATGTGGATTTTCCGCATCCGCTCTCGCCCACCAGTCCAAGAGTTTCGCCTTCATATATATCCAGGGAAATCCCATCGTTGGCTTTTACATAGAGCTGTTCACCGCGGAATCCCTGCTTTTTTAACGGGAACCACTGCTTCAGATTGGAGATCCGCAGCAGAACCTTCCGCTGGTTATTTGTTTCTGCCATTTTGCTCCTCCCTTTCCTTCCGCAGTCTTTCCTGACGCTCACTCTTCACCGGATAGAAGCAGCGCACCTGATGACCCGGCTCCACATCCTGCAATGCGGGCTCTTCCCCCTGACATTTTTCCGTAGCGTATTTGCACCGGGGAGCAAACTTGCATCCCTTGGGCAGATCCAGCGGATGAGGCACCGCGCCGGGAATTGCTTCCAGCCGGACTCCGGTAGGAGTGTCCAGCCGGGGAATGGAGGTCATAAGGCCTTCCGTATAGGGATGAGAATATTTGTTGTCACCAAAGATGGCTTCCACCGAAGCCATCTCCACCACCTGCCCGCAGTACATGACGGCCACGTCGTCAGCCATTTCGTTGATGACGCCCAAATCATGGGTAATGAACAGGATGGAGGTCCCGTTTTGCTCCTTAAGCTCATTCATCAGCTTCAGAATCTGTGCCTGAATCGTCACGTCCAAAGCGGTCGTGGGCTCATCGGCGATGAGTACCTTGGGCTGGCAGGCCAGCGCCATGGCAATCATAACCCGCTGGCGCATACCGCCGGACAGCTGATGAGGATACTGTTTGATTACGCTTTCCGGATTGGGAATCTTTACGGAAGCCAGCATTGCGATGGATTTCTTGGTGGCTTCCTTTTTGGAAATTTTCTGGTGAGTCAGAAACACTTCATTGAGCTGACGTTCCACAGTAAACACAGGGTTCAGAGCCGTCATGGGCTCCTGAAAAATAACGGAAATCTTGTTGCCCCGGATTTTGTACATTTCTTCATCCGTGCATTCCGCCAGATTTTTCCCCTCAAAAACAATCTCGCCGCTGTCCACATAGCCGTTTCCATCCAGCAGCCGCAGAATGCTCATAGCGGATACACTTTTTCCGCTTCCGCTTTCTCCCACGACACCGAGGGTTTTTCCGGCCTCCACCTGATAGGAGACGCCGTTTACAGCTTTTACAATGCCTTTTTTGGTCGTAAAGAAGGTATGCAGATCATGCAGTTCCAACAATGCCATAAATTGTTCCTCCTATCTTTCGTTTGATCTGGGATCGATTGCATCCCGCAGGCCGTCGCCGATGGAGTTGATACTGATGGTGGAAAGTCCCAGTGCCAAAGACGGGAATACCCATCTCCACCAGTAAGTTCCAATGACCAGCGAAGAGTTGGAGCCGGTCAGCATATTGCCCCATGTAGGACTGGGCTCCGCCACACCGAATCCCAAGAAGGACAGGGTAGACTCAATCAGCATACAAGTTGCAAAATCCAAAGTCGTATTGACGATGATAACAGTAATTACGTTGGGCAGAATATGACGGAACACGATGGAGAGCTCTTTAATGCCCATCGCCTTCGCCGCGGTGACGAATTCCTTCTCACGCTCGGCCAGAATCTGCGCACGAACCAGACGTGCCAGGCTGGGCCATGAAAGCAATCCTAAAATCACCATTATCATACTGATCCGCACGACTTCGGAAACGCTGTTGCCCACCAATGCCGATAAAATCATGGCAAAGGGCAAAAACGGAATGGACATGACAATTTCGGTAAACCGCATCAGAATATTATCCAGCTTTCCACCGTAATAGCCGGACAAACCGCCGATAATGACACCGATAATGGTGGAAATAATAACGGAAATGGCGCCGATGGTCATAGTCATCCGACCGCCGGTCAAAAGGCGGACAAAGATATCCCGTCCGTAGGCATCGGTGCCCATCAGATAGCCTTTGAGGCCCCAACCGGTCACCTTTCCGGAACCGTCAATCGCGTAGTTCTGGAAATAACCCGCGCAAATGGTTTCCACACCGGAAATGCTGGGTGCAGAACCTTGATTCAGGTTGTTCTGGCCCCAGGAAACGACAGTGCCGTCCTTCAGCAATACCGTGAAGCTGCTGCGGCCTGCTGCCAACTGGGTAACCTTGCCCTGAATCTCTTCCGGAATGTTCATCACTCCGTAATCGCTGCCGCCCCACACTACAACCTTACCGTCCGCGGTCAGAGCTGCGGCACTCTTATCTGTGGAAGCAATGTCAATTACATTGGTCAATCCCTCGGGGATTCTGGAGAATGGCGTTTCTTTCTCGGAAAGCACAGCAACCGTACCGTCCTTCAGACGGGCAATAACGGTGGTTCCGTTGGGCTCGATCTGTTCAATCTGGCCCTGATAATCATCCGCGTTCACGCTGACGATGTTCTGATTGCCCCAGATAAAGAGGTTTCCCTCTTCGGTCAGCGCATAGGAAATCTGCTGGCCGGCAGCAATCTGCTTTACAGTCTCGAAACCCAGGTCAATGGGGATGGTATCCAATCCCATCCGGTTATATCCCCAGGTATACAGCTTTCCTTTGTCATCCAATGCCAGAACATGGCTTAAGCCTGCGGAAATCTGCACTACTTTTCCCTGAAATTTGGGCATCTTCTGGAGCTTCGCATCCAGATGGCCCCACTGATAAACCTTTCCGTCCCGGTCAATACCAACGGAAAAAACAGAGCCGGGGGAAATCTGCGCGGCGTTATTTTTCAGTTCCGCCGGAACATTCATCATAGAAAAGCCCGGTGATACATTCTGCTGAGTGGAATCCTGATAGGAAACATCCAGCGGGAAAAAGATGGGAAGAATCAGGCAGCAAAGAAAAATAAGAATAAAGACAACAACGCCCACCATGGCTACCTTATTCTCTAAAAAGTTCTTTACAATCGTGCGAAAGGGGCTTTGCATCTGTTCTTCTTCCAGAATGGACTTCACATCGTCGTTAGTCCT
>DBGCDL010000056.1:0-69274 GCA_048358235.1 Oscillospiraceae bacterium
ATGCGGTATTAGCGATCGTTTCCAATCGTTATCCCCCTCTGAAAGGCAGGTTACTCACGCGTTACTCACCCGTCCGCCACTAAGATAAAGCTTCCTTTCCCGAAGGATTGTCCACCTTATCTCCGTTCGACTTGCATGTGTTAGGCGCGCCGCCAGCGTTCGTCCTGAGCCAGGATCAAACTCTTAATCTAAATTGTATCAAATCACCTTTCGGCGGTCTAATCGCTTTCGATTAAGTTTCCTTAACCCTTGCTCTAGAATTCACTGTCGTATTCTCAAATTCATTAATCGGGTCGATTAATTCTGAATTTCTTCATTACCTTACATTGTTTAATTTTCAAGATCCCAACGGATTTTTCATCCGTTTCCGACTTTCCGGAAGCATTTGCTTCTTTCCTGTCGTTTGTTGTCTCTCTCGAGACAGCTTATTTATTCTATCATACGAGCTTTCGTTTGTCAAGCCTTTTTTAAAACTTTTTTTCGAAGCTTTTCTTCGAAACCCCAGTCTTTTCCGGCTTTTCAGCGTCCCTCGCTGACAGCTTTATTATAATATCATGCCCACTTCCTTTTGTCAACACCTTTTTTCAAATTCTTTTCAACTTTTGGTTTTTTCTCCTGAAAGCCGGGGCAAATGCATACTTACGGAGAATCCGGGAAAATTACTTTCAAAACGCTTCCTGCGGCGGATGCAGCCGGCGTAATCCTGATGGACTTTCCCACCGGAGAAACCCGGTGCAGCCCTTTTGATTTTAGCGGCGGTAAGAAGCACAGCGCAGGTTACCAAAAAAGCTTCCGGTTGTCGGAAAGGAATGGTCTAACATGAAGTACAAAAAAGCATTTCAGATCTCCATTATTCTTCTTCTGAATCTTACAACGGTTTTTTTACTGGTCATGACATTCCGTGCGGACATTTTCTTCCAGCCCCAGTCCACTGAGGTTCTATCTAAAATGGGCTCGCGGGGAAATGAAGTGAAGGCCATTCAGGAAAAGCTGAAAGAGCGTGGGCTTTATAAGGGTAATATTGACGGAATCTTCGGAACCCAAACACGGGACGCTGTAAAAAAATTTCAAAAGCAGAAAGGGTTGACACAGGACGGTATTGCCGGCCCTGCCACCCTAAAAAAGCTGGGGATTACCATCGGCAAAATTCCTGCCGCCACGGACAGCAATGTTTATCTTCTGGCCCGCATCATCTCGGCGGAAGCGCGGGGCGAACCCTACTCCGGGCAGGTAGCGGTGGGGGCGGTTATCCTGAACCGTGTGGAGCACCCCTCTTTTCCCGACACCTTGTCGGGCGTCATTTATCAGAGCGGCGCATTTACCGCTGTGACCGACGGTCAGTTTGACAAGCCCATCGCCGATTCCGCCTATAAAGCCGCACGGGACGCCCTGAACGGGCAGGACCCGTCCGGCGGAGCAATTTACTATTATAATCCGGATCGGGCGATAAACAAATGGATTCGCAGCCGCCCGGTCATCAAACGGATCGGCTCCCACCTTTTCTGCTCCTAAGCAGTCATGTCCCATGCCGCGGAATTTACCCTGGCATGGGACATGACTTTTTTAAGTCGTTCTCCTTCATAATAGGAATGCGGATGGTGTCACAGCGGCGCTTTTCCTCATATAATGAATACGCAGGCTTTTGTACTTGCACAAGTGCGAAAAAGGTGGTATACTTTGGAAGCCGTTTTAACGGCAGTTTTTGCAAGAGAGGAGGGCAGGCAGCAATACCGGCAAAGGAGGTGCAGATCCAAGCGTGTTTCTTTTCAGCGCCAGAACCGGAAACGGTTGACGAGGCGGGAGGTTATCGAAAATTCGGCGGGTGCCTCCCCGTTCCGCTTTCGAGCGAAGCATATCTGTGTTTCTCCCCTTTGCGGGAGAAAACGAAAAACCTGCGGGTAACCGCACCGACAGAAGGATATGCAGAAAGCAAAATCATTCAAGCGGCCTTATCCGTGTTGTCTTGCGGCGCACTGCGCCCCGGGCATCGGGCAAAAGGAGGCCGTCTTAGTTTTTTGTTGCCTGAAAATGATTCTGTCATTCTCCGCACGGCGGTGAGCAGAATCCATATACATAAAAATACACAGAGCCGTGCGGAGAAAAGAAGGTTCTATGTGTGGCATTGTAGGATATACCGGCACGAATAACGCAGCTGACATTCTTCTTGAGGGGCTTTCGGGTCTGGAATACCGGGGATATGATTCCGCCGGAATTTCCGTATTTGAAGAGGGACGGCTTCTCACCTTTAAAACGAAAGGCAGATTGTCCGGTCTGGCCTCCCTGATTGAAAGCCGGGGAAAGCCGGCAGGATGCTGCGGCATCGGCCATACCCGCTGGGCGACTCACGGGGCCCCCAGCGACCGGAATGCCCATCCCCATTTTACCGACAAGCTAAGCCTTGTTCACAACGGCATTATTGAAAACTATCAGTCTCTGCGCACCTCCCTGGAACAGCAGGGAAGCGTTTTCCAATCCGAAACGGACACGGAAGCGGCGGCGCGTCTCATCGACAGCCTGTATGACGGTGATCCCATCGGCACCCTCGTTCGTGCCCAGCGGATGCTGGAAGGCTCCTACGCCTTTGGTATTCTCTTCGCGGACCATCCGGGGCGTCTGTATGCCGCCCGCCGGGGCAGCCCGCTGATTGCGGCTCCGTCCCCCGACGGCAATTTTATCGCTTCCGATGTTCCCGCCATTCTAAAGCACACCCAAAACTACTATTTAATTGAGGACAACGAGCTTCTGGAACTGGACGCCTCCGGCATCCGCTTTTTTGGGCCGGACGGCACCCCCGTCGAAAAAAGCCTGCATACCGCCGACTGGTCGGTGGAGCAGGCCCAAAAAGATGGATACGATCACTTCATGCTCAAGGAAATTTACGAGCAGCCCAAGGTTTTGGCGGACACCATTCATCCCCGGATCGAGAACGGCATCCCCTCCTTTACCGCGGACGGAATTTCCGACTCCTTCTGGAACAGGTTCCGCCGCATTTCCATTGTGGCCTGCGGAACGGCGATGCATGCGGGAATGCTGGGAAAATCTCTGATCGAAACGCTGGCCCGTATTCCGGTGGAAACGGAGATCGCTTCCGAGTTCCGCTACAAAAACCCGATTCTCTCGGAGGATTGTCTGGTCATCCTGATCTCCCAGTCAGGCGAAACCGCCGACACTCTCGCGGCCCTTCGGCTGGCAAAGCAGAAGGGCGCAGCCACCCTGGCTGTGGTCAACGTGGCGGGCTCTTCCATTGAGCGTGAGGCCGACGCCGTACTCCACACCTACGCCGGCCCCGAAATCGCCGTTGCCAGCACCAAGGCCTACTCCGCCCAGCTGGCGGTCATGTATCTGCTGGCCATCAAGCTGGCTATGGTGCATGGCGCGGCAGATGCCAAAGAAGCGCGGAAGCTGACCGAAGGCCTGCTGGATGCGGTAAAGCATACTACCGAAACGCTGAAGCTAAGCACTTCCATCCGGAAATATGTGGTGATTTTCAAATACTTGAAGGATCTGTTCTTTCTGGGGCGGGGTCTGGACAACATGCTGGCCATGGAAGGCTCCCTCAAGCTGAAGGAAATCAGCTACATTCACTGTGAGGCTTACGCCGCAGGAGAGCTGAAGCACGGCACCATCTCCCTCATCACCGAAAACGTGCCTGTCATTGCCATGGCAACCCAGGAGGCGCTTCTCCCGAAAATGGCCAGCAACATTAAGGAAGTCCGTTCCCGCGGCGCCGATGTGCTGCTCATCTGCAAGGAGGGGCTGGAGCTGGACGAAAGCCTCTACAGCCGCAGACTGGAGCTTCCGGCGCTTCCGGATCTGTTCATGCCTCTCGTAGGCATCATTCCCCTTCAGCTGCTGGCGTATCACACCGCCGTTCTGCGGGGCTGCGACGTGGATAAACCACGCAACCTGGCTAAGAGCGTAACGGTCGAGTAGCCTGAAACCTGTTCTCTCCGCAAAAAAGCCGTTCGGATGTAATCCGAACGGCTTTTGAGCTTGTCGACAAAGTCGACGTCGCTCCACGGCAGGGGGAGCCCCCCGCCATGAACCACCCCCGCAAATCCCGCTGTGACGGGATTTGTTGAGGTCGGAACCGCCGCGCGTGTCGCCGGTTCCGACACCCTAAAGGGGCTTCTTGCAAACCGAAAGCCGTTCGGATATAATCCGAACGGCTTTTTCTTATTTGGCGTATTCAATTGCCCGGCTTTCCCGGATCAGATGAATCTTGATCTGTCCCGGATAATCCAGTTCATTCTCGATCTTGTTGGCGATTTCACGCGCAACAACCACCATCTTCTCATCCTTGATGTCCTCCGGACGAACCATGATCCGAATCTCACGGCCCGCCTGAATGGCGAAGGACTTCTCAACGCCCTCGTAGCTGTTGGCGATTTCCTCCAGCTTTTCCAGACGTTTGATGTAGTTCTCGAGATTTTCCCGTCTTGCCGCAGGACGTGCCGCAGACATGGCGTCCGCTGCCTGAACCAGTGCGTCATAGATGGTTTTGATCTCAACATCGCCGTGGTGTGCCTCAATGGCGTGAATCACGACAGGGTTTTCCTTGAATTTCTTGCAGACCTCCACGCCGATTTCCACATGGGAGCCTTCGATTTCATGGTTCAGCGCCTTGCCGATATCATGCAGCAATCCTGCGCGTCTCGCCAGATTGGCGTCCACGCCCAGCTCGCTGGCCATGATACCTGCCAGATAAGCCACCTCGATGGAGTGGTTGAGCACGTTCTGGCCGTAACTGGTGCGGTACCGGAGACGTCCCAGCAGCTTCACGATTTCGTGATGCACACCGTGAACGTTGGTCTCCATCACCGCCCGTTCACCCTCGGCCTTGATCCTCTGCTCCACATCCCGGCGTGCCTTCTCCACCATTTCCTCAATGCGGGTGGGGTGAATCCGTCCATCCTGAATCAGTTTTTCCAGAGAGATCCGGGCAATTTCCCGGCGGACAGGATCGAAGCAGGACAGTGTGATGGCCTCGGGGGTATCGTCAATAATCAGGTCAACCCCGGTCAGCGTCTCAATGGCGCGGATGTTTCTGCCTTCACGGCCGATGATCCGGCCCTTCATTTCATCATTGGGGAGATTCACTACCGACACCGTGGCTTCCGACACCTGATCGGCAGCGCAGCGGGCGATGGCGAGCGAAATGTATTCACGAGCTTTCTCTTCGCATTCTTCTTTTAAAGTCTGCTCGTAATTTGCGATTTTAACAGCTTTTTCGTGAGTAAGTTCTTCTTGTAGGCTATCTAATAACTGGTCTTTTGCCTGTTCCGCGGTCAAACCGGAAATGCGTTCCAGATTATCGATCTGACTTTTCTTGATAATCTCTGCTTCTTGAAGCTTTTCATCTGCATCTTTCAGCTTTTGCTGGAGCTGCTCTTCCTTTACCTCCAGATTATCCATCTTTTTATCAAGGGTTTCTTCCTTCTGGACAATTCGCCGTTCCTGACGGGACACCTCCGCGCGCCGTTCCTTGATTTCCCTGTCAGCGTCGGTTCTAAGCTTATGGATCTCGTCCTTTGCTTCAATGATGGTTTCCTTTTTCTTTGTATCCGCATCCCGAAGGGCGTCATTGATGATCTTCTTCGCTTCCTCTTCCGCGCTTCCGATTTCAGCTTCCGCAACTTTCTTTCTATAGTTAACGCCCTGCTTGAAGGCGATAAATCCAAAAAGTCCGCCCGAGACGAGAAATGCGACGATACAAAAAACGATCGTCATACCAATGCTTATCATGCCAATATTCATACCTCCTACTTTATTTTTTTGTTTGCTATTCATATCCTTTAAGTTGAATGTTACTAGATTACTACAGTTTACATTTTATACTCTGCCAGTCAATCTGTCAAGAAATACTTCTTCTCTGCCGGGTAAATTGTTCTTTTCCCCACTGTTTTGCACCGTTTTTTCTGTTTATGCGGATTCCGCTACATTATATATAGCGGCAAAGCGTGGAAAGCGACGCTGACAGCGGCGCGCCGGATCGAAAATTTCCGGTGAGAAAGGCACGCTTTTCCCCGCTTTTTGCGCCGGACAGAGGCTCCCGAAAAAAAATATGCTTTCCGCTGAAAATTCTTTTGCATTCCAGTTGACAAGCATTGCCCTCTTATGATATCATAGGTATTACCTCGAAGAAGGTTTATTTTTTTGCGCGCATTTATTTCCATGCGGAAAGGATCGTGCGGGCCATTGCTTTTATGCCGTGCCTTCAAAAGAGGGAGGCAAAACAAATCCCGAAGTTAGCAGGAGGTGCCGATAATGAGGGTTAAAGTTACATTAGCTTGCACAGAGTGCAAACAGCGTAATTATGACACAATGAAAGAAAAGAAAAACAATCCTGACAGACTCGAAATGAACAAGTACTGTCGTTTCTGCAGGAAACACACTCCCCACAAAGAAACAAAGTAACGGAAGGTGGTATGAACATGGCGAAAGAATCTGCCGCAGAGGCGAAGAATGCCCTTCAAACACCTGACGTCGCAGCCAAAGAAACCGCGACAAAGAAATCCGACAGCAAGTCCAAGGACAGCAAACCGAAAAAGAACGTATTCCAGAAAATCACTCGGTTTTTCAAGGACTTGAAAAGCGAATTCAAAAAAATCGTGTGGCCTTCCAAAAAGCAGGTCCTCAACAACACCGCCGTTGTTCTGGTGTTCATGGCGATCACCGGAGTCGCGATCTGGATTCTGGATTTTCTGTTTATCCAGGGATTCGGACTGTTGTTCTAAAATCGTAAATTTTAGAAGGGAGCGATATCGTGGCGGAAAACGCGAAATGGTACGTCATCCACACTTATTCCGGATATGAGAACAAGGTGGCGACGAACATTGAAACCGTTGTCGAGAATCAGAGCCTTCAGGAGCTTATCGAAGAGGTACGTGTACCCACCGAAAAAGTTCTTGAGGTAAAAGAGGACGGCAAAGAACGCGAAGTCGAGCGGAAAATCTTCCCCGGCTATGTGCTGGTAAAGATGATTCTGACCGACGATTCCTGGTATGTGATTCGAAACATCCGGGGCGTTACCGGCTTCGTGGGACCCGGTTCAAAGCCGGTGCCGCTTTCCGAGCAGGAAGTTGCGGCTCTGGGCGTTGAAACAGTCCATGTAGAGGTAAACTATGCGGTGGGCGATACCGTGCGTGTCGTTACCGGCCCGCTGGAAGGCTTCATCGGCGTAGTAAACTCCATCGAGACCGACAAAAATCTCGTCACCATTACGGTGTCGATGTTCGGCCGCGACAATCAGGTCGAACTTGAACTCAATCAGGTTGTGACCGCAAACTAATCCTTTGGCGCATATCGATGCGCCGGTGGGAGGAATTGCAGACTGCGGTTCCGCCAGTTACCACAATTTTGGACGAATGCCTCTCCCGCAAACGGGGACAAGGCTGTTCCAAATTCAGAAAGGAATGATCTTAATGGCACAAAAGGTTACAGGCTATATTAAGCTGCAGATCCCGGCTGGAAAGGCGACTCCGGCACCCCCGGTAGGTCCTGCCTTGGGTCAGCACGGCGTAAACATCATGGCCTTCACAAAAGAATTCAACGAGCGTACCAAAAATGACATCGGCCTTCTGATCCCGGTTGTCATCACTGTATACGCCGACCGCTCCTTCACCTTTATCACGAAGACTCCGCCGGCGGCAGTCCTGATTAAAAAGGCCTGCGGCATTGAAACCGCTTCCGGCGTTCCGAACAAGACAAAGGTTGCAAAGATTACCAGGGAGCAGGTTAAGCAGATCGCTGAAACAAAAATGCCCGACCTGAACGCAGCCAGCATTGAAGCTGCGATGAGCATGGTCGCCGGAACCGCTCGTTCCATGGGTATTGTTGTTGTCGACTAATTAACCCTGGTGGGAGGAAAAATCCGTTATTAACCACTTTTAGGGAGGATATGAATGATGAAACACGGTAAAAAATATACTGACAGCGCAAAACAGATCGAGCGCAACAAGCTGTACGATTCCGTTGACGCTCTGGGTCTGGCTGTTTCCAACGCGAAGGCGAAATTTGACGAAACCGTTGAATTGCACGTAAGACTGGGTGTTGACTCCCGTCACGCCGACCAGCAGGTCCGCGGCGCGGTTGTACTTCCCAACGGTACCGGTAAAACTGTCCGCATCCTGGTTCTCTGCAAAGGCGACAACGTAGAAGCTGCGAAAGCAGCCGGTGCGGAATACGCCGGAAGCGATGAGTTCGTCCAGAAGATTCAGGGCGAGGGCTGGATGGATTTCGATATCGTTATCGCTACCCCCGACATGATGGGCGTTGTAGGACGTCTCGGTAAAATCCTGGGCCCGAAAGGCCTCATGCCTTCTCCGAAGGCCGGTACGGTTACCCCCGATGTGGCAAGAGCTGTCACCGAAGCGAAAGCCGGTAAAATCGAGTACCGTCTGGACAAAACCAACATTATCCACTGCCCCATCGGCAAAGCTTCTTTCGGCGCTGAAAAACTCAGCGAGAACTATGAGGCTCTCATGGGCGCTATCGTAAAAGCGAAGCCGGCCGCTTCCAAAGGTCAGTACATCAAATCCTGCGTTCTGACCACAACCATGGGCCCCGGCATCAAAGTCAGCACAGCGAAGTACGGCGTATAACCGCGCTGGCTGCCGGAAATTATTTCCGCGCTTTTCGCCAAAATGTCTCTTGACATTTTGGGCCTGTCCCTGTAAAATATAAGGTGCTGTTAGTTTCTTTAAGACAGTAGGTGCTCCTTGAGCATAATGAGTCCTATGGCTCGCCTGCCGAGGGAAATACCGCATGATGATAGCGAAAGCTGTGTAATTATGCCCATTTCTCTCTTTAGAGAAATGGGTTTTCATTTTAAGAAAATAACGGCACTTCATATTATTATTCCAAGGCTTTGGGCCTACGAAATGAGGTGAATCATTTGCCAAGTTCTGAAGTACTCAAACAGAAAGAGCAATTCGTTGCCGAGCTTACCGAAAAGCTGAAATCCGCAACTGCCGGTGTTCTGGTTGACTACAAAGGCATTACCGTTGCCGACGATACCGCGCTGCGGAAAGAATTCCGTGAAGCGGGCGTTGACTATGCCGTTGTAAAAAACACCATGCTCCGTTTTGCTGCGAAAAACGTTGGTCTGGACGGTCTGGTTCCTTCTCTGGAAGGCACAACCGCAATCGCTTTGAGTGAGAACGACGCTGTCGCTCCCGCAAAGGTTGCCGCGAAATACGCGGACAAGATCAAGGACGGTTTTTCCATTAAAGCCGGATTTATGGATGGCGATGTTCTGTCCGCAGACAAAGTTGTTGAAGTTGGTAAGCTGCCCTCCAAGGATCAGCTCATCGGTCAGCTGCTTAGCGTTCTCACCGGTAATATCCGCGGCATGGCTGTTGCTCTCAACGCCATCGCTGAACAGAAAGAGCAGGCTTCCGCTTAATGGCGTCCGCCTCTCCACAAATTAAAATTATTAGGAGGTAACTTTATCATGGCTTCTGAAAAAATCACAAAGTTTATTGATGATATCAAAGCTCTCACCGTTCTGGAACTGAACGAACTCGTTAAAGCAATTGAAGAGGAATTCGGCGTATCTGCTGCTGCTCCCGTTATGGTTGCCGGCGCTGCCGCTGCTCCTGCTGCAGAAGAGAAAACCGAATTTGACGTTATCCTGGCTGAAGCTGGCGCTTCCAAGATGGGCGTTATCAAACTGGTAAAAGAAATTACCGGTCTGGGCCTGAAAGAAGCAAAAGAGTTGGTTGACAACGCTCCGAAGCCCATCAAAGAGGGCATCTCCAAGACTGACGCTGAAGAGATCAAGACCAAGCTGGAAGAAGCTGGCGCGAAAGTCGAACTCAAATAAGCTTTCCTTAAATAAAAAGACCGCCGATCATTCGGCGGTCTTTTTCTGTTCCAAGCTATTTTTCCGGCAGTATCAGCAGCGGGTAATAAAAAAATAGGACCGGAGGAGTCACTTCACTCATCCGGCATTTCTTTTCTCTCTTTTTCTTTTTTTCTCTCTTTTTCGCTGCCCGCTCTTACAGTTTCTCTTTCATTTCTGCAAGGCACTTTTCACAAATGTTTTTCCCCTTAAAATTGACTACGTCTTTGGCGTCGTTACAGAAAATACAGGCCGGCTGGTACTTTTTGAGCATGATGTAATTGTCATCCACAAAAATCTCCACCGGATCTTCTTTATCGATGTCAAAGATCCTCCGCAGTTCAATTGGAAGAACCACTCTTCCCAGGTTGTCAATCCTTCTTACGATTCCAGTCGATTTCATTAGGTTTCCCTTCCCTTTCCCATTCTTTTCAAAAACCAGTGGTACTTCTTCTTCTGTCTCTACCTATATACTACATTATTTTACATTAATTGTCAACTAACGCCAATTATAATTTTCCCTATTTGGAAATATTCAGATAATTTGCCACATATAGATAGTTTAAGAAGTTTGTTTTTGACATTGATTCCAAAATATTACATTCATGGGAAGAGTTGTGTGCTTATGATGAAGTGGATTTTTACTGTCCTGATTTTGCTGTCCATCGTATTCGGAGCATGGAACGGCAGAATCCAACAGGTAAGCTCCGCAGCTCTTTCCGAATGCGGCCGGGCCGTAGAACTGGCAATTGCGCTGACCGGCTCCATCTGCCTGTGGAACGGGCTCATGCGGGTAGCGGAACAAAGTGGTCTGACGAAAAAAATTGCCTCCCTGCTGTCGCCGGTCACTACACGGCTGTTTCGGGGGATTGGAAAAACTTCATACGCCATGCAGCTCATTACCATGAACATTACCGCCAACCTGCTGGGACTCGGGAATGCCGCTACCCCGCTGGGGCTTGCCGCAATTCAGGAGCTGGAGAAAGATACTCCCGGGGATTTGAAGGGTACTGCCAACGACAATATGATCCTTCTGGTTGTACTCAATACCGCATCCATTCAGCTGATTCCCACTACTGTTGCGGTGCTGCGGCTCAAATACGGTTCCGCAAATCCGATGGAAATTATACCTGCTGTATTAATCGCCTCCCTTGTGTCGGTCACGGTGGGGATTGGAATAGCAAAGCTGCTGAACCGTTTATTTCCCGCCCGGCACGGAAGCGGTTCCGAAAAGAAAAAACATGCCCGTCGGGCAGCGTGACTGTGCCTTGTTCTCACCACATTTTCTGGAAGGGGGAATCGCCTTGAATTCCATCACCAATTATTTGATTCCCCTGGTGATCCTCTTTATCCTTGCCTATGGGCTGGTGAAAGGGGTGGACGTTTTTGACGTTTTCATCAGCGGGGCCAAAGACGGTCTGAAAACCTCCGTCAGCATTCTTCCGGCACTGATCGCCCTGATGACCTGTGTGGGGATGTTTAAGGCATCGGGGGGGCTGGACGTGCTGACAGCCGCTCTGGAGCCTGTTACGGCGCTGTTCCACGCTCCCAAGGAAATTATTCCCCTGGCACTGCTGCGCCCTATTTCAGGCAGCGGCGCGCTTGTGGTGTTCGAGGACATTCTCAAATCCTACGGGCCGGACAGCAGCATCGGGCGGACAGCCAGCGTAATGATGGGCTCCACCGAGACCACCTTCTACACCATGGCCGTCTATTTCGGCGCCACACACATTCAGAAAACCCGCCACACCCTTGCCTGCTCCGTTTCTTCGGACATCACCGGATTCCTCATGAGCGCTGTGCTGATCTACCTTCTGTTTTGACGTTTAAAGGGGCCAAAACGGCCCAATTTCGCCGAATACCTTGTGTATTTCTCCGGATTGTACTATAATAATGTCAAATACCACCCCACCCTCCGGGCTCGGATTCTGATGGGGTTTCATCTGGAGATTTTTATGAAAAAAATTCTGTCCCGCCTGCTGCTGATATTTAACATCTGTCTGGTGGCTTTCCTGCTGCTCTTCAGCCTTTTGTTTCTGTGGATTTCCGCGGCAAAGCCCGCTGCCATATTCGGCCTGCGCCCGGTGCTTGTGACCGGTTCGTCCGGCGGAACGCTCTGCATGACCCGCAGTTCCTCCCGGGAATATCAGGTTGGGGACAAGCTCCTTTTGCAGGACAGCGAGGGGTGCGCTGAGGCAGAGGTTACGGGAATTTCTGATCAAACCCTCACCTGCCGCCTCACCGCAGACGGAAACTCGGTTGAGACCAGTGTAGGCTCCTCGGCCATCCTCGGGAAAGTGGTATCGGAAAGTCATTTCTGGGGAAATCTCTTTTTCCTCTTCTCCACTCCGGAATACCGGGGAACCGCATATGTCTGCATTGTCATTGCTTTCTTATTTGCGGGTCTGGCCCTGTTCCTTACCCATATTCTGACCACCAAACTGATGGTCCCTCTGGAAGAGGAATCGGCGGAGTCTCCGCTTTCTCCTTTGGCCCAGACCCTTTTGATCGATGAGGTCAAAGAGGCGAACGAACGCGACGAGAGCGAGGAGGCTCCCGAAGAGAGCCTGCCTGCGGAGGAATCCGCTCCCCTGTCCGTGGAATTCCATAAGCATGCGGATGTGCCGCCTGCGCCCACTGCTCCGTCTGCGCCACCGTCCGCTTCCGATGAAGAACCCCCCATTCCTCTACTGCAGCTTTCCCGTGTGCTTCGCCGCCAGCAGCAGGGTGCTCCCTCTGCGCCCCCTCCCCGACCCGAGCCGGTTCATCAAAAAGCCGACCCGCTGGAGCAGGAATATCAGGAAGAGCTGGACTCCATGACAAAGGTCTTTTCCCTGTCTTTGGATAAAAAGGCGCTTGCCTCCGCTCTGCCCAAATCACGTCCGGCGGCTCCGAAACCCCGGCCGGCGGAAAACCACTCCGCTGCACCGTCTCCCGCAGTATCCAATGATGAACTAAGCGATTTGCTGAAGGATATCGAAAAGGAATTTGAAGAACTGAAGGACGAATCCAAGTAAACCTCCCTTTGAGCGGTATCCGGAACAAAAGGGCAGTTTTTTCGCCCTCCAAAGAAGTTCAGGCGTCATCGTTTTACAAACGATGACGCCTGAACTTCTTTGCTCTCTATCTGCGGATCACCCGGTCCGTCTCCCGCCAGCGGCGGGGCCGCTTGGGTATGGAAAGCAGCAGCCGCAAAACATTGCAGCTGCTGCTTTCCAAAACATCTGTATTCACAGGGTCACTGATTCTTTTCTTCCGTTTGGGACTGCTGCGGAGACGGGGGAGCACTGTCCGGCTGGGACGCCGCCTTGGTTTCGGAAGGCTTTTCCTCGCTTTGGGGCTTCTTGTTCTCTTCGGCTTCCTTCTTCCGCTCTTCCTCGGTCTTAGGGGTAAACTGCAGCTGACCGGTCATCAGCTTCTCGAAGGTCTCCCCATTGATTTTCTCGTTCTCGATCAGGTATTCCGCAATCAATGTGAGCTGCTCCCGATGCTCGGAAAGAATCTTCCGGGCTTCCTCATATGCCTGATCGATGAGCTCACGGATTTCACTGTCGATTTCCTTGGCCACATTTTCCGAGTAATTCCTCTGCTGACCAAAATCCCGGCCAAGGAATACCTCACCCTCGGGCTGCCCGTAAACAATCGGTCCGAGACTGCTGCTGAAGCCGTATCGGGTTACCATATCCCGGGCGGTCTGAGTCGCACGCTCGATATCGTTGGAAGCGCCGGTGCAAATGTCGTCCAGCGAAATCTCCTCCGCCACACGGCCTGCCAGAAGGACGCTTAGCTCTTCCTTCATCTGCAGGCGGGACATATGCATCCGGTCCTCGGTGGGAAGGTGCATGGTATAGCCCGCCGCCATTCCCCGGGGAATGATGGAGACCTCATGGACCTTATCCTGGGTGCCGCTGTAGAAGGTCACAACAGCATGGCCGGCTTCATGATAGGCCGTAATCTTTTTATCCTTGTCGCCGATTTTGTGGGAACGCTTCTCGGGGCCTGCCACAACCTTGATGGTGGCGGCCTCAATGTCGGACTCGGTAATGGCCTTGCGGTGGTTCTTGGCCGCCAGAAGAGCGGCCTCGTTCAGCAGGTTTTCCAAATCCGCGCCGGTAAATCCGGCCGTGGTCCGGGCAATCTTATTCAGATCCACATCAAATCCCAGCGGTTTATTCCGGGCATGGACCTTCAGAATTGCCTCGCGTCCCTTTACGTCCGGATAGCCGACCACTACCTGCCGGTCAAACCGTCCGGGACGGAGAAGCGCCGGGTCCAGTACATCCCGGCGGTTGGTAGCGGCGATAATGATGACGCCTTCGTTTTCACCGAAACCGTCCATTTCCACCAGCAGCTGGTTCAGCGTCTGCTCACGTTCATCGTGGCCGCCGCCCAGCCCTGCGCCGCGCTGACGTCCCACCGCGTCGATCTCATCGATGAAAACGATGGAAGGAGCGTTTTTCTTGGCGGTGGCAAACAAATCCCGGACACGGGACGCGCCGACACCGACAAACATCTCAACAAAGTCAGAACCGGAGATGGAATAGAAGGGGACGCCGGCTTCTCCGGCCACAGCACGGGCCAGAAGGGTTTTACCGGTACCGGGAGGGCCCACCAGAAGCACGCCCTTGGGAATCCGGGCGCCCAGCTGATTAAACTTCTCCGGCTTTTTCAGAAACTCAACAATTTCCGAAAGCTCTTCCTTCTCTTCATCCGCGCCCGCCACCTCGGCAAAGGTGGTTTTCTTCCCGGACTGCATCTTTGCGTTGGCTTTGGCAAACTGGTTCATTTTTCCGCCGCCGCCTGACTGACGCATCAGCAGGAAGAACATCACGCCCAGCAGAAGCACCGGAACCAGCATGAAAACGACCTGCCAAAGCATGGAGTTGTCTTTGGGCCGGTAATAGGAAAATTCCATCCGGCCGTTCTGATTTTCCAGATTATATTTCTTCACATATTCGGAAATGTCGTCCAGAAATACGCCGGGTGCGGCAATGTTCGCCTGCACATAGCGGTTTCCCTCCCGGTCGACCGCGGTTTCCTCAATTTTTTTGGCCGCCGGCTTGTCGTCATTCAGCTTGATGAGCACGTCGCCTCCGCTGACATCCAGCGAATACTCCTTGACCAGACCGTCCTCAAACATATACACGATATCGGAATAGGTATAGGTTTTCGTTTTGGGCTGAATCAGAGAGAACATGGCAAACATCAGCAGCATCAAAACCGCAAACACGGCAACATAGATGATAATTGTCTTCTTTTTATTGCTCTGCAACAGCAATCAACTCCTTACCGGCGCTTCCTGTTTTCTCCGGAACGCCATGCGATTGCGCCGCCCGGCGCGGGGGTACAGCCCATTATAGGATATCTATTTGGTATAAACCTCCGGCTTTAAAACGCCGATGTAGGGAAGATTGCGGTATTTTTCCGCATAGTCCAGGCCATAGCCCACCACAAATTCGTCCGGAACCTGAAACCCGATGTAATCCGCATACACGTCCGCCTGACGCCGCTCCGGCTTGTCCAGCAGGGTGCAGAGACGGATGGAGCTGGGCTTGCGGTCCATCAGCATCTGGGTGATATAGGATAAGGTCAGGCCGGAGTCCAGAATATCCTCAACAATGAGAAGATCCCGCCCTTCCAGATTGATGTCCAGATCCTTGATGATTTTTACAACACCGCTGGTCTTGGCACCGGAGCCGTAGCTGGACACGCTCATAAAATCTATTTCACAGGGAATGGAAATGGCCCGCATCAGATCTGCCATGAAGACTACGCTGCCCTTGAGCACGCTGACCATCAGCAGATTTTTTCCCTCATAGTCATGGCTGATCCGGGAGCCGATCTCCTGTACTTTCCGGTGCAGTTCCTCCTCGGTGAGCAATACCTTCAAAATGTCGTTTTCCATATGTTATGACCATCCTTTTTTTCGGAGCCGGACGGAAGGCTTCCCTTCCCGCCCGGACCGTTCTTTTATGAGCGGCGGCGCACATCTGAAAAGTGCCTGCCGCCGCATTTTTTCAATTTTCCTCCCACGGAGCAAAAAGCAGAATCCGTTTGGAGCCTTCGTCAGGGGCGCAGCGCCGATCCGGACCCATCCCCAAAATCCCCGCCGTTCCCTTTTCATCCGAAATCACCGGAAGAACGGATTTTTCATAGGCGGTCAGTTTTTGGTCGATGCAGAGCTTTTTCAGCGATTTGGAACCGTTCCGCCCGGCAAATGCAATCCGGTCTCCGGTTCTGCGCTGCCGGACGAATATCTTACCTTTTATTTTATCATAGTCCAGCGCCAGATATAATAAATTTTTATAAACTTTTTTTTGAGTCCTCCATTGAAGGAACACATTTTTTTCACAGATCAGCACTTTCAGCCGCCGGCCGTCAGGCAATTCCAGCTTGACCGGAGCCCCCGGGTCAGGAAAAACTTTCATCTCAAAAAAGGCCACAGGCTCGGGTTCCCTGCCGAACCGCAGGACGCCTCTTTCCACCCATGCCGCCGTTCCGGGAAGATCCAGCCGCCCTCTGCCGTTTTGGAGCAGCTCTTCCAGCCGGAAAATCAGCGCCGCCGACCGTTCTACCCGGTTTTCGTCCAGAATCCGGCCCAGCACCCGCTTTTTCAGTGCGGGTGCAGCCCCGTTCAGCACTTTCATGGAAAAGCCCCCCTCCGTCCGGGAGGCGGACAGTTCCCGTTCCGCCTGCTCCTCCAGATAGGCGTTCTCCTCGTTCAAAAGAAAAATGGTGTTTCCCGCCGCTTCCTCAAACCGGGGATTGAGCTCCTTAAGTACCGGAACGACCCGGTGACGGATCAGATTCCGGCTGTACACCGTCTCCAGATTGGTGGAATCCGTTACGAAAGTCAGCCCTTTTTCCCGGCAGTAATCCTCCACATCCTGCCGGCTGCAAAAAAGCAGCGGACGGATAATCCTTCCCCGCACCGGCGGTATTCCGCAAAGGCCGTTCAGCCCGGTGCCCCGCACCAGGTGCAGCAGGAGAGTTTCCCCATTGTCGGAGAGGGTATGCGCTGTCGCAATCCGGTCGCTTTGGGTGTCCCGGCGGACTTCCTCAAAAAAACCGTAGCGAAGCTCCCTTCCGGCCTCTTCTATAGAGTTCCCTGTTTTTCGAGCATATTCCGCCGCATCCACTGTTTTTACCCGAAGGGGAATTCCCCATTTTTCGCAGAGCTTCCGGACAAACTCCTCGTCCCTGCGGCTCTCGTCTCCCCGGAGGCAGTGATTGACATGGCAGGCGGTCACATCAAGCCTTTTTTCAAACCGGAGATAATGCACAAGCGCGGTGGAATCGGCCCCGCCGGAAAAGCCTGCCACAACCCGCTCCACGCCATCCAGCATCCCGTATTGTTCCACCGCCCGGTCAGCCAGACCGGCAAAATCCTCACGGCGCTTCACGGTAAAGCTCCACGTCCTCGTACCGGGTGAACTCACCCAGCCAGCGGACGTCCACGTCGCCGATGGAACCATGACGGTTTTTCGCCACGATGCACACCGCCTGGGTCTTGTCCTCGGCTTCCTCGTCGTAATAGCTGTCCCGGGCAAGGAAAAGAACAATGTCGGCATCCTGCTCAATGGAGCCGGAGTCACGCAGGTCGGAAAGCATGGGACGGTGGTCGGTACGCTGCTCCGCCGCACGGGACAGCTGGGACAGGAGAATGACCGGAATGTTCAGTTCCTTGGCCATAATTTTCATGTTCCGGGTAATCTGGGAAATTTCCTGCACCCGGTTCTCCGTCCGTTTTCCGCCCGACATCAGCTGGAGGTAGTCGATGACCACCAGACCCACGTTTTTCAGCCGCATCAGCTTTGCTTTCATTTCAGCGGCAGTGATGCCGGCGGTATCGTCGAAATACATGTTGGTTTTGCTTAAAATATCGGCTGCCGAGGCAAGATTTACCCATTCGTCAGGGGAAAGCCGGCCCATCCGCAGCTTTTCGCTGTGAATTTTCGACTCGGAAGAAAGTACGCGGAGAATCAGCTGTTCGTTGGACATCTCCAGCGAAAAGACCGCCACGTCCTTGCCGGGATACCTTCTTGCCACATTGGTGGCAATGTTCAGGGCAAAGCTGGTTTTTCCCATGCCGGGACGTCCCGCCACCAGAATCAGGTCGGAGCGGTTCAGCCCTCCCATCAGGGTGTCCAGCCGGGAAAACCCTGTTTTCAGACCCTGATACTGCTCCTTGTCCTCACCGGTAAGCTTCAGCAGCTTGTCGTACACCTCGATAATGATCCGGTCGATTCTGGCCAGTGAAGTGGCGTCTTTTCCCTGGCGGATATCATAGATTTTCTGTTCCGCCAGCTCCAGAAGCTGCTTGGCATCCGCATCGCCCTCTCCGGCCTTGCCGATGATATCGCTGCAAATGGTCATCAGGGTGCGGATATAATATTTTTCCTGAACAATCAGGCAGTAATCCACAATGTTGGCTGTTGTGGGCACCAGCTCCATCAGCTGGACAAGATACAGCTTTGCGTTATCCTGGGATTCAAAGACAGAAGCCTTACAGGCCTCATCCAGAACGGTGATGAAGTCTATGGTTTTGCTCATATTGAACATGGACATCAGTACCGTAAACAATTCCTGATGCTGTTTTCGATAAAACATCTCCGGCTTTGTTATGTACTGCATCACATTGCTGATACATTCCGGGTCCAGCAGCAGCCCGCCCAAAACGGACTGTTCCGCCTCCAGACTGTAGGGCAGGTTGGTCAGTCCCGTCTCCAGCATCCGATCAAATTCCGCCATTTCTTACCTCCACGCCGTATCCTGTTTTCCCGGTTTCCCGGGAAGCCCCGCATAAAATGGCAATAGGCGGCCTCGCCGCCCTGCCTGTCAGTTTTGTTCCGTCACCATGAGCTTCATGGACGCCGTCACGCCGGGATGAAGCTTCACCTCAAAGGAATAGCCTCCGAACGCCTTTACATCGCCGTTCAGCACAATCTTCTTCTTATCCAGGTCAATTCCCTGCACCCGCTTCAGTTCAGCCGCAATTTCCTTTGCGGTAATCGAGCCGAACAGCTTCCCGTTGGCTCCCGCTTTGGCGGTCAGGGTGACTGTTTTCCCCTCCAGCTGCGCCGCTACCGCTTTGGCTGCGTCCAGCTCTTCCTGCTTGTGATGCGCAATGGCAGCGTCCTTCGTCAGTTTTTCGTTTACTGCTGCGGCGCTGGCGGGAACCGCCAGTCCCTTAACAAAAAGAAAGTTTTTGGCGTATCCGTCCGAGACCTTCACCAGATCGCCGGCCTTACCGGTACCCTTTACGTCTTCTTTCAAAATTACCTGCATTTTCATATGCCCCTTTCCAAGTTTGTGCCGGGTCGTTTTCAAAAGTGAAACCCTGGCAATTCTATGCCAAGGGGGATCAAAGGATCACCCTCCGCCTTATTTTTCCAAGAGAATCTGCTTGTCGATGACTTCCAGCAGACTCTGCCGCACCTTGTCGCAGGTGGAATTCGGCACCTGCGCCCCCGCCATGGTATGATGTCCGCCGCCGCCCAGCGTCTCCATAACCAGCTGGACATTCAGCGCACCCATGGAACGGGCGGATATGTTTACCGTGTCATTTTCCTCATAGAGCACAAAGGAGGCCTTTACGCCGCTGATTCCCAGCAGCTCATCCGCCGCCTGGGGAGCCACAATGCGGAGATCGTCCGACACAAAGTCGGCACTGGCAATGGCACATCCTTTGTAAATCTCGGCGGAGGACACGATTCTGGATTTCCTCTGATAGGAATCCATCGTGGAGGAGAAGAGCTGACGCACCTCAATGGTGTCCGCTCCCAGCCGCCGTAAGTACGCCGCAGCCTCAAAGGTGCGGACTCCCGTTTTTATGACAAAATTCTTGGTGTCCAGCATAATGCCCGACAGAAGCGCTTCCGCCTCTGTCCGGCCCAGTCTGCACTGATCGCCGAAATACTGCACCAGCTCCGTCACCATCTCCGATGCGGAGGAGGCGTAGGGCTCATGATAAAAGATAACGGCGTTATCAATATGGTTGACCATTTTGCGGTGGTGATCAATCACCACCACCTGCTTGCACCGCTGATAAATGGTTTTGCTCTCCAGCAGGGCATCCGTATGGGTATCCACAATAATCAGCAGCGTTTTATCGGTCACGGTTTCCAGTGCCATTTCCGGCAGCATGAGCAGCTCCTGCTCTCCCGCCTGCACCAGCTTCTGCACCAGTACATCCGCCAGATTCCGCCGGGAATCCAGCACAATGTTCACCCGCCCGGAAAAGCAGCGGCAGGCTTTCGCCATACCGATGCAGGCTCCCAGCGCATCCAGATCGGAAAATTTGTGTCCCATGACAAGCACATTGTCGGCGGCTTTCACCAGCTCCACCAATGCCGACGCCACAATTCGGGTTTTGACCTTGGTCTGCTTCTCCACGCCTTTGGAATATCCGCCGAAGAACTCGAAGCCTCCGTCCGTCTTGACGGCGGCCTGATCCCCGCCCCGTCCCAGCGCCATGTCCAGCGCCTGCCGGGATTCCCGCTCCGCCCGGGTCAGCGTGTCCTTGACCGGGGCGACGCCGATGGACAGCGTGATGGGCACCCGGCTTTCGGTGGTGAGCTCCCGCACCCGGTCCAGGATATCAAACCTGTTCTGAATCATGTTCTGGAGGTCACAGTGCTCCAGAACCACCAGATACCGGTCCCGATCCAGCTTCCGGAGAAAGCCGGAGGTTTTGTCCACAAACTCCTGAACGATGCTGCGCACTTCGGCAAGAAGATTCTCCTTGCTGTTCTCATTTTCATTGTTGATGGTTTCCTCGTAATTGTCAATGAGGATCAGCATCACCACCGGCTTGGTCCGGATGGATTCCAGCCGGATTTCCTCCAGCTCGGTAATATCCACCAGATAGAGAAAATACAGCGGACGGGCGGCCACCGTTGTTTTCAGGCAATAGGTTTTAAAATGCCTGCCGTCATACCGGATCACCGTTCCCTGCGCCGCAATCAGATCGGGGATCTCCTGGGGAATCAGCTCCCGGAGGTGTGCTCCGAACAGATCGCGCTTGCCGGAAAGGACCGTCTGCCGGAACATATCGTTATACCAGATGATCTCATTGATGTCATTGACGATTACCGCCGGCAGAGGAAAGTTGATCAGGCTGGCCTGACTGGAATCCGTCATGGCGGTTCCCATGGAGGTAATCATTTTATAGAGATCTCGTTGAATGCGAAGCATTTTATACAAGCTGTATACTACCGTAAGCAGCACCAAAGGAGCCGCCACGTAAAAAAGTGTTCTGTTCAGGAAAAACAGCGTCCCGCACAATAACAGGCACATCACCATCAAAAGAATATGAATCGGCTTAATCAACCAAAACCGCTTGCGTTTCATGAAGCAACTCCTTTTTCCCGTCTGTCGTCCCGCAAAAGGAAGCCGGAAACGGCCGCCCCAAAGGCAGGGCGGCTGTCAGGCTACACCTCGGTGATAATGGGAAGAATCATGGGGGAACGCCTGGTCTTTTTAAAGATAAAGTTGGAAAGCCCGTCCCGGACATTCAGCTTGATGGTAGACCAGTCACGGATATTCTCCTCGGCACATTTGTCCAGAATGTTCTTCACCACCTGCCGGGCGTCGGAAATCAGCTCCTCCGCCTCACGCACGTATACAAATCCCCGGGATACAATATCCGGGCCGGACAGCAGTGCGCCGGACGCACTTTCCATGGTCATGACAACGATGATCAGACCGTCCTGTGCCAGATGCTGACGATCCCGCAGCACGATGGCGCCCACGTCGCCCACGCCGAGGCCGTCCACCAGAACGCGGCCGGCTTCCACCGTGGAGGTGACGCCCATGCCGTCCTCGGTCAGCTCCACCACCTGTCCGATCTCACCGATCAGAATATGGTTGAGCGGAACGCCCATTTCCACTGCCAGCTTGGAGTTTGCCTTCAGATGCTTGTATTCGCCGTGGAGGGGCATGAAAAACTTGGGTTTGCAGAGGGAGATAATCGTCCGGATCTCATCCTGACAGGCGTGGCCCGAAACGTGAACCTCATACATGGCCTCGTAAACCACTTCCGCACCCAGCTTCAGCAGATCATTGACCACACGGGTCACATGCTTCTCGTTGCCGGGGATGGGGTTTGCGGAGATGATAATAAAGTCCTCGCTGCCGACGCTCACCTTGCGGTGCTCCCCGGAAGCCATCCGGGACAGTGCGGACATGGGTTCACCCTGGCTTCCCGTGGTGATGATAATCAGTTCGTCTCTGGGAATCCGGGAAATGCTGTCGATGTCGATCAGCACCCCTTCCGGGACAGTGAGGTAGCCAAGCTCCATCGCCACGGCGACCACGTTTTCCATGCTGCGTCCGGAAACGGCGACCCTTCTTCCGATCTTCGCGGCAATGGTGATGATCTGCTGTACCCGGTGAATATTGGAGGAGAAGGTGGCGATGATGATCCGCCGCCCTTCCGCATTGTTGAAGAGACTTTCAAAGGAGCGTCCCACCTTCCGCTCGCTGGGAGTGGAGCCGGGCCGTTCCGCATTGGTGGAATCGGGCAGAAGGCAGAGCACGCCTTCCTCCCCCAGCTGGGCAAACCGTGCCAGATCGGTTACGCCGCCCTCAATGGGGGTATAGTCGATCTTGAAGTCGCCGGTCTGGACCACCGTGCCCGCAGGGGTAAACACCGCGATGGCCATAGCGTCGGGGATGGAATGATTGACGTGAATAAATTCCACTGTCATGCAGCCCATCTTAATCTGCTGGCGGGGAACCACCGTAAAGAGCTTGGCCTTGTTCAGAAGCCCGTGCTCCTTCAGCTTTCCTTTGATGAGGCCGATGGCCAGAGGAGATCCGTAAACCGGAATATCAAATTTTTTCAGCAGATAGGGAATGGCACCGATGTGATCCTCGTGGCCATGGGTAACCACAAGGCCTTTGATCCGGGAGATATTCTTCTCCACAAAATCAAAGTCCGGAATCACCAGATCGACCCCCAGCATATCCGACTCCGGGAACGCCAGACCGCAGTCCACGATAAACATGTCGTTCTGGCATTCATAGACGGTCATGTTCTTTCCGATTTCATTTAAGCCGCCCAGCGGAATAATATGCAGCGGGATCTTTTCGGATTTTTTCTGGGACGAGCCCTTTTTCCCCCGGGGAGAGTTGTTTCCGGCTCCGCCTGCGGCAGGCTTCCGGGGATGGGACTGCTGTTTGGGAAGCTGCCGGGTCTGCTGGGGCGGATTGGCAGAAGCGGCGGACTGTTCCGGATTGCGGGGTGCGGTTCCGGAAGCCTTTGGCTTCTGGGCCGTGCGCTGCCGGGGTGTACGCTGCTTTTTCTGCTGTCCGGACTTCTCTTCCGGCGCAGGCGCTTTCGGGGCAGGTGCTTTCGGTGCGGCCGCTTTGGGCGCGGAAGGCTCCTGCTTTTTCTTTGAATTGGCAGCTTTTTGCTGCTTTGCCTTGGAGTTTTTCACTTCATCCTTGGTGTTGACGTTGGGGTTTTTGAGGAAGCTGGCCTTCGGGGCCTGAACTTCCGTGGATTCTCCGTTCGGAGATTGGTCTTTTAACACATTGTTTCCCTCTCTTTATCTTTTTCAAGAACAGGCAAACGGGTGGCGAAGGGCGCTGGCGCTCTCCGCTTATACTGTGACTGCATATTTTGCTGTCAAAATCCCAGGAGATTCTCGCGAATTCATAAGACTGTTGTGCAGTCTCCCTCATTTAGGAGAATAAACCTGTAAAAATGAATGCTTTGCGGTAAAACTGTCTTTCCCCCGAAAACAGGGAAAAAAGTCCCTTGGGGTTGTGCCGGCATTCCGCCGGAAGGCTTCCGTAAAAACCGCATGACACATTTTTTCGGTAAGGTTCAGAAAACCCGATCCCTTCAGAGGAATCCGATTCCCTTCCTAAGTCCTGGCATTACGTGATTCAAAACGCATTGCTGTCCGCCTGTATCTATGTATCGAAGCTATGGGTCAATAAACGGCGGTAGTCCGCTCAATGATGATGACATATACGGAAATCCGATTCGCGTCAAAAGTGTTCCGGCCACGTAACCGCGAATCGGATGCATTCCGTATTCCAGTCGTTTGACGGCTGCCCCAAAGGGGCAAACGCCGTCAGGTTCCGTACTTCCATATTAGAATAATCATATTACAAAACAGGGTACCTGTCAAGTGCGGCCTCCCTTACCACTGCCTCAAAACGGTCGCAAAGTTCCATGGCCGTCTCGCTCTGAAGGCTTTCGGTAAGAATCAGAATTCCCTTTCCGGACTTCATGGGGCGGAGGTAGGCATTGGCCCCCTGACATTCCAGCTCAATGCCGTCGGACAGGGTTCCCCGAGCCTTCTGCTTTTCCCGGAGGCGGCGCACCACTGCGCTGGGGTTGCCGGGAATTGCCACCAGTCTTGCGGTCACATTGAATTCCGGAACCATTTTCTCCAGCTCCCGCAAGGTGATCCCCTGCTCCGCAAGGAAGGAGAGCAGCTTGACTGCCAGCATCATTCCGTCCCGGAGCCACGGCTTTGCCGCCGCCTTGCCCCGGAATGCATCGTCCTCCGGCCCGCAGGGGCATTCGCTGTACCGGTATACCCTGCCGCCGTACTGCTGGGCAATCCGATCAATGATTTTGGGGGCGCTCCGGGGCAATGCCACGCTCTCCCCCTTTAAAAACTCCCCGAGGCAAACCGCCGCCAGCACCCGCTCATGGGAAAAGGTGATCTCACGGTCCGACACGCTGACATTTTTTCCGTCCGCGGAAAGCTGCACCGTGAGCTCCCCCGGATGGCACCCAAGCTGATCGAGAATTCCCCGGAGCATGGCCTCTGCCGATCCGGAGGGGGACTTCACCCGGGCGGAAATCCGATCCAGCGGCGCGTTGCAGAGTTTCATCAGCTCATAGGGGTAGAGCCTGGGAAGAGACCGGATTTCGTTGACGCTTCCGGTCTCTCCCGGAGCAGCCCTCTTGAATTCCTTGCGGTTGACTGCGCTCTCCAGCTTCCGTTCAAATTCCCGTTTCAGGGGCATGCCGGACTGCTGGGTAATACGGATTTCAGCGGTGAGGCCGGAATCCACATAAATCCCGAAATCCACCTGACTTTTGGACATGCAGAAGGCAAACTGGGTCTCCATGCACTCGCCGAAATCCCATACATTGGCGCCCGCCGAAAGGACTCCCGAAATGCAGGCCAGCGCCAGCATCTGCCCTGCATTCCGTCCCCCGGCACCCCCGGTGCGGGAACCGTACCCCACTCCCACGGCGGGATAGTCCGCAAGACTTGCCACACCTGCTCCGATGCGGGTGCAGAGGGCAGGGGTAAGAGTGACGTTGGTCTGTCCGGTGATTCCCTCATCTCCGATGACAATTTCCCGGGCATAACCGCTGCGGAGATCCTCTTCCAGTGCGGTTCCCTCTTCCACCGTCTTGCCCGGCCATACCCGGACTGCCTCGCCCAGAGATGCGTCCCGGCCCACCCGGCAGTTTTGCCCCGCCACACTCAGCTCATAGGCGGAGGAGCCATCCTCAAAGGCGGCTCCCTCCCCTGCGGCCATTCCGTTCAGGGTCACATGATCCCCGGTGGAAACACCGGCCAGAAGAATTGACCCCCGGATCCGGCAGTTCTCCCCGATGCGTACATGATCTTCCAGCACAGACCCGGCTTCCACCACCGTATTTTCCCCGATGGATACGTCTTCTCCGATGTAAACCGGGGGATGAATCCTGTAATTGCCTGCCGGGAGCCGGCCGGCGCAGAGGTTCCCGCCGATCTGGCGGGCGTTTGTCTCAAATTTTACCTTCCCCGCCAGCATGTCCCCCTGGCAGCGGATATAGCTCCGGATATCCCCGATGTCGCACCAGTAGCCCGTATCCTCAAAGGTATAGATGGGCATTCCGGCGGAAAGCATCCGTGGGAAGACATCCTTGGCAAAATCGGAGGGCTTTCCCTCTTCAATCAGCCCCACCGCCTCCTGTGAAAGAAGATAGACACCGGTGTTGGCCAGGTCGGTGGTGCAGCCCGCATAGGAGGGTTTTTCCACAAAGGCGGCCACTCTGCCGCTTTCGTCGGCGTCTACCAGCCCATACTCCCGGGGGTCGGCCACCCGGTGGGTGATAATGGTGACGGCGGCGTCCTTCCGTGCGTGGAACTCCATGGCCGCGGTCAGGTCAAAGTCGCACATCGCGTCGCCGCTGATGACAATCAGCCCGCCGTCTCCCTCCCGGACGGCATTGCGCACTCCTCCTGCCGTTCCCAGCGGTTTTTCCTCCCGGGAAAACCGGATTTCCATGTCCTCGTAATCCTTCAGCGCCGATTCCAGCCGGGAGCCCTGATACCCCAGCGTCACTGCCGCCTCCTGAATGCCGTGCCGCTTCAGCAGCTCCAGAATATAAAAAATCACCGGTTTTCCCAAAAGTGTGCAAAGAGGCTTCGGGGTGTCGCAGGTCAGCGGACGAAGCCTGCTGCCTTCTCCTCCTGCCATGATGACTGCTTTCATTCTATCGTTCATCCTTCCGTTGATCCTTGTATGTACTCCCACGGCATCCGCTTTCCGCTGAAACCCGGGAGTCTGCGCAGCACGCATATTGTAGTATGCCCCGCTTCCGTCCCGTTAACGCTTTCCTTTCAAAAAATCGGGCCGCAAACTTTTCTTTTCGGAGGATTAATGCTATAATAGAACAAAATGCAAAGCATTTTGTTCATCATTGAAAAAACACTGTCGCACTTCGTGCTTCCTCCGCCCTTCCGGCGGCACCGTGTTTTTGATCCGGAATTTATGCTATAATGATACTAAAAAGATGGGAAGAAAGCCTGCCGCAGTCGGCGCTTTGGGGGACAAGTCCCCTGAACGGGCCTTTCTCCCCTGCTGCAGCAAAAGGAAGATGTTCCGCGCGGTGCGGAATGTTTCCCCGCACTGTGCGGAAAGAAGGATGATCGTTTCAATGGAAACCAATTATGACGTCATTATCATGGGGGGAGGACTGGCCGGTCTGTACGGCGCTTTGAATCTGGACCGGAATCTGAAGGTTCTCCTCTTAACGAAGCGGGAGCTGACCCTGTCCAATTCAAGCCTTGCGCAGGGCGGTATTGCTGCTGTCATTGACACGAAGCACGACAGCATTCAAAAGCATATCAATGATACGCTGGTGGCGGGCGGCTTCCGCAACAACCGGAAAGCAGTGGAGATTCTCACCACCGAAGGCCCACGGGACGTACAGCGCCTCATGGAGCTGGGGGTGGACTTTGACCGCACGGAAACGGGCGAGCCCCATCTGACACTGGAAGGCGGCCACACCCGTCCCCGCATCCTTCATCACAAGGACTGCACCGGCCGGGAAATCGTGGAAAAGCTGATTCTCAAGGTGAAGGAGCTCCCGAACGTTACCATTATGGAAAACGCCGTGGTCTGCGACCTAAAGCGGAGCGTCGGCGAAGATGGCGTCACTCCCACCTTTCATCTGGACGTGCTCACCAACCCCGGCGGGGAGAACGAGCCGCCCCTCCATACCACCTTCCATTCCCACTTTCTTGAGATTGCCAGCGGCGGCATCGGCAGGGTCTACGAATACACCACCAATTCCGCTATTGCCACCGGTGATGGCATCACGCTGGCATGGCGGCTGGGAGCCCGAATCCGGAATCTGCACTTTATTCAGTTTCATCCCACCGCTTTTGCCAACAAGCATACCCGGGAGAGCTTTCTGATTTCCGAAAGCGTCCGGGGCGAGGGCGCCTACCTGCTCAACTGCAATTATGAGCGGTTTATGCAGGAGTACGATGAACGGCTGGAGCTTGCGCCCCGGGATGTTGTGTCCCGCAGCATCATGGAAGAAGCCAAACGCACCAGCTCCGACCACTTTTATCTGGACATTACCTACAAGGACCCGGAATTTGTGAAAAATCGTTTTCCGCTGATCTATGGCAATCTGCTCCAACAGGGGTATGACATGACCCGGGACAAGATTCCGGTCTACCCCTGTCAGCACTATCTCATGGGCGGCATTGATGTGGATATCAACGCCAAAACCACCATTGACGGCATGTATGCCTGCGGTGAATGCTCCCATACCGGGGTGCACGGGGCCAACCGCCTGGCTTCCAACTCGCTGCTGGAAGCAGTGGTGTTCTCCCGCCGCTGTGCAACGGAGATAAACTCACTGGCCAAAGAAATCTCGCCGGAATTCGATTCCTGGGAATTCACCCATGACGACCGTGCGGAGCACATCCCCCACGGCATCCGTACCGAGGTTCGCTCCATCATGCAGCGCGCCTACTTTGTCGCCCCTGACCTGACCGCCGCCCGCAAGGGATTTGAACGGGTCTGCCAGCTGATGAAGCAGCTGGATACGGAACGGTATCTTGTGGACCGCGACTATGTGGAGGCCCGCAGTCTGGTTACCGTGGCCTACCTTGTGCTGAAAGAAGTCATTGAGTAGCCCCTCATCAAGCGAAAGGAATGATTCCCATGACCGCACTTCCTGTTTTTTATATTGATGATTTGATCAAACGCGCCATTACCGAGGATATCAACTATGTGGATGTCACCACCGACTACCTGATCCCCGAGGATGCCGTAACGTCCGCCCGCTTTGTTTCAAAGGACGAGGGCGTCCTGGCCGGGCTGGAAATTGCCCTGCGGGTATTCACCCTGCTGGACGAAGGCGTAACCTTTGAAACCCTGAAAAAAGACGGTGACCGGCTGGAAAAAGGCGATGTGATCTGCCATATCAAGGGCCGCACCCGCGCACTGCTGAAAGGGGAACGCACCGCGCTGAACCTGCTGCAGCATATGAGCGGCATTGCCACCGCCACCAACCGCTGTGTCAGACTGGTTGCGGGAACTCACGCCAGCATTGTGGATACCCGGAAGACTCTTCCCGGGCTCCGGCCGCTCCAAAAATACGCGGTCACCTGCGGCGGCGGCAGAAACCACCGCTACAACTTAAGCGATGCCGCCATGCTCAAGGACAACCACATTGACGCCTACGGCTCTCTGACCAACGCTGTCACCGCTCTGCGGAGCAAGGTGGGGCACATGGTGAAGATTGAGGTGGAAACCCGCACGCTGGAAGAGCTGGAGGAAGCGCTGGCGGTGGGGGCCGACGTAATCATGCTGGACAATATGGACTGCCCCACCATGGCGGAGGCTGTCCGGCGGACAGCCGGACGGGCCGTGCTGGAAGCCTCCGGCAACATCACGGCCGAGAACATCCGCTCCGTGGCGGAAACCGGCGTTGATATTATTTCCCTGGGAGCTCTGACCCATTCGGTGAAAAGTTTTGATATTTCCATGAAGATTGACTGACCGGGGGCTTTTCCGCAAAAATAAGAATCCACCGGCCAAGCCGGTGGTATTTCATATGCGGGCAAAGCCCTCTCTTCCTCGCAGACGCGTCAAACGCGTAATACGATCTGCCAACTGCGCAGAGATTGTTACTTGCTGCCCGTGAACGGGCCTACTTCACTCATCGTTAGTTGCTCTCCCAGCTGATCTTCTTTCAACTGGTTTTTGATATACTCCGCAATTCGGCTTGTGTTCTTTCCTGCTGTATCTACATAATACCCTCTGCACCAGAATTCTCTGCTCCGGTATTTGTATTTCAGTTCGCCGAATTGCTCATACAGCATTGTACTGCTTTTCCCCTTCAGGTATCCCATAAAGCTTGATACTGCCATCTTCGGCGGTATTTCTACCAACATATGCACATGGTCGGGGCATACTTCTGCTTCTATTATTTTTACACCCTTCCATTCGCACAGCTGCCGCAGTATTTTTCCTACCGCCTGCCTTTTTTCTGCATAAAATACTTTTCTTCTGTACTTCGGTGCAAACACTATATGATATTTGCAATTCCATTTTGTATGCGATAAACTATTTATATCATTCAATCCCATATTGAATGTCCTCCCTTTGCTATTTTTGTGCAGTTGGCCGACCGCACTTCTATTATAGCAAAGGGAGTTTTTATTCCTTCATTTTCGCCAGTAGGCTTTCTTTGAACCACTGGCCTAGCCAGTGGTTTTTCATACAAAAAGAAGGAATAGAATTCTATTCCTTCTTTTTTTTCAGGGCATCTATAATTCTTACGACCAATTCTATTTCCTTTTCGTCCATTTTTGTTACGTCAATCATTCGCCTGCTGTCAATTCCCAGCAAGTAATCCGTTGTAACACCGAACACATGGGCCAAACGGATTAAAATGTCATAGGATGGAGACCTGGTTGCTGTTTCGTATGCGCTGATCATTGCCTTTGTAACACCCACGCGATGGGCGACCTGCACCTGTGTCATATGGCGCTCTTTCCGAAGCATTTTCAGCCTGTTATTCAGCCCTACCACATTTATCACCTGCCTGTTACTTTTAGTGTACCGACATTTCGTATGCTAATGGGAGACTTCTATGATTAATCTTGTTGACTAATGTCAATTTTTCCGGTTTTTTCCCGAGGACGAGAAAGCCTGATGCATACTGATAGAAAACATAGTTGTAAATTTCTTTTTTTGTGTTATAATAGAATACAAGTGCTGCCGTGCGGTTCCGCACCCGGCGCTTTGTCCATTTCAATCCGTAAATGAGGTGCTTTATCATATGCGCAGATAGACAATCTTCTGCTGACGATACGTCAGGAAACCGGTGATTTTTTACGGCAATCTGCCAAAATCGGATTGCGGTTTTGTCTTCGTGCGGTAAACGCGGAAGCATTTCAGAAAATCCCGGTCTCCGAAGCAGCCGCTCTTTCCACCGCTGACAGGACAGCGGTTTGTTTGAGTGTGCACTGCCTGTTCGCACTGCCGCAGGCGGGGAAGATTGTCCGGAAACCGTACTTTCACCATGTGAGGGAAGTATGGTTATCTGCTGTCGAACGGAATTCCGGCATTTGCCGGGACTCTGTTTGCGTTGCTGTCCGGGAAGCTCCCTGCCTTTTGGCGGGGAGCTTTTGATTTTGCCGGCACGGATCGGCGGAATGGAGTGTTTTTTTATGATACAAGTATCTCTTCAACATGTCAGGAAATCCTATGGAGACAAGGATATCTTAACCGATGTGACCTTCTCGCTGGAATCCGGGGAACGGGCTGCGCTGGTAGGAATCAACGGCAGCGGAAAGTCCACACTGCTCCATCTTCTTGCGGGAAGTGAGACCCCGGACGGCGGTCAGATCCGGTTTTTCTCCCGGCCTTCCAGCGGCATTCTGGAGCAGTCCCCCGGTGAGACGCCCGAGCTTTTGTGCCGGGAAAACGGGGAGCGTGAGGGCGAGTTCCGGCAGAAGCTGGGGAATTTGGGAATTGCGGGAACAACGGAATGCCCGGCAGAATCCCTTTCGGGCGGAGAACAGATGAAACTGGCCCTGTCGGGACTGCTGGCGCAGAACCCCGAGCTTCTCCTGCTGGATGAGCCCACCAACAATCTGGATTATGAAGGGATTTCCGCCCTGATCGACACTGTGGGAAGCTATCCGGGAACCCTTCTGATCGTTTCTCACGACCGCTATTTTCTGGACTGCACCGTTTCCCGGATTCTGGAGCTGGAGAACGGAAAAATCACGGAATATCCCGGCAGCTACAGTGATTACCGGGAGGAGAAATCCCGGCTTTACGCCGAGCAGGTTCACCGCTGGGAAGAGGGACAGAAACAGCAGCAGCAGATCGACCAAAGCATCCGCCAGCTTAAGGACTGGTCCGCCAAGGGGCACCGGGACTCCACCAAAAAAGACAAAAGCGGAAACAGCATGGGGGTGAAGGAGTTTCACCGGGCGAAGGCCAAACACACCGACAAGCAGGTGAAGAATCAGATTCGGCGGCTGGAGCAGCTGAAAGAAGAAAGCGAGGAACGTCCGTCCGCTGAAAAAAAGGTGTATTTTCAGGTGCAAAGCCAGGGAAAGCGGGGAAAACGGGTGATCGAGGCCGAAGGAATTTCCAAGTCCTTCGGAGACCGTCTTCTGTTTTCCGACAGCGATTTTATCCTGATGCGGGGGGAACATGCCGCCGTATTCGGGCCAAACGGCTGCGGAAAAACCACTCTCGTGCGGATGATTCAGGGAATCGAGCAGCCAGACCGGGGACGGCTTTGGGTAAGCCCTGCCGGACCGCCCTTTGTTCTGTCGCAGAATGTGCGTGATCTGCCTCCGGACCGGACGCCTTTGCAATATTTTACCGGCCTTTGGGGAAACCTTGACGGGGAGCAGAGAATTCAGCTGGCCAATATGGGGCTTTCCGCCTCCCACCTGTCCCGGAAAATCTCCTCCCTTTCCTACGGGGAGCGAATGAAGGTAAAGCTGGCGGAGCTTGTCCTGTCCCAATGCGATTTCATTATTCTTGACGAGCCTACCAACCATCTGGATCTCCACGCCCGGGAAATGCTGGAGGACACCCTGTCCCAATACGAAGGTACACTTCTTGTGGTCTCCCACGACGTCTATTTTCTGAACAAGCTGTGTGACAAAGTACTCCTGTTTGACGGTGGCCGGATCCGCAAGCTGGAAACACGCTTTGAGGACTACTGGGCCGCGTCTCATATCCGGTGATTTTTATCACACGCTTATAGTATACACATTCTCACCTGCCTGTCCGCCGAGCTTATCCGTCTTTATCCGACCCGGATTGTTACCGAATTGTATTTTCCAAAAGGTGTCGGACTGTTGGCAAACAGGTCGCAATGTGTTAGAATAAGGTGGAACAACTGAAAACCGGATGAAATATGCTTCGGAAGGATGATTTGTCATGGAAAATGTGCTGTATATCGTGGTTCCCTGCTACAACGAGGAGGAAGTCTTGCCGGAAACCTCAAAACGGCTCACGGAAAAGCTCTCTTCCCTGATCGGAGCGGGAAAAATTTCCCCGGAAAGCCGGATTCTCTTTGTGGACGATGGTTCCAGGGACCGCACATGGTCCATGATTGAAGGATATTCCCGGGAAAATCCCCGCATCAACGGTGTGAAGCTCTCCCGGAACAAAGGCCATCAGAACGCGCTGCTGGCAGGGCTGATGACTGCCCGGGAACACTGCGGCATGGCCGTCTCCATGGACGCGGACCTGCAGGATGATGTGAACGCCATCGACCGTATGGTGGACGATTATCTGGGCGGCAGCGACGTGGTTTACGGGGTGCGCAGCTCCCGCAAAACCGACACCTTTTTCAAGCGCTCCACCGCCCAGGGATATTATAAATTCATGAAGGCGCTTGGGGTGGATCTGGTGTATAACCATGCGGATTTCCGGCTGATGAGCCGGAGGGCGCTGGACGGACTGGCCCAGTTTAAGGAAGTCAACCTTTTTCTCCGGGGAATTGTGCCGCTGATCGGCTACCGGTATTCCATCGTGGAATACGAACGGGGAGAGCGCTTTGCCGGAGAGTCCAAATACCCTCTGAAAAAGATGCTGGCCTTTGCCTTTGACGGGATTACCTCGTTTTCCGTCAAGCCGATCCGGATGATTACCACTCTGGGCGTTGTGATTTTTATCATCAGCCTGCTGATGCTGGTCTATTCGCTGGTCGCCAACATTTTCCAGTTTACCGTCCGGGGCTGGACATCGCTGATGTGCTCCATCTGGATGCTGGGAGGAATCCAGCTTCTGTCGCTGGGAATCATCGGCGAATACATCGGAAAAATTTATTTTGAAGCCAAGGCACGGCCCAAATATCTCATCGAAAAAATTGCCCGCGCGGAAGACGAAGAAAAATAGAGCTTTTCTCTGGGCATACTAACACGGGATTGACGTGTTTTCGCCATTCCGCACAGAGAAAGGAGATCGGTATATGAAAAAAGCAAGAGTAGGAGCGCTGCTTTTGACAGCAGTTCTTTTATTGGGAGGATGTGTGGGAAAGGGCAAGGATAAGGGAAGCTCATCCGCTTCCTCCCAGCCCGGAGCCGGTCAGGAATCCGGCGCGGAAAGCTCCAAAATAAACGATATGTTCCCCGAAAGCAGCGAGCCGGAGGTCAGCAGTGAACCGGTATCCAGCGGCGGAGAGGAATCCGCGCCGGAATCGAACGTGGCTGCCAGCGCTGTTCCCACCGCCATCGGTGACGTGACGCTGCCCGATTTGAGCGGATATGACACCAAGCAGGTTACCTGGGGCCCCGGCCATCAGATGGACGATGCCAACCGTCCCGTGGCCTGCATCGGCCTGCAGGAAAAGTACGGCCGGTACGGCGGCTGCTTCCTTATGCCCGGGGACGAAAAGAAGGTCTATCTCACCTTTGACGAGGGATACGAGAACGGATACACCTCCAAAATTCTGGATGTATTGAAGGAAAAGGAGTGTCCTGCGGTATTTTTTGTGACCTATGATTATGTGAAGCGGAATGCGGATCTGGTTCAGCGGATGATCGACGAAGGACACGTGGTGGGCAACCATACCATGAACCACCCCAACCTGACAAAGCTGGATGCGGACGCCGCCGTCAAGGAAATCAGCGACCTCCACAACTACGTTGTGGAAAATTTCAACTACCAGATGACTCTGTTCCGGCCGCCGGAAGGGGCGTTTTCCCAGCGCTCCCTGGTGATAGCCAACACGCTTGGCTACAAGACGGTTCTGTGGAGCTTCGCCTATAATGACTGGAATCCCGACGCCCAGATGGAGCCCCAAAAAGCGCTTGCCAAGGTTACCTCCTGCGTTCATAACGGTGCCATTCCGCTGCTTCATGCGGTTTCCAGCACCAACACCGCTATTCTGGGCGATGTGATCGACAGCTGGCGGGGGCAGGGCTACACCATGGAAAAGCTTCAGTGACTCCCGGCCGAAATTTCTTTCGGAATTTGATGACAATTATTATTTGACGGAATCCGTAGTTCCGGAAAAGAGCTGCTTATGAAACAGATTTTGATGATCGGCACCGGCGGCACCATTGCGTCGAAAGCAATGGTGGGCGGTTTTTCCCCCCAGCTTTCCGCCGAAGAAATGTTGAATTTTATCCCGGAAATCCGGCGCATCTGCTGGGTGGATTCGGTCCAGATCTGCAATCTGGACAGCACCAACGTCTTTCCCGAGCACTGGCTTCTCATGGCCCGCACCATCCGGGAAAACTATGAAAAATACGACGGCTTTGTCCTCTGCCACGGCACCGATACCATGGCGTACACTGCCGCCGCCCTCTCTTATCTGATTCCGGATTCTCCCAAGCCCATCGTCATCACCGGTGCGCAGAAGCCCATCTCCATGGAGATTACGGATTCCAAAACCAACCTTTATGACAGCTTCCTCTATGCCTGCTCGGAAACCTGCGGAGTTCAGATCGTTTTCGGCGGAAAAGTCATTGCCGGCACCCGGGCACGCAAAACCCGCACCAAAAGCTTCAACGCTTTTTCCAGCATCAACTATCCTCCTCTTGCCATGATTCAGGATGGGCGGCTGATGCAGTACATTTCCCTCCCCCGGGCGGCCACGCCGGTTTTTTACAACCGTCTGAACCCCAAGGTGGCGCTGCTGAAGCTGATTCCGGGCACGGATTCCGATGTGCTTGGATTTTTGCTGGAGCGCAACGATGCCGTGATTGTAGAAAGCTTTGGCGTGGGCGGGCTTCCCTCTCTGGAAAAGTGCCATTTCTATGAGGAAATCACCCGCTGGACAAAGCAGGGGCGAACGGTGGTCATGACCACGCAGGTTCCCAATGAAGGGAGCGACATGGCCATTTATCAGGTGGGACAGGGGCTGAAGGAACGGGTCAATGTGCTGGAGGCATACGATATGACCACCGAGGCCGCCGTGGCAAAGCTGATGTGGATTCTGGGCATGACCAATGAGACGGACACCATCCGCCGCCTGTTTTACACCACTGTCAGCAATGACATTCTCTATCACGAGACGGTTTAGCCGAACGTACAGACTTAAAAAATTCCGCACTGTATCACGGTGCGGAATTTTTTTGTTGCCTGATTGTTCATATTTCGTGCCTTGAAAGGCGCAGAATTCTTTGCTATACTGATATTTTGACCCGTTGGAAACGGCAGTTTCCGACAGGCTTCGCCGTTCGGCCATGAAGGTCTTCCGCATCCTGCCGGCGGCTTTTCAGTTTAAGCTTGGGTGGTGAACTCGATGAAAAAGCCAAAGCAGAAGCCATGCCCCCGGAATGCGGGAAACGGGTTTTCCGGAGGATTCCGGGACGGGATTCCCATCTGTCTGGGATACATCCCCATTTCGTTTGCTTTCGGTATGCAGGCAGCCCAAAGCGGCCTTGCCCCATGGGTGCCGGTGGCAATCTCCATGACCAACCTCACCTCTGCCGGACAGTTTGCCGGGCTTTCCATCCTTCTTGCAGGTGGTGCGCTGGTGGAGCTGGCCGTTACTACACTGCTGATTAACATTCGCTATCTGCTGATGAGTCTGGCGCTTTCCCAGAAGCTGGCCCCGTCCGTTTCCCTGTGGCAGCGCTGTCTGATCGCCTTTGGCATTACCGACGAAATCTTTGCCGTTTCCATTCAGCGGGAGGAGGCACTTCAAACGCCCTATATGCTGGGGCTGATTGCTTCCCCCTTTCTCGGCTGGTCGCTGGGCACCGTTTTGGGGGCGACCGCCACGGCGCTCCTTCCTGCTTCCATCCAAAGCGCTCTGGGAATTACCATTTATGCCATGTTTCTGGCGATCATTATCCCGCCCGCGCGAAAAGCAAGGCCGGTTCTGGTGACCATTCTTCTGGCCGCCGGAATTTCCTCCCTCTTCCGTTACACCCCCGGGCTGTCGGGGCTTTCTTCCGGCTGGGTTATCATTATTGCCGCTGTGCTTTCGGCAGGGTTCTGCGCCCTTCGCTTTCCGGCGGACAGGGAGGAATGCCCATGACCGTTTCCCGGATTCTGATCTGCATTGCTGTGATGGCGGGAGTCACTTATCTGATCCGTCTGCTCCCGCTGGCCGTTTTTCGGAAAAAGATCACCAACCGCTATATGAAGTCTTTTCTGGCCTACATTCCTTACGGCGTACTGGCTGCCATGACTTTTCCCCAAGTGCTTTACTCCACCTCGGGAATGATCTCCGCCGCAGCCGGACTGCTGGCCGCACTGGCATTGTCCTACTGCAAAAGAAGCCTTCTCACTGTGGCAGCGGGCGGAGCGGCGGCCGTCTTTTTGACAGAGCAGCTTCTAAGAAGCCTCTGATTCTGTTCTTGTTTCGGCCGGAACTATTTTACGGGAGTTTCTCCGGAGCTCCTTTGACCGCGGAAGGACGGAATGTATTTCCTGTCTCATAAACAATAGAAAACAAAGGAGCTGTAGAATTGAAAAAAGAAACCGAACGCCGTGAAAACGATCTCGGCAAGGACAGCGTCGGCAGGCTTTTGGCCAAACTGGCCATTCCCGCCATTGTGGCACAGCTGATTAACGCGCTTTACAACATTGTGGACCGTATCTACATCGGAAAGGGCGTGGGCGATACCGCCCTCACCGCTCTGGGGGTTACCTTTCCCCTGATTATGATTATTTCCGCATTTTCTGCGTTTATCGGCATGGGCGGCGCTCCCCGGGTCGCCATTAAGATGGGCGAGGGGAAAAACGAGGAAGCCGAACATATTCTGGGAAACAGCTTTATTACGCTGGTGGGTCTTTCCGTGGTACTGACTGCTGTGTTCATGGCGTTCGGAAAGCCCCTGCTCATGATGTTCGGTGCCAGTGAAAACACCATCGGCTACGCCAACAGTTACATGATGATTTATGTGGCAGGCACCATCTTCGTTCAGCTGGCATTGGGGCTCAACGCCTTCATCTCCACACAGGGCTTTGCCGCCACCTCTATGGTCACCGTGCTGATCGGCGCCATATCCAATATTGTCCTTGACCCTATCTTCATTTTCGTCTTTCGCATGGGCGTTCAGGGAGCGGCACTGGCTACTGTTATTTCCCAGGCAATTTCTGCCGCATGGGTGCTGAAATTTCTGTTTTCGTCCAAATCAAAGATTAAAATCCGTCCCAAATATTTTGTGCTTAAGAAAGAGGTCATTCTCCCGGTCATGGCGCTGGGCATTTCCCCTTTCATCATGCAGTCTACGGAAAGCCTTGTGAACATCTGCCTGAACTCCAGTTTACAGCGCTACGGCGGCGATCTTGCCGTGGGCGCCATGACCATCATCGGCAGTGTGATGCAGTTCTGCATGCTCCCTCTGCAGGGCCTGACACAGGCCGCCCAGCCGATTCTGGGCTTCAATTACGGCGCCAAACAGATGGATCGGGTCAGGCAGGCCTTCCGCTATGTGCTGACCATTGCGCTGGCTTATTCTGTGTCCATGTTCCTGATCGCCCAGTTCGTTCCCCAGATTCCCGTGGGGCTGTTTGCCGGTTCACAGGAACTGATGGACAAGGGCGTCTGGGCCATCCGCATCTTTATGGGCGGCACCTTTATCATCGGTGCGCAGCTGGCCTGTCAGCAAACCTTCGTGGCCCTCGGTCAGGCAAAGACTTCCCTTTGTCTGGCTTTTCTCCGGAAAATCGTTTTGCTGATTCCGCTGATTTACATCCTGCCTCACTTTTTCGCCGATCAGGTATTCGCGGTTTTTCTCGCGGAACCTGTGGCAGATATTATTGCCACGCTGACTACAATTCTTGTCTTTTCCTTGAGCTTCAATAGAATTCTCAAGCGAAAGACCGAGGAAGCCCCGGCATCTTTGCCGTCCGTGACGGAATAACTTTCACGCAAAAGGGCGCCGTATGCAGTGAACTGCATACGGCGCCCTTATTTCTGCTTTCTCTTACCGTTCCATCCCTTTAATAAAGATCTTCTCAAAGCGGAGATCATGATCCATGACGATCAGGTCGGCGTCCAGTCCTACAGCGATGGAACCGATCTGGTTTTCCATGTGAATGGAGCGTGCGGGGTTATAGGAGGCCGCCTTGATTGCCGTGGGAAGCTCGATACCGAATTCCACAGCTTTTCTCATGCAGTCGGCCAGATTGGTGGCAGAACCGGCAATTGTGCCGTCGGCCAGCGTTGCTTTCTTGTCCTTCATGAACACCTTCTGGCCGCCCAGCTCATATTCCCCGTTGGGCATGGCGCAGGCGCTCATGGAGTCGGAAATCAGGCATACCCGGTCATTCATCAGCTTAAAGGCCGCACGGATGGCGGAGCCGTCAATGTGAATGCCGTCGCAGATAATTTCCGTGTACACGTCTGTGTCGGAAGCAGCCCCGATGACGCCGGGGGCGCGGTGGGTCAGGCCGTTCATGGCATTGTAAAGGTGGGTGACATGAGAGGCACCGTTCTGGATGGCGTCCATGGCCTGCTCATAGTTGGCGGCAGTATGACCGATGGAGATAACCACCTCGTCCTTGACCTCTTTAATGAACTCGATGGAGCCTTCCAGTTCGGGCGCCATGTCGCACAGCTTGATGGCATTTCCGGACAGCTCGTTCATCCTGCGGAAAAACGCTGCATCCGGCAGCTTGAGGCAGTCCGCCCGCTGGGCGCCCTTTTTGCTCTCCGCAAAGAAGGGGCCTTCCATATTGACGCCGATGATATGCGCACGTTTCTGGGGGCCTGCCATGTAAGCTTTCACCGTGCTCATCACGGCGGCAATCTGCTCTTCCGGCACGGTCATTGAGGTGGCGCAGAAGGAGGTCACTCCCGCTTTTCCCTGGGTATCGGACAGGATGTCCATGGCTTCCATGGTAGCGTCACAGGCGTCCGCCCCGGCGCAGCCGTGGGTATGGATGTCCACCAGACCCGGAATCAGGTACTTTCCGGTAATATCAACTACGTCGCCATTCCCGTCAATTTTACCGATGTGGGTGATTTTTCCGTCTTTGACCTCAACGTCAGCCTTTATAAAGTGAAAGCTCTTATCCAAAACCAAACCATTTTTTAAAATCATTTCATTCATCCTTTCTTCTTTGAACAACAGCGAAAATGCCGCTCAAACAATAAAGCTGAAGCGGAATTTGTTCCGTTTCAGCTTTATTGTAGCGTCTTTCCATTCATTTTTCAAGCGGAATAGTAAGGCATTTTAACTTTATCCACAATCAGACAAAAAATATCCGCCTGACTGTCAGCCGGAGAAAGGCGGGCAGAGCTTTCGTTCATTTCAGGCCATTCCGGCGCGCCCGCCGTCTGCTGCGGTCAAAGGGCTACAGATTATTTTGAGAAAAGGTGGAGTTTCTGCGGGTGGCTTTGATTACCTGGGGCACCACCAGCATGGCCAGTGTTCCTCCGATGACGGCGGTCAGCATCTGCTGGGTACTGAACACGGCGGCGGGCGCTTTGGCAGCGATACCGGCCACATTGGTCATCAGGGGCATGACAAGCCAGTTCACTCCCGCATACAGCACGGCAAACTTCAAAAGGCTTCCGGCGGCAATGGCAGCTGCCCAGATCAGATATTTCCGGGGCTTGCTCTGGTTCAGCGCAAGCTTGAGGATAAGGCCGTAGGTCACGACAATCACCGCGTTGCCAAGGGCCACCACAGGCACGATGTAGATGGGGAGGGGCACAATTCCCAGAAGGAGTGCCAGAAAAGGCGACACCGCGCCCACAATGACACCGCTCCAGATCCCGGCGAGCAGCGTTGCGGCGATCAGTACAAAGTTCACGGCACTTCCGGTAACAATGGTGCCCAGGGGCTTGGTAATCCACTGTACCACTACCAGAACCGCCAGCATCACGCCGGTTTCCACAACCCAAAGAGTTTTGTTTTTCATTTGACGACCATCCTTTCTGTCCTGACGAATTTATTTCTTTCCGACGCCGAACCGGGTCAAACCCGGAATTCTGGCGCCCAGTCCCCGTTTTCAAACACGGCGGTTTCCGTCCCGTCTTTCCGGATGCCCACAATGTTCAGATCCGAAGTGCCCAGCATAAAGTCCACATGGGTGGCGGATTCGTTAATTCCCGCCTCCAGCAGCTGGGCCTCCGTCATGTCGTAGCCTCCCTTGACACATTCCGCGAACCCGCGGCCAATGGCAAAGTGGCAGGAGGCATTTTCATCGTAAAGTGTATTATAGAAGATGATGCCCATTTCGGAGATGGGGGAAGTCTTGGGGATGAGGGCCAGTTCTCCCAGCCGGTGGGAACCTTCATCCGTTCCAATCAGTTCCCTCAGGGTATCGTAGCCTTTTCCCGCAGAAAAGTCTGTCACCCGGCCGTCCCGGAAAGTAATACTGAAGTCGTCAATAATGTTCCCCTGATAATTCAGCGGCATAGCGCTGTGGACAGTACCGTCCACCCGATCCTTGTGGGGGGAGCAGAAAATCTCTTCGGTAGGCATATTGGGGAAGAAGTAGCGGCCTTCCACGGTTTCCGCACCGCCGCCGGCCCACTCATGGTTTTCGGGAAGGCCGATGGTGATGTCCGTGCCGATGGAATTGGTATAACGCATACGTACAAACTGCTTGGCGTTCAAAAGCGCTTTTTTCCTCTCAAAGCTGCACTTATGATTTTCCCAGCCTGCCACGGGATCGGGCTGATCGGCACGAACCGCCCTGAAAATCGCCTCCCACAGTCTCTCCATGGCTTCCGGTTCGCCGGCATCCGGAAACACCTTTTTAGCCCATGCGGGGGCCGCAGCGGAAACGATGCACCACACATTCTTTCCCAGGTTCATTCCGTCATAGAACGCCTTGCAGGCCTCATGGGCTGCCTTCACCCTTGCCGCGGGCTTCCGCGGGTCCACACCTGCCATGGCTTCGGGATCGCTGGCAGCGATGGAAAGGATGGCAGCATCTCTTTGTGCCATGCCGTTGTTCAGCATTGCCAGCCAATCGGGGAATTTCTCATACACCTCCAGAGGGCTGTAGTCGTAGCCCAGCCGGGCGATACGCTCATCTGTCCATCCCACTGTCACCTGTTTTGCTCCGGCCTGATATGCGCTTTCCGCCACAAGCCGCACAAATTCGGCGCAGTCGATGGGAGAAGTAATGCAAAGCTCCTGCCCTTTCTGAATATTGCAGCCGGACTTCACCACCAGCTCCGCATAATTTCTAAGCTTTGTCTGAAAATCCATTTTCATACCTCCCGCTGTTTTAAGGGCTCTGCCCCTGCTTTCGGGGCTCCGCCCCGCCTTCTTGGGGCTCCCCCCCCCGCCTTCTTGGGGCTCCCCCCGCCTTCTTGGGGCTCCCCCCTGCCTTCTTGGGGCTCTGCCCCAAACCCGGGTCAAGGGACTTGTCCCTTGACAATCCCATTGCCAATTATTGTAGCATATTTTTTGGAAAGATACAATCGCAGTGCATCCGATGGATGCACTGGTATCCCATGGATGCACCCCATTCCTGCCGCCATACAAGCAGAAATGCCCCTGCCAAAAGGCAGGGGCATTCTCCGTATCAAAATTGGAATTACACCAATTCGATAATAGCCATCTCAGCGGCGTCACCGCGGCGGGGGCCTATTTTTGTGACACGGCAATAACCGCCGTTCACATCCGCATATTTGGGAGAAATCTCGTCAAACAGCTTTTTAACGACGCTCTCCTTCGTGATATAGGCTAACGCTTGACGCTTGGAGTGGAGATTGTTCGTCTTGCCGAGAGTAATCATCTTCTCGGTCATGGCGCGAACCTCTTTTGCTCTGGTAACGGTGGTCTCAATCTTGCCTGTTTCCAGCAAGTAGGTAACCATTCCGCGGAGCATTGCTCTTCTGTGGTCAGAGGTTCTGCCCAGTTTTCTGCTTCCTGCCATAAAAATTCACTCCTTACCTGGTTAGAAAATTCCTGTTCCCAGCAGCTGTCTCTGCCGACGCAATGGTGACGTCCGCAGACTTTCGGCCACCGTCAGCCGTTCGGCACCCCGAACGGCTCCGGCCCGGAAAGGGATCGGCTGCTTATTCGTCATCCTTGGTCAGATCAAAGCCCAGCGATTTCAGCTTGGCAATAACCTCTTCCAGAGACTTTTTACCGAGGTTTCTGACTTTCATCATTTCTTCCTCGGACTTGTTGATGAGATCTTCTACCGTATTAATTCCCGCACGTTTCAAGCAGTTGAAAGAACGTACAGATAAGTCAAGCTCCTCAATAGTCATCTCGAGAACCTTTTCTTGGGGATTTTCGCCCTTTTCAACCATTATCTCCACGTTTGCGGCCTGTTCCGACAGGTCCACAAACAAGTTGAGATGCTCATTAAGAACCTTGGCTGCAAGAGATACAGCTTCTTTGGCGGAAATGGTTCCGTCTGTCCATACCTCAAGTGTCAACTTATCATAATCGGTAATTTGACCTACACGTGTGTTTTCTACCGAATAGTTAACCTTAAGAACAGGTGTGTAGATGCTGTCTACCGGAATCGCGCCGATATTGTTCGCAATCTCCAGCTTGTTGCGCTCGGAGGGAACATAACCCCGGCCCTTGTCCAGGACAATTTCCATATAAAGTCTTGCACCCTGTCCCAAGGTAGCGATGTGCATACCCGGGTTAAGGATTTCGACCTCGGAATCCGCCTTGATATCACCTGCGGTCACTTCGCCTTCGCCGTCCGCCTCAATATAGACAGTCTTGGGGGTTTCGCCGTAAATTTTGGCGGTAAGGCTCTTGATATTCAGGACGATTTCCGTAACGTCTTCTTTTACACCTGGAATGGTTGAGAATTCGTGCTGCACGCCATCGATTTTAATCGATTTCACTGCAACGCCGGGAAGCGAGGAGAGCAATACCCGTCTCAGGCTGTTGCCTAACGTAGTACCGTAGCCGCGCTCGAGAGGCTCCAAAATAAACTTACCGTAGGTACCGTCCGATTTGATATCAGCCGTCTCAATTCTTGGCTTCTCGATTTCTATCATTTAAAACCCTCCTGTTAACAGCCTGTGCTCCGCGAGCCCCGGCGCAAAAGCGCCGCAGCCATCGGCCCAAAGGCCGCATACTTGTTACCCATTCCCTTAAACACATGAAAAAACTTTCGCAAGAACCTTCCAAAGCAACCGACAAAATGCCGATTATTTGGAGTAGTACTCAACGATGAGAAGCTCCTGAATATCCACGTCGATATCTTCACGATTCGGCATACGGACAACCTTTGCTTCCAAAGTCTCTTTGTTCAAGTCAAGCCATACCGGGATCGGGCGGGCTCCGCAGGTTTCAATGATTGCTTTCATTTTGTCGCTGCTCTTGGTTTTCTCGGAAACGGAAATCACGTCGCCCTCTTTTACCTGATAAGAAGGAACATCGACCTTTTTGCCGTTTACATTGTAATGACCATGAACAACCAGCTGTCTTGCTTCCGCTCTGGAAGAAGCCAGGCCCAGTCTGTATACGATGTTGTCCAGACGGGATTCGCAGAGACGAAGCAGATTCTCGCCGGTCAGACCGGGCATACGAATCGCGTCTTCGTAATAGCCTGCAAACTGTTTCTCAAGAACACCGTAATAACGTCTTGCTTTTTGCTTTTCTCTCAACTGGAGACCGTATTCGGAAACCTTCTTACGGCTCTGGCCATGCTGGCCGGGAGCATAGGCTCTGCGGGTAACGGAGCATTTGTCGCTGTAGCATCTTTCGCCTTTCAGGAACAGCTTCGCACCCTCGCGGCGGCACATTTTGCAGACCGCGTCGGTATATCTTGCCATATTGGTTACACCTCCTGATAGTAATAAGCCAAATCAGACACGTCTTCTTTTCGGAGGACGGCATCCGTTGTGGGCGATTGGGGTAACGTCGCGGATCATGGAAACTTCCAGTCCAACAGCCTGCAGGGCACGGATGGCAGCTTCACGTCCGGAGCCCGGACCCTTTACGAATACTTCGACTGTTTTCAGGCCATGCTCCTGAGCAGCTTTGGCAGCTTTTTCAGCAGCAGTCTGGGCAGCAAAGGGAGTGGATTTTTTAGAACCACGGAAGCCCATCTCGCCGGAGCTTGCCCAGGAAATCGCATTGCCCTGAACGTCGGTAATCGTGATAATGGTGTTGTTAAAGGTAGACTGGATATGGACACAGCCGCGCTCAATGTTTTTGCGCTCGCGACGGCGTGTGCGCACAACCTTTTTGCCGCCTTTCGTGTTGGCACTTGCCATAATTCAATGCCCTCCTTTACTTCTTCTTGTTGGCGATTGTCTTCTTGGGGCCTTTTCTGGTACGAGCGTTGGTTTTGGAACGCTGACCTCTGACAGGCAGACCCTTTCTGTGACGGGTGCCGCGATAGCAACCGATTTCAATCAGCCGTTTGATGTTAAGAGCGGTTTCTCTACGAAGATCACCCTCAACGTCGCAGTTTTTGTCAATATACTCTCTCAGCAGAGATATCTCGTCTTCGGTCAGGTCCTTTACCCGGGTATCGGGATTAATTCCTGTGCCTTTGAGGATATCGTTTGCTGTTTTACGACCAATACCGAAAACATAAGTCAAACCAATTTCGATTCTCTTTTCTCTCGGCAGGTCAACACCAGCTATACGAGCCATTTAGTTTGCACCTCCAATACAGTGTGAGCACAAATATGCATGCAGCATGCGCTAAGCAAAACACATCATCGTGCCGGGTGGGACAACGGTATCCGCCGTCACCAAAACAAAGCTTTGACAGGGAAAAACCTCCGGCGGATGCCGGCGGTCAGCCGCTTAACCCTGACGCTGTTTGTGTTTGGGGTTCTGGCAAATTACCATAATCTTGCCTTTACGCTTGATGATTTTGCATTTTTCGCAGATTGGCTTTACCGAAGGTCTTACTTTCATTTGAAATACCTCCTTCTGGCTCCTCACCCGGAGCCGGGTATCACGCACGGCCCGAAAGCCGCACGCACGCTTATCATAAATCAAACATCACATTCCGCATCCTATTTGGAGCGCCATGTGATACGACCCTTTGTCAGATCGTAGGGTGACATTTCGACGGTCACTTTGTCCCCAGGCAGAATCCGGATGAAGTTCATCCGAAGCTTGCCGGAGATATGAGCCAAAATTGTATGGCCGTTGGGCAGCTCTACTTTAAACGTTGCGTTGGGCAGAGCATCCGTAACCACGCCTTCAATCTCAATTACATCTTGCTTGGACAATCGGATTACCTCCTATTCGGCGCTGGACGCCGGACTCTCAAAATCGCGAAGCACCTGCCGCAGTTTCCGGTTTGTGTCCACCGTGGACAGATCCACTGTGGCGCCGGTTCTCTTCAGGTGGCAGATGTTTTTCCGCTTCGGCTTTTCCAGCTTCCGGCGTTTGCCGTCCGCAATGTAAGCCGCGCGGTCCTCTGCCGCCACGATCACATAAAACCGTTCCTGGTCGTGCCCCGCATCCGATTTGACGATCATGCCTTCCTGATACCGCACAGCCGCCCTCCTATTTTACCGTCAGGATCTTCGCCCCGTCCTCGGTGATGACGACGGTGTGCTCGAAATGAGCGGAAAGACTTCCTGACTGAGTGACGACCGTCCAGCCGTTTTCCAAAGTTTTCACTCCGGTGCCGGACTGGTTGATCATCGGCTCGATGGCAAGTGTCATTCCCGGCACCAGCCGCACGCCTCTTCCCTCTTTCCCGAAATTGGGAACCTCGGGGTCTTCATGCAGCTTTCTTCCGACGCCATGCCCCACAAAGTCCCGGACCACGCCGTAGCCGAAGCTTTCCGCATGTTCCTGCACCGCGTGGGAAATATCGCCGATCCGGTTGCCCGGCTTCGCCTGCTCAATCGCCCGGTACAGACATTCCTCTGTCACTTTCCGCAGCCGGTCCGCTTCCTCGGAACCGGTGCCGACCTGAAAAGTGTAGGCGTTGTCTCCGTTAAAGCCGTTGTAAAAAGCGCCCACGTCGATTTTCACGATGTCCCCATCCTTCAGAATGACACTGGTGGATGGAATTCCGTGGATCACCTCGTTGTTCAGGGAAATGCACGCGCTCGCAGGGAACCCGTACAATCCCAGAAACGAAGGTTTTCCGCCTGCCTGTACAATGAATTTGTGTATCACATGGTCAAGTTCCTTCGTCGTCACACCCGGCCGGATGTAAGGCTCTGCGACCCAGAGAGCCGCATTGGACATCTGGCAGGCTTCCGCCATTTCCTTGATCTCACGCGCGTTTTTCAACACAACCATTCTTAGGCCTCCAAGGCTTTCAGTGTCAGGGCGGTGGTATCCTCCACCTTCTCCTGACCATACACAGGGTAGAGCTTGTTTTGCTTTTTGTAGTATTCAATCAGGGGCTCTGTCTGGTCATGGTAAACCTTCAGCCGCGCCTTGACTGTCTCCGGTTCGTCATCTTTGCGAAGCACTGTAGCGCCGGAACACTTATCACACACGCCTTCCGCCTTGCTGGGCTTATATTCGGTGTGATAGGAAGCGCCGCACTTCTCGCAGACCCGTCTGCCGGACATTCTTCTGGCAATATTCTCGTCTGCCACCTCAATGTCAATGACCTTGTCAATGACAATTCCCATTTTGTCCAGTGCCTCGGCTTGAGGAACCGTCCGGGGGAATCCGTCCAGAATGAAGCCGTTTTTGCAATCGTCCTCATTCATCCGCTGAAGAAGCATCTTGATTACCAGTTCATCGGGAACCAGCTGGCCAGCGTCCATAAAGGTTTTCGCGGCTTTGCCCAGTTCCGTTTGATTTTTGACCGCCTCACGAAGCAGATTTCCCGTGGAAATCGCAGGAATGTTCAGCTTCTGGCAGATCACTTCGGCCTGAGTGCCTTTTCCGGCACCCGGCGCACCCAACAAAATCAGATTCATGGCAGAATCCTCCTTTTCAACAAAGAAGCGGATGGGGGGAACCCTATTATTCCAGGAAGCCTTTGTGGTGACGCATCATCATCTGGGATTCCAGCTGCTGCATTGTCTCCAACGCAACGCCGACGACGATGATGATCGTAGTACCGCCCAGAGCAACCTGAATACCGGTGATCCAGTTGAAGAAGATGGGGAATACAGCGATGATGCCCAGGAAGATAGCGCCGATAAAGACGATCTTCGTGAGGACTTTCTGAATGAAGGTGGAGGTGGGCTTGCCCGGACGGATGCCGGGGATCGCGCCATTGTTGTTTTTGATGTTGTTCGCGATTTCAATCGGATTATACTGGATGGCTACATAGAAGTAGTTGAATCCGATAATCAGAAGGAAGAACAGGATACCATAAAGCCAGCTGGAGGGAGACATGACCTTGACAAAGCCGCCCCAGAAGCTGTCTGCTGCCGGATTGGTAAAGGCAGCGATGGTAGCCGGAAGGTTCAGCAGAGAAGAAGCAAAAATGATGGGCAGAACGCTGGACATATTCACCTTAATCGGAATAAAGGAGCTCTGGCCGCCATACATCTTTCTGCCGACAACGCGCTTCGCATACTGAACCGGAATCCGGCGCTCCGCATCGGTCATGATGACGATGAAAACGATCATCGCAGCAAATACCAGCAGAATTACCGGAACCAGGAACACCTTGGAAGCACCGTCGGTGTTATTCTTCATTGCGTTGACGCCGCTCATGAAGGTTTCCCACAGAATCTGGAGATTCTTGGGGAAGCCGGCCATGATACCGGCGAACAGGATCATGGAAATACCGTTTCCAAGACCTTTGTCTGTAATCTGATCGCCCAGCCAGACAACCGCAGATGCGCCTGCCACCAGGGTCACAACGATAACGAAGGCTGCAAACACCTGCATGCCGCCCTTGGTCGCGGAATCCACCAGCAGACCGGTGCGGACAGTTCCGTCAGACAGCGTAAACTGCTGATAACGGATAATGGTGTAGTAGCCGTAGCCCTGAAGGGCCGCCATCGCCAACGCCACATACTTTGTGATCTGATTCAGCTTTTTGCGGCCTGTTTCGCCTTCCTTGGCCATTCTCTCCAGAGGAGGGATCGCCACGGTCAAAAGCTGAATGATGATCTGCGCGGTAATATAGGGAGAGATGGACAGCGCAAACAGTGTTGCCTGGGAAAATGCGCCGCCGGAGAACAGGTTCAGCATTCCAAATACGCTTCCGGTATCCGAAAGCACAGAGCTGGATACTGATTTTGCTACACCGCCGTCAACAAAGGGGACGAAGATTGCAGCACCCAGACGAAAGATAATGAGGATGAAAATCGTGAACAGCAACCGTTTTCTAAGGTCGGGGCTTTTAAAAGCGTTCCGAATTGTGCTGAACATCAGATCACCTCTGTCTTTCCGCCGGCCTTTTCAATTTTTTCTTTCGCGGATTTGGAAAAAGCTGCGGCTTTCACGGTCAGGTTTTTCGTAATCTCACCATTTCCAAGAACCTTAATGCCGCCTTCCAGCTTCTTCACCAGACCGGCCTTCACGATTGCTTCCGTATCAACAACAGCGCCGTCCTCGAACTTATTGTTCAGGTCGTTCAGATTGATGTTGGCGTAAGCGGTTCTATAGATATTGACAAATCCTCTTTTGGGAAGACGTCTGTGCAAAGGCATCTGGCCACCCTCGAAGCCGGGACGGACGCCGCCGCCGGAACGGGCATTCTGGCCTTTATGACCTTTACCAGCCGTTTTGCCATTACCGGAACCTGCGCCTCTGCCTACGCGCTTTACAGCGTGAGTAGAACCGGGGACCGGTGATAACTCGTGCAGTTTCATAACCTCGCACCTCCTTGTTATCTGTTATAGTTATCTGGTAACTTCAACCATGTGTGCAACCTTGGAAAGCTTGCCTTCTGTAGCGGCGTTTTCCGGCTGCTCGGTGACGTCACCAATTTTGCGAAGACCCAAAGACTGGACAATCGCCAGCTGATCCTTGGTTCTTCCGGCCAAGCTTTTTACGAGCTTGATTTTCAGAGTTTTCTCTGCGTTTGCCATTGGTAGCCGCCTCCTTTATTAGTGATAGATTTCTGCAACAGACTTACCGCGTTTTGCAGCAACTTCTTCTGCGGTGCGCAGATTTGCCAGTCCGTTAATGGTAGCTCTTACTACGTTGCAGGGGTTGTTGGAGCGAAGAGCTTTAGTCCGGATATCGGTAATGCCGGCTGCTTCCACAACGGCACGAACCTGACCCCCGGCGATAACACCGGTGCCTTCGGGTGCGGGTTTCAGCAGAACTCTGCCTGCACCGAATTCGCCCACGATCTCGTGAGGAATGGTGGTGCCTTTCAGAGAAACCTTAATCAGGTTTTTCTTTGCGTCTTCAATTCCTTTGCGGATTGCGTCCGGAACCTCTCCGGATTTTCCGAGGCCGAAGCCAACAGTACCATTGCCGTCGCCGACAACTACCAGAGCCGCAAATTTGAAGATTCGGCCGCCCTTAACCGTCTTGGAAACCCGGTTGATGGCAACTACGTTTTCTTTCAGGTCGAGCTTGCTTGCTTCTATCTTTTTAGCCAAACGAATAACCTCCTCGCTTAAAACTTGAGGCCGCTCTCGCGAGCTCCATCAGCCAATTCCTTTACACGGCCATGGTAAAGATAACCGCCTCTGTCGAAAACGACAACTTCGATATTCTTTTCCTTGGCGCGTTCCGCGATTGCCTGACCAACCTTGCGCGCAGCGTCTTTATTGCTGCCGATGCCTTCAAAACCCTTATCCATGGTTGAAGCCGCGGCCAAAGTAACGCCATTTACGTCGTCGATCACCTGGGCGTAAATGTGCTGGTTAGAGCGAAATACGTTTAGGCGTGGACGCTCAGGGGTGCCGGAAATTTTGGCCCGTACCCTGCGGTGTCTCTTGAGCCTTTGCTCATTGCTGTTTGAGCTTTTCACCATAGCTTGTCACTCCTTACACTATTTCTTAGCGCCCTTGCCGGCTTTACCTTCTTTGCGCTGTACATACTCGCCTACATAGCGAATACCTTTGCCCTTATAGGGTTCCGGCGGACGTTTCTCACGAACCTTCGCGGCAAACTGACCAACCGCTTGTTTGTCCGGTCCGCTGATGATGATCGAGTTCGGAGCGGGAACTTCGATGGTGATGCCATCGATCTCCGGCATGATGACCTGATGGGAATATCCCAGGTTCATAACCAGATCCTTGCCCTGTTTTGCGGCACGATAGCCGACGCCCTGAATCTCGAGGCTTTTCTTATAACCGTTTGAAACACCCTCAACCATGTTGGAAACCAGAGTTCTGGTCAGACCATGGAGAGACTTGTGCAGTTTATCTTCGCTGGGACGTTTTACGTGGATGACGTTGCCGTCCATCTCAACGATCATGTCCTTATGCAGTGTTTTTACCAAGGTTCCCTTTGGGCCTTTTACGGTGACAACATGGCCGTCGATTTTTACTTCGACACCGGAGGGAACGTCAATGGGTTTTCTGCCGATACGAGACATTCTTCTTCCTCCTTACCAAATAAATGCAAGAACTTCGCCGCCGACGTTTTCCTGTCTTGCTTTTCTGTCAGTCATAATGCCTTTGGATGTGGAAACCACCGCGATGCCAAGGCCTTTCATAACCTTCGGCATATCCTCGCAGCTGGAGTAAATCCGGAGACCGGGCTTACTTACTCTGCGCAGTCCGCTGATGATAGGTGTTTTGTTTTCGCCGTATTTCAATGTGATGCGGATGATTCCCTGCTTGCCGTCGTCAATGACCTGGAAGCTTTTCACGTAGCCTTCGTCAACCAGAATCTGGGTGATGGCTTTTTTCATGTTGGACGCGGGGACGTCAACCGTGTCGTGTTTTGCTGTATTCGCGTTTCTGATGCGAGTCAGCAAATCCGCAATGCTATCGGTGATTTGCATACCGTCAACCTCCTTTGTTCTGGTGTTTACCAGCTAGCCTTCTTTACGCCTGGGATCTGACCTTTGTACGCAAGCTCTCTGAAGCAGATACGGCAGATACCGTATTTGCGGAGATAAGCGTGGGGTCTTCCGCAGATTTTGCACCGGTTGTAGGCACGGGTGGAAAACTTAGGCGTTGCTTGCTGTTTGTTGATCATGGATTTTTTTGCCATGTTTGATTCCTCCCTCCTATTTCTCGTATGGTGCGCCCATCAGGGTGAGAAGTTCGCGGCATTCTTCATCGGTCTTCGCAGTTGTTACGAAAACGATATCCATACCACGGATTTTGTCGATTTTATCATAGTCGATTTCCGGGAAGATCAGCTGCTCTTTTACGCCCAGGGAGTAGTTGCCGCGGCCGTCGAAAGAGTTGGGGTTGATTCCTCTGAAGTCACGTACACGAGGCAGCGCGACGTTGAAGAGTCTGTCCAGGAATTCGTACATTCTGTCAGAACGCAGAGTAACCTTTGCGCCGACGTTCATGCCCTCACGGAGCTTGAAGTTTGCGATGGATTTCTTCGCCTTGGTGATAACCGCCTTCTGGCCGGTGATCTTTGCCAAGTCGGAGAGGATCGCGTCCATCATCTTGGAGTTGCTTCCGGCTTCGCCGCTGGCAACGTTGACGACGATTTTATCAAGCTTCGGAATCTGCATGACACTCTTGTAGCCGAATTTCTTCATCAGAGCAGGAGCTACTTCTTTATCGTAGAGGTCCTTCATTCTTGCCATACTGTCATACCTCCTTACTTAATTTCTTCGCCGCATTTTTTGCAGACGCGGATTTTTTTGCCGTCTTCGATTTTTACACCGGTCCGGACGGGCTTTTTGCACTTGGCGCAGTAGATGGCAACTTTGCAGGCATAAACCGGAGCTTCCGCCTGGATAATGCCGCCCTGTTCGCCCATCTTGCGGGGCTTCACATGCTTTTGCACCATGTTGATGCCCTCAATGATAACTTTGCCTTCCTTGGGGGAAACCTCCAAAACCTTGCCGGTCTTGCGGGTGCCCTTGTCATCGGCATACTTATCTTTAAATTTACCGGTCATCAGGCAAACGGTGTCGCCTTTTTTCACATGCATTTTGTGCAACTCATTCTTCATCATTGCACCTCCTTACAGCACTTCGGGAGCCAGGGACAGGATCTTCATATAATCTCTGTCACGCAGCTCTCTGGCAACCGGCCCGAAGATACGTGTGCCTTTCGGGTTTTTATCTTCTTTGATAATAACAGCAGCGTTCTCGTCGAAACGGATGTAGGAACCATCCTCACGGCGAAGACCCTTTGCTGAACGAACGATTACTGCTTTTACTACATCGCCTTTTTTCACAGCGCCGCCGGGAGCAGCTTTTTTCACCGAAGCCACCACTACGTCGCCGATGTTGGCGTACCTTTTTCTGGAACCGCCCAGCACGCGAATGCACATCAATTCTTTTGCACCGCTGTTGTCGGCTACCTTAAGGTAAGTTTGCATCTGTATCACAGTGCGTTCCTCCTTTCGGTTTATGGCAACCTAGCTTGTTGCCTGTAACATTCCTGTCGCTCATTTTCCGCTGTGCGGAAAACCATTGAGCCATCCCGTGAAAACTTATTTCGCCTTCTCGAGAATCTCGACGACTCTCCAGTGCTTATCCTTGGAGATCGGGCGGGTTTCCATAACCAGCACGCGGTCGCCAATGCCGCAGGCATTGTTTTCATCATGGGCTTTAAGCTTAACGGTGCGTTTAATAATCTTTTTGTACAGAGGATGCTTCACGTTGTCCTTAATGGAGATGACGCAGGTCTTATCCATTTTGTCGCTGACAACTGTGCCAACTCTGGTTTTTCTGAGGTTTCTTTCGCTCATAGCTTAAATCCTCCTTCCATTAATGCTCGCTCTTCAGTTCGTTTGCACGAAGAACAGTTTTAATGCGAGCAATATCTCTTTTAACCGCCTGAATCCGCGTGGGGTTCTCCAGCTGATTAATGGCGAGTTGGAAGCGAAGATTGAAAAGCTCGGATTTCAGTTCAGCCAGCTTATCGTTCAGTTCGATAGCGGACATATCGCGTACTTCTTTACCTTTCATTATTGCTCACCACCTGTCGTTTCCTTTGCTACAAACTTGCACTTGATGGGCAGTTTGTGCATTGCAAGACGCATAGCTTCTCTTGCAAGATCCTCCGTTACGCCGGAGATTTCGAATAATACTCTTCCCGGTTTTACAACAGACACCCAGTACTCCGGAGAACCTTTACCGTTACCCATACGGGTTTCAGCCGGTTTTTGAGTGACGGGCTTGTCGGGGAAGATTTTGATCCAGACCTGACCGCCACGTTTGATGTAGCGGGTCATGGCGATACGGGCCGCCTCGATCTGGTTGGAAGTGATCCATGCCGGCTCCAGAGCCTGGAGACCGTACTCACCGTAAGTGACAGTGTTGCCGCGGGTAGCTTTACCGGTCATGCGGCCTCTCTGCTGACGGCGGTGTTTTACACGTTTGGGTAACAGCATTATCTGCTTCCTCCTTCCGTACGAGGTGCGCGGGGAGCGCCGTTGTTTCCGCCCTGACGGAAGCCGCCCTGACGGGGAGCGCGGTCATTGCGGTCATTGCGATCGTTTCTGGGTCTTCTGGTGTCGGGTTTTCTCTCCTCGGGGAGCTTGGGGGCGGTTGTAATCTGGCCCTTCAGGATCTCGCCTTTGTAGATATAAACCTTTACGCCCAGACGGCCGTAGGTGGTGTCTGCTTCTGCGAAGCCGTAGTCGATGTCGGCACGCAGGGTATGCAGCGGAATGGTACCCTCATGGTACACTTCGGAGCGGGCGATTTCAGCGCCGCCCAGACGGCCTGCGCAGCGGATTTTGATACCCTTTGCGCCCAGACGCATGGTGCGTCCGATGGCCTGTTTCATCGCACGGCGGAAAGAAACGCGGCGCTCAAGCTGCTGAGCAACGCTTTCCGCAACCAGCTGTGCGGACATGTCGGGCTGTTTTACCTCGACAATATTCACAATGACGGGTTTGCCCATCATTTTTTCCAGAGTAGCACGCAGCTTCTCAATGTCAGCGCCAGCTTTGCCGATTACCAGTCCCGGTTTTGCACAGTGGATATGGACTCTCACTCTTACCGCGTCGCGCTCGATTTCAATCTTCGGAACGCCGGCGGCGTACAAACTCTTCTTGATATAGTTACGGACCTTGTAATCTTCAACCAAAGTGTCGCCGAAAGTGTTCTTATTTGCAAACCAGCGGGAGTCCCAATCTTTGATTACGCCCACTCTTAAACCATGTGGGTTTACTTTCTGTCCCATAGTTTACCTCCTCTTTCAGCTTATTCCTTTTCCTTAAGAACCAGGGTAATATGTGATGTTCTTTTCAGAACACGGAATGCGCGGCCTTGTGCGCGGGGTCTGATTCTCTTGAGAATCGGGCCGGGGCTGACGAAACATTCAGCAACGAACAGGTTTTCCTTGCTCATGTTGTGATTGTTTTCAGCGTTGGCAATAGCCGACTTCAGAAGTTTCTCAAGGAGCTCAGAAGCTGCCTTCGGCGTGTTCTTAATGATCGCCATCGCTTTGTCAACCGGTTGGTTACGGATCAGATCCAGAACGATCTGGACTTTGCGGGGGGCGATGCGTGCATATCTAAGATAAGCCCTTGCTTCCATTTAAAATCCTCCTTCCGGCCTATTTACCATTATTTGATGTCTTGGAACCAGCATGACCCCTAAAGGTTCTGGTCGGCGCGAACTCGCCGAGCTTATGACCGACCATGTCCTCCGTCACATAAACCGGGACATGCTTGCGTCCGTCATGAACAGCGAATGTATGGCCTACGAAATCCGGGAAGATTGTGGACGCGCGGCTCCAGGTTTTCAGCACGCGTTTTTCTCCGGCTTCATTCATTTCTTTTACTCTTTTGAGCAGGACCGGCTGTACATAAGGTCCTTTTTTTACGCTTCTGCCCATTGATTCATCTGCCTCCTTTCAAGCATTACTTGTCGTTTCTGCGTTTTACGATAAATTTATCGGAGCGCTGATGCTTTTTGCGAGTCTTGTAACCCAGAGTAGGTTTACCCCAAGGAGTAACAGGGCCGGGACGTCCAACGGGAGATTTGCCCTCACCACCGCCGTGCGGATGGTCGTTGGGGTTCATAACAGAACCGCGGACTGTGGGCCGCCAGCCCATGTGGCGTTTCCGTCCGGCTTTACCGAGGGAGACGTTTTCATGGTCGACGTTGCCTACCTGGCCGATGGAAGCCATGCAGTTGGCGGGAACGTTGCGGAGCTCGCCGGAAGGCAGACGTACGAGAGCCAGAGCGCCCTCTTTCGCCATCAGCTGCGCCATGTTGCCGGCGCTGCGGACCAGCTGTGCGCCTTTGCCGGGATACAGTTCGATATTGTGGATTACAGTACCGACCGGGATCGCGGACAGGGGCAGAGCGTTGCCGGGTTTAATATCGGCGGTTTCGCCTGCTACAACCTTGTCGCCTACGTTCAGGCCCAAAGGAGCCAGAATGTAGCTCTTCACGCCGTCCTCATACTGGATGAGAGCAATGTGAGCGCTGCGGTTGGGGTCATACTCAAGAGTCAGCACGGTTGCGGGCATGTCGAGCTTGTTTCTCTTGAAATCGATCACACGGTACTTGTTACGGTTTCCGCCGCCGCGATGACGAACGGTGATACGGCCGTAGCTGTTGCGTCCGGAGTTTTTCTTCAGGGGTTCCAGAAGGCTTCTCTCGGGAGCAACCTTGGACAAGCCGCTGTAGTCGGTAGTGGTCATGGTGCGTCTGCCGGCGGTTGTCGGTTTAAATGACTTAATAGCCATTTGATTCACTCTCCTTAAATTGGTTTCGCGAGCGGTACCATCCGCTCATACAACACCAGAAATGGCTTATACCATTCCCTCGAAGAACTCGATGGTCTTGGAGCTCTCGGTCAGTGTGACAATCGCCTTTTTCCAGTCGGAGGTATAACCTTCGCTGCGGCCCTGACGCTTCAGGTGGCCTTTTACGGTCATGGTGTTGACCTTTGCCACTTTGGTGCCGGGGAACAGGGTCTCGACCGCTTGGGCGATCTCGATCTTGTTGGCGGATTTGTCTACTTTAAAGGTGTATTTCTTATCCTGGATGCTCTCCATGGATTTTTCGGTGATAATCGGCTTAATGATAATGTCATGAGCTGTCTTTATCATTATGCGTACACCTCCTCGATCTTCTTCACAGCATCCGCCGCCACGATGAATTTCTCGCAGTTCAGGATGTCGTATACGTTCAGGGTGTTGACCAGAGCGGTCTTTACACCGCAGATGTTTGCAGCGCTCTTGATGACTTTCTCGTCGACCTCGGGCAGAACGATGAGGGCTTTGCCCTGACCGCTGACAGCCTTCAGCATATCAACGATGGTCTTGGTTTTGTAATCAGCGGTTTCGATTTTGTCGATCACGATCATTTCGTTTTCCAGAACCTTGGCGGAGAGAGCCGATTTCATTGCCAGTCTCTTCACCTTTTTATTCAAGGAGTAGCTGTAATCGCGGGGCTTGGGGCCCAGAGCAATACCGCCGTGTGTCCACTGGGGAGCGCGGGTGGAGCCTTGTCTTGCGTGACCGGTGCCCTTCTGCTTCCAGGGCTTTCTGCCGCCGCCGGAAACTTCGGTGCGGGTCAGGGTAGACTGAGTGCCCTGACGCTGGTTGGCCAGGTAATTGACGATGGCCGCGTGCATTACAGCTTTGTTGGGCTCAATCCCAAAGACATCGTTGGAAATGTTCATCTTTTTGATTTCATTTCCGGACATGTCCAAAACTTGAACTCTTGCCATTTACGCTTCCTCCTTCCTTACGCTTTTTTCACGCTGTTGAAAATAGAAACGATTCCGCCCTTGGGACCGGGAACCGCACCCTTCAGCGCGATCAGATTATTTTCGGCGTCGATTTTCGCGACAACCAGATTTTGAACCGTTACCGTTTCCGCACCCATATGGCCGGGCATCATTTTGCCCTTGAAGATACGGGAAGGAGAGGAGCAGGCGCCCATGGAGCCGGCATGTCTGTGAACAGGACCGGTACCGTGTGTTTCTTTCAGACGAGCGCTGTTGAAACGCTTGATGGTGCCCTGATATCCCTTACCTTTGCTGGTGCCGCGCACGTCGACGATGTCGCCGCCGGCGAAAACGTCAGCTTTAATAATGTCGCCCACGTTCAGAGCGTCCGCATCATCAAAACGGAATTCCTTCAGGGTTCTCTTGGGAGCAACGTCGCCTTTGGCGAAGTGGCCCTTCTGGGGTTTGTTGACCTTAGCGGCCTTCAGATCGCCGAAGCCGATCTGTACGGCGCTGTAACCGTCGTTTTCAACGGTCTTTTTCTGAACGACAACGCAGGGGCCCGCTTCGATAACCGTTACGGGAATGACTTTGCCGTTCTCGTCGAAGATCTGTGTCATACCGATCTTCTTGCCGATAATTGCCTTTTTCATTGCTTTTCCTCCTAATTAGGTTATTGGTTGGCCCGGCGCCCTTTCCGGACGCTGCCAACATGACCTGTTCGCGCGCATCACCGAAGAAGCCTTACAGCTTGATCTCAATGTCTACGCCAGCAGGAAGTTCCAGACCCTGAAGTGCTTCCACGGTCTTTTGGGAAGGTCTCAGCACGTCGATGAGTCTTTTGTGGGTTCTCATCTCAAACTGCTCACGGCTGTCCTTGTATTTATGGACCGCGCGCAGGATGGTTACGACTTCTTTTTCAGTGGGAAGCGGAATCGGTCCGGATACCCGAGCGCCAGTGCGCTTCGCGGTCTCCACGATTTTCGCCGCCGCCGTGTCGATCAAAGTTGTGTCGTAGCTCTTCAGTCTGATTCTGATTTTTTCCTTGACTGCCACTTGTAATCGCCTCCTAAGTTTTTTCTGTTTGGGGGGACTATCCTCAAGCTCAACCACGCATCCGTGTGTTTCCTGCCGAGAGGCATAAAAACACCGAAAAAACCTCGCAGTTTTTCCGGGTAGGGATTTTTAAAATCATAACTTCAAACGCAATCACATCCGCGTCATGAAGCAGGCAGGCCTGTCCACCGCGGGGATATTGCAGTTACGTTTTCGTTATTGAGTTTAAGTTTCGCCCGGTTTAAAATCGGACATACTCCACGGAAATAACCCGCATTTCTGCGGCAACCTCCCGCTTCATCGCATGTTTGCCCGCAATCTCCACGCTGCCTGATCAAATCCGGTTTGCGCAGTGATTGTAGGCTGTGCAGTCGTTGCTTTTCTATATTACACGATATCCGTAGAAAATGCAAGTGTTCAATCGAAAAAGATAGAGAAATATTTTTAATTTTTTTATCTATTTTCACAACGGCTTGTTTCCCATTTCCTTTTGCAAATGGCATTGGGGTTTAAGGGGGGTACCCCCATGGGCGGGGCACCTCCCATGGCGACAGGCTTCTAAAAGGCGGCTTTCGCCTGAAAGCCGGAAGGAGCGATGCAGATCCAGCTGCTGCCCGGAGTAACCGTCAGCTCTTCCCCCTGTGCATTATAAAATTTCAGCTTGTCCGTCACACCGGGCTTTTCAAAGGTGATTTCCTCGCCCTTTCCGCCCGAAAGGTACCAGCCCTTTCCCTTGGAAAGATTTACTTCCTTATGTACGCCGTCCGCCATCAGCCCCACGTCCGTGTACAGCAGAAATACATTCTTCACCGCCACGGCTTTCCCGGTGGTCTCATCCAGATGGGGGCCGCCGTACTGGGATTTGCGGTACAGCCCGGTTTCCGGCTCATAGGCAAACCCCGCCGTCACCGCAGAAGACAGCGGAGCAGTGACCTTCGCCGCATCAAACGTTCCCGTCCGGGCTGCATCGGGGCCGGCGAAATGGAACACCGGCTCCATGGGTGTTTCCCGGGCAAGGGAATACCCCTGCCGGTCAACGCCGGCCTGAATCAGCTGGCCGCTGGTAAACCAGCAGTGCTCGGTGGCTTTGGACTGATGACGCGCCTCGTCAAAATGAAACACCGTCTTGGAAAGGGTCAGTCCGTTCAGGTTGTCGATCCCATATTTACCGATGGCTTCCTTGCCGGAAGGGCTCCAGCCGAAATGCACGTAAACCGCATCCAGCGAGGCCGCCAGCTCCACAAAATCATGCCGGGCGCTGCGGACAGAGCCGACCTCGGGAACGGCGGAACAATCGGAATATACCGCCATCAGGCGGGTGATCGCCCCCTCCACGGGCAGCTCAAACACCAGCTCCGCTTTGGAGATTCCGCGCTGGGGCATGGAGGCCTTCACGTTATTCACCATAACCGCCACGGGACGGCGGAGCAGAAGTTCTTCGGAATAGCCCGGTTCTCCGGTCAGCGGGTTGCAGACCGGGGAAACCTCCGGCTCGGAGGAAACCGGTTCCGAGGAAACGACGGATTCCGGTTCCCGTGCAGAAAGGGAGCTTTGCGGAGCATTCTCCGTTCCGGCGGAGCAGCCCGCCAGCGCCGCCGACAAAAGCAGTGCCAGAAGCGGAGCGATTCTTCTGTTCTTCATCAGACTTCCCAACCTTTCCAGCCGGTCTGTCAGTACCGGCTTACCTTACTGATGGAATTATCGTCGGTAAAATTGCCCACATTATAAAGGAACAGCGCCTGCTGATAATCCGCCAGATTCACATAGTCGGACAGGTTTCCGTTAAAATACCGGAGATCCACCAGCAGAATTTCCTCGTAATGGTACGGCAGAAACTGCATCAGTGAATTGGCAAAGCTGTCCTTAAAGACAATGATCCGTTTTCCGTTTCCCACCCGGGTGCGGATTTTCACAATGGGATCATTCCCTCCCAGAAAAACCGTGTATTTGTCCTTCTTCTCCAGGTTTTCCCGGAAAAAGATGGAGGAGTAAGTCACGGTATTGCGGGCGGAATATTTCACTACGTCCTCCACCGCATCTCCGGCGGCGTAGGTGTACAGATCCACAATGTCCTGCCATTCTTCCCCCGTCAGCGCCTTGGAATACAGCGTCCCCAAAAAAGTATGGGAGGCATGCTCCACGTTGAAGGTATCCGCCGTAGCCGCCTTGTACCCGAGATTTTTGGCCAGCGCCGTATAGCCGATGTAGGCGCCGTAGCTTGTCCAGTGATGGTCGGTGCGGTAATAGATATACTCGCTTTCCGCGGCGGCAAGCGAGGTGTACACGTCCACCGTGTTCACCTGATGGAGGCTGGCATAGAAATCCTGAATATACTTGGTCTGATCGATGGGCTGGGCAAAAGCCGGAACCCGGGAGGGATAAATCTCCGATGCGGTGGGCACCAGCATCAGGGTCGTCTCGATCCGGCCGGCATGGTTTTTGGCAAAGGCATTGATGGCATCGGCGTTATTCCGGGTAATGCGGGCGTTGGGCTCCGCCACGTCCTCCATCAGCATCCCGCTGCCGATAAAGACACCGCCGATCTCCTGCTTTCCGGTAAGAAGCTCACAGTCTGTCTTTGCCTTGGCAAACTGATTCCGGAAAACGATATGATCCGCCATGAAATCCTCTGCGTCCTTCATATAGGACTTGTCCATCACGGAGCTCCAGGAAAGCTCCGGGGGCTTGGCGAGGGAACGGTTTTCCAGCTCGGAAAAGCTTTCCTTCGGAAGAAGAAAGGTGGCCATGGGCAGCAGCACCAGTATTCCGAAAAACACCGATACAAGTACTTTTTTTGTCAGCAAGACGGTTCTCTCCTTTCCCCATGGTTCTGCAGCAGACGGACAGAAGCCCCGCTGCGTTAAGGAATCTCCGGTTCAATGGCCTGCGGAGCCATCTTCCGTTCCAATCGGGGAAGACCCTTAAAAATTAAAATACAAAAACGGATTGTAGCTGCTGGTGGCGGTGTAGCAGATGCAGAGAACGAATACCGCAATCCCCAGCGTCATCTTGACAAACCGGAACAGGGACGGAGTCTTTTCCTCCCACCGGGCGGCAATGCGTTTCAGCAGCGAAGTGGAGGCCAGCCCGCAGATCACGAACACTGTCAGGTTGGACAAAAGCAGGTAGACCGACTGTGCATTGCCGAAGCCGGCCCCGTTGAAGCCGAACAGCGCCCCAAAAAACGCGCCGATTTTCCCCACGGTGTTCATTTCAAAGAGGACCCAGCCCAGAACCACCAGCAGGAAGGAATAGAGCCACTGCACCGTACCGGGCAGTTTTTCCAGCCATTTCTTCAAAAAGAGCTTTTCCAGGATAATGATGACGCCGAAATAGACGCCCCAAAGCACAAAATTCCAGCTGGCGCCGTGCCACAGTCCCGTCAGGAACCAGACGATCAGCAGGTTGATGACTGTCCGGGCTGTTCCGGAACGGTTTCCGCCCAGCGGAATGTACACATAGGATTTAAACCAGTTCCCCAGCGTCATGTGCCACCGCCGCCAGAATTCGGTAATGCTCCTGGATTCATAGGGATGGTCAAAGTTCTGGGGGAAGGTAAATCCCAGCATCTTCCCCAGACCCACAGCCATGTCGGAATATCCCGAAAAGTCAAAGTAAAGCTGGAAGGTAAAGGCAAGAATTCCGATCCATGCGGTAACCGCCGGAACAGCGGCATAATCCATCCCCTTTACCGTCGTCCAGACCGCACCGATGGAGTTGGCCAGAAGCATCTTCTTGGCAAACCCGCAGATAAAGGTGGAGATTCCGTCCGCCACCATGTTCGTCTCCACAGGCCGCTCGTTGATCTCGTTTTCCACATCGCTGTAAAGCACAATGGGGCCCATGATCAGCTGGGGGAACATGGTCACATAGGCCGTGAAGCTGATGACGTTCCGCTGCACCTTGATTTTCCGGCGGTAAAGGTCGATCACATAGGAAAGCGCCTGAAAGGTGTAGAACGAGATGCCGATGGGGAGCGGAAGCTCCGGATCGAAAATCTGCAGCCGGAACAGGGCGTTGATGTTTTCCACCAGAAAGGAGCCGTACTTAAAGACCCCCAGCAGGGAAAGATTCAGCGTTACCGCCCCGATCATCACCCATTTTCGGGCCTTCGGCGACGAATTCAGCCGCTCCATAAGGAGCCCGGCACTGTAATCCGCCAAAACGGTAAACAGCATGAGCAATACATAAAAGGGCTCGCCCCATGCATAGAAGAACAGGCCGGACAGCATCAGCACCAGATTCTTCAGCTTTTGCGGTGCTCCGTAATACAGCAAAAGCACAATGGGTAAAAAGCCGAACAAAAATGTCAGGCTGGAAAATACCATTTTCCGTCCTCCTCTCCTGTCAGTCCTTCCCCGATTCGTCCACCGCCGCCCGGTATTCCTCACGGCTCATCAGGGAATTGATAATTTCCAGCAGCGCACCCGCCGTCATATACTCGGGCAGATTCAGCCGCCGCAAAAGTTCTTTTCGCCGGCGGGAGGAATCCTTACCGCCGGTAAGCCCGTCCTCATAGAAATCCAGCCGGGTGACCGGGTTCTCCCGCTTTACGGGTTCCCCCAGCAGCCCTTCCCTCCGGAACAGCTCCCGCAGGGTGTCCCCGTCGATTCCCTCCACGCCCAGAATTCCCTCCGCGCCGGGAGCCGTCTTGCGGCTCTCCTTCCCGGCGACCCGGGGGATGTAGATATGAGCCACCTCTGCTCCCTGGGTGATGGAACGCAGATAGCCCCGGAGCTGGAAGCCTGCCCGGTCGGAATCCGTCAGCACGATGAGCCCCTGCTTTTTTGCCACCGCCCGGATCATGGCGGCTTTTTCCTTATCCCGGTAAATGCGGAAGCCGTCCGTTTGCAGGATCAGCCCGTCAATCAGGGAAGAAAGCTTGATTTTATCGTACTTTCCCTCCACCACCACTGCCCGGGTCACTTTGATTTTTTCCATCCGTACCCCACCTAGTGCCGCACAGCCGCCAGCTGCATCTCGCCCAGCATCTGTTCCAGAATCAGCCGGTCGTCCAGCCGGGAGGATTTCAGCTTCCGGTCCGCTTCGTACAGAGCGGCGATGCAGGTGCGGATATGTTCGGGGGAATAGGCCTGCACATCCCGGAAGGCGTTTTTCACCGCAAACATGCGGTTTTTCGGATATTTGAAGTCCGCCGCCATCCGGTCGGGGCTGATTCGGGACGCCGCCGCGCACTTTGCCCGGTAAAGATCGGCAAAGGCCATGGACAGTGCCCCCAGAATGGCAATCGCCTCCTGCCGGAGGTAAAAAAGCTCGTCCAGCAGATGGTATGCCCGGTCGAAATTCCGGGAAAGAATGCTTTTCGCCAGATCAAACGCAGAGGAGTCTATGGAGCGGATGCAGCAGTCGTCCACATCCTTTCCCGTAATCTCCGGAGCAGGCGCCCCGGCAGGAAACGCTTCCGTTCCGCCTGAAGCTTTGCCCTGAACATAGGCGATCAGCTTGTCCAGTTCATTTTGAAGGATGCTGTAGCTGGAGGAGCAGCGTTCCACCAGCACGCCCGCCGTTTCCATATCCATGGAAACGTGCGCTTTCCGTGCCCGCTCGCAGAGGGCGCGGCGCAGAGTAGTCTTGTCCTGAAAGGCAAATTCGCAGACGGCTCCCTGCCTGGCCACCGCCTCCGCAAGCTTTTTCCATTTGGAGGATTTTTTGATGTCCACCGGCGACAGGGTATAGAGGATCAGCACCGTGGACGCATTGGGGGAGGCGATCATTTCCATCAGCCGGTCAAGATCCGCTTTCGCCAGCTTTTCCGCATCCGCGTCCTTCACAGTGACGCATTTTCGCTCCGCCATCATGGGGAGCGCCTCACAGGCATCCTCAATTTCGTTCCAGTCCGCCTTTGCGCCGTCAAACCGCTGAAGATTGAAGCTTTCCATTCCGGGGGAAACCGCTTTTCCCTCAATCTGACGGACCGCGGAACCCACAAAATATCCCTCCGCCCCATACAGCAAATACACCGGCGCCAATTGTCCGGCCTTAATCTGCTTAAACAGCGCGGCATCCTCCAGAAAGGGCATACGTTCTCCTCCTTTTTTCACTGTGGCTGCATTTCGTTCAGCGCAGGCTGATCCACCCTTTCCAGCCCACCCGGAGGCTTACCTGCCGACGGTAGGCGGGGATCAGACGCCGGGACAGCTTTTCCTCTTCCCCGGCGTCGGGTGCGGTATCCGACTTGTTTAAGAGTATAACATATTTGAATGGGAATTTCCTCATCTTTTCCGGATTTTTTCCGTCGTAAATCAAAATTTCACACCGCATTAATGCGGCCCGCTCCGCCAGCTCATCACCGGAGACAATGGCAACGCGGACATTTCCTGCCGTCACGACAGTCAAAACCCCCTCGTCAAAGCGGCAGACGTCCAGCCTGCCCTGGGGATACTCCGACAGCAGGAAGCCGGATCCCGGCGTCAGCACCCGGATTCTTTCATCCGAGGGAAAAAGGGACGGTGCATACCGGAGCAGTTCATTCTGCCCAAGAAAAATCCAGTCCGGCTTCGCCGTCTGAAATAAATACCGGGTATCCTCCATCTTCCGGGGCGGATCGCCGCCCAGCACCACATGCTCCAGACGCCATACATTCCGTGCCCGCAGGTATTCCTCGATCTCATAACCCAGAGATCCGTCATCCGCAAGGCAGATGACGGAGGCCCGGCTTCCCTGCCGCACCACCACGGAGGTTCCCCCGGAAGAGAGGACAGGCGTAATTTCCACACTTCTGCTGTCCAGAAATCCCCGGACGCAGAACGCTCCCGCCAATACCGCCAGAATTCCCATACCGACTGCGGCAGTCACCCGCCGGTTTTGCCCCGTCAGAATTGCCAGCAGCATCAGAATTCCGGCGGCCGTCCACAGCCACCCCGGCATCCACCCAAGCCCGACCCACCCAATCCGGAAACCGGCCAGAAAGCGCGCGGTTTGTTCCACCAAAAACAGCGTCCCCTCCGTGATGCCCGCCAGTGCAGTCCCCAAAACCGGCACCCGCCGGAAAAACAGCGTCAGCGCCCCGCAGACGGAAATCACGGGAAGCAGCGGCACCGCCACCAGATTCCCCAGCGGGAACATCAGGGCAACACCTCCGAACATGGGCACGGTCACCGGCAAAATTCCCAGATTGGCGGCAGCGGAGCTGCCCACCGCCCGGGCAGCGAACGCTCCGGCACCCGAACGGAAACCGGGAATCCGTCCGATCCTCTCACTCACAGGCCGGGAAAAAAGAGCGGTACCCAATACGGCAAAAAAGCTTAGCCAGAATCCTCCGGCAAAGAACGCTTCGGGATTTCCGGCAAGAATAAGCACCGCCGCCAGAAACAGAGAGTTGAGCGAATCCGGAGGCCGCCGGAAAGCGGTTCCCGCCAGCATCACCGTCATCATGATGCCTGCCCGGACTGCCGGCAGTCCGAATCCGGTCAGCGCCACAAACAGCCACGCCGCCCCGCAGGCCGACAGTGCCCGGAACCATCCGGGAAGGGGGATTGGCCTCAAAAGGAAAAAGACGAATCCTGCCAGCATGGTAACGTGCATTCCCGACACGGAAAAAATGTGCAGAATCCCCGCCATGGAATAGTAATAGCGGGTTTGCCGGTCAATTCCCGAGTCCTCCCCCAGAAGCACCGCCTTAACCAGTCCGGCGGAATGGGGTGAGAAGCACTGATCCGCCGTCCGGCAGAGTCTCCGGTTCATTGTCTTTGCCCAGCCGAAGGGGATTCTTTCTGTCCCTTCCGTCTCAATCTGATTGGTGGACTGGATCAGCCGGATCCCCTGACTCTTGTAGTAATTCTCCGGATTGGCCCCCGGCCCGGACCGCATGGACTGGCATTTTCCCGTCCACCGGATTCTGCTTCCCACCCTAATGTCCGGATCGTCAGGAGCATATAGAAGAAGCTCAAACTGTTCCGGCGCTCCTTCGATACACCGTCCCGGGGAACGCACACGGCAGACGCAGCGGTCACCGTCGCTTTCATGAAATTCAAGGACAGTGCCGGTCATGGAAAAGCTTTGCCTGGCCAATGCGGAAAAGTCGTACTGGCTTCCCATCAGATAAACCGCCCAGCAGACAGCCCCCGCCAGAGCGCCCAGCATCGCTGCCGCCAGCCCCGCCCGCTTCTCCTTCTTCCCGTAAACCGCCGCCAGCGGAATCAGCAGCGCCAGCAGGTACGCAGCCACTGCCACCCACGGAAGCGGCAAAAATGACACGGCCAGCATGGCTGTCAGAAAACCGATTCCAACAGATACCATAGGTCGTGTCATGTTTGTTGCTCCTCTCCGGAGAACCTATTTTGTTTTCAACAATCTGTAATAATCCTTGTGGAAAACTTTGCCCTTACACCATCTGTCCGTTGAGCTGACGTCCCCCCAGAATGTGAAAATGCATATGCTTTACCGACTGGCACCCATGCTCGCCCACATTGGTGACGACCCGGTAGCCCTGCTCCAGATGCTCCGCGGCGGCGATTTTGGGGATGACTTCCGCAATATGCGCCACCAGTCCACTGGTTTCCGGCGTAACTTCCGCTATACTGGCCAGATGGGTTTTGGGGATCACCAGAATGTGAACCGGCGCCTGAGGCGCGATATCCCGGAACGCAAGGACGGTATCGTCCTCATAAACCTTTGTGCTGGGAATTTCCCCGGCAATAATTTTGCAAAACAGGCAGTCATTCATGGCTGATTCCTCCTTTATTTTTTGCCTCCGGCGGCCGGGGACGCAGTCCCCGAACCCCATTGCAGTCCGTTTTTCCAAAACGGACTGATTTCATTTGTCTTGTTCCATGTCTTTCCGGACAGCCCGGCTTCATTTTCCCCAATCAAACTCCATCCGTTTTGAATAAAACGGATGGAAGATGGGGTCTGGGGGTGAGCCCCCAGCCGCCGGAGGCCGTATCCCTGCCGGAGGCCGTACCCCTTGCTTATTTGCCCACGACCTCGGCAATAATGACAGGCAGGGCTTCCAGTGCCTCGTCAATCTTATGGTTGTCGGCCACGCCCGCCATGGCATTATCCGGACGTCCGCCGCCCTTGCCGCCGGTGATGGCGGCGGCCCTCTGCACGATCTTGCCCGCATGAGCACCGGCAGCCACCGCGTCTTTTCCGCAGACGCAGAGCATGTTCGCCTTGTCCTCAAACATTCCCACCAGCAGGGCCACGGTGTTGGGCGCCTTCTCCTTGATTTTGTCGCCCATAACCCGCAGGCTGTCCGCTTTGGTGCCGCTCATCATGGCGCTGATGTAATTCACTCCGGCAACAGACTGAATGTTCTCAAATAAGCCGTCCACCTTGCTGTCTGCCAGCTTCTGGGTCAGCTTGTCGATTTCGTTGGATTTCTCTTTCAGCTCGGCCATCACCTGCGCCGCGCGAACAGGCAGCTCGTGGACGTTGGCGGCTTTCATCTGCTCGGCGGTAAGACCGATGAGAGAACTCTGCGCACCGATATAATCCAGCACACCGTATCCGGTGACCGCCTGAATCCGGCGCACGCCAGCCGCAACGGAACTTTCGGAGATAATCTTGAACAGGCCGATTTTCGCCGTGTTGTCCACATGGGTTCCGCCGCAAAGCTCCATGGAATAGTCGCCCGCTTCCACTACGCGAACCCGGTCGCCGTACTTCTCGCCGAAGAGCGCCATGGCACCCTTGTCCTTGGCGGACTGAATGTCCGTCTCGTACCGCTTGACCTCAAGACCGGAGAGAATCACCTTGTTGACCTGATGCTCGACTTCTTCCAGCTCTTCTTTCGTCATCGCCTCAAAATGGGAGAAGTCAAAGCGCAGCTCCTTGGCGTTGACCAGCTGACCGGCCTGGTGGACATGAGTTCCCAGCACATTCCGCAGCGCCGCCTGCAACAGATGAGCGCAGGTGTGGTTGCGCATAATGGCCTGACGTACAGAATGGCTGACTTCCATGTGGACACTGTCGCCCTCGTTCAGCTCGCCCTCCAGCACCTCGCAGGAATGAAGGTACAGACCGGCGGATTTCTGCACATCGTAAACCGCCAGTTTGCAGTGCTCACCCAAAATGGCGCCCTTGTCCGCCACCTGACCGCCGCTCTCCGCATAGAACGGAGTCTGATCGGTCACAACAATGATTTTCTGGGGAGCGATGGCCGCGCCTACCCGCTCGCCTTCGCAGACCATAGCCAGCACTCTGGCATCGCAGTCCGTGGCATCGTAGCCCACAAAGCGGGTCTGCGCGCCGTCAAGGTCCAGATCCACCCCGCCGAACGCAAATGCGTCGCCTGCGGAGCGGGCATTGCGGGCCCGGACGCGCTGTTCTTCCATCAGACGGCGGAACTCGTCCTCATCCACCGCCATATTCTTCTCCGCAATGATCTCCTTGGTCAGATCAATGGGGAAGCCATAGGTGTCATAGAGACGGAACGCATCCTCGCCGGAGAGAACCCGGGTCGTTCCATTGCCCAGACCGTCGGCACTGTCCAGAATCTGGTTCAGCAGTTCAAACCCCTTGGAAATGGTCTTGGCGAAGCTGTCCTCTTCGTTTTTGACCATCTTTTTAATATATTCCACTTTTTCGCTCAGTTCCGGATAAGCGGTGTGATTTTCTCTTGCGACGGTGTCCACCACCTCATAGAGGAAGGGACGGGTCACGCCCAGTAAACGGCCGTGACGTGCAGCCCGGCGAAGCAGACGGCGGAGCACATAGCCCCGGCCCTCGTTGGAGGGAATTACGCCGTCGGCAATCATGAATACCGTGGAGCGGATATGGTCGGTGATGACCCGGAGGGAAACGTCCTTGGAAGGATCGTCGTGGTAGGTAACGCCCGCAATATCGCTGATATGCTTCATGATGTTCTGGATGGTGTCCACCTCAAACAGGTTGTCCACCCCCTGCATTACGCAGGCCAGACGCTCCAGCCCCATGCCGGTGTCAATATTTTTCTGAATGAGGGGAGTATAGTTTCCGTTTCCGTCGCTGTCGAACTGGCTGAACACCAGATTCCAGATCTCCACGAACCGGTCGCATTCACAGCCGACATGGCAGTCGGGACTGCCGCAGCCCTTGTCCGGGCCCCGGTCAAAGTGGATTTCGGAGCAGGGGCCGCAGGG
>DBGCDL010000057.1:0-53325 GCA_048358235.1 Oscillospiraceae bacterium
TTAACTTTCGGGTGTCCTTCTTCTTTCATACAATAGAATAGTGTCTTTTCGGGTAAAATGGAAGAGCCTCTTGAAAATTAAAATTTTCAAGAGGCTCTTCCATTTAGGAGAACAAATAAGCTGCTATTATATTCATATATTCAAATTTGACAAAAATCCGTTTGCCGGCGTACCGATATAAATGGTTTGCGGCCCCTCTGAGTGCCAAACCGCAACAAAATAATTGGCAAGACAATTCATAAGTGCCTCCTACTCTCTCCCGTGTGGGAATATCGGTCAATTTGAGAAAACTCCATACCCGGCTGCGGCGGTTATTCCTGCACATATTGTCCCGCCGGAACAACGATTACTTTCCCGTTTGCCTCGACCCAAACGTCCTGAGAAGAAGGATTGCAAAACCAGTTTTCTTTCGCAATCAACCGGGAAATATCGCTGACGTATTTCTGTACTTCGCCGTTGGAAGCATACCAGATATCGGAACGGGGATGCAGATATTTCAGAAGATTTTCAATGACCCCCCAGTTATCATTCCCGTCAAACTCGTAGGCATGACCCCATACATAAAAGAGTGCCAATTCTTTTTGGGTTGTACTGAATCGTTCCGCCAGATTCATCAGCTCCGGATCATCATGATGGCAGGTAGCGTCCCATAAAAGGAAGTTGTTCGGCAGTGAAAACTCATGAGTGGTTCGGGTGGTGCGGCAATAATTGAATCCCAGTTTTTCAATGGACAGCAGCACTGTTTCGTTCCACGTACCGTAAGGAAGTGCCATTCCCGTTATCTTGCAGCGAAAATGGTTGGAAAGTGCTGTTCGATCTTCCAGCAATTCTCTGCAGACCGAGATATCATCCAACTGTTCCAAATGAGGATGTGTGGAGGAATGGCACGCAATTTCATGTCCTTTGTATAGATCAGGCATTTGTTCCCATGGAATCCGTTTTACTTCCACTCCACGATATATCCATGAATCAAGCAACATATCATATCGTTTTTCGAAGCGGGCATAACCGAGTTCTCCGGCTTGAGACGTACAAAAGCGGAAGCATTTCCGCTGAACTTCAGGTTCAATTTCAACTTCAACAGAAGCGGAGACCGTTGTAGAACAATATGCTGCAAACGATAAAGGATCCTCTGCTGTACTAAGCAGACAAAGCTTTTTTTCTGAAATCGTGCACGGCATATTTTCCACTCGGAACTGCAAAATGCGGTTTTCGTCCGGTGTGTCAATAACAAGTGGGCTGTCGGCGGAGGTGGCGTCACAGAAATGATATTCAACCGGAACAATTTCTCCGGAATAAGTTAAAAAGCATTCTTCGCTTTCGGGAATTGCCTGGAACTGATTTTTCAGCCGCAATTGTTCGTAATGACGAATCAAGCGTGCTGCACGACGCAACTCATCACTGGAATGGTAATCCTCCAGTGTGAGAAGAAATGCCAAAGACCAGTCATTTTTGCACGCCCGGGAGGCAAAATACTCATAAACATCCAGATACATCCGCTCTCCCAAAGTCGGATCCTGGGGGTTAACCTTTCCGTATGTCCACCACCCATAATTCTGCGGCATAAAGGTAGAAAAACGGGAACGCAGATCGGATGCGTTATGAGCGGCGAGCAATGCCTTGTGGGCACGAAATGAATAGTCCCAGGCCCCCATCCGGGAGCGGTAAAACCAAAAATGATGCCACATAGCGCTCATTTCCAAAATGGGTTCCTTATTCACATGCTTCATAATTTCACTGACAAAGCGGTTGGCATAATACCATGACAGATCATAAGGGCAAATGCCCTTTTTCTGCACAGCCGAGGTGCCGTCAATGGCATCCAGATTCGCCCTTCTCGGAAACATCTAAAATCAAAGGCGCACCACTGGAAAAGTACAGGGTAAGTTGTCCCTCGTTCCATAAAGCTTCCTGAGAATTCATTATGGAATTTCCCGTGCAGACAGTTGCAAAGGAAACCGCCGCAGACGCAAAGGACTTGTGTCCAGACGAATCTTCAATAACTGATGCGCAGGACTGGTCATTCAAAGAGACAGTAAACTGCGAGAGCTTTAATGAAATCACGATAATCACCTCATGTCAAATTGTACGACCGCAAAAAACAGTGTAAAAACTAACAACGATTGCAATAATGTTAGCATGAACTGCTGTAAAAGTCAATAAATATTTGCAGATATAATCAAATTCTTTTGACATTAACAAGAAAATGAAAGTACCGGTTTTGAACGGTGCAAGGGAAAAATGACATAATTTGAGCAGTTAAGTTTTATTCAAAAGAAAATAATCAAAAAATATGTTGACTTTCACGAAAGCAGATGTTATACTCTATTTGCAAACGTTGCCACAGATAGTTTGCTGCTGCATAATGTTTGGTCGGTTCCTCATTCATTGATTTAAATTCCGGATGGAGTTTAAATAAAAAAAGACGAAAGGTGATAAAATGATGAAAGCAAAAAAAAATGTTAAACGCTTGTTGACGCTTTCGCTAGCTGCATTGATACTCCTTGCATCTATGGCGGGATGCTCCTCTAATGCACCAACCAGCAGTACGACAGCTGCCTCTTCCCAATCCCAGGATTCCTCGGCGGCGCAGTCTGAAGAAAAAGCGGATCCATTCGGCAAATATGATCCGCCCATTACTGTAACCTCGGTAAGAGTATCAGCTCCTACAACAGTGAATTACACAAATGGCGAATCCGAATCCAACAATGTCTGGACAAAGCTTTATAGCAAATAAATTTCAGCGATTTCTTTTATTAACTTTTTATTAAAGCCTAATTAAGAGACAAAGGGAGTGAAGAACATCCTATCGCTTCATACGGTCTAGGATTTTCATTCCCTTTGTTTGCTTTTTTTCGATAGGAGGCACAACATAATGCCAGGTAAAAACATGTCTGTTTCTGTTAATTCCTCCTGTGCAAAATGCAAAAGGCACTCTATGCGCCGTCAGCTGCCGTTGCACTTAATGCTGATTCCTGCACTAATTCTAGTAATTATCTATTGTTATATTCCTATGACAGGAATCATTATTGCGTTTCAGGACTTTATTCCCGCTAAAGGCTTATTCGGAAATCAAAAATGGTGCGGTTTTGAAAACTTTACGTTTGTTTTTGGATTGCCCGGAACCGGAAAAGTTATCTGGAATACGGTATATATTTCTTTGATGAAAATTATTTCCGGGATGCTTGTCCCCATTATTGTTTCTCTTCTGCTCAATGAAGTAAACGTTACCTGGTTCAAACGAAGTGTCCAGACGTTAATTTATTTGCCGTTTTTTCTGTCTTGGGTAATTTTTGCAGGTCTGTTGATTGATATACTTTCTCCAAGCGATGGAATTGTGAACAGAGTGATGAACTTGCTGGGAATTCCATCTGTCTATTTTCTCGGCGATGCCAAGGTTTTTCCGTATACCATAGTGGCTACCGATGTATGGAAAAATTTTGGCTATAACACAATTATTTTCCTGGCTACATTGACGGGAATTGATCCGGCACTTTATGAAGCGGCTCGCATTGACGGGGCAAATCGTTGGCAGCAAACCTTACATATTACCCTGCCCGGAATGATCAGTATTATTGTTTTAATTGCCACATTAAATATTGGAAATGTGCTGAATGCAGGTTTCGACCAGATTTATAACCTTTACAGCCCACAGGTTTACAGCACAGGAGATGTTTTGGACACCTTTGTATATCGGCTTGGTATTTTGGATGCGCAGTACGGAGTTTCTACTGCGGTGGGATTGTTTAAGTCCGCTATTTCCTGTGCGTTCATGTCATTATCATATTATTTGGCTTACCGTTTTGCAAATTATCGTATATTCTGAAAGCAACGCTGTTTGCATAACGGCTTATCTTATTTTTGTGTGTTTCGGAACCAAAAGGAGAGAGACAATTGAAAATAATGAAATTTGACAGACGCTTTTTTTCTCCGGGGCGGTTGACCTTCTGCATTTTGAATACAATCATTCTGACCTTTTTGGCGCTGATTTGTGTTTTGCCGCTGATCCATGTTCTGGCTGTTTCGTTTAGTGATAAATCGGCGGTTTCTGCGGGGTTCGTTACCTTCTGGCCGGTAAAATTTACGTTGGAATCATATAAATATATTCTTAAAACTCCCGCATTTCTTCGCTCGGTGGGAGTGACACTGGAAAGGGTCGTCATCGGACTTCCGCTGAGCCTGCTGCTCACTATGATGACTGCCTATGCCCTGTCAAAGGATTCTAAGGATTTTCGGGGACGTACGTTTTATGCGTGGTTTTTTATAGTTACCACCATGTTTGGCGGCGGACTGATTCCGTTTTATATGACAATAAAGTTCACTGGAATTATGGATACCATCTGGGCACTGGTTCTCCCAACAGCAGTGCAGGTCTTTAATGTAGTTTTGATGCTGAATTTTTTTCGGGGACTCCCAAAGGAAATTGAAGAATCCGCGTTTGTGGACGGAGCCGGTTACTGGACGGCACTCTGGCGCATCGTAGTTCCGATTTCTACACCGTCAATTGCCACGGTGGCGCTTTTTACCTTTGTGAGCCAGTGGAATGCATGGTTTGACGGTTTATTGTTGATGAATTCGCCCAATCATTACCCGCTGCAATCATACCTTCAGGCCATTATATCGCAAAGCACAGTTGAACTGAATTTTTTGGATGCAGAAGATTGGAAGAAACTGGCAGTCATTTCAGACCGAACGGTCAAATCCTCGCAAATTTTTCTGGGAGCTCTGCCGATTTTGCTGATTTATCCATTTTTGCAGCGCTATTTTGTAAAAGGCATTGTTCTTGGAAGCGTAAAGGGTTAATGAAGGAACTGAACAAAGGATTGACGGTAAGCAAATCGGGCACAAACTCTCGATTTGCTTTTCCTGTTTCTATGCTTAATTTTTCAATTAAACTTTAGGCAACCTCTAAAAATTCATATTTGAATTTCTTAATTGCTTAATTGCTTAATGGGTGTTCTACAAATTTTTTCTTCTGGCCCAGGCGTGAGAAAATTGGGAATTAAGAGGAAAAGACAATAATGTAAAGATTGGAGTGGTATTATGACAGAACGTGAAAAATGCAATAAATGTCTTCTTTATGATACTAATACACCAGAGAGAGAAAAAGAACATATCGCTTGCATGGAGCTCTGTTACGATTATAACCGGATACGTCCATCGGATCACGAGGAAAGAGACCGCATTTTAAGAAAACTGTTTGGCAAAATCGGCAAACTGCCTTACGTAGAACCGAACTTGTTTTGCGGTTTCGGATACAATATTGAAGCCGGGGATTTTTTTTATGTGAATCACAATTGTGTTTTTATTGATCCCGGCAAAATTACGTTTGGCAATAACGTTCTGATCGGACCTCAATGTGGATTCTATACAGCAATTCATCCTTTGGATGCCACAATGCGCAACAATAATTTGGAAGTGGCATATCCGATTCACGTCGGCAATAATGTCTGGTTTGGTGGTGGAGTAAAGGTGCTGCCGGGGGTCAGCATCGGCGATAACGCTGTTATTGGAGCGGGAAGTATTGTTTCTACTAATATCCCTCCTTCGGTCCTGGCGTTCGGAAATCCGTGCAAGGTTAGGAAGACGATTACAGAGGCAGATCGCACAAGATTCAGCATACCGGAATACGCCGAAACTCCGGATGACTGGATTTCAAGCAGCTTTTCATAGGGTCGGCGTTGTATAACAGCGCATGCAAACGTTAAAAGTTTAGGTTGACAGAACAAGCGAGTTTTGTTATTATTTTGGTATTATGTGAGCGTATATTTATTTATTTATATTTATATTTTCAAAAGTTTGAGGTATGTGTTTACGTTATGAAGTAAACGGATACGAAAAAAAGATGTTTTATCAATGCAAACGATATATAAGATGCTTGAATATGGATAAAGATACAATATCCGAACTATTCAATTGAGGTGGAAAAATATCATTTGAACCATTCGGTTGTGGAGGTCAAGCAGGAGAAAGGATTGAAAACAAAAAATGCCGAGTAATCTGAAGGATGTTGCTAAAGCACTCAATATTTCAGTTTCGACAGTTTCCCGGGTGGTAAATAATAAGAGCTATGTCAAAGCGGAAACCAGGGAAAAAATCCTGAGGGCAATTGAAGAAATGAACTATACACCGAATCTGGTAGCGCGCAGTCTAAAAAACAAAAACACCAGGACGGTCGGTGTGCTTATTCCTGACATCAGTGAGGATTTTTTTGATTTCGTAATAAAAGGAATCGACAGCGCGCTGCGGCCTAATAATTATGCAATGATTCTGTGTGATACAGGAGAAAGCCCGGAAAAGGAAGAGGAGTACATCAATCTTTTGCTGGAAAAGCAAATTGATGGCGTTATTCTTGCAACGGTGAGCAAAGAAGGAAGTCTCTTTGACAAATTGTTTTCCATGGAAATTCCGGCTCTTTTTATTGATAACCTTCCGAATATTCAAAAAAATTATGATTCTGTCATTATTGATAACAGCAAGGCCAGCGAAATCGCTACTGAACATTTGCTGAAGTTAGGGCACAAAAAAATAGGCATTATTACAGGTAAAATTGATGAGACTACAGGGTATGAGCGCCTTGCAGGTTACAAAAAGGTCCTGACACAACATCATATTTCAATTGATGAAGGGCTGATTCGTGTTGGAGACTATAAGGAAGAGTCCGGTTATCAGCATATGCTGACGCTGTTGGAGAAGAACCCGGATATGACGGCTGTATATGTGATCAGCAGTAAAATGACGTATGGAGCTATCAAGGCAATTCAGGAAAAGGGACTGCGCATTCCAGATGACATTGCGCTCATCGGCTTTGATATTCACGATGCTTCCGGGTTGATGTCCCCCAGTATTACGACCATCATGCAGCCGGAGCAAACGATCGGAAAGGTAGCTGCTGAGTTGATGATGCAGCGATTGCAAAGCAAAACAGATCCGATCAGTCAGAAAATTGTTTTAAGTCCAGAGCTGGTAATCCGAAAATCGTGCGGATTTCGTGATTAATTACCGTGGCACATTGAGTTACATTCCCATGAGCGCTTCTTCCGCACTGCTGCGAACCAATTCTTTAATTTGGCCTTTGATTACTTTCTCATTAATTGTACAATTTTCTCAGACATGGTTTGCTGTCTCCTTTCAGAATGGTCGTGCAGTAACTTCATTCTATCAGTGATCTGCAAACCGTGTCTCTTTTTGTCCTTTTTTAATTTGCGCAACTTATTGTACCTTATCCCTTTTTGAACCCTATGCTAAGCATAGGGTTCAAAAAGATAAGAGCACCCTCTTTTCAATAGAATGTTTGAAAGCAGGGTACTCTTATTGGCAAATGATGTTATATTACATGGGAAAGACATGTTTTTGGAGTACAACCTGTAATCAATTTCACGCCATCGCTATACCCTTCCTCTCGCCCGTTTAATTCATTGATGAGCTGTTGACGTAAATAGGCAACCCGGTACTCGCTATCGTTGTCCGAAACAGCGTTGTGACTTTCATTTGGATCTTTTGCAAGGTTAAAGTACTGTTCCTCACCCGTTTGAGAATACCAAATATATTTATCTGTTTTTGTGACGATAAAATGGTTGGAATAAACGCCGGCCGAATGCTCACCGTGAATGTACTCTCTTTTCGAGATTTTTTCTTCAAGCATCGAAATGCCTTCAACACTTGGATCAGGCCTTTCTCCTTTTAGTGATACCGCGGTAGGCAGTACATCGCGAAGCTCGACCAATGCATTAGAAATACGCGGATTACCGATTAGGCTTGGGGGACCTGAAACAATCATCGGTATATGCACGCTTCCCTGATAAGGGCGTATTTTTCGGCTCAATGCATGATCAGACAAAAGCTCGCCATGGTCAGACGTAAAAATAATGACAGTATTTTTATCTAAACCCTGTTCAATAAGCGAAAGCATAATTCTTCCTATTTGATGGTCTAAATGAGTGATACAAGCATAATAGCCTATTTGCTGTTCACGTATTAATTCCGGGTCAACTGGGCCCGTGCTCGAATTGAACACTCTGCCTTGTGTCTTTAGCAGTTCGCCATCATCCCAATCTCCCTTAAAAGGCGACCTCAAATTCTTATTCTTATACATATCAAAATAAACTTGAGGGGCATCATAAGGAGCATGGGGACGAACATAAGAGGCATATAGGAAAAATGGCTGGTCAGGGTCGCGGCGACGCAAAAAATCAATTGAACGGTCAGTCACCCAGTTCGTTGGATGGCACTTTTCCTCATAAATCCAAGGGCGCGCAACCCATGAATTACAGTCAAGCCCCGTGTCGGTAATGTCACAATCAATTCCCTTTTCCTTTTTCAGCCAATAAAAGTAGTCGTCAGCTATCAGCTGGCTTTCACCATATGGCACATTGTTGCCCCGATAGTTATGCAGATAGCCGTCATGCAGTTCTACATGATGAAATCCCAAATAGTTACGCAAAGGATGAACATGCATCTTACCTATGGCTTGAGTATAATATCCTATTCTTGACATCTCGGTAGCAATTGTGTGCGTGTATGCCCAGCGCACGCCATCCGCATATCCTACTCGCCCATGACTTCTTTGTGTCAATCCAGTTAAAAGCGCCGCCCTTGCCGGAATACAACTCGGGCAGGAACTATATGCATTGGGAAAATATACACCATTTGTGATAAGTGTATCTAAATAGGGCGTTTTTACATCGGGATGACCTGCCCCACCGATACAATCGCCGCGCATTTCATCGACCACAATTAACACTACATTTGGTTTCTCCATAAAATTAAAAACCTTTCTCATAAATTAACGTCAGCAGCAGTTTGGTGATAGCTATTTGCGAGAAGGAAAAGCGCACCCATACCTGCCTTCATTCACTGCACAGAACGAAAAAAGCTCATTTGTTTTTTATATTATTGTAACACACATTAGTATTTATTGCATCTACTTTTGTGTACTCTATTGCCACTGTACAATAAGGGATACAAATTTGAAAAGACATAGAAAAGCCATTGGGGTCCCTTTGCAATGTATGATTGCCCCAGATTCCATGTTGAATATGCTCGCAAGAATTTGGGTGGAACCATCATCCACGCCAACCAGCCATATGTCACTATGTGATTATCCAGATAGATTCTTTGTACGAAAAACTATGCGGAAGATGGTTAAACTTCCAAAGCCTGTATCATCAAACAATGCTTACCGTCAGACGGCGGTTGTTTCGGGTTCGCTATTGGCATATTCCAAATGCTTCGTGTTGAGGTACTTCTTATTGCCCCATTGTGTACCGGCGACATGACGAAGTCTCGCACAGACCAGCATCAGCGCGGAGTTGCGCCATCGGGAAAGCTGCCAACCACACGGGTACGGCGGCGTATTTCCTTATTTAGCCGTTCTATTGCGTTGTTCGTTCGGATGCGCGTCCAGTGTTCAAAGGGAAATGCTGTGTATGTAAGCGTTTCTTCAATGCTGGCTTCAATCTTTTTGGCGGCCTCTTTCAGTTTCATTTCCTTAAGCGTTTCCACTACGGCCCTGGCTTTTCCAGCGAAGCCACTGGAAGAAGTTCACCCAGCTTGCCTTGTCCTCTTTCATGCCTTCGGCAACACCAAGAACTTCACGGTAGCCGTCTTCGTTTACGGCAATGGCAACCAGAATGCTGACATTCTGGTATTCGCCGCCCCAGCTGCGCTTCAGCCAGATGCCGTCCACATAAACATACGGATATTTACCGTCTTGTAATGGACAATTGCGCCATTCCTCATGTGGACATATGCTTTCTTGTTCAGATTGCTAATGGTTGAGGGTGACACCTTGCTTCCCCATAGAGTCTTGGTAATGTTCTCCATGCGGCGCACTGACACTCCAGCTAGGTACATCTCGATGAGTGCTTCCTCAACACTGCTTTCCCTGCGGCGGTAGCATTCGATGATAGCGGTTTCAAACGAGATCCTCTTGAGGCGCGGTACATTGAGCGTCACGTCGCCGGAGGTTGTGGTGAGGTTCCGGCTGTAGTGGCTGCTCCGATAGCCCAGGCGCTCCTCGCTGCGCTCGTACTTGGCAGCCTGAGTCAGCTTCTCGGCTTCGGCCTCCAGCAGGCCGTTGAGGGTTTCTTCTACGCTGCCACGGACTAATTCCTTAATCTGCCCCTTGATAATTTCTTCATTAAACTGTATAATTTTCTCGGACATGGTTTGCAATCTCCTTTCAGAATGGTAGTGTGGTAACTTCATTTTAACAAAGGACTGCAAACCATGTCCATTTCTTCTATTTGATTTTGCGAAACTTATTGTACCTTATCTTGAAATCTGACGAAAACCCGTGTGTCCTTGGCGAATACCTGTTGTACTGATGGTACTGTCGGCAGGACACTTTTTCTCGCTGATTCCAACTATTTTTCTCCATCAGTCCGTTTCAGAAAAACGTTTTCCCAATAAGATTTGGTAAACCTGTTTTCCCTGTCATCCTCCCATTGGTCTTGGTATTCCAGCATACGCTTCCGCAGCGCATCTTTCACAGCTCGGTATTGAGGATCTTCATAAAGATTCTTCCTCTCCAGAGGATCATTTTGAAGATCAAACAGCTGGCTGCACTCCCGGGGGCATTTATACTCGATCAGCTTGTACCGACGGTCCTGCACAGCACGTATCAGGTCTGTAAAGGCAAAATACAGATCCTGCCGATGGGATTTTTCGGATGCATCCCGCAGAATGGGCAAAAAGCTTTTTCCTTCCACCGAGCAGGGAATTTCCAGCCCACACAGCTCGCAAAGAGTCGGATAAATATCAAACAGGTAGACGTATTCCTTACTGCGGGCATTGGGAGAAATACCGGGCCCCGCCATAATCAGGGGAACATGGATCGAGTGGTCGTAGCAGTTTTGTTTTCCCATCAGTCCGTGATGCCCCAATGCGAGACCATTATCACCGGTATAAACAATAATGGTATTCTCCAGTTGCCCCGTTTCTTCCAGGCAGTGAATCAAATCGCCCACCCGGTCGTCAATGTGAGAGATCATTGCATAATAGTCGCAGATATGCTGCTTCACTTCCGCTTCGCCTCTGGGATGGGCCGCCAGTGCTTCATCCCGGCTTTCATCTCCGATCCCGAAAAAGAAAGGATGATCCGGCTGGAAGTTCAAGGGCAGCTGTATGTCCTCCGGACGGTACATATTCTGATACTTTTCCGGCATGGTGCGTGGGTCGTGGGGCGCCAGAAGAGAGACATACATAAAGAAAGGCTGTTCCTGCTTCTGACGGAGAAAATCCAGAGCAGTATCGGTAATGAGTTCGGTGGAATGCTTGCCCGCCGCTATTTTTTCAGCTACCAGCTCCATAGGATGGTTGGCATAAAAGAAGTTCGGAGTGGATTTCACCTTGTTCTCATATTTCCCGTCGGGGTGATACGAGCTGACGGGTACGTTCCAATGATCCCACATTCCGCCGAAAAAGATGTTGTCTCCATCGCAGAAGCTGCGGGCATAGGATTCCGTTCCGTTGTGCCACTTTCCGATGCCAACAGTGCGGTAGCCACCGTCCCGGAAGCACTGCCCCATGGTAACGTGGGCAGGATCAATTTCCTGCCCTTCCCGAAAGATATGAAACAGCGAGCGCCCGGTGTTGAGCATGGCCCTGCTTGGCATACAGACTGCACCGCTGGTGCCGCCGGGAATATGTGCTTCCGTAAAGGCTGTTCCCTGGGCCGCAAGCGCATCAAGGTTCGGGGTTTGAATCACGGAGTTTCCCAGTGCATGAATGGTATCGAAACGCTGGTCATCTGCCAGGATAAATAAAACATTCGGTCTGCTTTTCATACAATCTCCCTCTTTTTTCTGCGTTTCTTTCTATTATAACAACACACAAAAATTTGTCAAAATCTTTGCTTTTTAATTGTAAAAGAATGCATACTTTTCCATGGCATCCATCAGCGCAGCCACATTTTTTATGGGCACTCCGGGATAAAGTCCATATATCATTGTGAGCCCTCCTGCCGGTGTGCCGATTTTCTCCACCTCTTCCCGGATGAGCGCGTCGATTTGCTCCGGAGTTCCGAAGGAGGTGATGAGTTGGCGGTCAATGTCAAGATCCACGCAGACTCGGTTGCGATACCGGTCCGCGATCCAGTCGATCCCGTTGACCAGATCCTGCAGATTGATCACCTGCACGCCGCTGTCAATCAAATCGTCCGCAAGCTCACGGATATCACCATCGGAATGCATGTGGATAATCAGCCCTTTTTCCTGCGCCGGCCGCATCAGCCTTTTATAGGAAGGCTTAATGTATTTCCGGAAAAAGGCAGGGGAAATCATTGGTCCCACCTGCATTCCCAGATCTTCGGCATAGCTCATCTGATCCGCTCCAAGAGCGATATATCGCTGAACAATCCCCATATTGAAGCTTTCTAGCAAATCAATCAGTTTCCAAAGGCCGGGCTCCTCGTCTGCCATGTCAAACATCAGATTCTGGTAGCCCCGAATATCACAGAGCTGTAAAAAAGTGTGTCCGTGGCGCAAGCCCGCAGAGATAAAATCTCCCCTTTTTTTGGCGGCGGCAAACCGTCTCCCGGTCTCATCCCAATCCATGGGGCCAATTCCCATGCAGCGGGAAGGGTCCGGTGCCTGATAATTGGCAAAATCTTTCCACTCGGCAATGGGATGCTTTGTCACTGTCCCTGTAATCCCGTCTTCTGCGGTCGTCCAAACGCACCCGAAATCATCTGTATAGGGCTGATCTTTACGGGCCACGACGGAATAATCGGGAACAAAAGGAAGTGTGGGTCTTTTGAAATTCGGGAACAAAAACGGGTGCGCCTCCATCAGATTTACCAGTTCTTCCTGCGGGTAAGAATTCCAGCAGGCCGCATTGATCGCAAAGGTCATGGGAATATAATCAGGGGATTCAAAGCGCACTGCCTTCAAATAGTTTTTCGATTCTGTATCCATCGGTGTTTCTCCTAAAAAAGTTTTTGAAATGATCAGGCTCCCCGAAGCGTTTCCCGCTTCGGAGAGTCCTGAAAATCAACTGTTTATTTTGCCTCCATGTAGCGATCATGACGTGCCTGATAAATTGCCACGTAATCTTCCAGCCCAAGCTTCTTCAGTGTGTTGATATACTCGTCGATGTTATTCACATCATACTGCCCAAGGCAGAGTTTGACAAGGGTTTCGGAAGAATAAGTCTTTATATCATTCTGAATTTTCCCCAGTGTTGCCACTTCCTCATCTGTGGGAACCGCCAGAAGAGACTCGCCGCTGTACCAGTACTTTTGGCCGACACAGTAATCTTCGCTGAAACCCAGCAGGTCAGGGCGTTCTGCTACCATGCCAATGATGTAGGATTCCCATGTGGAAAGTTGATTGCCGGGAAGCTCTCCGGACCATAGGAATGCACCGGTGGCTTTTTCCTGATAAAAGTCTTTGTTTTTGAAGTTGGGATCAAACACCTTGACTCCGTCTTCGTTTGTATTGAAGGTGGTGCCCTCTACACCGTAGAAGTAAAGGGTGGAGTATTCCTCCGTATAAATCATGTCAAACAGATCCGCAACCGCCTGCTGGTCTTTGCAGGCACTGGTTACGGCAAATTTTTCTACCACAGCATAAGAATCCTCAGCCAGGGTTGCGGGAACCTCTCCTTTGTTCTTGCCAAGCATGACGGGCTCATAAACGCCATTTACATCCTTGACATAGGCGTCATTCCATGTACCCAAAGCCCAGTCATTCACTGCGGAAACCTTATTGGATTGTACCTTTTGTGTGATCACTTCGCCGGATTTGTCGAAAGCGTCGGTATCGATCAGATTATTTCCGATCAGTGATTTTACATAGTTGATATATTCCACCAGCTGTTCCTTCATCAGCCACGGCGATTTTGCTTTGTTGTCATCAGTGTCGATCATTACCAGACCCGCGGGCAGCCCGAAGGAGGGCGCAATATAGGAGAAGGACGGTGTATAGATCATTTTTTCGTCCTGCTCACCGTTGCCGTTGACATCGTTTTTCTGCATTGCTGTTAAAGCCGCAGTAAATTCATCCAGCGTTGTGGGCTTGGTAATTCCCAGCTTATCCAGCCAGTCCTGCCGGATCAGGGTTGTGAGATTAGAATGAAAAGGCTGCTCTTTATAGGTGATGTACTGATGGGTCGGCATCCAGTAAGTTTTCCCGTCGGGAGCGGTCGCCGCCTTCCACATATCGGGAAAATATTTTTCGCCGAAGCTCTTCACATTGCCGTTGCTGTACTGATCCACAAGACTGTGAACATCCAGGAAAACGCCGCGTTTTCCAAGGTTGAGAATTGTTGCTGTATCCAAAGGTGAAATGTTTACCAGGTCCGGAAGATCCTTTGCCGCCGCAACTCTGGTCTGAACGATTTGCTGATATTGCTCATCTGCAATCACTTCATATTCGATTTTCAGATTGTTTTCGGCCAGCATTTCGTTAAGCTTATTGAAGCTGTCCTGTTTGTCCCGGGTTTCCCATATGTTGCGTGAGTCAGGGCCTAAAACCCGGATGGTTCTCACTTCTGCGGTGGAAGAAGTCCCCGCCGCATCCGTGCCGGTTCCGACACTCGAGGCGGAATCAGAACTGTTTCCGCAGGAAACAAATGAGCCGCATGCCAAAGCAGCCGCAAGGAAAAGAGTAACGATTTTCAGTTGCTTTTTCAAAAAAAACACTCCTTTTATATAAATAATAATGGGGACAAAGTGAATTGTAAACTATCCCTTCAGAGATCCCAGCATTACACCCTTGATAAAGTATTTCTGGAAGAACGGATAGGTGAAAATAACCGGAAGGGATGTGAAGATGATCAGTGCGTATTTCAGCTGATAATTATTCAGCATCCGCTGCACCTGATCCTCCATGGCGTCCATACCGCCTTTCAGATCCGTCAGATTTATGCTCTGCTGGATCATGACGCGGTAAAGATAAAACTGGAGCGGGTGAAGCTTGACATCAGGAAGATAAATCAGCGCGTTAAACCAGCTGTTCCAGATCCCCACGATTGTGTAAACGGAAATTACTGCAAGAATGGGTTTGGCCAGCGGAACAATAATTGAAAACAGAATCTTCATATGCCCCGCCCCGTCAATTGAAGCGGATTCCCGCAATTCTTCAGGAATGGACATAAAATAACTGCGTACCAGGATAATATTCCAGATACTCACTGCTCCGGGAAGGATCATCGCCCAAACGTTATTATAAAGATTCAGCTTTGTCATTACGAGAAAGGTGGTTATCAATCCGCCGCTGAAATACATGGGAATAATCAGATATTTCACCAAAAGATTCCGGCCCGGCAGATTTTTCACAGAGAGCGGGTATGCACCCAAAACAGCGGTCAACAGATTCAGCAGAGTTCCGCTGACTACATAAATCAGTGTATACCCATAGGACCTCCACATTTTCATATCGCTCATAATGAGGTTATACGAGCCGAAATAGAGCTTTTTCGGCCAGAGATAGACGCTTTGCGCCACAACCTCTTTTGGGTCTGCAATGGACTGGATCAAAACATAATAGAAAGGGTACAGCGTGATAAAACACAAAATTGTCACTGCAATATAGATTAAAGCGTCGGCTGCCTTTGAGCCAAAGCGGTTAGATTGTACCATAATATCTCCTCCTTACCACAAAGAATAGCCGTTGAGTTTTCGTGATATGGCATTGCATGCATACAGCAGCCCGAAGTTAATGATCTGCATAAACAGGCTGATCGCGGTAGACTGGCTGAAATTTCCAAGCTCGATGCCCTGCCGGTACATATAGGTGCCGATGACATCTGCTGTGTCATAAATAGCAGGGCTGTACATCAGCAGGATAAACTCCGTGTTGGAACCAAGAAGTCCGCCGATAGCAAAAATAAACAGGATAATGATGGTATTCTGAATGGAGGGGAGGGTAATGTGAAGTGCCTGTTGGAAGCGGTTGGCTCCGTCCATGCTGGCAGCTTCATACAGCGCAGGGTCAATCGAAGCAATGGTGGACATATAGATAATGCTGTTCCATCCGAAAGACTTCCAAACATTTGTAATGACATAAACCCACGGGAAGTATTTGGGGTCCGTACCGTACTGAATGGGGCTTCCGCCGAACATCCGGATCAGCTGATTGATCAGGCCCTCATCAGAAACCATTAAGAGGGCAAGCCCCGCAACAACTACCATAGAAATAAAATGCGGCAGGTAACTTGCGGTTTGAACAAATTTCTTATATCTGGGCCGCTGAATCTCATTGAGGAGAAGCGCAAAAACAATTGGCACCCAGAATCCCATGAGCAGCTGCAACCCGCTTAACACCAACGTATTTTTGATCAGCCGTGAAAAGTAAATTGAGCCGATAAAATCAGTAAAATGGGTAAATCCCACCCAATCGACAGAACCGTCAAGCGCCAAAAAAGGGCTCCCGGGAAAATAGTTTTGAAAAGCAATGACAATTCCGTAGAGCGGTATGTAGCAAAAAAGAAAGATGTGAAGAAAGACCGGCGAAAAAATACCATATAAGGTAAAGCTCTCTTTCATCCGTGCTTTATCACGTTCGGTAAGCTGCCGTTTAAAAAGACGTGTAATAAAACGGCTCTTGGGTGGGGATGAGATTTGCTGCATGATATAGCCTCCTATCAGTCAGACAATTAGAAGCCGGTTTTTTCCAGACAGGATAACTGCTCCTGACTATCTGAATTTCTGCAGATATGCCCAACAGCTTTAAAAGCATAATCGACAGTTTTCATTTGTCCACATTGTATCTTGATGTACAGAATGTGTAAAGTGTACATTTTTTGCACACTTTACGGAAGCAAAACCAAGCGCTCGAGAGAGCTGAACTATACAATATTTGCTTTTGCCGCAAAAAAACAAAAAAAGCAGGCGAACAGCAAAAAAGATATAGTTGTTTTTACCCAAAACAGCTATATTTTATTTGCCGATTACGCCTGCTTTATGTTATAATGAATAAAAATTAAACGAAAGGTGACCGGAATGCAAAAAAAGATACCGGGACGGAAGAAAACAGATCTCTCTGTTTTTCTATTGACATTAGGCTGCGTCCTTATTCCCATGGAAATTATTTTTCTTACGGCATGGCTTCAGTATGTGAGAATACAGGAAGCGCAATACATCAAGGAGAAAGAGCAGCAAGCCGCTTTTCTGACACAGGATATTGACAAGGAGTTTTCCCATATTGACGATTTAGCCAATGAACTGCTGCGAGAATATTGGCTGACACAGTATGTAAACCACATTGACCTGTATAAGGATAGTTTTGATCTTGGCCGACGAAAAGAAATTATTACGCAGCTTCAAAGCAAAGTGAAAAATGTTGCCTTCATAAGAGAGGCAATGGTGCTGATTCCTTCAAAGGACACCGTAGTCACTACAAACGGCTGGATGAAGTTTTCTGACATGAGGGATTACTACAAAAACATTTCATTTCAAAAACTTTTGGACACAGAGGAATATCTCCCCTATCTTTCCGATTCTCTGGTTACTTCCTCCAAAAAAACGGAAAAAGTGATCACCTATGCCAATTATTTTCTTTCCGATTCCAAATGCTGTGTGGCTTTTCTCATAGACCTTCCTCTTTTGCAGACAACCATCGAACGGCTGGCGGCAGGACAGTTCAGCCAAATTCGGCTTTTGACCGAAAGTCAAAAGAATCCTCCGGCCAATCCTGATGTTTTAACCATAAATCAAAATCTCAACTCATGGCCGGCCACCCTCTTTTTTGCCTACCCCACCTACCAGATTGCCTATGATACGGAGTCTGTATCTGAATTTTGGCTTGTGGGGTTTTTCATGATGGTTTTGGGTATTTTAGGTGCCGTTTTTCTTTCCCGGTTTTTCAGCGCACCGCTTCAGCGAATTTTGGAAAGTCTGGGGCGCAAAGAAATGTCTCTGCGCAAAGGATATGACTATTTACAGAATTACCTGACCACGATTGAACGGGAAAATCACGCACTGAGTCAAACAATTGACCGCTATCGTCAATACGCAAAATCGGAAATTATCCTGCAGCTTTTGACAGACCCCAATGCAGACTCTGGAACAGAAGAAATTTGTTCCACGATTCCCTGGCTGCATAAAGGATACGCCTTTCGGATACTCCTCTTTACAGGTTTTCCACAAAACGACAGCCAAAAACTTTGGGAAGATGTTTTAAAAGGATACTACCGTCATTTTCATATGTTTCATCTGCTCAACTGCAATTGCGGTGCAGTGGTATGGTACGAGGCCTTTCGTCAGGACAGCGAAGATTTTCACAGAGAGCAGCTTGCAAAGTCTTTGGAAAGCGGATATGTGGCCGTTTCCTGCTCTCACACGGATCCTTCCCTGCTTCATGAAAGCTATCTGGAGGTCCAACAAAAGCTGCGCCGGCATATGCAGTCGCTTGAGCCGGAAAATCCCCTGATTCCGCTTGATTTTGAGTCGAAATTTATCACTGCACTGGAAAGCAGCCAGTCGGACGAATGCTGTCGGCTGCTTTCTCAATTCAGGACCGGTCAAGGCAGTCCACAGGGGCTGCTTCACATCGCGAAGCTGCTGCAAAAGCTTTCATCGGAATACGAAATTGACATTCCGCAGATTTCCGAACTTCTTGATCAGAACAGCATCTGGAATCAACTCTCGGACTATTGCGTCAGAATATGCGATCTGATGCACCAGGAAAAGCACCAGAATGCTGCGGAAGTTGCCGTACAGGTAAAGGAGTATCTGGATGCCAATTATACCAATCCCGATATCTCATTGCGGCTTTTGTCAGACGTCTTTTCCATTGAAGCAACTGCCCTGTCAAAAATGTTCAAGCGGCAATTTTCGGTCAATTTCAGTGATTATCTTCAGCAGCTGCGAATGGATGCCGCAAAGGCGCTGTTGGAAAGCAATGCGGATTCTGTAGCTGCAATTTCCCAGTCTGTGGGGTATTTGAACTATCTTTCCTTTAAAAGGGCGTTTGTGAGGAATTTCGGGCTTTCTCCCAAAGAATACCGCAGTCAGGTCAGCAATGTTAACTAGGGAATTTCTGAATCATGAGCCAAGGGCATGGATAAAAGATGGGCTGTGCGCAAGCTTTCGATCTTGCCAGTACGTGAACGCCGAAAGAGGACCTATGGCTGGAATCTGCTGACACTGTTCACTTTATTCACGCCATTTTTATGCGGTGTTTGCCTTTTATCATATTCTGTCAGGCTTTCTGCACATTTTAAGCTCCAGAGTACCTCCTGCCACAATTTCCTCATGGGTTACAAAGGGTCTATCCAGCTTTTTACCATTTAATTTTACCTCATTGATATAGTACAGTCCATCTCCGGCCCCTTTGCTCACAATTTTAAATGTCTTTCCATTTTCTAATTTTATTTCTCCGCTGTCAAAAACAGGAGTTCCTATTGCATATTCAGGCTTTCCGGGGCAAACGGGATAGATACCAAGGGCGGAAAAAACATACCAGCTTGACATGGCTCCGCCATCTTCATCGCCGCATATCCCTGTAGGGGAGTTGGTAAACCATATGTCCATAATTTCCCGCAATTTTTTCTGCGCTTTCCACGGTTGACCAAAGTAATCATACAGATATGGAATATGGAATGAAGGTTCATTCCCCATAGAAAATTGTCCCATGAGCCCCGTTGAATCAGGAAATTGTGCGAGATATGCGCTTTTATTTCCATCATTGTGAAAGCCTTCACGGAAAAGCTGATCCAATTTGCAGATCGCGTTTTCCTTGCCGCCCATAAGCTCCGCCAGTCCATCCGGATCATGCATCACCGACCAGGTGTAAGTCCATGTATTATTTTCGGCTGTGTAGTCTCTGCCGCCCATGCCGCCGGAGAATTTGGGATTAAAATCTTCTATCCATTTTCCATCTATGGATTTTGGCGCCATCAGCCCAATTTCTTTGCAGAAAAGATTTCTATAATTCTGTGAGCGGTTCATAAACATCTTGCAGTCTTCATCTTTTCCCAGCTTCTTGGCTATTTGTGCAGCACACCAATCGTCATAAGCGTGTTCCAAAGTAACCGCGATGGATTGCCGTCTCTCAAAGGGATGTGCTGCCGGACAACTCTCCTTTTCGTTCTTAGCCAGCGCAGGGAAAAAGCCCTTCTCCCAATAGCACTTATCCTCGTCCGTTGCTTTATGATCCGAACACCAAGGCATCATCGATTGCTCTGTAGCGTTTTTCCGTATTCCCTCATAAGCCGTTTCATAATCTAATTCGATTCCTTTTGCCAGCGCGTCTGCAAATAGAGACGCCGCATGAAATCCGATCATTACCGGCAAATCCCCCTCCAGTCCTGGGAATGAAGGCATCAGGCCGCTTTGGCAATACATTTTATTGTAGCTTTCCAATATATTCTTATGCCTGTCTGTGTCAACCAAAAGCTGCAGGGGATGCATACAACGGAATGAATCCCATAAACCGTCCCCCGTATAAAATATCCCGTCGTGCACTTTATCATCGTAGGCACTGTAATATTTCCCGTGTTCGGTGTAATTTGTTGTTCGCTGGAACGCACGGTAAAGGGCGGTATAGAAAACAACTTTTTTATCTTCGGTATTTCCATCAACTACAATTTTTGATAACTGAGTGTTCCAAACCGTTAATGCTGTACTGCAAACGTCGTCAAATGTTTTTTTACCGCATTCAAGTGACATACTCTTGATGGCGCTGTCAAAAGATATTAAGGAAACGCTTCCCCAAATCACCAAAGAATACGGGACAGCAAATATGATTTCCTCTTCATATTTCTCAATAATTTCGATCGGACAAGTCATTTTAATGCAAATATATTCATAAATCGTTTTGCCGGTTCTCTTTGTGGGGAGCTTAACCAGCACCATATCATCCGTTATTTCTGCTTTTCCGTTCGGAAATGCAAGCTTAACCTGGTTTCCTCCGCTAAAGCGATGAAGATACACATGCTCGGTAACTGTAGATTCCACTATAATGTTATTTTCCTCTAATTCTGCTTTCAAACTGTAACAGCGAAAATCTTCTCTGCCATGATCCAACGTGTTTTCAAAATTCCCGTCCACTCCGGGCATAACGTAAGCTGTACCCAATGGATACCCTTTTATTCTGTCATTACAATAATAGTCACTGCAGTCATCGACTACAGGTGTGCAGCGAGCCATACCATAGGGCAGCATAACTTCGGGCACTGTTGATTGCAGCATATGGGAAATCGTTCCGATGTATGGGTTTACATAGTCAGCTAGTTGTTTCATATTTTGTTTCCACCCTTTAGATAAGATAATACGGCACAGAAATGATCGTGCCGTATTGTAAATATACGGTAAGGCAGCATTGATTCGGTCCGTCTGATGCAAAATAATAAAGCCGGTTGTGAATATTTTAAGATCAGCAGTTATTCCGTATCCCCCGACTATTATCATTCTGGGGAAAGGGGATACTTGCATGCTTTCGCTTGTACCGAGCCTCGCTCTACTATAGAAACGGGAAGTTCTACATAAGTAACGGGGCTGTTATTATATTCATATTTGTCCCACAAAAGTTTTGCTGCTATCTCCCCGATTGCTTCATATTCCTGTTTTACAGTTGTCAACGGGGGGATTAAAAATCTGCTCAGTTCCAGGTCGTCATATCCGATCACTGCAATTTCTTGCGGAATTTTTATTTTGTATAGCGATGCGGCACTGTATACATAAGATGCCAGTTCATCAGTAGAACAAAAAATTGCCAGTGGATAATTCCCCTTGGATTTCTCAATAAAACTAAAAATTTGTTCTTTTCGTTTTTCCGAATCATTTGCTGCCATGCATATGTTTTTTTTATCCAGAGATATCCCTTTAAATTTCAAATACTTTTTAAATCCGACGAACCTTTCATATGTCGTATTGCATTGATAAAACGGAGTCGATACAAATGCAAAATTGTTGTATTCACGGTCTACCAAATACTTTGCAACGATCTCACCGCCCATCATATTATCCGAGCCTGCCCCGGATAAATTCATTTCCGTAATTCGCTTGTCCAAAGTGACAATCGGAATATCCATTGTGGCGCCCATCAGGTAGTTGCTTTTTTGGGGGAATTCCTGAGGATAAAACAGTATTCCGTTTGTGCCGCTGTTGTATTCTGATAAAATAGCGGCAATTTCACTTTCAGAGTTTTCTTCACAGAATCTTACAGAAACAAATGCGCCTTTTTGCTCCAGGACTTTTTGGGCACCTACAAAGTATCCTATCGTCAGGTTTGAGCGATAGGGTAATATCATGGAAAATTTAATTTTTTCTGTAATCCTTTTCTGCGGCAGTTCTTCAGACTTTTTAACAAAAGTTCCCTTCCCTGGGATACGTTCTATCAAGTTATGCTCAACCAGAATATTCATAGCCCGTTGAATCGTTGTACGGGAAACCTCATATTTATCCATATACTGTTTCTCGGTTGGAAGCATAACTCCGGGCAGCAATTCACCTGTTCTGATTTGATTTTCTATATCTAATAAGACTTTTCCATATTTGGATCCCATATATTTTCTATCACCTTCTTAAATAATTTGCATGCCATACCACAAAATAACGTGATATGGCATGCAACAGAACAAACTGCAATTGGAAATGGCGGCTATTTCCCGTCTGGGAGAAAACTCTATATCAATATGTACAATTACTATTTTTGGCTTGCGGCCCATCTGTCATAAGCACTCTGGTACGCCTTGATGACATCATCAACGTGCATACTCTTCATTCCCTCAACGAAGGAATCCCACTGGTCAAATGACTGATCGCCAACAACAAACTTGGCACTGTTCTCCTGACGGTACTTTGTGAGGTCTGTCATATACATGTCAACAACAGACTGCTCTTCCAGTGTAAGGAACATTTCAGGGAGAGCCACCACACTGTATGGGTTAAGGTTTTTGTCACTCCAAGCGATACGAGCCTGCTGCTGAACATCATCCCATGCGCCTTCTGTTGTGTCACGCACCCACTTGGGGCATGCCGCGCCGCAGTCAGGGGTAATTTCTCCGCCGCGGACTTCTTCTGTATTTCGTCCGTCTGTAGGCTGAATATAAACATTAAGCTTGGGATTATTGGGGGATGGCTTCCAAATATGACCTTCAGGCCCATAGTGGATCAGCCAGGAACCTTCTTCACTGTAAAGATAATCCAGCCACCGCATCATTGCTACGATTGTTTCTTCGGAGCATTTGTTCGTCAGTGAAAACGTACCCTGTGAAACGCCCGTTCCGCGCGTTGTAAGCTGTTTTGGATTGACAGAGCTTGACAATGCCGGCATTGCCGGGTACAGCGCTTCTTCCTCAATCGGCATATTACCGAATACAAATCTCGGAAGTGCATGGTATCCCGATCCGTTCAGGCCTTCGGCTCCTTGCGCCAGTGCATCCGCGGAGCCCTGGGTAAAGCAATTGTTGTTAATGAGTTTTTCGCTGTAAAGCTTGTTAAACCATTCAAAAGCTACCTTGGTGTTTTCTTCCATCATACCAAAGTGGATTTTTCCCTGATCGTCAACATAAACTTCAGGGCTTAACACCCCAAAATACGGCAGCATGTTAACATAAATACTGTCGCCCTTATTGGCATCATCAAAAATTGTGAACGGGATCTCATCTTTCTTACCATTTCCATTGGGATCCTCATCACGGAAGCGGACCAGCATATCATAATAGCCGTCAACAGTAGTGGGGAGATTTTCAGGGTCTATGTTTAATTTATCAAGCCATTTGCGATTAACCCACATCGCAGTCGACATCAAGGGGCTGTTATAGAACTGCGCCATTGAATAAATGTGCCCATCGGGAGCTGTTATAGATGCGCGGGCTCCCTTCTTTTCCTCAAACATTTGTAAAATGTTGGGGCAATATTTATCGATGTAGTCTTCCAGAGGGAGCAAAATGCCCTGACTTCCGTATTCTACCTGCTGCTCCTTGGAAAGATTCGTTGCGAACATAACTTCCGGATATGTGCCGCCATTTAAGGCCAGGTTTTTCTTTTCTTCCAAGACTTCACTTGCCGGGGTGTCAAACTCAAATCCTATGCCTGTCTTTTTCTCCATAATCTGGAAAAATTCCATCTTGTTCCAGTCCCCATGAATTCCGCACTTATTTCCCATCATGGTAACTTTAATCGGATTCTTAACAATAGGATACCCCTCAAGATTTACGTTTTCAAGCGCTTCCGTCTTTTTTTCGCCTTCAGGAGTACTCTCTGATTTGCCTTCGGCCTTTGGCGTACTGCCACAAGATGCAAAGCATGTTACCGCTAATGCCGATGCCAAGAACAGTGCCACAATTCTTTTTGCCCTCATGTTTTTTCACTCCTAAAATAATTTATTTCGCAAAGGATAATCCATACGTAAATTATCCTTTGATCGAACCTATCATCGCTCCCTTTACAAAGAATCTTTGTAAGAAAGGATACACGATTATGATTGGTAATGTGGATACTATCATAATTGAGTACTTAATAATTCCAGATAATTGCTGCTGTTGGGCAAGCGTTTCCGCTTCCACATTTGTTATTGTGTTGGAGGTGTTAATTTGAGTGATAACTATTAATTCTCTTAAGATAACCTGCAGCGGATATTTGGTTCTGTCACTGAGGAATATCATTTCGTTGAAGTAGCTGTTCCAATGTCCCACACCATAGAACAGCGCCATAACTGCAATAATTGGAGCGGAAAGTGGCAAAATGATCTTAAAGAAAATCATAACCGGACTGCATCCGTCAATTTCCGCCGCTTCTTCCAATCCGTTTGGTATCGTAGTCTCTATAAATGTGCGGGTAATGATTATGTTCCATGCAGATGCGCCAACAGGTAAAACCACTGCCCATACAGTGTCGAGCAGCTTCAGATCTCTGACCAGCATGTAAAGAGGTATCAGCCCACCGCTAAAGAACATTGTAAATAAAATCAAAAAATTGAAGACTTTTTTTAGAGGCAATTGCTTTTTGGAAAGCGCATAGGCGCTCGGTAAGGTAATCGCAAGATTGATTATTGTCCCAAATACAGTGTAAAAAATGGTGTTGGCATAGCCGGACCATATTTCCGGATCGCTAAAAACTTTTTCATATCCGGCAAAGGTTATCCCCACGGGAAACAGCCACATCTTTCCGGCATTGACTTTGTTCGGATCACTGATAGACGCGCTCAAGACATATATCAGCGGATACAATGTTATGACCACCGACAGTAAAATTATCGTGTAATTCACTATGTCAAACACGATACCGCCTTTGGGTGCTTTGATTTTATGATTCGTTGCGACCGCCTTACCCTCCATATTCACATTCATCCTTTCAAAGGTTATCCATGCACAAATTACTGCACGTTTTGAATTTATGGCTGCGTAAACGAAACTGCTGCTCCAGCATTACCGGGGGCTCGTACCCCATCCGGGATCTCTGTTCTTTCCGGGCTGACTTACCATAATGATGTTTCGCTGATTTTTCTCGATACCATATTCACAATTATTAACATCACTAGATTTGCTACAGAATTGAACAATCCCACAGCCGTTGAGAAACTGTATTGTGCATTTACCAACCCTGTTTTATATACATAGGTAGATATTACCTCACTTGTATCCGCGTTAAGAGAGTTCTGCAGCAAATATATTTTTTCATACCCAACTGATAAAAGATTGCCGCAACTCATAATGAGCATGATAACTATCGTTGGCAATAATGTAGGAATGTTGATGTGCCATATCTTTTGCAGTCTGCCGGCGCCGTCAAGTGTAGCAGCCTCTAAAAGCTGCGGGTCCACGCCCGCCAGTGCTGCAAAGAATATGACGCTTGCCCAACCTGTGCCCTGCCATACGCCGCTCCATACATAGATGGATGGAAACAGATCCGCTCTGCTCAAAAACGGAATCGGATCTATTCCAAAGAGTCCTAAAAATCTGTTTACAATTCCCGTTGTCGGATTCAGGAAAGACAAAAGCATACCACACATTACGACAACAGATATAAAATACGGAGCATATGTTATTGTCTGCGCTATTTTCTTGACCCATTGATTTTTCAATTCATTGAGTGATAACGCCAGTATAATCGGAAGTGGAAAACCTGCCAGCAGGCCATAGACGCTGATCACTATGGTATTCTTCAACAGAGTGGTAAAATAGGGCGAGGCAAAAAACCTTTCAAAATGGGCGAATCCCACCCACGGGCTTCCCGTAACACCATCCACAGCATTAAAATTTCTGAAAGCGATTTGAGCACCGTACATAGGGCCATAGCAAAAAATTAAAAAATATGCCATTGCCGGCAAAAGGAGTATGTAATACTGCCAATACTTTTTTAAGCCTTTCATAAATTTTCTGCCCCATGCCTTTGAGTCAGCCTTATTCTTCGTTCGGTTTGCCGCAATGCTATTTGTCATAAAAAGCCCAACCCCTTACTTTTTAAAAAATGATAGCAGAGTGAAATGTCACTACATTTGTCGAATGGTTTGCTCCATTGATATTTTGCTATTGGGTAGCTGATTAGTCTTTATTTATATATATATACCTTTTTTTAAATTATGTCAACGATTATATGTGCATTTTGCAAATATAATTAAAAATGAAATAACAATTTTTAGAAATTTAATTTATATGACATTACATTTTTTAAATAATTTTCAATAATGTAAATACATTACGCCGTACTTTCTGATGAAACCGGTCTTCCCATTATGGCATACAAATCATGAAATAATGTAAGGCGGACAAAGAGCACCATTTTCGCTCGCCTATTCCGCCCCGCTTTTATTGCGCTGCTTAATCATCAAGCCGGAGTCAGAACCTGTAGTCTGATGTCCACCCTAAAAAGGAAGAGCCTCTTGAAAATTAAAATTTTCAAGAGGCTCTTCCTTTTTAGGCAGCAACAAATGGACTGCTATTTCCATTCATGTATTGAAATCTGGGGAAAACCCGTGTATCCTTTTAGGTATGGGCTAAACTATACGAAATTTTGTGTGACCCATAACACCTCAAATATTGGAAAAGGATGGATGGCAATGAGTCTGAATTTCAGTGCAGTGGAGCGATTTCTCCGCTATGTCGCTATTGATACCGAATCCGCCCCTGACCGGGCACAGGTGCCCAGTACGGAGAAGCAGAAAGATCTTTCCCGTCTGCTGGCGGAAGAGCTTCGCCAATTGGGAGCACAAAACGTGCGTGCCGATGAGCACGGATACGTCTATGCTTCCATCCCGGCAGCACCGGGGATGGAAGCCGCCAAAAAGCTGGGGTTCATTGCCCACATGGACACCTCTCCCGCGGTCAGCGGCAAAAATGTCAAGCCCCGCTTGGTGGAGAACTACGACGGCAATGAGATCCTGCTGAACGAAAGCAAAAACATAATTCTTTCCCCCGCCGAATACCCTGCCCTGAAAAAGTATGCGGGGAAGACTTTGATTGTCACCGATGGTACCACCTTACTGGGAGCGGATGACAAGGCAGGAGTGGCGGAAATTATGGCAGCAGCGGAATGCTGGCTGACACGTTCCGCGGATTTTCCCCATGGGGAGATCAAAATTGCCTTTACGCCCGATGAGGAAGTGGGGCATGGGGTTGACCTTTTCGATGTAAAGGGCTTTGGCGCGGAGTATGCCTACACGGTGGACGGCGGAGAATTGGGAGAGCTGGAATACGAGAATTTCAATGCAGCCTCCCTGAAGCTTACTATACATGGAAAAAGCATCCATCCCGGTTCCGCAAAAGGACAGATGGTCAATGCCTTGCTGCTGGCAATGGAATTTCAGGCCATGCTTCCTCCCTTTGACCGGCCGGAATTCACCGAAGGCTACGAGGGCTTCATCCACCTGGATGAACTCACCGGCAGTGTAGAAGAGGCCCGTGCGGAATACATCATTCGCGATCACGATCGGGCAAAGTTTGAAGCAAAGAAAGCGGAGGTTCTCCGTATCTGCCGCTATCTGAATGAAAAGTACAAAGCCGAGCGTTTCGTTCCCGAAATTACCGACAGCTACTACAATATGAAAGAAATGGTGGAGCCCCATTTTCATCTGATTGAAAATGCCAAAGCAGCCATGGAGGCCGTAGGGATTGCTCCCATCGTCACCCCCATCCGCGGAGGAACCGATGGCAGCCGTCTTTCCTACATGGGGCTTCCCTGCCCTAACCTCTGTACCGGCGGAGCAAATTTTCACGGACGCTTTGAATATGCCTGTGCGGAATCTATGGAGTCAGTGGTAAAACTGATTTTGAAAATCGGAGAAATTTACGGAAAGCAGGCATAGCCCCTGCTTCCGACTTTCTCCGGTTATGCGGTTCTGATTAAGACAACTTTTTGCCGCACATTGCCCTAACGTCAAAAATGAACAGTAAAAAAGATGGCAGAAATAAAATTATCTGCCATCTTTTTTACTATGTAAGCGGGAGACGCTGTATACCCAATTGCCCATGATACTCCCATTCATCCGATTTCTCTATTGCTTCGGAGCCGTTTCCAGCTCTTTTTTAAACAGGTATTTGTCCACTTCTTCTTTCATATCCTGAGGCATTTCACGTTTTTCCGGGAAAACAACAGCATTTACCATAAAGTCCGAATAGTCCAGAACAACGTCCAGCATGGAACCGATGGCATCCTCCGAAAGATAATCCACAATATCATGGCGACAGTGTATGTAAGAGGTTCCCTGCTCCCCGTCACGGCTAAAATTGACAGCGGGAATACCGTTGTCGGCAAAGGGAATGGAGTCGCTGGAGTAAATGCCCTGCCGCACCTCAACCCAGTATCCTTTGGCCTTCATGAACATATCGGTAAAGGAGGTAAGCTCTTTCGACCCAGTGCAGCCGCACTTGTTGGTTCCCAGAACAGGACCGCCCACATCCACATTGATCATAAACCGGTATTTGCTCAGTTCGTCCTGGTGCGCCCGGGTATAGTTTTTGCTTCCCTCCAGACCGATTTCCTCGGAGCCGAACCAGATGAATTTCAGGGTTCTTCTTGGCTTGTTTTCCGCAAAATGCTTCAGCATCTCCATAATGACCACGGATCCTGCAGCGTTATCATAAACGCCGGTGGAAAATTCAGTCGAATCATAGTGTGCACCAAAAGAGATAATTTCTTCACCCTTTTCTGTGCCGGGCACAGTGGCAATTACATTATGAGAGGTAAGCTCAACTTCGTCACCGATAACAGTCATTTTTACCTTTGCGGCCTTATGGACAACCATATCGAATGCGTCTTTCGCCGTCATATTTACCGCCGGCAGGTTTCCGAAAGCGGAAAGGCTGGCTCTTATTTTTCTGGTAAACAGGTCGCTGTCCTCATCCGTATCCCTCAGAGTGCCGGAAAAGCTGACAATTCCCGCCGCTCCCGCTTCAAGCAGTTTTCGAAACATAGGCAGCCGCAGATAACCGTTCAGAAGAACGATTTTTCCCTTTGCATCCACGAGACTCTGGTCGGTCAGACTTTCCGCATAGAGCAGTTCTGCGGTCAGACCCTCTTCGGACGTGTTTTGGCAGCACTTATACCCCGTCACAACATATTCCTTCTGATAGGGTTCCAGAACCTCAAGCTTTGCCTTGCGAATGACAGCATCTTTGATTTGAAACTCCTCGACGGTCACATCTGCGCCCGTTTTGGCAGCTTCTTCTTTCAGCATCAACGCCGTGCTGTATTCTTCCTGCGAGCCTGCCGTACGTACAAATCCCATTTTCTCCAAAAGCTGAAATGCCGAACTTTTGCACACTGACATTTTTTCTTCCTCCCATAAAATGAATTGATTGTCTGAAATATTGCCGCGTTCCAAAGCGGCATGGGATGCCATAGAGGTTATTACAGAATGAATTCCTTATGAAAAACGCGGTGCCGCCCAAAAGGCGGAGGAAACGCGAAGCGTGACAGCGTTTTTCCAATGATGAACAAAACGCAAAGCGTTTTGTTCTATTACAAATTTCCTTATGAAAAACGCGGTGCCGCCCAAAGGGCGGAGGAAACGCGAAGCGTGACTGCGCTTTTCCAATGATGAACAAAACGCAAAGCGTTTTGTTCTATTATAGCATAAAAAGTTTATTTTGCGGAACGCAAAATAAACTTTTTATTCCAAGGGTCACAGCTTCGTTACTTTTCCATTTCTCTCATAACCGCCCTGATTAAAGCCCTCCACTGTGATGAAGTAATCCACTCCCTTGATCAGGCTGTTGATTGTACAGTCCAGACCATATATCTCCAAGCTCCGGAACATAGTTTCGGGGGTGCAGCCGTACCGCACCACATAACCGTCCGCCCAGTCGTCTTTCTTCCATCGCACCCGGCATTTACGCGGGTCACGCCGATCCCTTTCGGCCACATAGTCGATTGTTCCCACGGGGGGCTCCTCTTTTTTTCCGAAAAGCCGGATTCCCCTCACCGCAAAGGTTCCTCCGCAGGGGGTATGCACATTGGTAAGCCGGTAATACCTGTAGTGGAGCGGATTTTCCAGCTCGATGTAATCGTGGGGAACATCTGATTTATTTTGGGATTTATCCGCTATCATGTGATATTCGGCACCGTCAAATGAGCCTTCCAAAATATAGCTGATATACTGTTCCGCAGGTTCCAGGCAGATCAGATTGTGTTCCGCAAAGTTAATCTGTATGGCAAAAACCGAACTGCCCTCCCCGACACACATCTGAATCCACTCGCCCTTTTCGCCGGTTCTGGCCGACCAATAGGTTCGCACGTCCTCTGTCACGGCATTTTCCTTTTTATGTGCAGGCAATTCCGTGGAAACCTGAACCGGGCAGTTCCTTGACAGCAGCATGAAACCGGCAGACCGGGAGGCAATCGGATCGGTGAGTTTTTTCTCCGGAAGAAGAATGGGATAATCCCCAAACAGTGTATCCGTATTAAGCTGGCCGCCGGGGGTAAATCCCGATGGAAAAAGGGCAATCCGCCGCTCCCAGCGGTGATTCACCCAAACGGACTGAAGCACAACATTCCAAAGATTTCCGTACTTATCCCAGAAAACCTGCCCGTGTGCCGCACCGCCGATAAAGCCTGTTAACTTTTGGGAAAAGGGATTGTAACTCTGAAAGGTAAACGGGCCGCAGGGAGCGGGAGCCGTCAGCACACCGTTGGCATAGGAATTGTCCAGCTGATGGCCGGAATAAATCAGGTAGTAAATTCCCTGATATTTGATCATCTGGGAGCCTTCCGTCCACCCTTTTTGATCCAGCTCGCAGTTGTCCCCCTGACATTCAAAACCCCGGTTTTCGTGATCTTCAATTTTGACTGTGCAGATATCGCCCTTTCGTTTCATTGTGAAAATATCCAGCTCATGAATCCGGATACAGCCGTCATTGCTGCACCCATGGGTAAGCCAGAGCCGCCCGGTATCCCGGTCATAAAAGAACTGGGGATCTCCCGTATGCTCACAGGTATCGGGAATTTCAGTCCATGAGGTCACGTCCCGGGGAGTTCTGGTCTTGTAAATGTTGCCTTGGCCAAAATAAAGATACAGCACCCCGTCAATTGCCACAATTGTAGGCGCCCACCTGTCAGCAAAGGGGATGGGGGAATTCGCTGCATCAATAAACTCCCAGTTCAGCATATCGGGAGAGCACCAATATCCGTTTGTAGCCGAAGACACAAGATAATAGGTGTCCTCAAACAGTTCAATGCTGGGATCGGCGCCTTCCCGAAAGGGTTGTATGGGAATCTCGCCGCCGTGTGCGTCATTGTGCAGGGTATAGTTTAGGTTCAGCGGATTGCAAAACGTTTTTTGGGAAGAACAGGAACATTTTACTTCATTCATGGCCGGATATCCTCTCGTGAAAAATTTTGTGGATTCAAACGGTGCTTCCCTGCCGACTCTCCGGCAGAGCTGCCCTGCAGGGCCGCATTCGGTGCCTGCCCCACAGCAGAATTTCCGTTGGGGCTTTGCCCCAACGGAAATCTTTCTCTGATGCGGGTACGCCTCTCTTTTATTCTTCGCTCACTCTGGGATATACAATAAACTTGATGCACTCATCCAGATGGTTGTGGCACATATCCAGTGCCCAGGGCAGCTGATCCAGCGTGATATGGTGGGTAATCATTTTTCCGAGAGGCACTTTTCCCTCGCTGACCAGTTTGTAGCCGTTTCTGAAATCATCCACGCTTCCCGAACGCTCCAGATTGTGGCGGAATTTTACATTTTTCCGAATCAGATGGAAGGGATTCATCCGGTGATTGTGGTATTTGAGCTGCACTTCAACGCAGAGGCCGGTCATTCTGCCGTTGTACCGAAGCAGTTCCACCGGCATATAGAAGGCATCCAGATTTTCTGAACGATCCAGCGCAATGCACATACATGCCAGGTCGATTTCCCCCACATCTTTTCTCACGTCTTCGATAATTTCGTCCGCGGTGCGAAGAGAGTGGTTATAGACATATTTGGCTCCCAGCTCTTTGGCTTTATCAAGCCGGTTCTGGTAGAAGTCCACCACGCAGACTACCGCTCCCTGAGAGGCGGCGCATCCGGCAGCAGTAAGTCCCAGCGGGCCCGCACCGATAATGAGCACTCTCTCGCCTTCCTTGACCTCCGCGCAGGCGATGGTGCTGGTGTAAGCGCCATCCAGCATTTCACTGATGGAGGCTTCCTCGTTGGTCATGTTTTCGGGAACCTTGGCGTAATATCCCGGAACATCCACAAGCACATATTCCGCAAAAGCACCGTTTCCCGTATAAAGGGCGATTCTGTCTCCCAGCTTTACTTCGGTCACACCCTCGCCCAGTTCTACGACCTCACCGCACACCTCATGCCCCAAAATCTGCGGATACCGGTCATGATATCCGTCAAAGATGCCTTCAAAAATATGATTGTCCGTGGCGTTGCAGATGGAGCTGGCCAGGGTCTTGATAACCACCTGATTGGGGCCCGCTGCCGGCCTCGGAACATCCTTTATCACCAGCTCGTAGGGCTTTTCAACAACTGCTGCTAACATACTCTCTCTCCTTTTCCAGGTTTATTTTAAAATTTAGGCGGAATCTGCTTTCCGTCAGCTCTGACTGAAAAATCCCAGCTTTTTCAGCCACGCAGACTCTTCCGCATAGAACTCCTCCACGTGCTCCACAGTAGTGTGAGGCTCCAGCGTGCAGATTCCCTTGTAGATTCCATCCTGCTCCAGCCGACTAAGCAGCCCCGCGACATTCACTGCCCCCTGTGGAATGGGAGTGTATTGAATAGGGGCCGGAGCATAAATTCCGGACATGGGTGCCCCCCGGTTATACTCCGGCTGGGGAACGTCGGAATTTGGCAGGCAGGCATTCTTAATATGTACATACCCGATATGGTCTTTCAACAAAGCATATGCGTAAGGAAAACCTTCACAACTGGCATGAAAATAATTGACTGCGTCAAAATTCGTTTTAAAGTTTGGATGATTAAAATGCTCCATGATTCGGAGCATTTTTGCAGGAGTGGAGGTGGCGTCATGAGCCTCGTTTTCCAGCGCCAACACAATGCCCGCTTTTTCTGCATATTCCAAAGGGGTTCTCCAATACTTCTCCATCACCTCAAAGTCGGGCTCTCCCTTGGGACAGATACATCCGCAGTAATGGTTTACCACCGCTGCACCGATTTCCTTTGCCGCGTCAATGGCGCGGATCAGATAATTTGCGTAGATGTCGGGGTCAGCCGTGGCCTCGGGGGAAAATCCGGAGCCCAGCGTCACGCAGTAAACCCGGATTTGCTCCTCCTCCATTGTCCTTTTCAGCCCGTCGATGTCGCCCGTTGAATAATCGTGTATCGCCCCCACGTTGCCGGGCCAGATTTCATAATCCGATACACCGTATTTTTTTCCTGTTTTTACAATCTCCCGAAAGCTCTTGACATCGCCCAAAGCCTGGCCTGAAATTCCCAGTCTCATCGAATTCTCTCCTGTCATAGCGTAAATACCGCTTTGATTTGTTTCTCCGGTGAACGCAGCAGCTGTTCCATGGCAGCCCCGATGTCTTCAAATTTCAGCCGGTGGGTGATCAGAGGGGCAATTCTGATTTTCCCCTGTTCCAGTGCCTCCATGATTTCCTGTCCCTTTGTACGGATCAGCTCCATATCGTTCGAGGGGCCTACCATGGTCAGGTCTCTGGATTGAAACACGAAGGGAGAAAAGCACATGCCGTTTTCGGGATGTCCATAGGAGACAACGGTTCCGCCTACGGCAGTGGCTCTCATCAGGTTCGTGACAGTGGACTTGTCTTTCAAAAGGTCATCCCCCATCATGACAACACTGATATCGGACAGCTCCATCTCCGCAATTTTTTCCCGGGAAAGTTCAGAGGGATCATAGACAGCATCAGCGCCCAGCTCCACAGCCAGCTCCCGCCTGTTCGGATACAAATCCCAGCCTGTTATTTTTTCGTATCCCAACAATCTCGCATACTGTGTCAGTACGAGCCCGCTGGGCCCCAGACCGCAGATGCAGAGCTTCCTCCTTCCGGGTACCGGAGGAAATCTCATAAGCGAACGGCAGGATGCAATCACCAGTTCCAGAATCGGCGTTTCCTCGATGGTAAGACGCTCCGGTACCCGGAACATGGCCACCCGACGGGGACTGACCGCCTGATACTCAGCAAACGCCCCTGTGGCGCACCAGAAAGAAACTCTGTCCCCCACCCGAAAGCCCGCCGTATCCTCTCCGGCCTTCACGATTATGCCGCTCGATTCGTGCCCGAAAACGAAGGGAGTGGTATACGCCTCATGCCCACGGTAAATCCCTGGATCGGAACCGTTGCAGAGACAGGATGCCTCCACCCGGATCAAAACTTCATCGCAGCCGGGCTGCGGCACCGGCACTGAACAAAGTTCCAGCTTTTGGGGTTCCCGCAGCACCCATGCTTTCATGGTTTCCATGGCATCAACCTCTTTTCCTATCTTGTACTTTACCATTGCGGCAGTCGGTACACAATGCATAAAACCTTCAATTTATTATACGATCCTTTTATTTTTTAAAAGTTTTTTCAGACGTTTCCTTTTTGACTCGTCTGTGTTAAAGTAGATATGGGAAAAGGGGACGAAAAGGATGCATAAAGTTTTAGAAATCGATTTGGGAACCCATCATGAAAAGGACTTCGCCGTAAAACGGTTCTTTACAGAAGATGACCGGTGGATTCTCATGTGCTTTTTAACGGAGTGTATGATCTATACGGCAAACGGATTGGAGCTGGCGGAACCCGGGGACTGCTTTATTAAGGCGCCGGGATTTTTAGAATATCATTTTACCCCTCAAACCTCCGCACAGGGGTTTGTCAACGATTGGATGCACATTCAGTCAAACGAAATTTTCGACTTGCTAAACGAAATAGATCTGCCTGCCAATGTTTTAATTTCTACTCACCAACCCCTGTTTCTTCGTCACAATATGAAAAAAATTATTGATGAGAGACAAAACCGTTACCCATTGTGGGAAAACAGCATTGAGAATCTGGTCGATGCGCTATTTATCAAATTGGCAAGGGCTTATCACACCGAAAAAAGCATCGGCCCCAACCGGCATGAACAGAAATTGCTGGAGCTGCGCGGCATCATCAGCAAGAATGTAAAGAAGTCCTGGACTGTAGCCGAAATGGCAGCCAATGTGGGACTAAGTGCCAGCCGCTTTTCGGTACTGTATAAAAAGCGATTTGGGTTGAGCCCCAACGATGATCTGATAAAAATGAGGATTGATCAGGCAAAACTGCTGCTGCTTTCCACAGACAGCAACCTGCTGGAGATTGCCCAGCTGTGCGGATTTCAAAATGAATACTATTTTTCCAGAGTATTTCATAAATACGAAAAGATTTCACCCGGCATATACCGAAGAGAAGAATCCGCTGGCAAAAATTCCATGTAGAAACTTCCCGCATCAGCATGCCCCTGCGATTTGGCCGGACGAGATCCGTAATGGTATGGCAGCACCTTTTCGGGTGAAAGCGAAGGTCCCCTTGAAAATTAAAATTTTCAAGGGGACCTTCGCCGTGTTCCGGGTATCTTCCATTCCACAATTTATTTTTGATTTCTAATAATTATTAGCGGTATTGATTAAGGCTTCCGCCTTATCGTTCGGAATATAGTAGCACATGCTATTTCCTGACCCCAATGCGTATCCGCCCCGGGTAACGCCGATATCGGCAAGCTTCTTTGCCCTTTCCTTCACTTCATCCATGGAGGCGGTAATCAGAAAATTCAAATCCAATCCGCCCAGTATTGCAATTCTGTCCCCCCACTTCTGATAACTTTTTTCAACAGAAAAAATATTATCCTCGTAGGAATGCTTTGCATCAAATTTCATGTCTTCTATAATGTCATCAAATACTTCACTCATATTGCCGCAAGAATGAAGTATCGCATACTTTCCCTTTTTATGGGCTGCCTCGACAATTTTTTTATGCCATGGAAAAACATATTTTCTCATATGCTCGGTAGAAAGAAACGTTTGTGTATTGAATCCCCAATCATCATTTGAGATGATTGCCCCTACAGTATCGTATTCCAAAACATTTTCATAATATCTTAGCATACTGCTGCCTACTTTGTTAAACACATCTTCAACAAGCTCCGGATCCTCATAAATCATATAACAAAGATTGTCGTATCCAATCAGCCATGTAACATTTTCCAGCACCCCGCCAGGTCCCATGACAACCAGCTTCATACCATCCGGGAGGTAATCTCTGATTTGATTCAGCTTTGAATAGTCACAGCGATCGGGATCCATCCAATTATAGTTTTCAAAGCTTTTCCGGTCCGTTATTACACATCCTTCATTGATTGAAACAGAAGCCTCATGCGCTTGTTCTCCGCGGGGAAATGTAAACTCGCTGCCGTTAGCAGAAGCATATACATAACCTGCATTATAGAAAGCATCCACCACGATTTTTAGCTGTTCCAAAGAATTGGGGGCAATATTTTTCAAGCTTTTCCCTGAAAAATATTCATAATACTGTGCGTCCATAAAGATTTCAAAGAGCACCGGTTTTTCTGTTTTTTCTCTCTTAAGTACTTTAATGAGCTGGTTAAAGTCTGGTTCTCTGGTTCTGAAAATTTTCATTTGCCACACATCCTTCTTTATTTTAAGGAGCCTCTGATTCTGACTTACTTATGGCTTCAAAGCCCTAAACCCGCTTAATTAAGCAGACAAGCCATACCGAAAAAAGCCGAAGATTCCCCCTATGCTCCTCCATGGGATGTTTACGGGCTTATCCCAAGGGGAATGCCTTTACCTTGGCAATGATATCCTTAAAGTTATTCAGGCTGACGGAATTGGGGATGGAATGATCGGAAGCGAAAATATATCCCCCGTCCCTGGTCAGTATGGGAAGGCTTTCATCCAGTGCCTTTAAAATTTCGTCATGCTGATCCCACAAAACCGCATTGATGCCCCCATGGAGGACAAGCTTCTTTCCATAATCATCCTTCAGCTTTTTGATGTCCATTCCCGCTTTAATCTCAATGGGATTGAGTGCGTCGATTCCGGTAGCCACCACATCCGGCATCAATGGCATAATGTCTCCGCAGGAATGCAGGTGGGCATAGATTCCCTTGTTATGGGCCCAGTCCACCGCTCTTTTGTGAACCGGCTGAAGCAGTTCACGGTACATTTTGTTGGAGAAGAAGGGCGTTCCCTTGTACCCCATGTCGTCATACCATTTTATGCTGTCAAAATGATAGCCCGCATCCCAGATCATGTCAAACTGTGCGATCGACATATCCAGATAGGTGTTAAACATATCCATGGCCCATTCCGGCTGTTCAATCAACGCAATGAGCAGGGTTTCGGTCCCCACCATCCAGGAATGGGTCACGTCAAAGCCGAACCAGAATCCGGCCTCAATCCAGCGTCCTTCCGCCTTCCATTTTGGGTAGTTCTCTTTCAGATAATCCCAATTTACCCGATCCGCGGAAGGCTTCATGCGGCTTTTCGCTTCCTGCCACTTTTCCTCAGTCACCACCGTGAAATCGATAAATTCCGGAGTCGAATCCTCTTCGTTGAAATTTTTGAGTGTTACCCCCCACGGCGTCGTTTCAATGGTATACCGGTCGGTCTTTTCAATAATTTTATGCTCATACCGTGGGGAGATATCCGCTGAAATACTTTCTATTTTATCCAAATCAAAATAGTCACGCCAGTCTATTCCCGCAGGCATTCCTTCCCGTGTCCATCTCCGGAGCGTTCCCGCCCAGGGACTGTCATAGATTGGTATTCTGTCCGTTTCCTTATGCTCAAAGGTTCGTTTTATTCGTTCCCATGTAGTCATTCTCGTTTCCCGCTTTCCTTTTCATTTTCTTTTGTGGCGATTTCACAATTGTACCGATAGGAATTGGTCCTCAAAAATCATGTCTTAAATTTAAATCGTTTTTGCATCTCCAGTTTACCATACGATGGGCGGCTTGTGAACAGGTTGTTCCATTAAAAATCGCATGATAGGAGCTGACCATAGTATTCCCGTCCGTGAAATGTAAATTTTTTGGAGAGGGTATACTTATTCTATCATAAAATTCAGCTTTAGGCACATATTGCCGAACTTTTTTATATTTTCCGTCCACTCTGCCATACCGAACCGGATATCCACTCAAGGAATACGGCCAAAAAAAATTCTGCGGACCGAACAGAAGATCTGTTTTGTCCGCAGAATGTGTTTTATGTGGATTGCTGCAGATTTTTAAAGCAGAAATCTCTTGGAAATGTCTTCATCCGAAAAGTTAAGCAGCCTTTTTGCCCACGGTGACCGGACGGTCAGAAAGAAAGTATACTTTTTCAAAATCAAGATGGAACGTAATATACTGATCATGGACATTGACCGATCCCAAAGGAATCACCTTGTCTTCCTTTACATCATAGGCGTAAAGCGATGCGGCACTGCTTTCCGGGAACAGATCGCCCACATAAACCTTCAGACGGCAGGACACAGGGAACTTGCCGGCTTGATCCAAGAACAAATAATGAGCATAGGGCTGATGAGTAATGGCTTCAATCTTTTTCTGCATGTCATCGCGATAAGCGACAGCAGGCGAAAAGTCGACTGCCGAGCGGATGGATCCGCCCTCAAAACTCCATTCATACTGAAGCTTTCCATCCGGGTCGGTGATTTGAATACAGATGGATTTTCCTGTTTTTATTGCATTCTCCAGGGAACTCATCGGTATTTCGGACACTGCGGCGGCGGAGAAAAGAATCTCCGACTCTGTTTCCTTCACAGCATAGTTCCCAGCCTTCTGAATTTCCTCACCGGAATAAACGGCAGGAACATAAGTTGGTTTTACCGGTTCGGGATCCGGTTTGGGATCGGGGTCAGGATCGGGTTTGGGATCCGGCAAAACGTCGGGGCTTAATGCGCCTGCTTTTTCAACTACCCGAACATAAGCTTTCCCCGATATACCGCTTGCATCGCGCACAACAATACGGGTGCATCCAACTGCTTTGGCTGTAATATTTCCCGCAGCATCAATTTCGGCAACAGCAGGATTGGACGACTGATAGGACAGTGCGAGTGCAATTCCTTCCGGCACGGATGCTGCCTTCAAGCTGCCCTTGCCTCCCACAGGAAGCGAGAAAATGGATGGGCTGATCTGCAACCCGGTAAGTTCCTGAGGAACAGATGCCGGCGCATGATGAATCCCGAGGCTGGTCACATCCACACTGGCACCTTCTGCCCCGTTTGCCATGAGATAAATCCATGCTTTCTGGATTCCCGTTTTATCAAAGGCAGGCTGATAGACTTTCAGTGCATCCTTTAAATTGACCGTTACATCTCCGGTATCCGTACGATCTGCCAGAAGATACATGGCATTTACATCGCCCTCAAATTTTACCTGTACCGTCCATCTGGCGGTGACTGCTTTGACGCGAAGGGAAAAATCAATGTCACGGTCCAGATCCAGCAAAACAGGCGTCGATTTCACCGTACCATAGTCGGCGGCAGGATGATTTTCCGTAATCCGCGCCGCGGCGTCAATCATGCCCACTTTAGCAGGGGCGGGTGAGGACGCAAACTCTTGGATGGTTTTCCAATCTGCGGTATATGAGGCGGAATCATCCCCGTTTTTCAGTGTAAAGCTGTTTGGAATCAGGTAGCATCCCTCTGCCCCATTCGCCATCAGATAAACCTGAACATTCTTCTTTCCTTCTACAACGGTTCCCGGATGATAAAGAGCAATTTTTTCCTTGAGGTTGAATGTAAACGTTCCGACATCGGAATTGTTGGGGGAAATGTAGAACGCGTTGGGTTCACCTTCCACCTTCAGCTGGATGGTCCAATATTTGCTGACTTCTTCCACGTCCACAGTCAGTGTGGGATCCGTATCAAAATCGATCTGATAGACTGAGGACTGCAGCGCACCGTAATCAGCGGAGGGATGATCCTCAATAATCGCTTTTTTCCCAAGAAGTTCCGCTTTTCCGGGGCTTTCACCGGACTCAAACTGAGCGATTTCTTCCGCGGTGAACGTCCGGTCCTCACCCTGCTGTTCCGAAGGAGCAGTCTCTCCCGCATAAAACACCTTGAGTTGACGAACATCAAACGATGCGGATTCTTTTCCGTTTGCCATCAGATAAATCTTGACATTTTTCTTGCCTGTCAGCTGAGTACCGGGATGATAATTTTGAATCAGCTGCTTCAGATTCAAAACAACCTGCCCGGAAGAATTGTTGTTGGCACTGACGTAAAGCCCGTATTCCTGATCAGGTAATTTAAGCTGGACGGTGAAAACAGGATTCAGGTTGGCCACATCGAGCATCAGCTGCGGCTCCCGGTCGAAATCAATCTCAAACTCCGGCGTTTCCACTGCACCCCAGTCGCCTTCGGGATTCACCTCTGTAATGCGAGCATAACCGTCTGCATTTTCTGCTCTTGCACCCATGTTAGGCACAGGGATATACTGGCTGATCTCGTCCATCCCGGCAGAATAGGCGACTTCCGACGAACTTTCGTTGAATACATTCAGCTTTATGCTGCTGGTATCTGTCAGGCCGCCGACTGTGCGAACCGTTGCCTGAAAAAGCGTGGAACCGTTGGCCAGCTTCGTCGTATCTGCGGTCAAAGCATCCGTCTTTCCTTTTGCCGACGCGACCTCCACACCATTGGCAGTCAGAACTACAGATTCCACCTCTTCCCGTGAGTCCACACTCAGCTGAAATTCCACCTGACCGGACACCGTTGCTTTCTGGCGATCAGGAGAAAGAATGGAAATTGCCGCGCTTTCTTTGGCAATGACACGGTTTCCCACCCGGTATTCTTCACCGGCACGGATCACATTGGAATCCTTGGGCAGTACAACTACATTGACAGAGGATTGCGCCGGAATGCTGATCGAAACCGTTCCGGACACATTGCCCGAAATCATACGGTTGGTCACTGTGTCAAACAATACGGAGGGGGTGTCCAGTTTCATCTGCACCGTTTTTTCAACCGGATAGGGGTTGTAATAAAGATACTGCGGGTAGGTTCCTTCGTCCTTGAAGCTGTCCAGCGCATTCAGGTCGATCCGGAGAATCTGTTCCACATTTGTAGGCTCAATCAGAGCGCCGAACATTCCCACGTGCACAGAGCCATACAGCCCGTAATTGGTTTTTCCCCACCCATAGATCGTAGGGTCGCCCATGGCATAGGGGGATGTTCCGTTGAATGTTTTTCTTACGCCTTCATATCCGATTACACCGTTGGGGTCCCCTGCAAAGGCACCGCCGTGGATTTGATTTTCCGCGGGAACTTCATTGGGATACATGAGGCGAAGGCTGTTGGAAGCATTCAGGAACCATCTTCCGACAGCGGTGGAAAAACGAGAATCGTATTTTGCGGTAGGAGCAAGCGTAGACCCAAGATGATAGGTGTTCATCAGAAAGGCATAACCGCCGCCGTCCGAAGTGGAGCCTACAAGGCCGTTTGCACCCTTTCCGCCCCAGATTCCGGTAATCACGCCCAAATCCGGGCGTGCATCGCTGTCCGCGTCAAAGACCCAGTTCAGCATTTTTTCCACATCGTAATCTGTCCCGAATTTGAAATTCATCATGGCCGCCATGTAAGAGGCATAGTCCGACATTACCTCATAATAAGGGTTCTTGTCGTAACCATTCAGCCAATCCATGCAGTACTGTGCGCCCTGAATGTATGCCTGATTTCCGGTCAGCTGATAGGCGGCATAGAGCAAAAAGGCAATTCCCGCATTGGGCGGCTCAATCCATTTGCCGTTGTAAACCGGTTTTCCGGCAGCAAAATCATAAGAAGTGTATTCGAAGGACACGTTGCCTTCCTGATCTACGAAATCGGGAAGTGCCGCCAGCCATTGATCTGCACCTTCCAGTATAATTTCCTTCATACGATCATTCTGGCGCACCAAATCATACAGCCGGGTATACAAAATCTGAGGATACAGCTCGTACCAGAATGTATACCCTGTTGCGGTGTTGACGCGGTTCAGAACAAAATGCTGGTTATTGGCGGAATTATAAAATCCTTTCATCATGTCCACAAAGTCATAGCCGTATTGATTGGTCTTGTCAATTCCGGCCAGCTCTCCGGACAGAACCGCTGCAATGGTCGTAATTCCTTCCTGGCTTCCGGGAAAGATGGTTCCCGCGCCCTGACTGTTCACATGGCCTACATAGGAAGGAATTCCGAACATTCTCTCATTCATGTTTACATGGGTGTCATCCCAATATCCCAGCGGGGTCAGTGTATCCTGGTCCACAGGAACGTATTCGGGATTTTGCGCAAATTGAAACAAAAGGGTATCCAGATCCTGCGCCATCTGCTTAAAATTAAGATACTTATAGTCGTTTACCAGCGTCTCCATCCGTTCCACCGCACGGAGCTCTTTTTGGACGGTAGTGCCGACAGTTTCCCCGCTTCCTGTTTGGGCCAAGACCCCTCCCCCGGCATAGCTGGATACCATCAACGCACTTATTCCAACTGAAAGCAATCGAATCAGCTTTTTTCTCATTCTTTCCTCTCCTTTTAAGTAACTTATTTGTTCCTTAATATTTAAATATATATTACTATATATTTTATTTACATATTAGCATTGCAATAAGTAAATGTCAACAAATAAACATAATATTCAGCTGAATAAATAGCAAATACATCTTTTCAGATTAACTTTTTTAAACAAATTAAAAAATTATATTCCGTGCTTTTATTTTATATACTTAAAATTTAATTTACAATAAAATAATTTGATCTGTATTATATCCCTATTTTAAAATAAAATTACGCTAACAAATTTCAAGCGACAGACGCAAAAAATATCTTCCCGCATAGCAAGGGGTTCGGTTTCAGACATAGCCCACTGCTTGGCCGCGCACAAGTGCGCCTTTTATTGACCTGCCGGTCATACATTTCATACTCGCTGTCCTTAACCGGAAATACTTGATAATAAATGAATATGAACCGGACATATTTCTCCGTCTATGATATCTGCTCCCTTTCACCGGCACAGCATTCTGAAAATGTCTCTTATTTCCGCATCAAAACAGCCGGACACCTCAATTTTGCTTGAGGTGTCCGGCTGTTTTGATATTTCTTCTTTTTCAATGGGATTCCGCGGGTTTACTTCATTTCAACGGTAAATGCGATATAATGGCTTTTTCCTCCGATTTGCAGAGAATCATCCATGACTGTACTCCATCCCATCTCACTGCCGATCTGGCCGTGTGCCGCATCAATATGGAGGTAGCTCTCCGGTCTTCTTACCAGCTCATGATCGTGCTTTGCGTTTCCGTAATCTTCTATCGTGCTGTGATGAAGGTCAAAATGGAAAGGGGATTCTCCGGTAAAGACAAGGCTGTGCCCATCTCCGTCGGAAAGCTTCAGCCAGCGTGTTCCCTCATGCCCCCCATTTTCAGAGGGCGGGTTAAAGGGAAAATGCTGCTTTTCTACGGTGCTGCGGTAAACGCCCAGTCTTGCGCTCTGCATCCGGTCACAGTAGTTCTCATTTTCTCCGAACCCATAGTATTCCACTGATTCAAAGCCTTGTGGAACTACAATTTCCACGCCCGCCCGGGGGACCACCCGGGGAATGATATCGGCAAAATACTCAGCCTTGAGCGCCCCGTTTTCCAGAACAGCATAGCGCAGTCTGGCATCTGCCAGCTTTCTGCCGTTCTTCGTCACAACGTAATTGAAATCCACACAGACAGACTTCGTTCCCAGCATCGTCCCCATAAATTCGGTTTTGATCTCCGCATCCCTGAACTCAGTCATGGCATCGCCCCAACCCCTGTAGCAGTCAATTCCGGAGATAGGCCTTACAAAGCAGGGCGCAAAGCCCTCCTGCAGATATTCCACGCCGGATTTTCGGGCACTGACGATTCTTCCGGTTTTCTTGCTGATCTGATAGGAGGACTCCCCCGCAGTAATCAATGCCAGTTCCTCCGTTTCCTGAAGGCGAAGAGGGAATACCGCTGTGCCGGGGCGTTCCGGCTCGTAATTCCCCCGTCCCAGAAAATACTGGGTCGTTCCCACCGTATCCCCCTCGTTTTCAAACCAGCGGAGTTTTTCCGATGTTATGACAAAATCGACAGAGTACTCACAGTTTGGTTTCGGGTCTATCTCAAAATTCAGTTCCATCCTTTGGGATGTTCTCGGAGGAAGCTTGGGAAGCGGGACTTTTCTTTCTGAAATGATATTCCCGTTTTCCCTGATATAAGCTGTGCATTGAAATTCGTCGGCAAAAAGTGTATCCGTCTCATTTTTAAGAATATACTGATTCGACTCTGCAGGATTCCGGGGATCATCGGACAAATACCTTTCCATTCTTAAGGGACTGTATGCCTCCTTCAGCTCATAGGCCACAGGCTTCCACACCAAATCGGGAAGAACGACGCCATTGTTTGTCATGAAGGGGGGGCAGACCTGTTCCACATAACTTTCTCCGAAGTCCCCGCCATAGCCGAAGAACCGGTTTCCCGCGGCATCTTCCGCATTCAGGCTTTTGTCCTGCCAATCCCAGACGTAGCCGCCCTGAAAGCGGGGATACATTTCGATCAGTTCCCTGAATTTTTTCAGTCCGCCTCCCGCATTGCAAATCTGATACAAATATTCTACCAGAATGATGGGCCGCTGATCCTCCGGGTCGGTCAGCATTGTCATGATCTTCTGGACGGGAGCATACATGTCTCCTCTCACGTCCGAAACGTTTTTCCCTGGGCTTCCCGCCTCATACTGGCACAGCCTGTCTTTGTCATATTCCTTAATGAACCCGTACATCGCCGCATGATTGGCTCCGGTTCCGCTTTCGTTGCCCAGCGACCACGAATAGATGGAAACATGGTTTTTCAGGGTGCGGACCATTCTTGTGGCCCGTTCAAGATAGGCCGGTGCATAATCGGCATCATGGGAAAGCGCGCCGGAAACCCCGTGGGTTTCCAGATTGCATTCGCAGATCAGCAAAAGCCCGTACTGATCGCAAAGCTGATACCACAAATCGGAATCAGGATAATGACAGGTGCGGACGGAATTGATATTCATGCGCTTCATTTCCCTGATTTCCGCAATCATATGCTCCCTTGGCACAGCTCTTCCGCCTGGAAAATGTTCATGGCGGTTTACGCCCCTGATCACAAGCCGCTGGCCGTTGAGATAAACAACGCCATGAACTACTTCTATTTTTTTGAACCCCGTTTTGCAGGCTTCCGTTTGAACCAGACTGCCGTTTCCGTCAAAGAGGCTTACCACCACCGTATAAAGCTTGGGATTTTCAGGGCTCCACAGTTCAATTCCGGAAGCCTCCAGGGTAATTCTGGCCGAGTTGCAGGTGGCCGTGTGTACGATCGTATAGGAGGCCTCCGGTATCACATGGGATTTTCCTTCACATAACAGCGTTTCACCGTCGTACAGAGAAAGCCCAACTGTATAATCCGCAAAGCCTGCCTTTCTGGTAATTCTCACGTCGGCGCTTACCGTTCCGGTCAGATGATGCAAATCCGGTACAGCCCTTAGCTGATAGTCCTCTATGGCAATCCGGGGCTTGGCAATCAGCCAGACATCTCTATGTATTCCGGAAAGATACCAGTAATCCTGATCCTCCAGATAGGTGCTTGCGGCAAACCGCATGACCTGAAGGGCAAGAAGGTTCTCCCCTTCCCTGATATAAGGGGTAATGTTGAATTCGGCCGGAAGCTTGCTGTCCTCACTGTAGCCTACCGGCTGACCGTTGATATAAAGATAGCAGGCCGTTTCCACCCCTTCCAAATACAAAAACACATCCTTTTCCATGAATTCCTTCTTAACAGAAAAGGTTTTTCTATAGCATCCGGTGGGATTGTGTGCCGGAAGATACGGCGGATTGGGGACGGGGCTCATTTCCTTTCCGGGCTTGATGTTGCAGGACTCATCACTCTCATAGTTCCACGGATACACATAATTCGTATAAATCGGTTCGTCATAGCCCTGAGTTTCCCAGTTCCCCGGCACTTTGATTTGTCCAAAGGAGGAATCGTCAAAATCTTCTTTATAAAATTCGGGAACAGCTTCCGGGTTTTCATAAACGGCAAAACGGTACTCCCCGTTCAGGCTGATTCTGTTTGCGGATGGCTTGCCTTTCAAAGCCTCTTCTGTGGTTTCATATCCATACAAGGGGCTGTGCGCGGCAATGCGATTGATTGATGTAATGTCCGGATTGAGATAGGCCTTCCTGTCCATGGCAATTGCTCTCCTCTTCAGCGAATTTCGCGGTGAAAGCCGCGCAAATCAACCGTTTTCGGCTGATTCTGACCGGTATTGTTTACAACCTTATGGGATTATGATACTCTATAGACATATATTTTGCTATGCCCGTTTTGGCATTTTTAATGTCCATTCTGGTATTTTACTCTTTCGGAGAACAGGGAAACGGAGCGGTCTTATGAGGGATGAAACAATTTATAAAATGATCGGCGGAAGCGACAGGGACGGATTGCTGGCCTGCGGTTTCATGGCGAAAACCCCCGCCAAATCGCAGATGAATTTCTGCATTCCCTATTACAGCGTTTTTTTGCTTCTGGAGGGACATGGGCAGTACACCGACGAAAACGGAGCTGTTTTTGATCTGACCCCCGGATGCATCGTTCAAAGGCTGCCATATACGGTACACTCCACCCGGGTTCTGGAAGGGGCCATGTGGCAGGAATTTTTTATCAGCTTTGGAAAGAGTACCTTCGATTCGCTTGTCAGTCTGAACCTGCTCGACCCCCTCCGCCCGGTAAGCCGTACGGCAATTTACCCGGCCATGCTGATGGATTTTGAAAAGCTGATGGATTCCTTCAAAACCCAGAGCAATACAGAAAACTATCTTCAGGCACAGTCCGTGGTTCTTTCCCTGTTTCGCAGTCAGGAGCCCGATGCCGGCCTGATGGAAAAAGCAAAAGAAATCCTGTCCTCTCATCTGGCACAACCGCTTACCGAAAGCGGCGCTGCGGCCCGGCTTGGAATCGGGACAGAAAGTTTCCGGAAACTGTTTAAAAAGCAGATGGGTATCTCGCCCATGTCTTACCGGATGGAACAAAAAATGGCCACGGCAAAAATGATGCTGCTTTCCGGAGCAAGCATTAAAGAAACCGCAGTCAGTTTAGGATACAGCGACAGCTATGCTTTTTCAAAGGCATTTAAGAAAAAAGTCGGCGTTTCGCCCAGCAGATGCCGGTTCTAAGATTCGTTCCAATATTGGAACTGCCTGTTCTGCTCACGGTACTGCGTAGGAGTAAAGCCGGTCTTCTGCTTAAAAAAGCGTGACAAATAGTAGGCATCGCAAAAGCAGAACTGCTCCGCGATTTCCCTGACAGACCGGTCTGTGTTTACCAGAATTCGCTGTATTTCCCGCAAAAGCAGCCTTTCATGATACTGCTTTAAGGTCAGACCCATATCCTTTTTAAATTTGCGGGAAAGCTCATAAAAATTTCCGCAGTAATTTTGGGAAAGGCCCGACACTCTGAATCTGCCGGAGAGATTCTCCTGCATGAGCCGGATGATGTCGTGGTAAAGGCAGCAGGCGTATTGGGCAGAGGCCTTGTCCGATAAGAAGCGGGGCAGAAACTGCTGCAGATACCCCTTCAAACAGATTTGATTTTTAAGCGACAGATTCTCCAGCATAAGAGCCATGGGCTCCACCTCCTGCCTGGGACAGGAAATCGTAACGATTTCGTCGCAATCGTCAAACAGATCAAACCCGGACAGCATCTCCAGATTGAAATGAAAATAGATTTTATGCATGGAACCGGTGCAGCAATAACTGAATTCCCGATTGGCAGGGATAAGACAGCACTGCCCGGCTGTCAAATGAACAGGTCCGTTTTCCCCGATAATATCACACTCTCCTTCCAGCAGGAAATAAATCCGGTTGAAGGGCGAGGTGATATTCTTATAATTCCATTCTTCTCCCACGCGGATATCTCCGCAGTCCCAGACAGTAAGGTCAAAATCCAATATTTTTTTCATAGCAATACAAAAAACTCCATTTTATATCAGAATGTATATATTTCCTTTCAGCTCATCGGATGTTATACTGTTTTTACCTTGAAAGCGGGGGCCAGAGCCCCTTTTTTCATTCATTACAACAGGAAAGGACTGCACCAATATGTCGCTTCAGGATGGAACCGCCGCAATCAATCTGGAATTTTCAGAGAGAGTCCCCCGGACGGAATATTCGGTAGACACCCACTGGGAACTGGTTTCAAAAGTAATCGGAAGGAACGTTTGCCCCCAAACCCCGCAGTGCGAACTGGAACAGGCCTCCCGCGATTTCAGAAAAGCATGGAACTACGATTTTGTGTGGAGCATCCTGGTTTCCAGCAACTACATGAACGGCGAAAAATCCTCCATGGGCCATGCAGGCTATGCCGCAGGCAATACGGACTTCATTGACAACCGTAAGGTTGCATTTCCCGATGTATCAGAAATTCTTAAACTCGACCCGTTTGAATTATACGGCACTTTGGACAAAGCACAGATGACCAGGGAATTCAACATCAACTACCAGAAAAATTGCGAGTCAACGCCGGATGCCGTCAATATGACAGGCATCTATATCACCTGTATCTCCGGACTGATCGAGATGCTGGGCTGGGAAATGCTGCTGGAAGCGCTCGGAACAGACAAAAAAGCCTTCGGAGAACTGACCAACCGTTACTGTAACTGGATAATGCAGTACTTTGAAGCCCTGTCGGAAAGCAGCGCCCCGGTGGTCATGATTCACGATGACATCGTATGGACGGAAGGCCCCTTCACCAGCCCGGCATGGTACCGGGAATTTGTATTCCCCAATTATCAGAAGCTGTTTGAGCCGTTGAGGCAGGCCGGCAAAAAAATCATCTATACGTCCGACGGCACTTACACACAGTTTATTGACGACATCGCCCGATGCGGTGTAAACGGATTTGTCATGGAGCCCACCACAGACATGGCATATATCGCAGAAAATTACGGAAAGACCCACGTATTTATCGGCAACGCCGACACCCGGATTTTGCTGGACGGCTCGAAAGAAGACATTTTCAACGAAGTCAAGCGCTGTATGGACATCGGCAAAAAATACCCGGGCTTTTTCATGGCCGTAGGAAATCATATTCCGTCCAATACCCCCGTTGAAAATGCGCTGTATTACAACGAATGCTATGAAAAGCTCTCCAGAAGGTAGAAATTTTTCCGGGACGGAAATCCTTTTCTTTCAACATACCGCCCGCCGTGAGGAATGTCAAGACTGATTTTTGTGTTCGCTTTCTGAAAATTCATTTGGAGCGCTGCCGCCGGCAGGCTCACCATTGTGCAGGAGAAATCCCGGAAGCGCAGGTTACGTCTGTGTTTTCCGAGATTTCTCTTGCTTTTTGGACGGAAAAGCGGTAAGATGATGCTATATAATAATACTCTATAACTATATAGGAGCTGGTGACATGCCTTTTCTTTCCCAAAGTACGTTGAATGATATTCTGCGGCAGCTGCCCCATGTCCGAATCGGAGTATTGGGAGACGGATGCGTCGACATCTACTGGGAAGCGGATATGACCAAAAGCGAGCTTTCCCGGGAGGTTCCCCATCACCCCCTCCCCATCGTTGCCGAACGCTTTTCTCTTGGGGGCGGAACCAACGTTGTTGCCAATCTGGCCGCTCTGGGGGTTTCCCATGTCCGCTATCTGGGCGTGGCCGGTGAAGACTGGCGGGGCGGCATCTTTACCGGACTGCTGAAGAAAATCGGCGTCTCTTCCGATGATCTCATCTTTTCGTCAGAACGTGTCACCCCCGCCTACTGCAAACCCATCCGCTGCGGTATCTCCGACGTCCGGTATGAAGATCCCCGCATTGATTTCGGAAACCACACCCCCATTTCCTCCTCAACGGAAGAAATGCTGCTGGAAAAGCTGGAACAGCTTTCCGAAGCGTGTGATGTTCTTCTTGTCTGCGACCAGCTGGATTTCGGCTGCATGACCCGAAAGGTAGTCGACCGGATCAATGAGCTGGGAAAAAGAATTCCCATCCTTGTGGACAGCCGAAATCAGGGTGCCCTTTATCGGAATGTGATTTTGAAGCCCAATGAGGTGGAAACCTGCCGGATTCTTGAAATTGACCCTGACAACGCGAAGAGTGTGGATAAAATGAAGGAGGCTGCCCGCACGCTCTGCGCCAGAACCGGAAAGCCCGCGCTGGTCACTCTGGGCGAACGGGGCGCACTTTGGTGCGACGGAACGGAATGTCTGGAAGTGGACGCTTATCCGGTGGCTCCCCCCATTGACTTCGTGGGAGCAGGCGACTCCTTCCTTGCCGGATTTGCGGCAGCCTATGCGGCAAAAGCGGATGTACCTCAGGCCATTTCCTTTGCCAATCTGGTCTCGTCGGTCACGATCCGAAAAATCGGCATGACCGGTACTGCCACCCCGGGGGAGCTGACCGAAGCCCTCTCCCATTATCTGGGGCAGCCGGAATGAAACTGCAAAAAAGTTTCAAACAAACAGGAAGGAAGATGACACCATGATTTTTGAAGAACTGTTTGAGCGGTATCCGGTGCTGTCCGTTTGCAGAGAGGATATTCTGGAAGCGGACGCAATCATCAGAAACTGCTATCAAAAAGGAGGAAAGCTGCTGATCTGCGGAAACGGCGGCAGCTGCGCGGATGCCTGCCACATCGTGGGAGAGCTGATGAAAGGCTTTCTTCGGAAACGCCCTCTCACACAGGAGAAAAAAGCCGAAATGTTATCCCGTTTTCCGGTATCCGATGACCTGCTGAACTGCCTTCAGGGGGCGCTTCCCGCCATCGCCTTAAGCGATGCCGATGCGCTGACAACGGCATTCAACAATGATGTTAATCCCCTCTACACCTATGCACAGCAGGTTTATGCCCTGTCCTGTCCCAACGACGTTCTGGTCGGAATCAGCACTTCCGGAAATGCCAAAAATGTTGCCTGTGCCGTTTCCGTGGCCAAGGGTCTCGGACTGCGCACCATCGGCCTGACCGGCAATACCGGAGGATACCTGAAAAAGAACTGCGACACGGCCATCTGTGTACCCGAAAAGGAAACATTCAAGATTCAGGAACTCCATCTTCCTGTTTACCACGCTCTCTGTGCCAGCGCAGAGGATTGCTTTTTTCCCGAATAACTGTTAAAATAATTCCAAGATCAATTTCATTCAGGGCAGAATCAAACCGACAGGCTCTGTTTTTTTCAAACGTCCGGGCATACTAATGGAGGTCTGGCGGATGATTGTCAAAGACAAATTCTTCCCGGAAAGAAAATAGAAGGAATTATAATTATGGAATTTTCAGAGCATCTTCTCACCGAAATTGTTGATATCGGAATCCTGCTGTTTGAATTCATGGGAGTTTTCGTTTTAATTGCGTCAGGAATCCGGGGAATTTTCGAGTATCTTTGCAGAAGTCCCTTCACCCGGCTCAACTTAGCCAAAGGAATGGCAATGGGGCTGGAATTCAAGCTTGGAAGCGAGATTCTCCGCACAGTGGTCGTACGGGAATTCAACGAGATCTTTTTGGTGGCCGGAATTATTCTGCTTCGGGCGGCGCTTACCTTCCTCATTCACTGGGAAATTAAAAATGAGGAAAAGCAAACCGCCGAAATGGAGCCCCGGTCCTTCTCTTCCATTTTTGCTAAGAAAAAGAAGAGCCCCGAAGCAAATCATTCCGAATAAAAAACGACAAACGCCACGGGAATTTTCCCGCGGCGTTTTCAGTCGATCGGAGACATTCATTTCTGCTGCTGCGCCCCGTTGATGCTGTTCAGGCAGGAGGCGACACTCTGGATGTAAGGCACCGTATCCTTCTGATCCGGGTCCAGCGTCGTGAAGATGGTCAGGACATACGGATGGTCACTGTAGACGATGGCGGCGTCATGGAATCCGTTGGTGCCGTTGTTATAGCCGTATTTGTGGGCCACCGGAACATCCGTTACCGAACTGATAAGCTTTCGGTAGGAGGTGCCGCAAAGGGAATCCATCAGCAGCTTCGACTGTTCCGGATTGGCACCGCTCCAGGAATAAATGTCTGTAAAGCAGATTCCCGCACCCGCCGCAGACAGATTTCCGAACAGATTTTCTGCGTTTTGATTGGCAGACACCCCCAGCGACTTCATATATTGCAGATAGCCTTCAAACCCAAAACGCTTGGTCAGTATATGGTAGGCAGTATTGTCGCTGTCCACAATGGCACTGCGAATCAGCTCTTCCACTGTAAATTCTGTTCCGACAGGCTGCTTCTTAACAGTGCCGGCCCCTTCCAGAATATCCTCCTGACGCAGAGTCAGCTTCTCCTGCAGATCCGCGCCGCAGGCAATCAGCCACTTGCAGTAAGGCGCTTTCACGACGCTCCCCGCCTGATATTTCTTCCCGGAATTATATTCGATGGTACACCCGCCGGAAAGGTCCCGGTAGTAGACAGACACGTTCAGCGGATGCTTTGCCATCAAGTCCCGAAGCGTTTGCAATTGCTTTTCGTCCACCGGACAACCGGCTGGGTTTTTCACGGTCAATTCCGGCAGTGCAAGCACCGTTACGGCACATTCCGCTTTTTTCCCGCCTGATGAAGCGGTAATCACCGTTTTTCCTGCCGTTACACCGGTAATATTTCCCTTCTGATCCACCTTGGCCACAGCTTCGTTTCCGGAACTCCACGAAACATTCCCGGTGCCCCCGGAAAGCTTCAGCGATGCTCCGGCGGAGGCATACAGAGTCAGCTTATCATGATCCAGCGACAGCACGGCCGGTTTTGCCTGGGGGGATGAGGAATCCACAGGCTCCAGCACCGGCAGTCCATCCGGGAACCACTGTGCCGCGAAAAAGCCGGCGGCGGCACTGAGCGACAGCAAAAGCAATACAATAAAAACAGCCGGCGCCGCGGTGCTTAGAACCAGAAAAAATGGACATTGAATAAAAAAGCCTCCAGTCGTAGAGTGGAAACTACGATTGGAGGTTTTTGTATGTCAGGAAAGAAAGGAATGCCACGGTACAGCGACGAA
>DBGCDL010000058.1:0-19022 GCA_048358235.1 Oscillospiraceae bacterium
TTAACTTTCGGGTGTCCTTCTTCTTTCATACAATAGAATAGTGTCTTTTCGGGTAAAATGGAAGAGCCTCTTGAAAATTAAAATTTTCAAGAGGCTCTTCCATTTAGGAGAACAAATAAATGTAGGTGTTACAATGATGTGTGACAAAAGAGAAGAAAAAGGTAGCGAATAGGAATGGCCTGTAGTAAGGTTGAGTTGCTTAGACAAAACCGAAAGGCAGGTGCCACCCTATTCGCTATGAATAAGATAACACAAACAATGATGTTTCGGCAATCCCTAATTTGCTGCGCAGACAAACACGGAGTCACGCAGGCAGCCATCCGGTACCACACCAATCGGCAGTATATCTACCGCTGGCGCAAGCGGTACGATGGGACACTGCAGTCGCTGGCAGATCGGTCTCACCGTCCCCACAGCCATCCCAACCAACACAGACCGGATGAGATGCGCCTCATCGACAATATGCGCCGCAGGAACCCCAACACAGGTCTGGTTGTATTCTGGGTGAAGCTACGTCAGCGGGGGTACGAGAGATCCATCTCCGGCCTATACCGTTTTCTGCGGAAAAGGGGCCAAATGGCCGTGAAGCTGCCAAATCCCAAGTACATTCCTAAGCCATATGAACAGATGCTTTATCCGGGTCAGCGTGGACAGATTGACGTCAAGTTTGTTCCCGCAGCCTGCCTCGTCGGTGATGCAACAGGTCAGAAGTTCTACCAGTACACCTTCATTGACGAGTACTCACGGTTTCGCTATCTGGAAGCCTTTGAGGAACACAGCACCTATTCTTCGGCGGTGTTTCTCCGTCATGTGGTCGAGAAGTTCCCCTATGCAATTGCGTGCATCCAGACGGATAATGGCGCTGAGTTCACCAACCGGCTCAATGCAAATGCCACAAAGCGTCTGACGTTATTTGAAACAACGCTTTCCCAGCTCGGCATTTCGCACAAGCTCATCCGGCCATTTACGCCGCGACACAATGGTAAGGTGGAGCGCAGCCACCGCAAGGACAATGAGGAGTTTTACGCTTCTCATAAATTCTTTTCCTTTGAGGATTTCAGAAATCAACTTGCTGTCAGGCAGCGTCACTACAACAACTTTCCCATGCGTCCCCTCAACTGGCGCTCCCCTAAGCAGACCTTGACCGCCTTTGCTGCTGTGTAACACATCATTGTAACACCTACAAAAATGGATTCTTCTTGTTCTTTTGTATACATAGTGTTGCCTCCTTTTGGAGTCCAACTTTTCATCCGCGCCCCCCAAAAATATACCTGTCGTTTTCCTTCATATGGGGAATTAGCCGCTTGATCTCATCCAGAATCTTTTCCTTATCATCCCACAAAACCGCGTTCGCTCCCCCATGCAGCACCAGTCTTTCCTCATAGTTCTTTTTCAGGTAATTGATATCCATCCCCACTTTAATCTCAATGGGATTCAACCCGTCGATACCCGTCTCCAAAATATCCGGAATCAGTGTGACAGGAGTGAAGCCTAGCTTTGGCACCATGATTATGGGCCCAGTCTACCGCACGTTTATGAACCGGCTGAAGCAAATTCCGGTACATAGCATTTGAAAAGAAAGGTGTGCTTTTATACCCCATATCGTCATACCAGTTAATGATGTCAAACCGATAGCCCACTTCCCAGATTATATCAAAATGAGCGATGCAACGATCCAGATAGGCATTGAACATATCCACCGTCAAATCCGGTACTTCTATCAAGGCAATTAGGAAATTCTCTGTCCCCACCATCCAAGAACGGGTCACGTCGAAGCCAAACCAGAATCCCGCCTCAATTCATCGCCCCTCTGCCTGCCATTTGAGATAATTATCATCCAAATATTTCCAACTAATGCGGTCTTTATCCACTTGAAGTAGTCCGCCACTCCGCTCCAGCACGCATCCCTTCCCGGATCCACCGTCAAGCCGTTCACGCTCAGGGGCTGTCAAACATCGGGATACGATCCGCTTCCCGATGTTTATACATTCTTGTAAAGCGCTCTTTACTGGTCATTTCCATACACTCATCTCCTTTTGCTTATGGATATTTCAAATCCGATGGCATCGCCATGTGTTTTTCGTCTCGTAAACAGCCGCCGCACCTGCCGTATGGCTGCCACCTTTATAAAGGTGTTGTACGAAAATCTCCGCCAAAAGGTCAACCCCTTTGGCGGAGAAAATGTTTGTTTCAGAAATTATTTAGCTGCGAAGTACCGGTCGGCCGCCGTATTGTAGATTTCAACCACCTTATCAATGTCGCCCATGGAATAGAGACCTTCAATAAACTTATCCCAGTTGCCAAAGCTCTCTTCGCCCTTGACAAACTTGCTCTGCATCTCATCCCGATAGGTGTAGACAGCGGCCATCATTTTGGAAATGGTCTGCTGCTCATCATCGGTGAATTGCAGTTTTGGACCGAAGAAAGCGGGCGGGATGTAGTCGCTGTCCGGATAAGGCATACTCAAATAGTATTCAGATTTTTCAAAGGGCTCCACATGCAGCGCATCTTCATAGTACAGATAGTCGTTGTTTGCCAGATCCACAAACGCCTTGGCATCCGAGCACATCTGCAGTCCCGGGCGGCTCTTGGTGCTGGTGCGTATCCCATACTTGTCACCTTCCGCCCACATATCGTCAGCATTTTTAATGGAATCGACAAATTCCGGGTTCCCCTTATCGTTGATGGTATAGGTTACACCCTCGATGCCCCAGGTAATCAGGCGGATTACTTCTTCGTCAAACTGGAGATCGATCAGCTTCAGGATACCGTCCACGTCCTTTGCCTTTGAGCTTACCACAAACTGAGAGAATACAGAGGGATCCACCACGTTGTTGGCAGCAATCAACTGCCATGCAGTGCCGTATTTAGGATTATCCGGCCAGAAAGTAACCGCGAAGATTTTCTCTTCATTGGAAAGCCGTGTATACTCGGCAGGGGTGTTAAACCATTCCGCAAGCCACATATAGTTCACGTCGTTCAGCGCTTTGCTTTTGATGGTGTCATCGGTGTCAATCTGATATTCCGGATCCAGAAGCCCTTCGGTGTAAAGTTTGCTGGCAAACTGGAGCGCCTCTTTATAGCCCTCATCCAGAAGCCCAAGAACATATTCTTTTCCGTTCCAATACATATCGTTGTAGGTGTGGTTCGCATAGAAAATGGAATCCAATTTCTTCCAACGGGTATTGATAGGATATTTGTCCGGATAGATTTCTTTCAGCTTCTTTGCCGAATCATACACCTCATCGAGGGTTTCCGGAATTTTGATATTGTTTTTTTCGAAGACATCATAGCGGTATGCGCTGACGTTGGAGGAATTGATGCCGCTGTCTTCCGGAAAACGAGGCGTGAACATCTCATAGACCAGGAACATTTGCCCGTTGGCGTTATACATCATGTCCCTGCCGCTGAGAGTCTTATCCACCAGTCCCATATAATTGGTCAGCTGGGTATCCGCATAAGGGGCCAAATCCAAAAACATACCGTCTTTGGCGGCAGTCGACCAGTCATAAAAGGAAGGAATGTTAAAAATGTCGGTAATATCGTTGCTGGCAATCAGCATTTTCGCTTTCTCGCCATATTCGGCGGAAGGAATGTAGTCGATATCCAGTTGGACTTCCCGGCCCATTTTTTGATTCATCATTTCCAGCCAGGCCTGATGGACCTGGGTTGTCTCATTATCCACACCCAAGGACTGCAGGGTAGCCGAGATCTTTAAGGGCTCTGTGTTTTCCGCTGTGCTGGACGTTGCATCCGCGCCACCGCCTGCCGAGCTGGCTGGAGCCGGAGATTTACCGCAACCGGTCAGCGCCATGGACGCCATCATGGAAACGGCCAACAAGGTACTGCAAATTTTTACCATTTTTCTCATGCTGTTTTCCTCCTAAATTTCTGCAGATATAAATGAAATGAACTGACCTATAAATACCGGCTGATTGCTTCTGAAACAGCGCGGGCCGCCACCCGGTATCCTTCCCCGGACAAATGCAGCATATCTTCGCAGAGATACGATGGGTTTTCGGCGGTTACACTGTTCAAATCATTGATTTCGATCCCCTCTTCCCTCATAATTTTGATAGCCGCGGCGTTTATTTTGGCTACATCCGCGTTTTTTACATTTGGATGCTTGTCGTTTACCGCTGTAGTAGTTGCGAAAATGATTTTTGCGCGAGGGCAAAGCGCGCGGAGCTCTTTCAGTACCCGACGTATAGCCACGGCATATTCCTGCGGCGTGCTGACGCTGCTTCCGTCCTGCAGGTGGGTATTGATATCCCAGATGCCGTTGTTCCAATGAACCACATCCACATCCCCACCGGAAAGAGCAACCCACTGCCAGAGGTGCCAAAGGGTATACAAAGCGAAACGACAGTTATCATCTGGGCCATAAACCTCTGCTTTTCCCTTCAGCAACTCTTCTACAAAAGGTTGATATCCCAATCGGATCGAATCGCCCAAAAGCAAAACCTTTTTCACGTTGCAATCACGCCTTTCCCTTTCGTAAGCCGCCTGAATAATCAGCCTTTGACCGCCCCAATCATAACGCCCTTAACAAAATATTTCTGGAAGAAGGGATAAATCATCATAATGGGAAACATGGTTACCACAACGATTGCCATCCGCACGCCCTTAGGATCAATCCGGTCGGCAATGAGGGAGTTTCCCAAGGAAGCACCCATGCCGGCACGCTGCTGAATGGTAGCCGAGTCAATCACAAAGAGGTAATTTCGCAAGACCAGCTGTACAGGGTATTTATCCTGATCCTTCAGGTACAGCAGCGCATTAAACCAGCTGTTCCAGCAGCCGACAATCCCAAAAAGGGCAAACGTCGCCAGCAGCGCCTTGGAAAGGGGAAGTATAATTCGAAACAGGATAACCAAATCGTTGGCTCCGTCGATCAGCGCCGATTCCCGCATTTCTCCGGGCTGCGACTGGAAAAATGTTCGGAAAACGAACACGTTGTATGCCCCCACACAGCCGGGCAGGATCATAACCCAAACGGTATCCAGCATATGCAGATTCATGAACAACAGGTAAGTCGGTATCATTCCGCCGCTGAAAAACATAGTAATGGTCAAAAAAATCGTAATAAATTTCTTTCCCATAAAGTCCTGGACGGTAAGGGCATACGCAATCATACTGGTGAAAAGCAGCATGATAAAGGTGGACGCCAGCGAATAGAAAATAGAATTGGCGTAGCCTTTCCATACATAAATATCCTGCAGGACGTATTTATAGGCCTGCACCGTAAACCCTTTCGGAATAAGCCCAATATTGGCTTTGGCAATGTGGTCGGCACTACTGAAAGAGATTGCGATAATGTTAATAATCGGATACAAAACCACGATCAAAATAAAGATCATGGTGATTACATTACAGACATCAAACATTTGAGAAGGAATGCCGTCCTTAATTTTTTCGCTTTTTGGGGGGCGGCTGCGCTCCTTCCCCCCGGAAGAAGGCGCACTGTTTTTGGCTAAATTTATCGTACTCATATTTGAGCTTCACTCCGTTCATCATTCATCCGTTTCCGGCAAAGGAAATTGGTTCAGACAACACCTGCTGTTTACCAAAGACTGGTCTCTGACACCTTGCGGCTGATAGCGTTCGCCAGAGACAGCAGCAAGAAGGAAATGACCGACATAAATAATCCGATTGCCGTAGTGTATTCGAACCGAGCACCCAGAATTCCTTCCCGATAGGTATAGGAGCCGATTACATCAGCCACCGAATAGGTGTCCGCGTTATAAAGGAGAATAATCTTTTGAAAATCCGAGCCAAGAATTCCGCTGACGGAAAAGATCAGCAGGATGACCATGGTGGGCTTCAAAGCCGGAAGACTGATATTGACCATCTGCTGCCACCGTCCAGCACCGTCAATATTCGCCACATCATAAAGGGTCGGATCCACCCCGCTCAAAGCCGCCAGATAGATAATGGTGCCGAAGCCTACGGTCTGCCAAATGCCGGAAGCGATAAAAATTGTCCGGAAATATCTAGGGTTCAGCAGAAACATGGTGGTCTGCCCGCCAAAAAGGCGTATAATCTGGTTGAACAAACCTTCCCGGGAGCAAAATTCCGTCAGCATTCCGGCAACGATAACAACTGAGATGAAGTTTGGAAAGTAGGAAACGGTTTGTACAAATTTTTTGAAATGTTTGTTTTTAAGTTCATTAAAAAGCAGAGCCAGAATAATGGGTGCCGGAAAACTCCACAGCAGATTGTAAACTCCCAAGACCAACGTGTTTTTCAGGATTCGGGAGGCCATCGGGTTTTTAAAGAAATCCTGAAAATGCTGTATGCCTACCCATTCGCTGCCCATAATGCCTCTTACAGGGCTGTAATCTTTAAATGCGATCAAAATGCCGTACATTGGAAAGTAGCAGAAGACCAACACAGCCAAGAACCCTGGCAGTACCATTAAAAACAGATATTTCTGCCGCCAAAGCTTTGCCCAAAAATGATTCCAGCCGGTAACAGTGGATGCCGTTTTTGCTTTCTTCATGACTGATTCCTCCTAAATATCCTATCAGGCTTTCCATATAAGCCGGAGAGTAGTAATTCTCCATGGCGGCAGTTCAAGAACAATCGGATTTCCTATTTTTACTTCCGCGATGTTCTGTTCCAGAAGATCCGTACAATATACCTTTTCCAATTCTCCGGCATACCGCAGCTCTGCGGTAGATGGTTCTCCGGAATAGTTGGACAGCCTCAGGATTACACTGTTTTCCCCGCCATCCTCAGGAAGCTTTAGGATGGAAACCGCCGTATTTTTCCCGGCATGGGATACGAGGGGTTCCGAAAGGAGCAGCGGGCTCCCCGGCTTTATGGGGAACGAGTTGAATTGGATTCCTGTTTTCAGCGTATCCTCCGACCGGATCAGATCCGCAAAGCTGTCCCCTTTGGAGAGCAGCTGGATGCGGTAACGGAATTCCAGCCGCCCCTGCAGTTCCCCGTCGGGCTCCCCATTGGTCAGGAATGTTGTTTGGAAGGCACGAAACAGGGTTATCGCCAAAGTGCCCTGGCTGTCATCCAGCCCCGCGCATTCATGAAGCCCTCCGGCGCTTAAAAAGGCCAGCCCTTCGCCGTCTTCATTTCGCTTAAAAACAACACTGTCAAAGGACTTTTCATATTTCTCGGATTCTTTCCAATCACAGGTTCCTGAATCAATCCCGCACTTTCTTTCTATGAAAGCAAAAGCTTGGCTGGCGTAATAACTCCCCCCGGCAATCCCGGTAGGCAATAACAAACGAAGGCGGTGATCCTTTGCACGGTTATCCACTTCCGTACGGACATCAATATACCGCGCCTCCTTATAAAAGGTGATTATGGACAAAATTTTCAGTTCCAGATCCCTGCCGTTCCTGGCCCAATGGTTCGAATCGCCATTGCTCTCTTCCGGAAGCCTAAGGTAAGAGGTGATCCGGAAAGCACAGACATCCCTGTGATCGTAAAGCTGTTCGATTCCGCAGGGAAATCCTCTGCTGGAAACACTGCGGTCATTTACGGGCTTTCCATAAAACCATCCGTCGCCAATATCCGCATCGTCCATATAGCTCAAAAGATCCCGGTACACCTTTCCAGACCGCTTATCTGCAAGGGTTATGGTTCCGTTGTCCTCAATTTCCAGCCACATGCTGTCGTTTTCCGCCCGGCGGAACCCATCCGACAACCGTTTCAAACAACGAACCGGCACATCCGACGGAACGACACGGTACTCGGTAAGCCCGCAGGGAGCAAGATCCGCCAGAAATGAAATGGTATAACAGTCGCATTGCCGTCGGTACCCACTGTCCAAAACATTGACGAACTTCCCTTTTTGCAGGTCGGTAATTACATAGGAAACTTCTTTTCCATCTCTGTCCAAAAGGCGGAACGCATTGCGGAATTCTACTTTTGCCTGTTCGCAATAGCTGTGGGAATACCCGGGCTGGAACCAGATTTCCGCCTGAATTACTTCTCTTCTCTCAAAGGGCAAGGGATTGAGAACCGTCAGGACATATTCCTCCGATTTCTCCTCCTTGCGGCTATAGACCGACATATTGTACAGAGTATCCCAAATCAGCTCCTTGGCAATCGCGTCCGCCTGACGGAACCGATAATGCATATCCTGGTGGACTTGGTCTACAGAACACCCGCAGATGGAATCATGGGCATGGCATTTGATTATCTGCCGGTAAGCCTCATCCAAATACGTTTTTTGAAGGGGAACACCCTTCCATGCCGACAAAACGGCACAGGGCTGCGCCCACTTTTCCATCATCGTCTGGCATTGATCGTTGGATTTTTTGATATCGTACCGACTGGACAGCGTATATGTAATGAGCATATTGTGTTCCACACAGCGCTTGGCAGTTTCGTTCAACTCACCCATTTTTACGGGCATCTCTGACTGGTAAGGCTCCAGATCCTCCGGAATCGCGTCAAGAGATTCAAAAACCACCGGACACCCGTAAATCTTCTCCAGCTGTTTTGCCAGCCAGGGCGCCTTTGCATGGATTCCCTCATGATCCATCCCATCCATTAAAACTACAAAAGGAAGCGGGCTGCGTTCTTTTTCGGAATCGATATACCGGCAAGCACGTTCTACCAATCCCTCTTCCCGGCCGTCAAAATAGTAAGGCAGCCATACATCCAGCCAGAATGTGCCGTATCCGCATTCCTCGGGTACCTTAAAGGTTGTGCACCGACTTCCGTCGGGCGCCTCCCATAAAAAATGGGACTCTGTTGTATGGAGATTGGTCCCCCTTCCCAGCAAGGCACCTTTTATCCCAAACTGGTTCAATATCTGCGGCATTTGTGCCACATGGCCGAATATGTCACAGATATAGCCGTATTTCATGGGTCCGTTTGCTCCATATTGGTGGGAAAGCCGGTCACCCATCAACAGATTGCGAATCAAGCTTTCTCCCGAAACCAAAAATTCATCCGGCATTACATACCAAGGGCCAACCTTAATGCGTTTTTCCGCAATTAGCTTTTTCAGGCGCTCTTTTTTCCCGGGCTCAATCTTCGTATAGTCATCCAAAACCACTGTCTGGCCATCAAAAATAAACGTTTTAAAATCTGGATCCTTTTCCAAAACGTCGATCACTGTATTGACCACCTTGACCAACCGATAGCGGAATCCCTGAAAAGGCCGGTACCATTCTCGGTCCCAATGCGTGCTGGATAAATAGTATATTTTCTTTAGGCCTCTCTTCTCCATAATCGCCCTGCTCTCTTCTGTCGCAGCTGTCACAGCTTTAACAATTCTTATACTATTACATACGAACTTTTTTAAAATGGCAGTCCAATGTTTCGTTGTCTGCATTATAGAACACTTAGCCAAATATGTCAATACGAAATGTTAAAATATGTTTATTTAACTATAATAAACTATTTTGTATTGTATATATTACACAATACTAAGTAATATTGATCTTATATTGTAACTAAAAAATTAAGTGTGGGTTTTGAATTTATCTTGATTTCCATTCAATGTTGCACTATAATAAGTTTAAATAATAGCTAATCTTATTATACGATCTTTTTTCCAAACTTATTATAGAATTACAAACGTACAGGAGGCGCCTATATGGAACAAACGCATCATTCAGAGGCTGAATTAAAATATGAAATGGTAAAGAAAAACATTCTTTCCCTGATTGAATCCGAAGCATTGATGCCCAACGATAAAATCCCCGGTGAAAATGAAATTGCCAGGCGCTTCAATGTCAGCGTAATCACTGCCAGAAAAGCGCTTTCCGATTTGGTCAACGACGGATTTATCTATCGCATCAAGGGAAAAGGCAGTTTTGTAGCCCTCGCCAACGATCCGGCCAAAAAGCAGCGCCTGCGAATGATTGTATTTCTCCTCCCGGCCAGCGAATCCGGCGACAGCTCTTTTACGAAAATGATAAAAGGTGCCCAATCCTGCTGTGCGGCTCATGGATATCCCATTTTAATTGAAGTATCCAACGACGAAATTGAGGCGGAAAAAGAGCTGATTGAAAAGGCCGTCCACGATAAAATGTCGGCTTTGATTATTTATTCCATTGATCCGGAAAAGAATATTTCTTCTTTTAGCCGCCTCAAGGAGGAAGGGATTCCTTTTGTCCTAATCGACCGTTACACAGAGCAAGTTCCTTATAACGTGGTGAGCAGTCATAATACCGACGGCGCTTTTCAAGCGACGGAGCACCTAATCCAGTTGGGGCATCGAAAAATCGCCTTTGCCGCTTACGACTACAGCATTATAACCGAACAAATGCGCCATAAGGGGTATCGTCTCGCCCTCCAAGCCTACGGAATTAAAGAAGACAGCAGCCTTTTCTCAAACCACTCCGTACAAAATGCCACCGACTTAATGCCACCATTCCTTGCCCAGCTGCCGATCCGTCATGACCTGGCCGTAAGAGAACGGACCCAGGGAATCCGGGTTGCGGAACTGGAAACGGTACACCTTTCCCACAACACCTTCGCTGACAAGCTTCTGGCCCAGGCGGACGCTGGCCTGCCATGTGGTCGGCCAATTGATCATGCAGTCCGCCTTACCGATCCGGGAAGCGCGGGCAATAGCCATGGCGTGTTCAGTGGAATAGGCCAACGGCTTTTCCACCACCACGTGGATCCCGCGCATGAGGATCTCGGGGATAATGATTCCGTGAAACGCGTTCTCGCAGTTCACAAGGACAAGGTCGGGTTTGAGATCGAGAAGATCACGGTAATCCTCAAACACGCGGGTGAACCCACACTGCTCCTGACAGAGCTTCAGGTTCATGGAGCGGCTGGAGCTTTCAAAATATTCAGACTCTACCATCGGCTTGATATCCGAGGCACCGATCCATTCCACGCGCTCCGGCATGGACAGAAACGGCTTGATCTGATCCAAAACGTGCATGTGAGCGAAGCCCACCAGACCAATGCGATATTTCTTCATAACATTCACCTCATCTGTGATCAGTTCCCCTCTGCTCAGAAAGTGGTGTGCAGCGGGACAATGCTCTTTGTCTTGATCGCTTCCGGAATGGTGCACATGATGTCCACCACGTGTCTGGCGTGCTCCGGGGGCAAACCGACGGGACGGTCCTCCTCAATGGCATGGATCAGATCCTGAACCACCTTGCATTGGAAAAAGTTCATCTCAGAAGCCGGAACATCCCACTCCATAGGCTTCAGCCAGCCGCGAATACCGCGCTCCGGCGCATCAAGGTAAACTTCCAGCGAATCGAGCGGGTTCATGTTACCGTTGTTGACGAAAGTGATCGTTCCCTTTGTACCGAAAATCTCCATCTGAGGTGCGCGGCTGTCCTTCTGGCAGAAACCAGACTCCACCACCGCCATGGTTCTCTCGCCGTAATCGAGCGTAATGATGTAGTTATCGTACAGCTGGTCAGCCTGGATCTGCATGCCGTCAAAGGTACCGGTTCTTACCGTGCGGACAGGCTCGGAGATTTTGGCCATGCAGCCCACAGCCTTCGCGGGACCAAGGATGCCCGTGGTCATCGTCAGGCCGTGCACGCCCATGTCGTAGAGAGCGCCGCTGCCGGGACGGTGGAACCACGTGGGGTCCGCCGTGCGGTACTGGAAATATTCCGGGCCGCCGTGGCAAACGTTGGTGTGCACCTTCATAATCTCCCCGATGCAGCCGTCGGCAATCAGCTTTTTGGCAAAGCGGATGTCGTCACGCAGCATGTGGATCGGTGAAGCAGTGTATTTCACACCGGCTGCCTTGGCAGCCTCGATCTGCTCGGTCACCTCCTCCACCGTCAGGCCGACGGGCTTCTGTGAGTAAAGATGCTTTCCGGCCCGCAGCGCCTTCATGTTGATCTCGTGGTGCGCTGGGATCGATGTCGTGTTCATCAGGATCTCGAAGTCACACTTCTCCAGCAGTTCATCGATGCTGGTGTACCAGGCCGGCACATGAAATTTTTCTGCATAGTTCTTTGCTCTCTCCGGGATGATATCGCAGACTGCAACCAGATCCGCCTCCGGAATCTCGCCGATCCGGGGAAGATACGTATTGTCCGCGATCGATCCGCAGCCAATTAAGGCAACCTTCCACTTTTTCATTTCTGCATTCCTCCATTGTGTCAGTATTGTGTCAGTATTGCAATGCCGGGAAACCTGTTCCCGGGCCTGGGTTCAGCTCTTGATTCCAGACGTGGCGATTCCCTGCACGAAGAACTTCTGGGTAAACATGAAGAAGATGATGACAGGGAAGGACAAGAGGAACACGCCGGCCAGAGTGAGATTTTCCTGCTGGAAATGCTCGTTGTTCACCGTTTGCAGCCCCACCACCAGCACGAACTTCTCCAGGGTGGAGATGAAGGTGGAGGGAACCAGGTAAGAGTTCCAGGTGCCGGTAAAATTGAAAATCGCTATGGTGGCGATGAGCACGCCAGAAATGGGCAGCACAATGCGCACATAGGTGCCGAACCGGCCCAGGCCGTCGATGCGCGCCGCCTCCTCCAGCTCCTCAGGGATTCCGTAGAAGAACTGCCTGGCCATAAAGATAAACATGGACTGGGACAGGTAGGGGATGATAATGGCGGCAAGCGTGTCAACCAGCCCCATCTGGGCCATCATAATATACTGGGGCAGCAGCACCAGCTGGCCCGGGATCATCATGGAGAGCATGAGGCAGACAAAAATTACCTTTTTGCCCGGGAACCTGAGCCTGGCCAGGCCGTAGCCCGCCATGGGCGTGAAGACAATGTTGCCCAGCACCACCGACAGGGTGGAAATGGCCGTATTCTTATACCACCCCATGATGGGGAAATCCGCAAAGAGCTCCTTGTAGTTGTCCAGGCTCCAGACGGAGGGCGGCACAAAGGAGCCGATGTACCGCTTTGGCAGCAGCGAATTGTACATGACGTAAAACACAGGAACCAAAAAGATCAAAGCCAAAAGGGCCAGGAAGAAATAGGTGAGCACCTTTCCGACTACGCTTCCCCGCGTTCTCATTTATTCCGACCTCCTTCCTAAAATTTCCCGCACGGTGGACAAGGAAAAGATGATGAGGAAAAGGATCACCGCGGCGGCGCTGCCGTAGCCCATGTCCATGTAGCTGAAGGACTGCTGGTACAAAAAGGTGACCAGCGTGCTGGTGGCGCCCGAAGGGGAACCCAGCGGGGACTGCTTGGACATGGCCGCTATCTGGTCAAAAACCTGGAATGCGTTGATCATGCCAAAGGTCAAAACCAGGTAGGTGGTGTTTTTCAAAAGCGGCACCGTAATGCGGATGAGCCGCTGCCAGGGGCCGGCCCCGTCTACCTTGGCCGCCTCGTACAGCTCTGCCGGGATCTCCTGCAGGCCGCCGATGAAGATCACCACGTAAAAGCCCACCTGCTGCCACACGTAAAGGATGATGAGGAAGGGGAGCGCGTACTTCACGTTGGCAAACCAGCTTACATTTTCAAAGCCAAAAAGGGTAAAGAATTTGGTCGCGGGCCCATCCTTGATGAAGAAGTACATGAAAAAGATGGTAACCGCCATTGACGAAATCACGTAGGGTATGTAGCAGCTGGAGCGGAAGAACCCTTTAAACCGGATTTTCCCATTGAGCAGGACCGCAATGGAAAAGGCAAAAAGGGACTGCAGCGGCACAATGACAAGCACCATGAGGAAGCTGTGCTGCATGGCCTCAAAAAATTTGGGATCCTGAAACAGGCGGATGTAGTTTTCCATCCCGATAAAGGCGTTAGTCTCCGGCGTGGCGTAGTTGTACCGGAAGAAGCTGATAGAGATAGCCTTTACCGCCGGGTACAAAAACCAAACAAGCCAGAAGATTACCGCGGGCAGCACAAAAAGCCAGCCTGCCACTGCCTCTTGCCTGCGCAGCTTACTGTGCTTTTTTCCTCCGCCGCCTGTATTCTCAGTCGTCATCCCCATAATCCCTCCTTTGATTATGCCCCCTGACAGCCGTTGGCCGCCAGGGGGCACCGACAATCTCATTCTTTCGTTTTTATTCCTCTTTGGTGCCCTTTACTCGCCATACTCCGCCTGGAGTTCTTCCACAATCTGAGCGCCGGTTACGGTGGAGTCAGGGTTGAAAAGGGCTTCCTCCATTTTGAAGATCAGCGCGTCGGCAAACATTTTGCCGGAGGGGGGGTAGCCGAAGCCGTTGGAAAGAGGGAGAGCTTCTATCTGGTCGGCCAGCGCCGGCTGCTTCTCCCGGAACTCGTCGAAGTATTTCTCATCCACTGGGATATAGCCCAGGTCAATGATGGCCTCGTAACGAGCGTCATTCATCAAATAATTGATGGCCATGGCGGTCTCTTTCTCGTGGGCGCCGCCCTTCAGGATAGCGTAGGCGGGGGCGTGGAAGGTGCCGGCAGCGTCCTCGTGGCCTTCCGCGTGGGGGATCTTGATGTAGCGGACCTCCACATCCGGCGCGTTCTTGGCAAAGTCGTTGATATACCAGGTGCCGCCGGTGGACATGGCCGCGTCGTTTGTCATGAGCACGGAGCCGTCATAGCTCACGCCCAGCTCCTTCGGGGTAACCACATAGCCCTGGTGGTAGGCGTCGATGAGGAACTGCAGGGCCGCGGCGTTCTCGGGGGTGTTGATGGTCTTGCCCAGGCCCCAGCCGCCGCCGAAGGAGAGGGCGTACTGGGTAAAGTGGAACTCCTGGGTGTTCAGGCACAGGCCGGTCATCCCCAGCTGGTCCTTGAACACCTGGCAGATCGCCAGCACATCGTCCCAGGTCTCCGGGAAGTCGTCCTCTGTCAGGCCAGCCTCGTTCCACAGGTTCATATTGATGGCGAACACCGCGGGGGACTGGTGGGTGGGGATGCCGTAAATCTCGCCGTCGATCTCCCAGATATCCTTCAGGTTCTGTGCGATGGAGTCCCAGCAGCTGATGGTGCCGTCCTCCACATAGGAGGTAAGGGGAACCACCAGGCCGTCGTTAATGTACGGAAGGTACAGCTCGTTGGTCAGGGAAATAAAGTCGGGGGCCGTCTTGGCCGCGATCTGGGCGGGGAGGTTGTTCCAGAAGTCCGCGTCGGTGGGGTATTTCTGGAATTCTATCTTAACGCCGATGGCCTCCTCCATGCCCACGGTGCCGGGCGCGTGCTCATCCTCGAAGTTGCCCCAGCCGCCCATGCGGATGGTTACCACTTCTCCGCTGGGGGCGGCGTCCCCTGCCGGGGCGCTGCCGCCTTCCGCTGGGGCGCTGCTGCCCTCTGTGCCCTGGGAGCACCCTGCCGCGGACGCTGTCAAAAGCGCCGCCAAACACAACGCAAGTAATTTCTTGTACATTCGGTTATCCTTCTTCAATTTTTTTTTGAAAACCGGTTTCTCTCTTCCCTCCATTTTGTCTGTTTTCCCGAATTAGGTTACTTATATTATAGAGAATCTGTTCACTATTTTCCATAAACGCTGTTGAAGAAAATATCAGGATATTGAACAATTTTAGTACACAAAGCTTAAACCCGCGGAGGATCTTGAACTTTATTTATTCATATTGACCTTTCCCTCACTGCTTCAGGCCGTTCCTGTACTCTGCCGGAGTGCACCGCATAATCTTTTTAAAGACGATATTAAAATGGGTGGAGCTGTTGAAGCCGGTAAGCTCTGCCACCTCGTAGATTTTCAGCCGGAAGTCGTTCAGGTACTCCTTCGCCTTCTCTATCCGGATTCTGTAGATATAGTGCTGCACGGAAACTCCGAGCTTTTTTTTGAACAGGCGGCAGAGATAAGACTTACTGATCATCAGGTGGTCGGCGATCTCATCGAGCGAGATGTCGCCGCGGCTCAAATTCTGCCGGATATAATCCGCCGCCTCGCGAATCAGGTAGTTTTTCTGGTCAAGAGCCGGCTCTCCTGTCTTCAACTCCTTTTGGAAGTCCTCAAGGAAACGCTGCGCTTCCTCCACGGTTTCGCAGGCCTGAAGCTTTTCCACCGTTTCTTCCGGCGCCTTTCCCTCCTGCAGGAGAAGGAAGCGCACCATATTGGAGAAAAAGTTCTGCACCCCCATAACGTCCAGGTTCTCCCTGTGGTGCTGCTGCAGCCACTGGATGAAAGCATAAAATCGGGAAAAGATTTGCGTGTATTGCTTCTGCGACACACAGATATTGATATCGCCAAGGCATTCCTTGACTTCCGGGCGGCTCATCGTCCGATCCGGCTTGCGCATCTCCTTGATAAGGAACCTGTCCGGCTGAAAATAGTGAAGCTGCAGAGAGTAGCGCGCGTGCTCGAACGCCTCCGGCAGTGCAGAGAATTTCGAGACGGCGCTGCTGACACCGTAGCAGGTGTCAGCATTCAGATAATTCTGGAACACGGTGTGGAGTTCGTGGACCAGGCTGCAGGCTTTCTCCTCCCACTGGGTGCTGCTGACACTGTTCTGACTGCTCAGCAGGATAACATACCGGTTTTCCTGCAGAAGAAAAACTTCCAGTTCCTGCGTCCACTGGTGCAGCACTTCCACTGTGAGGTTGATAACGCTTTGTTCCAGTGGGAAGGGGCGTCCCTCTCCGTAACGGGCCCGTACTTTCTGGTAATTCTGCACTGCAAACACAATGCAGCAGAGGTTTCCTTCCCGGATGTGCAATTGACTGACAGGCAACTGCCGTTCAGCAGGTTCGCTGCTGCCGGTGATCAGACGGTGCAGGCAGACATCACGCGCGTAACTGTCCCAGCCTCCCTGCCCCTCGTCCTGCTTTTTGCACAGTGAGTGCCGTACCTCCTCCAGAACCGTCAGGATGTTCGCGCTGTTGATCTCATTTTTTCTCAGGTAATCGAACGCACCGTTCTTCATTGCCTCTTTTACAAAACAGAAATCATCGTGGCAGCTCAAGATAATAACCTTGCACTGAATCTTCAGCTTTTGCAGGGATTTCAGAACTTCGATCCCGTTCATCACCGGCATACAGACGTCGAGCAGGACGATATCCGGGTGTTTTTCCCTGATCATCTCCAGGCCGGTCTGCCCGTTGTCCGCTTCTCCTACAATCTCATAGCCATACTCTTCCCACGCCACAGAAGATTTGATTCCGAGCCGGACCAGGCTCTCGTCATCAATGATCGCGATCCCGATGTTACGCATTTGCCATCTCCTCCTTATAGATACGGGCTGGAATTTCCACAATCACCCTCGTGTACTTGCCGGGTTCGCTGTCGATTTGAATACCGTACTCCTCTCCAAAAATATACTGGATTCTCTTATTCACATTATAAAGACCGATCTTGTTAAACGAATGGGAGTTGAGGGGATGATCTTCCTCCAGAGCCTGTCGGATCTTCTCCTTGCTCATCCCTTTGCCATTGTCGATCACCTCATACAGAATACGGTCTTCTTTTCGGGTAATGTTGATCTGCACCGTGCATTGCCGGATCATACTGCTGAAACCGTGGTAGATGGAATTCTCTACGATCGGTTGCAGAAGGAATTTCAGCGTTTCGTAGTTTTCCAAGCCCGGCTCCACATGGACATCAACAAAGATCCTGTCGAAATATTTGAGGTTGATCAGGTTGATGTAGTCCCGGATCAGATCGATCTCGTCCTGAATCCGGATGACCTCCCGGCTGTTTTTGGAGGAAAACTGCATGAGCTTGATCAGGGAATCCAACGCCGTTACCATACGCTTGGATCCTTGCATATCCGCCATCCACTTGATGGAATTGAGCGTGTTGTAGATAAAATGGGGATTGATCTGGGATTGGAGCGCCATGAGTTCTGCCCTGCGCAATTGGATCTGCGTCTCGTAGTTTTTGATGGTGAGGGCGTTGATCTCGTTGATCATGTGCTGGTAGCTGCGGGAAAGGCCTTTGATCTCCACCTGATTTTCAGGGAGCGGAATCCCGCTTTTTTCCGCTTCAAAGCGCTGGAGCTTCACATAAAGCTCCTGAAGCGGACGTGTAAAGATTTTGGAAATAAAGATTGAAACCAGAACTGCCAGAACCGTAAGGATCAGCATGAGGAGGAGCGTCATATAAGGAACAACGGTGATCTCTTGATCCAACTGGCTGCGTGGAATCATTTTGACGCTTTTCCATCCCAGGCTTTTGGAGCCCGAGACGATCGTATCGTACAATTTCCCGTCGATTCGGCAGGAAGAAATGCCGTCTTCCAGGCCGTCCTGAAAGAATTTACCGCCAATCTCCTCCGTCAGATTGCTGAACACAACGTTGTTTTCGTCATCCAGCAGGTAAAACCGCTCCTGCGAATCTTCCTTGAAAGCCGGCCAGCAGGTCTGGAGATCGTGTACGTTAATGTTGATTAGCATAGTGCCAAGCAGTTGGGAATCATGTGGGGAGTAAATTGATCTTCCGACAGTTACGCAATAGGGTCTGGCTGCGTCGGAGAATGCGTACACCAGACGGCTTTGGTGCACTCCCACCAATACTTTCGCCCCCTCTTTACTGGCAATCTTTTCGTACCACTCTTCCGCATGGATATCATAGGACGGATTGACGTTTCCCTCTGTGCAGTAGTAAAACATGCTGTTGTTCCTCGGAAATATGGCGATAGTCTCTATTCTGCCATCCAGGTAATAGCCGCCCTTGTAAAGCAGCTTGTCCACCTGTGCCTTGTCGCGGTATCCTTCGAGAGGTGAACTCTGTTCCTCATAGCTTTTCTGCAGAATGTCCATGAGCTCTTCATTCATTAGCAGGGAATCGGAAATCTTGAAGATTGAATTGAAAAAGTTATCAACGCTGTAAATAATCTGGCTGTTATTCTGCAGCTCCCGCTGCTGCACGTTGCTCAAAAGGGCCCCGCTGAAATACTGATAATAAAAGCCTCCCAGTACCATCACGGGGATCACCGCAATCATGAGCATAGACAATGTCAGCTTTTTTCTCAACGACATATCGTTTTCCTTTCTCGAAAGACTATCGTCCTATGGCAGCACCGCACAATTGCTGAGGCAAGCGCTGTCGAATCACCCATCAGGCAGGAAACCATAGGCTTCCCGGCGCATTTCTTCGCGAGAGCGCACAACTTCAAGCCGCCAGGCAGGGCCTGTCAGCCAGAAGCAGATTCGCCAATGCGAACATGATATTGAATTTGGCTCGCTGCTTTTCGAGCCCTCGGT
>DBGCDL010000059.1:0-8047 GCA_048358235.1 Oscillospiraceae bacterium
CGGAGAATGCAGAGGTTCACATTTTGGAGGATGAGGACGCTTCCAGAGCTTATCTTTTGCAGGTGTGGGCAGAAGCCATGAGTATTTACCGCAGCGGAAATTATTCCATGAAATTTAGCAAAACTATTCAGCACCAACTGGTGGAGGTGCAGAAGGACTTCATGCCGGAGGACACCGAAGCCGGACAGATACAGGGATTTCTGGAACACTACACCGGAAACATGGTCTGCTCAAAACAGCTGTTCAAGGAGGCGCTAGGACATACCTTTGATGAGCCGAAGCGGTGGCAGCTCCACAATATCAATGAGATCATGAACACGGTCGTGACCGGTTGGAAGCCTTTTTCCAATCCCCGGATGTTTGCCGGATATGGCAGACAAAAGGGCTGGGAACGGGACACTTCCGGCAACGAACTACCCAGCAACGAAGGTGGATTTGTAGAACTGAGTGAAGAAGAATGCCGTCAGCTGGAACTTCCGCAGGAGTGGATCGCCTGACAAGGACGGTCTGTTGCCGGGATGGTTGCCGGGTTCGTTGCTGATAAATTTATGGTTTTGATATAGAAAAAGCCCGCAAGTAAAGGCTTTTTATGATCTATCTATGTTTTCGGCAACGAAAGCAACGAGATTTTATAAGAAAATTTGAAAAGTTAAGAAATCAGGGTCAGACGATAGTTTACAGGTTTTTTGATGTCCGTTGCCGGACTTCGTTGCCGCAGCCACCGTCTGATCCCCTATTCTATGGAGGTAGCCTATGGAGAAAAACAAGAAGCAGAATAAAAAAGTCCAGTTTGTAGTGGTTCGTGAGTTTTCTGGGGACAAAACCATGCGAGAAGCCTTTGAGCAGCTGATCGAGCGTCAGACCTGCGAACACTTTGAGGAATGGCTGGAGCATCGGGAAATGGCACAGAAAGCGGCGTAAAGCAGTTGAATCATGGACAGGGACATGATATTATAATGGTATCGTGTCCCTGTTCATAGAAGGAGAACACTATGAGCAGGAAAAAACAAGTTAATCAGAAAATCACAGCCCTTTATTGCCGTATCTCTCTGGAGGATGGCGGCGATAATGAGAGCATGAGCATCAGCAACCAGAAACTTATGCTCCGGGACTTTGCCGAAAAAAACGGAATGTTCCAGTATGAGTATTATGTGGATGACGGTTATACAGGCCGCAATTTCAACCGCCCTTCTTTTCAGCGTATGATTGCCGATATTGAGGCGGGAAAGATCGGCTGCGTTATCACCAAAGACCTGTCCAGACTGGGCAGGAATTATATCGAAGCTGGCAGCTATATCGAAATCTTTTTCCCAAAACACAATGTACGCTATATTGCCATTACAGACGGAGTGGACAGCCTGACCCGTCAGGAAATGGACATTACGCCGTTTAAGAATATCCTGAACGATATGTACAGCCGGGATATTTCCAAAAAGGTGCTGGCAGGGCGTATGACCCGTTCCCGGCAGGGAAAGTTTTGTGGTGGGCAGCCGCCCCTCGGTTTGATGCGTGACCCGGAGGATAAGGGACATTTGATCCGTGACCCTGAGACAGCACCGGTAATCCGAAAAATCTATGATATGGCGCTGGATGGCTGGGGATGTATGCGGATTGCAAAGCAGCTCATGGATGATAAAGTCCCGATCACCAGAGTAAAAAGCAACACAGAATGTGATGTAAATTACTATTCATGGGGAAGTGCAAGAATCAGCCATATCCTGCGGAATCCCTTTTATAAGGGCGCACATCTGGTCTGCCGGACACATCAGAAAGGGATTCGTTCCAACACCTATGACATTATCCCTCGTGAGGACTGGGAAATTATCGAGGATTGCCATGAAGCAATCATCTCCCCGGAAGAATGGGAGCAGGTGCAGGAAATCATTGACCGCAGACCTACCATTATGAAAGGCAACTCCTGTCCCTTCTATAACCTGTTCCACGGTATCATTTACTGTGCTACCTGCGGAAAGTCCATGCAGGTGCGGTATGAAAAGGTGGGCAGAACCGGAAAAAACCGTTTTACCGGCGAGATGCGGGAGCCGATTGACAAGGCGTATTATATCTGCCAGACCTACAACCGGCTGGGCAAGAACGCCTGCACCAGCCATAAGATCGAGGCAAGGGATTTGTATGACCTTGTTCTGAAGGACATTCAGGAACTGGCGGCACAGGCTCTCAAAGATGCCGACGCATTTTATCAGCGACTGAGCAGCCGGATGGAGCGCCGGTATCTGATAGACGCTTCCCAGACGCAGAAAGAACGCCAGCGGCTGGAAGCCAGAAATCAGGAGATTGACGGGATGTTCCTGAGCCTTTACACCGATAAGGCTAAAGGGATACTGACCGAGCAGCGTTTTATGAAGCTGACGGCGGCGCTGGAACAGGAGCAGGAAGCCAACCAGAAGCGCCTGCAAGACCTGATGTTGATGATGCGACACTCTGACGAACAGGAAAGCGAAGTCCGCACCTTTATCCGGGAAATCCGGCGCTACGCCGCCATTGAAGAACTGGACGAGGCGGTGCTGAACCGGCTCATCAGCAAGATTCTGGTGGGTGAAGTCAAGAAGATTGACGGACAGAAAGTGCAGGAAGTCAGGATCATTTATAACTTTGTCGGAGAAATCCCGGAGATTACAGAATAATCAGTGATCCCCATCTCTCAATCAATGAGGGATGGGGATTTTTTCTTTGCCGTCGTCCGGCAGATGTTACATTAAATTTTCCAAAGTGGATTGCAATTATAATTCATTGATTGTTTCAGTAATTGCCATGTTTCGAATCCGCTTCGCTGGGGCATGAACCGCAAGAGCTGCGGCAGCAAATACGAATAGAATGATAAGGCAGAGCGTCATTCCTGGCAGATGCCATGTCATGCCAAAATAGCGTGTAATGAGTCGAGCGTACAGCATACGGCTCAGCAGCAGACCGGCAATACAGCCGACAATCAGCCCGGAAACAGCATAGGTAAAGGCTTCCGCAGCAACCATCCGAGTAAGCTGACTGCCATCCATTCCAATTGCACGCATGACGCCATACTGCTTTGTACGGGCAGAAACGCTCATCGAAATGCTGTTGACAATATTAAAAAGAGAAATCAGTCCAATAATCGCCAGAAAACCATATACGACAATTCTGGAAGCCAGATAGGTAGCAGCTTCCTGCGAATTACGCTCTCGCACATCCGATACAATGATCTCGTCTGTTGCAAGGTGGGCAATTTGCATTACAGTCTGCTCTGTTGCTGAATCGTTCAGCAAAACGCCGATCATATTATAGTTCTGCGCTCCGACCAGACGGTCAAATAGCGCCTGTGGGCAGATGACTGTAACATCATCCGGGAACATTCCCTCCGAAAAAGCCCCCACAATGGTAAGGTCTCTTCCGCTTATATAAACGGTATCTCCAACCTTCAACGGGTTGTTTTTATTATAGATCGTCATGACTTCGTTGCTGCTGGCTGCCTGATCGGCCATCCTGCCTGCTACAACGAGATCCCTGCTTTTTTCCATCATAAAATCATCGTAGGAACCCAGCACCACATGCTCTACCTCTTTCTGCGGACTGCTGGCAGGAGTGTTGGTAAGACCGGTTGCGCCCCAGACATACCCAACACCCGGAATCGCACGCAGCTGTTCTGCCATACTGCGGGACAATACCTGTTCGTTTCCGTACCCGTTCAAGAGAATATCCGGCTGCCACGGAGCTTGACCGGGCAAAAGCAAGCCGGCAAATTTAAGCAGTACAGAAAAGCAGAGCACCAAAACAATACTGAGTGCAAAAGAAGATGTCATTAAAAACAGGTTCTTTTTACCGGCAATGGCGTGATGGGCTCCCAACGACAACTCGATTTTTCCAAAGCTATAGTTTGAAGCATGACGCGAAGCGGAAAGATTCTCTCCCGTGCCGGAGACCGCCGCCACAGGTGAGACCCGTGCCGCCCGCCGCGCCGGTGACTCTGCCGCCAGCAGGACGGTCACGATACCGACCACGATGCCACTGACTAAACCTACAGGACTGATTTGAAAAACCGGTGTTGTGGAAAACTCGCCACCGATGCCATAATGCAGCGCCGCGCAAATGCTCCAGCTGGCAAGTGTGCCAAGCAGAACGCCTACGGGCACAGCCGTTTTGCACCAGTTAAGCGCTTCTAAACGGACAAATCGGATAATTTGAGATTTGCTCATGCCGATACAGCGCATCATTCCGAAGAACTGGATTCGTTGTGCCAGATTGCTGTTCATGCTGCCGGAGATCATCAGTACACCTGCCAGAAGAACCAGCACAAACAGAACTGCGGCAAGGCTGTAAACATTTTTTGCGGCGCTGCTATCGCTTTGTCCGGCGATAGCCATCACACCGGTGTTTTCTGAGACAGCATTTTCCGGCAGGTTATGCTGTGCCGTCAGTTCCGGGATTGCTTTAGCTGCCTTAGACGCGCTGGTAAACTGGACATAATATGACGTTTGAAGATTATGGACGTTGTTCTGCTCCATCAGCGCTGCAAATGCTGTGCGCGGCAGGTAGGCATCCATCAAAGAATATTGCCCGGAATAGTAGCTTTCCTCCACACCGCCCAAACCGGACACTGTAAAATCCCAGTCTCCGGACGGCGTACGTAGTGTAACAGTGTCCCCAACTGCAACTTGAAGGACACGCGCTGCATTGCTGCTGAGCATGATTTCGCCCATTCCCTGCGGAAAGCGTCCTTCGGCGGCACCAGTTGAATTCATTGTCAGATAGGATTCATCAATACCATAAAGTACAACCCTTTTTCCGTCCATGCGGTAGGGCAGTTCTCCGTCCGGGTTAAATATCGTAACTGCACCAATCGAAACCACATCATCCCGCTCCGCAATTTTCAGGGCTGTTTCTTGAGAAATGCCGTCCAACTCTATGTGCCAACTTCCGTTTTTGCCGGTCATTCGGTCGCTTTGGGTTCGAATCATCATATCCGCCACGCTAAAAATTGCTGTCACCAGAAATATCGAAATAATGACACACAGAATGGTCATCCGATTCTGCCGTTTCCGCACCTTTGCAGAGATCGGCACAAGGCTTAAATAGCTTTTCATTCCCGGCACCTCCCAAAATCGGTGAGGTTACCGTCCGATACCTGCAATACCCGGTCAGCCGTTTGCGCGATACTACGGTTGTGGGTAATCATAATAATCGTCTGCTCATACTTTTTGGATGCTTCTTTCAGCAGGGCAATGACCTCGCTGCTGTTCTGGGTGTCCAGATTGCCGGTCGGCTCGTCAGCCAGGATCAGGGCTGGCCGGGTAATGAGCGCACGGCCAATCGCCACACGCTGCTGCTGTCCGCCGGAGAGCTGGCTGGGCAGATGGTTCCGGCGCTCTTTCAGGTTCAGTACCGCAAGAAGTTCTTCCAGATATTTCTTATCCGGCTTCTGGTAGTCCAGCAGCACCGGGAAGATGATGTTCTGCTCCACCGTTAACTCCGGCACAAGGTTAAACGCCTGAAAGATAAAGCCAATGTTCCTGCGGCGGAATACCGTCAGCTTGCGCTCGTCCATGGCAAAAATGTCCTTACCGTCGATCAGCACCTTGCCGGTCGTGGGCGTGTCCAGCGCGCCGATCATGTTCAGCAGCGTACTTTTGCCGGAACCGGATTCCCCCACGACGGCCACATATTCCCCCTTGGGAACGGAAAAACTGACATCCTTCAAAGCCTTGACTGCGGTTTCTCCGCTGCCATAGGTCTTACAAATGTTTTTGACCTCTAATAAATTCATCGTGCATATACCTCTTTCTTCATGTTTTGCGAAATAGGCGGGCTGCTTTTGTTTTTCCTGCCTATGAGGAAAGGATAGCACCGAAATATTACTGTAACCCTACACTCAGCCTACAATTTTGTAGGAATTAAAAAATTCATGGTGAAGGTCGTGCCTTTTCCAAGTTCACTGTCCACCTCAATCGTGCCGCTATGGGCTTCCACGATGGTCTTTGCCAGCGGCAGGCCCAGCCCGATGCCCTGCTTGTCCTGGGAAAAGCGGCTGCGGTAGAACCGCTTGAAAATATGGTGCAGGTCCTCCGGATGGATGCCGCAGCCGTTGTCCTTTACGGCGATCTGAACGGCATTGGGCAGAGCTTTCCATGTAATATGAACCGCGTCGCCGCTCTCCGTATGGTCGAGGGCGTTTTTCACGATGTTGTCAATGGCCTCGGTCAGCCAGTCGCGGTCGCAGAAAAGAAGGACCTCCTCCGGGCCGGACAGGACAAGTTCTTTATGCTCCTGTTTGGCCCGGTATGCGAAATGCAGCTCAACATCCCGCAGCATATCCGCCACATTCTCGGCCCCCTTTTCCAGCGTGACGGAACCGGCGTCCAGCCTTGTGATCTTCAGCAGGCTCTGCACCAGCGTTTCCATGCGGTCAAGCTCCTGCTCAGACAGGTCAGCAAATTCTTTCACGGAGGACGCTTCTATATCTTCCTCATGAAGCAGGCCATTATAAATATTCAGTGCCGCCAGCGGTGTTTTCAGCTGGTGGGAAATATCGGAGATCGTATTTTTCAAAAATTCCTTTTCCCGAAGCTCGTTATCTGCGTGGGCGTTCAAAACCGCCGCCAGGGAATTGACGGAATGGAACAGCCGATATAGCTCCCCCTCACTGTCGCATTCAATACGTGCGTTGCTATCCCCGTCAAGATACACATTGATCTGGGATACCGCCTGTTCCATGATCTTATTCTGCTTTTTGAAATAGGAGCAGCAAACCACCCATATAGCCGCCGCTGCCAACAAAAAAATAAACAGCAGGCACAAAGAAAGCCTTTGATAGCGCAGCCATAAAAAGCCCTGTGCCAGCAGGAGGGATGCTGCCCAGATAACCGATACCGCAAGAAACAGATTTCTGATATCCTTATTTGCAAGTATTTTCATAGGCTGCCTCACCCTACTACATTCCATTTATAGCCCATGCGACGGACGGTCAGGAGCATCTGCGGGTCACTGGGGTTATCCTCAATCTTCATGCGAAGCCGCCGCATATACACGGTGAGGGTGCTGCTGTCGATATAATTTCCGTCGCAGTCCCACAGTTTATCTAATATCTGCTCCTTGGTAAGCACCGTATTGGGGTTTCGCATAAACAGGCACAGCAGCTTGTATTCAGCAGCGGTCAAATCCAACAGCTCCCCATTTTTGAAAGCCTGACCCTGCAGCAAAAGAACCTTGATTCCGTTCGATTGCAGTTCTGTGTCCGTTGCGCTGAAATCCTTTGCACGGCGAAGCAGGGCATTGACCCGTGAAACCAGGACTCCAAGCTTGAAGGGCTTGGTGATATAGTCGTCGCCGCCCATATCCAGCCCCATAATGATACTCGTTTCTTCGTCCGAAGCGGTCAGAAAGATGATCGGCACCTTGGAAACCTGCCGCACCCGTTTGCAAAATTCAAAGCCGGTGCCGTCCGGCAGGGATACATCCAGTACCAACAAATCATACCTGCCATCCGCCCACAGCGCATCCGCTTCTTTCAACGTTCTGGCAATATTCAATTCAAATCCCTGCTTCTTGAACGCAAAGGAAAGCCCGTTGATCAGGCTCAAATCATCTTCCAAAAGTAATATCTTACTCATGCTTCTGTTCCTTTCCCTGTTTCGTCCGGCCATCAATCGGCTTTTCCGCAGTTTTGGGAATCAGCCAAACACCGGCCATCTTTACAGCGCTGGGGATACGACCACCAGCGCAATAATAATTTACCCTACGAGGTGACACGCTCCATTTCTCAGCGGCCTCTTTCAATGTCATATAATCCATTTCGCACCTCCATCGAGTATATTATAGTTCTGCGTTTCGAACAATGCAAGGCAGAAAACATGAATAAGAAAAGGACAAGCACTATGAAAGACTGCTTTCTTTGATAGTGCTTGTCCTTTTTTGAATTTACCACTTGACATTATGGCAAAGAGTTGATGACCCAGGACGAATTGGCAGTGATGGACGGCGGCAAGTGTATCTTCATGCTGCGGGGCGTGCGCCCGTTCCTTTCGGACAAGTACGACCTCCCCCGACACCCGAATTACAG
>DBGCDL010000060.1:0-80331 GCA_048358235.1 Oscillospiraceae bacterium
ACGGCGGGGACTGGGGCGTTCGCCCGCTTTGTAATCTGAAATCTTCAATCTTGGTATCTGACAATCCGAATTCAAGCGGGAATTATGAAATCATCTACAACGCCGCGCCTTCCGCGCCACCCAGCATTACAGCGCCGAAACAATGTTACAGCGGGCAGAATATCGAAATTTCTTGCGCGGCGGCGACCGATCCGGACGGCGATGCGCTGACCTATGTTTTCGAGCGGAGCGCAAACAGCGGATCGTGGACACAGGTTCAGAGTTCCGCCGCGCGCACATTTTCGGAAATGGTATCGACGGCGTGGAACACCCTGCAATACCGCGTGAAGGCAGTTGACACGGCGGGCAATTCTTCCGCGTACACGACAAGCGGAGCGATCGCGGTAATTCACAATCAGCCGCCCGTTATCAGCGGGCAGAACGCTGATCTTGGCGTGAAGCGAGAGGATTTCACCTATGAATATAGCGTTACTGATCCGGATAAGGACGTTGTAAACGTTGTAGAAAAGATCGACGGAAGCACGTTCAACACGCGAAATAATATCGCGCTGGGCGCAACGCTTACCCTTTCCGTAAGCGGGAACACGTTTACGGGATTGACAAACGCCCAGCACACGATCGAGATTGTCGCGACCGATAGCGCCGGAAACAGCGCAACGCGAACACTCACGTTCACAAAGGCGATCAACAGCTTTGTAATTTCCCTTTCGGAGCCGCTGGAGGCAAACAGACAGCCGACGCGGTGCAATATCAAAGTAAACAGGGATATTCCGGCGGGCGGCACGTTTAAGGTTGAAGCGTGCAACAATCCTTACGACGTAGCGCCTATTTGGGAGGATTGCACAAACGCAGTTATCGCAGGACTGGCGCACGTGTTCAAGAACAAAACCAACACGGCGGTTCAATTTGGCTTGAATATCCGCGTAACCGTGGAGCGCGGCGACGCGCTGACCGCGTGCTGGGTATCGGGGATCGGAGGTAATTTTGAATGAGCGTGAAACATAACAAAGACGGCGGTGGAAACGCGGAAATCAAGAAGGAATTGCAGGAAGTAAAGAAAGAAACACAAGAAGTAAAGACAGCGGGCGAAAGTACCGCCGCCCTTCTTGCGTTGTCGTTCAAGGCGCAGATCGCACAGGATCGCGCGGCAAAAACGAACATCATTTCCGACGCTATGATCCTGCAATCGGCGGAGGTTATCGAATATCCGGAATACGAGGACGCGCACGCCTATAACACTGTGGGCGAAATCATCAAGTATAACGGGAGATATTACGAGATTATCGCCGCGCACACGTCGAACGCCGTTTCCTATCCCGTTGAAACGACCTTCGCTTATTACCGCCTTGTGGAGCTTACACACACGGGAACGATTGACGATCCGATCCCCTATCCGGAAACGGCGGGGATCGTCGTAAACGTCCAGAACGGGAAATATTACAGCTACAAAGGAAAAGTCTATCTTGCAAAAGCGGATATGCCAAATTGCGTGTATCCGCCCGATACGCCTTCCTTGTGGCAATGGGAAGAAGTAACAGGAAGGGAGACATAACCAATGGAAGGAGGAATTTTAACCGTACTTTCCGTAATTAGCACGGTTTGCGCTATTGTATTCGGCTATGTCGCATTCGTCCGAAATCGAGATCAAGACAAAACGAAGGAAGCGAAAAGCGACGCAACGATCCTTACGGAGTTGGGATACATCAAAGGCGGTATCGACGACGTGAAAGCGGAACAGCGAGAACAGCGAAAGACAAATACGGATTTCGTAGGAAGGCTTGTTTCGGTTGAAGCGTCGGCAAAACAGGCGCATAAGCGACTTGACCATATCGAACAACAAATTGATAACAAATGAAAAAGAGCGGGAACGGTTTATAAATGAGCCGTTCCCGCCTTTGCAATTAGGAGGTATCAAGAATGAGCAACAGTACGCTGGCGAGCTATACAAGGATCACGAAAAATAGAACAAGCCCGCGAAATCATAAAAAAGACACGATCACAATTCATTGCTACGTCGGACAGGTTACAGCGAAGCAGGGTTGCGACTACTTCGCAACTACCGATCGGGAATGTTCCGCGAATTACGTTGTCGGGAAGGACGGTTCGATCGGAATTTCCGTTGAAGAAAAGGATCGTTCGTGGTGCAGTTCAAACGAAGCAAACGACCAAAGAGCCATTACGATTGAAGTGGCAAGCGACACAAAACACCCTTACGCCGTTACCGATAAGGCATACGCCGCGCTTCTTGATCTTGTAACGGATATTTGCCGTAGAAACGGGATCAAAAAGCTGGTATGGAGTACAAAGAAAAGCGACCGCGTAAACCACAAGAACGGTTGCAATATGACGGTTCACAGGGACTACGCAAATAAGGATTGCCCTGGCGATTACCTGTATAACAGGCACGGCGCGATCGCGGCGGAGGTAAATAAGAGGCTGGGCGCTTCGGCGGCGGAGCCGGAAAAGCCTTCGACCGGATCGGGCGCGCTTTACAAGGTGCAGACAGGCGCGTTCAAGCAGAAATCAAACGCACAGGCGCTGGAAAAGAAATTGAAGGCGGCGGGCTTCGATACCTACGTCGTGAATACGGGTGGCTATTACAAAGTACAGGTGGGAGCATTCAGCAAGAAGGAGAACGCCGAAGCAATGCTTGCAAAGCTGAAAGCGGCGGGATATTCCGACGCATTTATCACGACCGGAAGCGGCGGGACGGCGGCGGCTTCCGTGAAGGCAGGAAGCAAGGTTCGCTTGAAGCAGGGCGCGAAAACCTACGACGGGAAAAGCCTCGCTTCCTTCGTGTATAACCGCAATCACATTGTAAAGGAAATCAGCGGAGATCGTGCCGTCATTACCTACGGCGGCGTAGTTGTCGCGGCGGTGAAGCTGTCCGATCTGACGCTTGTTTAATACACGGGATTGCACGCGCGCGTTTTTGAATTGCACGCCGTGCGATCATGTGCGATAGGAAGGGGGAAATATGAAGCTGAAATCAAGACGCGGAAAGCGTCAAAAGAAATTCCTTGCGAATGAACGCTTCGCAACAAAAACGATCGTCGCAATCGGCGTTACAACGGCAATCTTCATTGTGGCGCAGTATGTTTCTTTTCTCATTACGGGAATGGAGCAAACGACGCTTATTCAATATTACTTTTCCGCCGTTGTGATCGAGTGCGGCGCGCTGATGCTGAAACGTGTTTCGGAAGTGATCGTCGCAAGGATCAAGAAAAAAGAGCAAATCGAACCGGAAACGGATACAGACGAAAGCGAGGTTTTATAAATGATTGATCTTACTCCCATTATGGAAGCTATTATCGCCCTTGTCGTAGCGGTGATTACCGCATTCGTGATCCCGTGGCTGAAAGGGAAAATCGACGCAGACAAGCTGGAACAAATCAAATTGTGGGTTACGGTTGCCGTAGAAGCCGCTGAACAGCTTTACATCGGAACCGGACGCGGCGAAGAGAAAAAAGCCTACGTTGTGAAGTTCCTGCAAGAAAAAGGATTTACGCTTGATCCAGACAGCTTGGACAAGTTGATCGAAGCCGCCGTTTTCAATTTGCCGGATTATATCGGGCTGATTGAAACCGAAGGCGAAACGGATACAGAATAACACCGACAGCGCCGCCCGCGTTCCCCTTTCCGCGTTGCGGCTTTCGGCGGCGGGAATTATCCCGCCGAATACAAAAATTCCCCGTGAGGGCTTAACCGCCTTCACGGGGCTTTTTTTGTTGGTGATTTAGGGCTTTCGGAAACGGATAATAATTTCAGCGCCGTAAATGTCGTTTGCACCGCAATATGCTTCGATATGCGTTACACCGTCGCAACGCGCGAAATTTTCTTCAATGAATTGGACGTGTTCGGCGGGAACGTATCCAGCTTTTTGACCGTTTAAGATTACAGCAAAAGCGGGCTTGCCTTCGTATTCGCCGCGTTCAAGGACAACTTCGGCTTCGTTTTTGTCGAAGGGTTCGTCCTTCCAATACAAGCGGCGAATAATCGTTTGACGGCTTTTCCTGCCGTCCTTAAAAGTAACGCCAGCGATCTTTGTACGTAAAAATTCGTACGAACTATCCTGCTGGGCTTCGAGATTTCCGGAACATTCGGACGGCGCAATTTCATCATTTAGGGCAACGGGTGCTTCTTCATTTTCCGTATCTTTTTTTGCAAGTTCGGCGGCTTGCGTCCTTTTCATCGTAACGTATCCGAAAACACCCAGCGCGGCGGCTATGGCGATCCCGCAAACGCCTTCAATAATACTGCCTTGACCGAAAAACGGAACAGAGCAAAAGAGGAATAGCGCCGCGACGATCCACAAAATGATCGGCTTCTTCATTGTGAATACCTCCTTTGAATTGTAAACTTTCAAGGCAGAATTCACCCATTCTTACCTTTAACACAATTATACGCTTCTCGTGCGCTAAAATCAAGAATAAAGCGGAATATTAGCACACGGAAACGGAAAATTTACAAATGAAGGGAGGCGGCGTGCCTTTGTGAAGATATACGATTACAACGGAAAGAAAAATGTTTGCGGCGACCGATTACGGGAAGCGCGAGTTGTCCAGCGGCTACGGCAAGAAGATTTAGCCGCAAAAATACAGACAATGGGCGTTAATATGGAGCGGGACAGCATAAGCCGAATTGAGATCGGAACGCGCTTCGTTTCAGATTTTGAATTGAAGGTATTTGCGAAAGTGTTGGGCGTTTCGGTTGATTGGCTTTTAGGTAATGACGAATAACAGCGGCGGGGCAATTCCCGCCGCTGTTGCTTTTTGCGATTTTTTCTTGTTTGATACCCGAAAAAACATTGACATATACGCACGTATATATTATAATAAAAGCAGAATTTAAAATGTTACAATCGTCTTATAATTCAAACGGAGGAAATAACAGTGGGAAAAGATTATTCGGCACAAGAAAAACACATTCGGAAGCATTACGCGCGCTTCCCGCTCGATCTTCGTCCGGAGGTGCTGGAAGAATTCAAGAAGGTTTGTAAAGAAAACGGGACTACGCCGACAACCGAAATTAAAAAATTCATTGCTTCGTATTGCGAAGCGGCGCGGGCAAAGTAGCGCGGAGGGCGGCAGGATATGCCGCCCTTTTTCTTTCGTAGGAAGGAGGAACAAAAATGCACAAGCACTTAACGTGGACAGATCGCCTTAAAATCGAAAAAGCGTTGAAAGAGGGCTTGAAGCCCTGCAAGATCGCTGACCGTCTGCACGTCCATAACACAACTATATACAGAGAAATCAAGCGAGGAACCTATACGCATTTGAATTCCGACTTAACGACGGAAGAACGCTATTCGCCGGAAATCGCACAACAACGCTATGAAGAAAACCTAAAAGCGAAAGGCGGCGACTTGAAGATCGGGAATGATTACGAATTAGCCGCCTTTATCGAAAAGAAAATCGGCGAAGAAGGTTATTCCCCCGCCGCCGTTGTCGGAGAAATTAAACGGCTGGGGCTGACCTTCAAAACAGAGATCAGCGAAAAGACGATTTATAATTACATAGACAAAGGAATATTTTACGGGATCAGCCGCGAGAATTTGCCGGAAAAAGGAAAACGCAAAAGGAAGTACGACAAGGTGGATCGCAAAAAATCCGCCCGCACGTCGGCGGGCGAAAGCATAGAAAGACGCGATCCGGAGATCGGAGAGCGAAAAACCTTCGGGCATTGGGAAGGCGATTGCGTATGCGGAAAGAAAAAGACAAAGGAAGCCTTGTTTGTGCTTTCGGAACGGTTGACACGGCAAGAAATCATTATGAAGATACCGGATCAGACTTCCGCAAGCATTGTGGCGGCGTTGAACAAGCTGGAACGGCGTTACGGGAAACGATTTTCGAGGATATTCAAAAGCATTACGTTTGACAATGGATCAGAATTCGCAGACTGCGCCGGAATTGAACGTTCTGTTTACGGGAAGGATCGGAAGCGCACGAAGGCTTACTATTGCCACCCTTACAGCGCATTCGAGAGAGGAACGAATGAGAATATAAACAAAATGATACGGCGGTTCCTTCCAAAAGGAACGGACTTCCGGAAAGTAACCGCCGCATATATTCGGCGCGTCGAAGCTTGGATCAATAATTATCCCCGCGAAATTTTAGGATATGCGACTTCAAACGACTTGTTCACCGTCCATATTGCCGCCGCGTAAAAGTGCATAAAAAATAATTTTAGTTTTTTCTACTTTTACTCTTGACTTTTAGCAAATTCTTTTACTTTTCTCTGAAGAATGTAGTTTGCTGCCATATAACAGAGAAAGAGAGGCGTGAAATACGCCTCTCTCTGTTTACTCAAACTCCTGCCCGTTTTCCATCAGAACCGATTTTCGCAGAACTTGGGTATTGGCAGCCGGTATCCCCCGGGACTTTAAAAACTCATCTGTCAAAAGAGTGGGGTTAATATTATAAGAAGGTCCTGCGGCCGTTCGCAGAACTATCCTGATGCCGTTTTCCCATTTTTCGGCAGACAGCACCTGGCAATCCGGCTTGATGTCCACCGTTTTCATTCCTTTTTTGGTTTTTTTCTCAACACAGATGGTCTCCTGCTCCAGAAACGCATGAAATGCCTCCAGCAGGGCTGCACTGTCGTCCCCGCAGTCCGTCAGGCGGATTTCATAGACCGCAGCAGTAATGGCATCAGGCTTATTCTTTTGCAAGTCCACCTTTACCACGTGAATATCCGGTGGAAGCGCTTCATCCAGACGACGGCACACTTCCTCCATCGGAAGCTCCTCTGTCAGGCGGAAGTCCATACTTTCGCTTTCGCTCTCATAGCCGAGACTGAGCGGCAGTGCGAAGGTAAGGTAAATATGCGGATTAAAGCCCTCCGTATACCAGACCGGAAGCCCGGCGCGCTTGATTGCACGCTGCATACAGCGGGTAATATCCAGATGGGAAATGTACTTTGCACGACCGGTTTTATGGTAGAACACCCGAAGATTAGTCAAAGCAGGCACCCCCAATCAGGCTGTTGGCCCCGCATCCCGCACAGGCCTTCCGACAGTTGGGCGTTACCTGCGCCTGATGTGCCTTTTGGTTCTCCCGCTGCAGAAAGCTTTCGGACACACAGTAATCCAGATGGCTCCAGGGCAGTACTTCTTCAAACGGGCGGGTACGGTTGGCGTAAAACGCCATATCCAATCCACATTCCGCAAAAGCTTCCTTCCAGCGCTCAAAATGGAAACACTCATCCCAACTGTCGAAGTAACAGCCCTTTTCAAAAGCCTTGAGCATTACTTTTCCCAAACGCCGGTCGCCCCGGGCAAAGGCCGCTTCCAGAACAGATGCATGACTTTCATGGTACTTCAGGCTGATCTTTTTGGAGGAAACCGACGCGGCCAGCAGCTTATGCTTCTGATTAATGGTTTCCAGCGTATCCTGCGGCTCATACTGAAAAGGAGTAAACGGCTTCGGCACAAAGGTGGAAACCGAAACCGTAACAGTCACACCGCGCCCCTTGGTACGGTTGGGCATCTGGTAATAAAGATTCACCACTTTCTGCGCCAGCTCCAGGATTCCCTTTAAATCCTCTTCGGTTTCGGTTGGCAGTCCCAGCATAAAATACAGCTTGACCGAGGTGTATCCTCCGGCAAAAGCCTTTTCACAGCTCTCCATCACATCCTGCTCGGTGATGCCTTTGTTAATGACGTCGCGCAGACGCTGGGTGCCGGCCTCCGGAGCAAAGGTCAAACCGCTTTTCCGGACGGAAGCGATTTTTTCCAAAAGCTCTTCGGAAAAGTTGTCAATTCGCAGGGAAGGAAGTGTCATATTGATTTTCTGCTCGTCGGTATAGTCCACCAACTCTGATAAAAACGGCTCCAGCTCCGAATAATCGCTTGTGGACAGAGAAGAAAGGGAGATTTCCTCATATCCCGTGGTCTCGCACAAGCTCTTGCAGGAATGCACCAGTGTATCCGGCTTTTTCTCACGCAGTGGACGATAAAGAAATCCCGCCTGGCAAAAGCGGCAGCCCCGGATGCAGCCCCGCATCACTTCCACTATGGCGCGGTCATGAACCGTGTCAATAAAGGGAACAATAAAATTTTCCGGATAATAAACCTGGTTCAGATCACGGATAATCCGCTTTTTCACCTTGGCCGGAGCGCCCTCCCTGGGAGTGATGGAGCGGATGGTACCGTCCTCTTTATAGTCCACGGAATACAGAGAGGGAACGTAGACGCCCCCGATCTGTGCGGCTTTTTTCAGGAATTCTTCCTTGCTGTCGCCGGAAGCCTTGCTTTCCTTATAGAGATCCACCAGCTCCAGAATTACTTCCTCGCCCTCTCCGAGGGTGAATAAGTCCACAAAATCCGCCAGCGGCTCGGGATTGCAGGCACAGGGTCCTCCCGCGATCACCAGATTCTTCAGTCCGGTGCGTTCCCGGGCAAGGAGGGGAATTCCCCCACGTTTGAGCATATTCAAAATCGTATTATAGGAAAGCTCATACTGAAGAGTAAAACCGATGATGTCAAACTCGTTCAGCGGGTCGAGGCTTTCCAATGCATAAAGCGGAATTCCCGCCTTGTCCATTTCCTGCTCAAAATCCGTCCACGGTGCAAAAACCCGCTCGCACCAGGTATCCTCCCTTTTGTTGAGCAGGCTGTAGAGAATCTTCATTCCCAGATGGGACATTCCCACCTCATAGGTATCGGGGAAGCAAAAGGCAAACCGCACGTCCACCTTTTCCTTTTCTTTCATGACACTGTTCAGTTCTCCCCCGATATAGCGTGCGGGCTTCTGTACCCGCAGCAGGATTTGATCCAGTTGTTGCTGCAGCATTTATTTCCTCCTGTGTTCTACAAGAAATTGATACAATTCAGGCATCCGCGCCCGCTGTCTCCCAATGGAGGTGTTCCGCACAATTCCGCCGGCCGGATGTATACTTTTATTATTGTAGCATAACACATGGGAAAAAACCAGAAAAAAGTACGGCAGCAGCGGATTTCTCCGTTACTGTCGTACTTTTTTCCCTGTGATCCGGCCCCGGTGCCCGGCAAATTTGGCAATCAGGCTGATGAAGAGCCCCCCCGAAAAGATTGCCAGTGTCAGACTTCTGCTTCCTGTCAGCACCATCACCGCCGCCATAATCATCATACACACTGTGGCCGCAAAATCCGCTGTGGTACAGATCATGTCCGCCGCTCTTTCTCCCCATAACCGCACGCAGAGCAGCTCCAAAAGCTTTCCCCCGTCAAGACTTTTCAGCGGCATCAGCTGAAAGATTCCCATCAGAAGATGGGTGGCCGCAAAAAGGCTCCAATAGGAAACCTGCTTCAAGGTTCCCGCCAGCAAAAAGAACATCAGAAAGTTGACCATGCTCCCCGCCAGCTGAACCACCGCCTCCTTCCCGGGCGAAAGCTCCTGCTCGGGTTTGACCAGACGAATCCCCATCAATTCAAAAATGAGTGCTTTGGGAGTGTATCCCACCAGAAAAAACGCAATCAGATGCCCCAGTTCATGAATGAAGCAGGCCAGAAGCGCAATAACCGATATTCCCGTCCGATCCGTCAAAAGGAACACCGTCACCATCGCCACAAAAAGGAAGTTAATCTGGATTCGTACTCCAAACATGCGAAAGCAGATCATGGTGCCTGTTCCGTCCCTTCCTCCGCCGAGGCGGCTGAAATCTCGTCAAATACGCAGGCCGGGTCAAAATAGAGCCCGTTCTTTTTCATTGCAAAATGAAGATGATTGCCGGTGGAATTGCCGGTGCTTCCCACCCGGGCAATTACCTCGCCTTCCCGAATCCGCATGCCGACCCTGGCAATAAGCCTCTGGCAATGGCCATAGGTGGTCTCAAATCCATTTCCGTGGTCAATGACAATATGGTATCCCAGACTGCCGCTCTCTTCGCTGATACGAACGGTTCCGTCCGCCGCGGCCAGAACCGGCGTACCCTCGGCGGCAGCAATATCCACCGCCGTATGGAAATCGTCCTCCCCGGTAATGGGATTGTCACGAAACCCGAAGGGAGAGGTGATCCGGCTGCCCCCCCGGATGGGAAAGGTAATTCTTCCGGTAAAAATCACCGGCGCAAAAGTGGCGAAGGACGGCAGCTCCTCGCCGCTGACCGGATTGTATTCACCGCCCTGCCCGTCCAGCGGGGCAGCATCCTCTGATACGGTTTCGTCAGCCGGAGCAGCTGTACTGCTGTTTTGCGGGTCAGTTCCCCCGGAAACAGTCCCGGCTGTGTCACGGGATTTGTCTTCTTCGGACACGGTATTCTCTGAAGAGGTCTGCCCACCGCCCAAAACGCCTTCTATGGGCTTGATCCCGTTAAGATAGGTGAGAAGTCCTCCCACCGTTTCGTAAACCTGATCCCGGAAGGAAAAATCGTGAGCCGACTTGTCCCTCACTTCGCCAAGTGCGCTCGCCGACAGCTTCGGCGAAAAAGACATGGTGACCACGTATAAAATTGCGATTGCCACCGCCAGTATGCTTTGGAACAGAAACACCCCCAGAATTCCGTCGTCCTTTTTGGACGGCTCTCCGTCCGGCATCTCCTCCATCTGTTCTTCGATTTCCGTTCTCCGGTTTCCGCGGTTCGCCCGCAGCTGTTCAATCTGGGACTGCAGTTCTTCCTCTTCCATAGTATTGTCATCCTTTCCGAAAGCCGCCTGTGCGTGCCGGAAAACGGCGCAAATCCATGCATGGTTTTCCGGGCTGTCCTGTCAATCACGGCATCCTTTTTTGAATATATATGCCTGTACAGCCCAAAATAGCACCCGGCTTCAAAAACCGTGTCATTTTGGACACCGATTCGGACGATAGCCCTTCATACTTTTCTTGGATACCGCATACAATTTGTACTGGATAAACAATGATGACACCGAAACAGCGGGATTCTCAAAGTGCATGGCCTGTATTTTCAGGCGCTGCCCCGAAAAACGTATCAGATGGAAAGGATGAACCTCCATGAGCCGAACCTTCTTTAAAAAAACAGGTTCCATTTTTACAATATGCCTGCTGCTCTTTTCTTTGGCCTGTCCTGCGCTCTATGCCAGCGACGGCGGTGAGGAAGGCGGAACAGCGCCTGCAGCCGTCACGCCGGACACCGGACCTGACATTGCGGCAAAATCCGGTGTGCTGATGGACTTCACTACCGGAACGGTTCTATATGAAAAGAACATTCATGATCCGATGCCCCCAGCCTCCATCACCAAGATCATGACCATGCTTCTGGTCATGGAAGCCGTGGAAAACGGCAGTCTGGGAATGCAGGACATGGTCACGGCCAGTGCTCATGCCGCTTCCATGGGCGGCACCCAGATCTGGCTCAAGGAAGGCGAGCAGATGACGGTTCACGACCTGTTGAAGGCCACCGCCGTGGCTTCCGCCAATGATGCGGCCATGGCGCTGGCGGAGCATGTGGGCGGAAGTGAGGAAGGCTTTGTTGCTATGATGAACAACAAGGCGGCGGAACTGGGAATGAAAGACACCGTGTTCATGAATCCCACCGGGCTTGATGCGGACGGTCACGTTTCATCAGCCTATGACATTGCACTTATGTCCCGGGAGCTGCTGAGACACGAAGCGATCCGTGAATACACTTCAATCTGGATGGATTCCCTTCGCGGAGGAAAAACCGAACTGGTCAACACCAACAAGCTGGTACGCTTCTACAAAGGCTGCACCGGTCTGAAAACGGGCACCACCGACGGAGCCGGTTCCTGCGTCAGCGTGTCCGCCACCCGCAGTGACATGAGCCTGATTTCCGTGGTGATGGGATGTACGACCTCCAAGGATCGTTTTGACAGCGCCCGCAAACTGCTGGATCATGGGTTCGGAACGTATACCATGTATCAGACCAACGTCTCAGAAGACAGTCTGCATCCTGTAAAAGTCATCGGCGGCGTCACCGGAAAAGTGGAAGTGGAGACAGATGCCGGCGGTATGATCATCATCAAAAAGGGGAGCGAAAAATCTGTGACCGAAAAGACCGTCCTTGTGGAAGACGTGGAGGCGCCGATCGTCAAGGGGCAGAAGCTGGGGGAAATCCATCTCTCCATCGATAATCAGGAAATCGCCGTATTTCAGATCAAAGCCAAAAACGATATTGAAAAAATGACCATTTTTAAGGCGTTCCGTATTCTTTTTGAAAGAATGGTAACCTTATAATATCGCCCGGAATGCAGCTGCTGAAAGCTTTCCTGTTTGAGCGGCAAGGACGGTCTCCCCGATTGGCAGGGGAGACCGCCTGCCGTTTTGTGCCTTTGCCCGCAGACGTTCGGCAGCCTCCACTTGTGAATTATTTGCAACATTACAGGAAAAGCCCTTGATTCATAACCGGATTTATTGTAAAATTAACTCATAGAAAAGTAAAAGAATATGGAGATGGAAAACCCTATGGCATTAAAATGCAACGACACTTATGTAAAGCAGTTTGTCTCCGCGGATGAGCTCACCGGATTGGAACCGCAGATTCAGCTGGCTGAAAAGATGATCCGCGAAAAGAGCGGTCTCGGCAGCGATTTCCTCGGTTGGACGACCCTGCCGGACACTTACGATAAAGAGGAGTTTGCCCGCATTAAGGCAGCTGCTCAAAAAATCCAAAAGCAATCCGACATTCTGATCGTGATCGGTATCGGTGGTTCCTATCTGGGTGCCCGCGCCGTGATTGAGCTTCTTCGTTCCCCGTTTTACAACAATCTGAAAAAAGACACCCCTGACATCTATTTCGTGGGCAACAACTTAAACCCCACCTATCTGAATGAAATTCTTTCCATCTGTGATGGAAAAGACATCTCCGTCAATATAATCTCCAAATCCGGAACCACCACGGAGCCTGCTCTGGCATTCCGGGTATTCCGGGAACTGCTGATTGAAAAATATGGTGCCGAAGGCGCTAAGGAGCGTATTTTCTCCACTACCGACAAAGCCTGCGGCACACTTAAGGAGCTGTCCGACCGGGAAGGTTATGAAACCTTTGTGGTTCCGGACGATGTGGGCGGCCGTTATTCCGTACTCACCGCCGTGGGTCTGCTCCCCATCGCTGTCAGCGGCATTGACATCGACAAACTGATGGAAGGCGCCAGCGACGCCCGGAAAAAGCTGGACGGCGGCGACGTTTCCCGGAATGACTGCTACAAATATGTCGCTTACCGCAACGCCCTGTACCGCAAGGGAAAGGCTGTGGAGATGTTCGTAAACTACGAGCCGGCTTTCCTCATGATGTCTGAATGGCTTAAACAGCTTTTCGGTGAAAGCGAAGGCAAAGACAATAAGGGAATTTTCCCCTCCAGCGCCACCTTTTCCACCGATCTTCACTCCCTGGGTCAGTTCATTCAGGACGGCTCCCGGATTATGTTTGAAACCGTAATCGACGTCAAGCCGAAGCAGGACTTTTTTATCAAAGAGGATCCTTCCAATTTCGACGGTCTGAATTTCCTCTCCAATCAGAATATGTCCATCGTCAACAACAAGGCGATGCAGGGTACCATTCTCGCTCACAGCGAGGGCGGGGTTCCCAACATTGTTCTGGAGGTTCCGGAAATCAGCGAGTTTGAAACAGGATACCTGATCTACTTCTTCGAAAAAGCCTGCGCCCTGTCCGGTTATGTGCTGGGAGTAAACCCGTTCAATCAGCCCGGCGTGGAAAGCTACAAGAAGAATATGTTTGCTCTTCTGAACAAGCCCGGCTACGAGGCGGAGAAGGCCCTTCTTGAAGCAAAGCTGAAATAGGTTCAAAAGCAAGGATGCAATTAAAAGGCGAAGCCTTTTAAAATAAAGATAAGCAAATGGAGGATTCACCATGATTAAACTGATTATCGGCAAAAAAGGAAGCGGAAAGACCAAGCTGCTGATTGATAAAGTGAATGCTGCTGCAACTGCCTCTAACGGCAATGTTGTCTGCATTGAAAAAGGTATGAAACTCACGCTGGAGCTGGATCACAAAGTAAGATTGATCGACGCGGATGAGTATGGCATCAAGGGCTATGACGCTTTCTATGGCTTTGTAAACGGTGTGTTGGCCGGTAACTACGATATTAAGGAAATCTATGTGGATGGTATCCTGAAAATCGGCGATAAGGACGGCGTAAAGGATTATGCCGGTTTGGGCGAGTTGCTCCAGAAATTATATAAGCAAATTTCCGCTGATGTCACTATTTTCTTCACTGTTTCTGCCGATCAGGCCGATCTGCCTGACAGCGTTCTGAAATTCTCCTGATTTTCCCGTATTTTAGCAATTATCCCCCGGTGCTTTGCACCGGGGGACTTTTGTTTTTATCTTCAATTTACTTTTCGCATTTTTCCCGTTCTGTGTCCTCGCCCGCCTCATGCTTCACAAATTCGGCGGTTTTGGCGCCTTCGTCAATTCCCTCTGTGCTGTCCCGTTTAAAGAACACCTTCAGTGTCTGGAACATCAGCATAATGTCCATCCACACGCTGTAGCGCTCAATGTACATCAGGTCAAGCATCAGCTTATCCTTGGGGGAGGTGTTGTATTTTCCGGCGATCTGCGCAAGGCCGGTCAGGCCCGCCTTGGCACGCAGCCGGTATTTGAATTCGGGAACTTCCTTATAGTATTCCTCTGCAATGATTTCCCGCTCGGGACGGGGTCCTACGATGCTCATGTCTCCTGCCAGCACATTCAAAAGCTGCGGCAGCTCGTCCATTCGGGTCGCACGAAGGAATTTGCCCACCGGAGTGATACGGGAATCGTTCTTTGTGGAAAGCATTGCGCCGCTTTTCTTTTCCGCGTCCACAATCATGGTGCGGAATTTGAGAACATTAAACTTTTTTCCGTCAATGGTGAGCCGCTCCTGCTTGTAAAAGACCGGGCCGCCATCGCCCAGCTTAATCATCAGCGCCTCCACCAGCATAATGGGGCTTAACAGTATCAGGAAAATCCCGGAAACCAGAATATCAATCGCCCGTTTCAGGAATCTCTGCTCCACGGAAAGCTCCTTCGTCGTAGAACACAGCATAGAAAGATCGTCCAGCACCATGTATTTGGCATAGTTCACCACAATGTCGGAAAGCTCGGTCTGAAGGTAAATATTGGTATAATGCTTATAAGCGTATTCGATAATCTCATTTTTGACTCTTGCCGGCACGTCATAAATGAAAACCGTGTTGTTGTGACGGATAAGGGCCTTCATGTTTTCGTTGTTGTAGTCGATGACATCGGTAATCTGATACTGTTTCTTGTACCGCTGAATCCGGCGAACAATCTCGCCGCTTTTGGAGGTGTCCGAGCAGACCACAACACAGGTATCCGGCGGATTCAAGCGAAAATAAAGATAATTTCCCAGATACACAAAAAGGGTGATTGCCGCAATCTGAAGCACAAACACCAAAAGCAGGATACCGAAATTGGGCAGATGGAACCGATACTGATTCCACCGGTTGGTATTCATGAGCGCCAACTGGAAATAGGTGACAAAGTCAGTAATAAAAGCCGCAATGCAAAGAGGCGGTATAATTTCCTTGCTCTTTCGTTTTCCCACCGCAAAACCGCCGTACACGGCAGTCATTGCCACACCCAGCACAACAAATGTGGTCATTGTGATGGCTGCGGTACGATTTTTCCCGATAATCTGATCGTTTTCGAGAGAAAACAGAGAGAAGAACAACAAAAACAGTACTGCGAACAACATAATTTTTAAAACAAAAACCACCGCTCTGCGAGGGGTTCTGTAATACTTTTTATCTGCCATTTCATAATCTTTCCTTTCAGATGTTCTGCCGCCGTCAAGCCGTCGGTTCCGCGCATGGTACAAAGCAGTGCAAACCGGCCGGCTAACCGCCTTTTTTCAGATGTCTTACCAGCAAAATAATCAATATCACCGCCGCTGTCATACAAACAGCAGCAATTATTATGTAAACGATCAACTGCGGGGATTCCTGCCGCTGATCGGGAGCATTCACCTGTGGGGAAACCGTATCGGTATCTTCGGATTTCAACGAGTCCGGAATCGTGTACGGGGTTCCGTTCCGCTTTAAAGCGGAAAGCGCCAGAATCGCGCTGCCGGTGGCTCCCGCATCACTTTCGCCATCGGGATTCAGGGAAAATCCCCCGTCGGGATTGCTGTACTCCAATAAAATATCCAACAGATTTTTTTCATTCCGGGCAAACCGCTTATCGCCCAGATCAACCTTCAGGGCAACGAGAGCCGCGAGAACGGCCGCCGTACTTTTACAGCTGGGCTGTCCGCGCTGCTGATACCCTCCCTGAGGCAGCTGCCTTTGCTGAAGATAAGACAGGCCGTCATGGATGGTCAGCGTTACGTCCTCCCGGTCCTGATAGGGGGCCAGTGCCGTCAATGCCAATGCCGTGGCGTCCACACTTTCGATGCCGCTGGAATAAAATCGGAATCCACCGTCCGTTCCCCGGTAGGAAAGAATGCTGTTAATCAAAGCCTGCCGGTTGTTTTTCACTGCATTGGGAACCGTATAAGGACGGCAATCATAAGCCAGCAGCGCATACAGCGGGCCCTCCATCCCATCATGGGCAATATCTGGGTAATCCGTCAGCAGGGAAAGCAGCTGTGCAATATCCGCATTGCTCCGGTCATACCCGCAAAAGGATAAATCCATTACCTGCTTGGAAAGATCCTCTGCCGTCTCATCGGCGGCACCGGCGTTATGGATTCCGGCGAGCAGCTGATTTACCACCTTCTGGTCAGCCGTTTTTCCGGCGCTGCTCAAGGCAGTTAAAAAGAGGGAGTCTGTGCCGGGATTCAGGCTGAACCAGGCGCATGCTTCCTTTAAGATATTTGCCGTATCCTCCGTCCAATATTCATCCGGAAGATACACCTTTACTTCACCGGAGGAATTGGTGTCCTTATTCTCCGGAAGATTGGGCGGTATGCCGTAAATCCATTCAATCACATCGCCATCGCGGACATATTTATACTGATTTTCTCCGGTCACCACAACGCCGTTGCGTTTTAAATAAAAGCGCTCCACGTCGTTTGCCCGCAGCAAAGCCGATTTCGGGGGCGGGATGCTTTCCGCTCCCTGTGAATCTTCGGCCAGCAGTGCGGCCTGTTCCGAAGCCGTTACCGGATAGCGAAGCTCCAGAAGCTCATCAGCGCCCTGAACATAATCGACGATATTGCCCCGGCCTTTCAGAAGTGCGGGGGTTCGGTACAACGTCACACCTGTGGCGGTAACGCTTAAGTTTTCAAGCACATATTGCTGTTTGACATCATTGTAAATACTGATAAAAAAGGTGACCTGCCGTTTTGCTTCATCTCCCTCGGAAGCGGATGCATGAACCGTAAAGGATAAAAGCATCGCAAGGCCAAGCAGCAATGCCGCCGCACGCTTCATTTTAATCCCCTCTTCCGTTCATTCTGCCTGTATCTGGCTTCGGGCCGGAATTCCCGGTCACATCGGCTGTCTCATAGTGGAACGCCCCTGTCGCTTTGGAATGTCAGACTCCCTTCCAAGCAGGGCTGACGGTCTGCCTCCCGGCTTCCGCATCATTACAGTCGCTACTATTATACATGATATTGCGAAATATGTCTATAAAAGTGGAAATATTTTGCATCTGGCTTTTGGCGATCACACAATATGGTAGGAAGCCGCAAAGTGAAAAGCCCTTGGAAGAGGCACAGAAAGGCAGCAGAGATGCCGACCCGGGTATAATTCCGGGGGAATCTGGAAAAAATAGTTGCAGCATACAGGGGCAGCACCGCAGAGCGAAAGCGGAGCACTGCACCGGAAAATTTTGAAAACAGAGCAAAGGGGTGTTCTCCATGACCTTTACCATTTCCAAGCGCGGCATGGTGCGGCTTGTAAGCTTTTCGGCCGCGATTATTCTCGTTTTGGGCCTTTGGGCCATCCGAGCAAGCCGGAACAGCCGCCAAAATCAGCTGGCACTGGAACATTATTATATGCAGAGTATGAGCAATCTTTCCACCCATGTCCAGAATATCGACAGCGACCTTCAAAAAATTCTTTATGCCAAAACGCCGCAGATGCTGTCGTTCATTTCCAGCAAGCTGTGGCGTGAGGCGGGTTTTGCCAAATCCGCCATGGATGCTTTGCCCATCGAATACCTAAGCCTCCAGAATACCAATAAGCTGCTCTCTCAGGTGGGGGATTACTGCGTCAGCCTCTCCCGGGAATTTCTGAAAGGAAATCCCGTGACCCCGGAGCAGCGTCAGAACCTTCTTAAGCTTCACGGATACTGTGATACCATGCTGAGTGAGGTGCTGGCAGCCAATGACGGAATGGTGACCGGTTCGGTTTCGATGACAGAGGTAAAAGGCAATATTGATCACAGCTTTGACGGAGCCCCGGCTCCTGCTAACGTCAGTGAAGGGTTTTCGGAATTTGAAGAGGGCTTCACTGCCTATCCCACTTTAATTTATGACGGACCGTTTTCAGATCACATTATGGAAAAAACTCCGGCCAGACTGAAAGAGGAAAACGCAATTCCCAGAGCCAAGGCACGGGAAATCGCAGCCAAGGCTTCCGGGCTGCGGGAAACCCAGCTGACTGAGGGCAGCGACGAGGAAGGAAAAATGCCGTCCTACAGCTTTACCGGCGACGGGGTGGATCTCTCAATTACCAAGGAGGGGGGATTTCTCTGCACCATGATGCGTTCCCGGCTGGTGCAGGAATCCTTGCTGACCAAGGACAATACCTTGAAAAAAGCAATTGAATTTTTAAAATCCATGGGCTACGTCTCCATGCGGCCCACCTATTTTGAAATTGCCGGAAACGAAATGACCATCAACTTTGCCTATGTGCAGGACGGTGTTCTCTGCTATACCGACCTGATCAAGGTAACCGCAGCGATGGACAACGGAGAAATCACCGGCTTTGATGCCCGGGGATTTCTTACCAACAACTCTGCCCGCCAGGGCCTGAAGCCCGCCATTTCGGAAACAAAGGGGAGACAGTCGGTCAGCGAGCTGCTGACCGTTGAAAGCTCCCAGCTCTGTCTCATTCCTTCTGCCGGACTGAACGAAGTGCTTTGCTGGGAGTACAAATGCAAATCCGAACAGGACGAAACAATTCTTGTCTATGTAAATGCCGCTACCGGTGCGGAGGAACAAATTCTCATTCTTTATATCGGTGAAAACGGGCAGCTCACCATTTAAAATCAAAATCCGCATGTAAAAGAAACCCGGTCCGGCTTTTGATTTCTTGTCCAAAACGAAGAAATTGGTTCCCGTTTCTTGACAGCCAATCTTTGGGCGCTTATACTGAAATTAACAGAAAACCAATGAAACGCAAGACACCGAGAAGGAGGATGATTCCAATGGTGCTTACAGTTGACGTTGGAAATACCAATATTGTGCTGGGCGGATTTGAGGATGACGAGCTGTTTTTCGTCTCCCGGATGCAGACCAACAAGTATAAGATGCCGGACGAATACGCCATCGAATTTCGTTCCATTCTGGACATCAACGGCTATTCTGCCAAAACTTTTGACGGGGCCATTATTTCCAGCGTTGTCCCCCCTCTGCTCCCCACCCTGAAAACGGCAGTGGCCAAGCTGTTTGGCTGCCGGGTGCTGACGGTATCTCCGGGCACGAAAACGGGGCTGAATATCCGGATCGACAATCCTGCCGAGACCGGTGCGGATCTGGTTTGTGCCTGTGTAGGTGCACTGGTTCGCTACCCGATGCCCTGCATTATTGTGGATTTGGGAACTGCCACAAAGTTTCTCGCCATGGACGAAAAAGGGAATTTTCTGGGGGGGCCCATTATGCCCGGCGTGAACATTTCGCTGGATGCCCTTTCCCAGCGAACCGCCCAGCTGCCCCATATCGAATTCGACGGAATTGATCACGTGATCGGCACCAACAGCATTGACTCGATGCGGGCGGGCGTGCTTTACGGCACCGCCAGCATGATTGACGGTATGCTCTCACGGATTGAGGAAGAAATCGGACAGAAGGCCACTGCGGTCATTACCGGCGGAATCTCCCAGGGGATTGCCCCCTATTGCCGGAGGGACATTATTTACGACGAAAACTTGGTGCTTTACGGGCTCAAGGAAATCTACAACAAAAATCAAAGGCAAGACAGAACACATTCCTGACGGTGTACTGCGCGGATCTTCCGCGCTTACATAGAATGAAGATGCGCTGTATCCCCGAAATGGCGGAGCAGCAGCAAGGAGGAATTTTTTATGTCAACGGCAAAAATCAAAAAAGTGGATACCCTTCGCATGGTTCAGCTGGGTATTCTCATCGCTTTGGAAGCGGTGCTGGCCTTTACTCCCATCGGTTTTATCATGGTTCCCCCCATCTCGGCTACCCTGCTTCACATTCCTGTCATTGTGGGCGCGATTTTGCTGGGGCCTTCGGGAGGAGCGGTTCTGGGCGGGGCGTTCGGCCTGTTCTCAGTCATCCGCGCCATGACCAGCGGCAATCCCGGCGATATGCTTTTTAACCCTGCTGCCAGCGGACATCCCGTTGCTTCCATTGTCATGGCGGTGCTTCCCCGGATTTTGCTGGGCGTTATCGCCGCATGGCTTTATATTCTGCTGAAAAAATGGGTGAAAAACGATTTCGCCGCAATCCCCATTACCGCACTGGTCAGCACTGTGATGCATACCGTAATGGTTCTGGGATTGATGTGGCTTTTCTTCCAGGGAGTTGCCTTGAAAGAGGTTTTCATGATGGTGGCAACCTGGAGCGGACTTTTTGAAATCTGCACTGCCATTGTGGTAGCTACGGCAGTATGCAAGCCTTTGCTCTCTATGAAAAAACGCAAAAGTGAATAAACCTTTTTCCTATAAGTAACGGATTCATTCCGGATAACGCAAAAGCAGCGGACTTTAAGCCCGCTGCTTTTTATTTCATCCGGAAAATTCATTCCATAAATAGCCCAACAGAAAGATCAGCCCCAGTACCGCAACGATCGCCGGAAGAGAACAGCCGCATCCGGTACCGTCCGATCCCCCCGATGTGGACGTAAATCTGTGATACTCTGATGGATCCAGACCATCCACAGGAATCTTCCCCTTTCCTTATTCCCCCAGGCAGGCTTTGAGTTGATCCACGCGGTCACGGCGCTCCCATGCCACATCCAGATCTTCCCGGCCCATGTGTCCATAAGCCGCCAGATTTTTGTAGATGGGACGGCGCAGGTTCAAATCCGCGATAATCCGCGCAGGACGCAGGTCGAAGACCTTGCTGATGGCCTTGCCGATTTCTTCGTCGCTATATTTTCCGGTGCCGAAGGTGTCGACCATAATGCTCACGGGTTTTGCCACTCCGATGGCGTAGGCCAACTCCACCTCGCACTTTTTCGCCAAGCCCGCCGCCACAACGTTTTTCGCAACCCAGCGGGCGGCATAAGCGGCGCTGCGGTCTACTTTTGTGGGATCCTTACCGGAAAATGCGCCGCCGCCGTGGCGGGCATATCCGCCGTAAGTGTCCACAATGATCTTCCGTCCGGTCAAGCCGCTGTCCCCCTGGGGACCGCCGATGACAAACCGTCCGGTGGGATTGATGAGATATTTGGTATTTTCATCCAGCAGATCTGCGGGAATGATGGGCTTGACCACCTGCTCCAGCAAATCCTCACGGATCTGCTCCAGGGTAGCTTCCGGATTGTGCTGGGTGGAAATGACAATGGTGTCCACCCGCTTGGGCAGATCGTTCTCATATTCCACAGTCACCTGTGTTTTTCCGTCGGGACGAAGGTAGGAAAGGGTTCCGTCCTTTCGCACTTCTGTCAGCCGTTTGGCCAGCTTATGTGCCAATGAAATGGGCATAGGCATCAGCTCAGGTGTTTCATCGCAGGCATAACCGAACATCATTCCCTGATCGCCGGCGCCGGTAGAGTCCTCGTCCGCATGAGAGCCGATTTTCTGCTCAAGGGCTTTGTCCACGCCCAAAGCAATGTCGGGCGACTGCTCATGAATCGCAGTGAGCACACTGCAGGTAGAAGCGTCAAAGCCGTATTTGGCTCGGTCATAGCCGATATCGTTCACAGTTTCCCGAACGATGGATTGGATGTCCACATAGGAGGATGTGCTGATTTCGCCCATTACCAGTACCAGCCCCGTAGTCGTGGAAGTTTCGCAGGCGACCCGTGCCGTAGGATCTTTTTCCAGAATAGCGTCCAGCACCGCATCGGAAATCTGGTCGCAAATTTTGTCCGGATGGCCCTCGGTAACACTTTCCGAGGTAAAAAAGAAGTTTTTCGGCATAATTACAAATTCCTTTCTTTTTTCCTTAAGCGAGAGATGAAAAAAAGAAGCGCACGGAAAATCCCGGACGCTTCTTTTGTTTAAACCACGTTTAAACCTCATCTTCGGAATTTTATCCTCTGGATTTAGCACCTTTCCTTAAGCCAAAGGCTTAAGCAGGTTGCCGGATTTCATCGGGCCAGTCCCTCCATCACTCTCGATAAGGTATTCAATTGTAAGATATAGTATAGCTTCTCCTGAAATTTTTGTCAACTGGTAAAAGTAACAACTTTTCAGCGGATTATTCCCCCGCCCCGTCCTCATCGGCCAAACCGGCGTCCTCATCCTCGCAGCCGCATCCGCAGCAGCAGTCACCGGACGAACAGCAATCGCCCTTTTTCAGTTTGGAGCCGCATTTGGCGCAGAAGCTGTTTTCCATATCGTTTTTGCATCCGCATACCGGGCAGACAATCACTCTCTGCATGGCGGCGATATGGTCGTTGATTCTTTTCAGTTCTTCCAGATGCTCGTCAATCTCCTCAGTCAGGGAATCAACCAGCTCATTGTTGTCGTATTTTCCCTTCACCATGGAATAGACAGAGCTTCCCAACTGCTCATAAAGCTTGCGGATCTCTCCGTTCAGCTTAATGCACTCATACTTATATTTGGAAATCTCATAAAGTTCGCCGGTCTTTTTGCTGGCAGTATCGCAAATATCTCTTGCCTTCAATACAAAATCATCAAACATACTGGTTGCCATTTGACTCATCCTTTCTTTATTCGGATCAAAATCACAGCAAAACACATTTCTCTGCCGGGCCGGGGCAGCGCATCGTTCCAATTGGCCAAAGATGCTTTGGTACTATTATATCTCAAAAATTCCCGCTTTACAACCGATTTGCGGGGAATTCACAAATTCACCGCATTTCGGGATTACTCCAGGAATTCATGGAGAACCGTATCCGCCGGAACAAATTCATTTTTCAGTTCCACAAACCGTGAAAGGGCCCGTGAGAGCTCCGCCAGCTTTCCGGCATGGGCCTCGCCCGCCGTACTCCGGTCAAGAATGCGATCCAGCCAGTATTCGTAAATGTTGGGTTCATACAGGATAGTGGAGTCGATAATAAAGTCCGCTTCGGTCTTATAGGGCAGAATATTCACCTTTTCGCTGGCCACCACATTGACCCACATCCTCATGGTGTTCTCCGCCGTATTTCCCCGATGAAAAAAGTCCCGTACAATCCTCCGGATCAGCCGCACATCTCTCGCGGAGAGAATGAGCTCATCCTCTTCATAATAATCGGAATTGGGACTGATATAAAGCTTAAAAAAACTGCCCGGATTCTGTTCCCGGACAATTTCCGGATTCAGAGCATGGATTCCCTCCATAATGACAATTGTATCCTGATCGATGGAAATTCTCCGCGTCTCAGCCGAACGGCATCCGGAGGGGAAATCATAGATGGGAAAATCCGACCAGCCGTCCCGCAGCACCTCCCGGAAACAGCGGTTCAGAGTATCCAGATCCATGGTACGGATGGACTCAAAGTCCTTGTCGCCGTTGGGCAGCAAAGGCAAATCCCGACGGTTAATGAAAAAATCGTCCAACGAAATAACCACCGCGCGCACACTGCGCCGGGCCAGTCTGTCAGCCAGCTTCATCGCCGTCGTGGTCTTGGTGGAAGCAGAGGGGCCGGATACCAGGAGAATGGAGCGTTCTCCGCGCTTTGCGGCAATCTCGTCCGCCGTCCGGTCAATCTGCCTGTTGTACATCCGTTCGGACAGTGTCACCAATTCCGCCGGCGAATGAGTCACCATGCCGTTGAGCCACTGTACGCTCAAACGGTTACGCTGTTCCATTCCCATAAAACTCCATCACCTGCTCTTTCCTTCGGATGATTTCATCAAACCGGTCGATATATTCAAAATGATACTTGAAGTTAAAGATTCGTTCAATAGGGAGCTTTCCGTCCTGCTCAACTCCCACCAGCTTTGTGCTTCCTCCCGCGCCGCAGGCCAGTATCGTCTGAATTTCATCCATGATATAGACGTTATAGAGGCTTTCGGAGCCGGGCTTGGCATAGCCCACGTTCTCCAGATTGCCCACCGTATTTTTCTGTCTGTATAAATAGTATGGCCGGTAGCCCGCTTCTATGAGTTTTTTTCTTGCATAGGAGGTCATCTCGCCGGTCACGTCGGTTTTGACGTATTCGGTAATTCCCTCTGCGGAAAAAAGGTCCGCGCTCCGTTTGATGGAAAGGGTGTGAACCGTAATATTTTCGGGGGAAAGCTCAATTGCCCGGTCGATGGTACTGCGGAAGCTTTCCAGACTGTCTCCCGGAAGTCCGGCGATAAAATCCATATTGATGGCATCGAACCCTGTCCGGCGCGCCTCCAGATAAGCATCCTCCGCCTGCCTGGCAGTGTGACGCCTTCCGATGCCCCGGAGCACATCATCGTTGAAGGTCTGGGGATTGACACTGATGCGTCCCGCCCCTGCCTCACGGATGACACGCAGCTTTTCAGGGGTAATGGTGTCGGCCCGGCCCGCCTCAATGGTGTATTCTCTTGCAGATTCCACCGGGAAATACGCCGCAATAGCATCGGTCACCAGCTTCAGCTGCTCAGCCGAAAGCGCGGTAGGAGTTCCCCCGCCAATGTAAATCGTATCCAGCTTCATGGAAAGACGCCGGGCAATCTCTGCTGTTTTTTCCAGTTCCTTTGTCAGAAGCTCCACGTATTCTTCAATCTTGTCGGTGGCTTTCCGGGTGGTAATGGCGTGCGACACAAAGGAACAGTAACTGCACCGGCTCACGCAGAAGGGGATTGCCACATAAAGGCTGTAGGAGCGTTCCGGCATATCTGCCAGCAGACTTGCCTGCACATTTGCGGTTTCCATCGCCAGTGAAAATTTATCGTCGCTGACCAGATAGTTTTCTTTCAGAAAGCGTTCGATCTCCTCATCGGATTTTCCCGCTTTCCGCTCCCTTTGGATGATGTTCACCGGACGGACTCCGGTGAGAATGCCCCAGCTGGGACGCACTCCCAGCAAATCGGTCAGTATCCCGTAAAGGAGGGCGCAGAGCCTCCGCTCACACTCGTTTTCATAGCGCGGGATTTTCCGGGAAAGCTGTTCCTCCGCCGAGCGTACCGTTCCGTTCAGGGAAACGGTGACGGAAAGCCGGGTCGTATCCGGATTTTCCTCTTCACGGGTCGTCATTACAAAATCATCGTCGGAAGGAGCTTCCTCCCCGTCATATACATGGGTAAACCTTACAAGGGGGAAAAAGAGCTTGCAGATTCCTTCCACCTCATATTTAAAGGGATGTCCTCTAAAAAATATCGTCATAATTCGTTCCTAAAAATGGATTTGTAATTTTTTCACGGGCCAGTGTGGACTGTCCTCCATGTCCGGGAAGGATCTGATAATCCCCTTCCAGTCCGGCAATCTTCCGGAGGGATTCCGTCATCTCACGCTCGTTTCCGCCATAGAGGTCGGTGCGCCCGCAGCTGCCCGCAAAAAGAGTGTCGCCGGTAAAAATCACCCCGTCCCCGATCAGAATCGAGGAACCCTTGGTATGGCCGGGGGTATGCATGACGGTCAAAGTGACCTCATCCAGCTCTATTTGCTCGCCGTCGGAATAAAGCCTGTCCGGTTTTTCCGGCGTATAGCCCCGGTAACCGGAAAACAGTCCGCTTCCCGTGAGAGCGGGGTCAAGAAAAATGTCCTCGTCCTCCCTGGGGACTATGGTCTGGGCGCCTGTCTGCTCTTTCAGCAGCGTGGTGGCGCCGGTATGGTCAAAGTGCCCGTGAGTATACACCAGCATCCGCAGAGTAAGGTTCTCCCTGCGGAGGAAGTTCAGAATTTCTTCCGCACCCGCTCCGGGGTCAATCACAATGGCGTTGTTCCGGTCTGTGGAAATAATATAACAGTTGGTCTGCAGCATCCCCACCGGAAGCAAATTGATTTTCATAAATAGGACCATACCTTCCCGCCAGGCCAGGTGCTCCGTCCCGATCCCTGGCTGCTGAATTTGGTACGATGCCGCCTGCGGGAAACAGATTCCCGCGAAAGCAGATCACCGCGCTTTCTTCTTCATCATCTCGTCGGTATCAAAAAGAATGGTCACAGGGCCGTCATTGTGAAGGCGAAACGCCATATCGGCGCCAAAAACTCCTCTCTCCACCGGCCCCGCAAACTGTTCTTTCACACATTGGGTAAAAAAATCGTACAGGCGCTCCGCCGCTTCAGGCCGGGCCGCCCGGACAAAAGACGGACGCCTTCCGTGGGAGCAGTCCGCTCCCAGTGTAAACTGGGAGACAATCAGAATACCACCCTTGACGTCCTGCACGGAGAGATTCATTTTATCGTTTTCATCTGTAAAAATCCGGAGTTCACAAAGCTTTTTCGCCAGAAACACGGCTTCCGCTTCGGTATCGTCCTCCATCACTCCCAGCAAAACCGCAAGCCCCTGTCCGATCTGACCGGTGACCTGCCCGTCCACTGTGACGGATGCCTCCAGCACCCGCTGTATCACTGCCCGCATCGCTGTGCTCCTTTCATCCGGCTTCAAAGGACTTTGAGCGAAAGGCGTCCCTATTTTCCCGAACGCTCCACACTGATTACTCCTTCGATTTTCCGGATATTTTTAATGATATTGTTGAGCTGATCCACACTCTGAATGCCGATGGTCGCCACAATGTTAGCATTCCCGTTCTTCAGCTCCCGGGCATTCAGCTCATGCAGGGGAACGCGGAAATTGGCGATCACCAGACTGACATCCGCCAGCAGCGCCGTACGGTCGGCCGCCACAATGTCCAGTGTGGAACGAAATCCCTTGGGGGCGGCCTCCTGCGCAAACCGGGCGGAAATCCAGCGTTCCCGCTGACTTTCGTCCTGTATGGCGGCCTGCACATTCTGGCAGTCCTTCTTGTGAATGGAAACACCGTGTCCCCGGGTAATGAATCCGATGATATCGTCACCGGGCAGAGGATTGCAGCATTGAGCAAATTTGATGGGGCAGTTGTCGATTCCCTCCACGATCACACCGTTGGAGCTCTTTGTGGGAATGACCGGCGCCAGCACCTCGTTGGGCTTGGTCTGCTTTTGATATTCGTCCTTAATCCGGGGCATAATTTTGGAAAGCAGCAGTCCCCCGTAACCGATGGCCGCATAAAAATCATCTACCGAATCGTAATGCTGCCGTTTGGCCACCCCGGAAATAAATTCTTCCATCTGCTTTTCAGGGAAGCTGATGGCGGAGCGTTTGAATTCCGCTTCCAGCTGCGCTTTGCCTTCGGCAACGTTCTCTTCCCGCCGTTCCTTTTTAAACCACGCACGGATTTTATTGCGGGCTTCACTGGTTTTGGCGATGGAAAGCCAGTCCCGGTTGGGGCCGTGGTTGGCGGCCTTGGTTGTTGTGATATCCACGATCTGACCGGTCTTCAGCACGGTATCCAGCGGCACAATCCGGCCGTCGATCTTCGCGCCCACCATCCGGTTTCCCACCGCACTGTGAATGGCATAGGCAAAGTCCACGATGGTGGACCCCGCCGGAAGGCTCTTGACGTCTCCCTTCGGAGTGAAGACAAAGACATCATCGGTGGAAAGATCGGTCTTGATGGTCTTAACGATGTCCTCGGCGCCCTCGGACTCCTGCTGTGACTCAATGATCTTCCGGACCCACGCAAGCCCTTCCTCCAGCTTATCCTTGCCCTTGATGCCGGCCTTGTACTTCCAGTGAGCGGCGATACCGTACTCCGCCGTGTAATGCATATCCCAGGTGCGGATCTGAATTTCAAAGGGGATGCCCTCCCGTCCGATGACGGTGGTGTGGAGAGACTGATACATGTTGGGCTTGGGTGTGGAGATATAATCCTTGAATCGGTTGGGGATGGGGCGGAACATGTCATGAATGATACCCAGAATATTGTAACACTCAATAACGGTATGGACGATGATCCGCACCGCATAAATGTCGTACACTTCTTCGAAAGCCCGTCCGGCCATGTATACCTTCCGGTAAATGCCGTACAGACTCTTCACCCGTCCCTCAATGTGGGGCTCGATACCGTATTCATGCAGGCGGGCAAGGATTCTCTCCTGCATGTTTTTCACAAAGCTGGAGCGCTCGTACTTATTCATCTCCAGCGTGTTCTCAATTTCCCGGCAGGCCACGGGGTCAAGATAGTGGAGAGCTAAATCTTCCAGCTCCTCCTTGATGGTGCGCATACCCAGACGGTGCGCGATGGGGGCATATACCTCCATGGTCTCCAATGCGGTTTCCCTCTGTTTGTTCTCGGGCTTATACATGAGGGTTCGCATGTTGTGAAGCCGGTCAGCCAGCTTGATGATGATGACCCGGACATCCTCCGCCATGGCCAGCAGCATCTTGCGGATATTTTCCGCCTGCTCTTCTTCCTTGGTAATCAGCGGCACTTTGCCCAGCTTGGTCACACCGTCCACCAGCAGCGCCACATCTTTTCCGAACTGCTTGGAGATATCCTCCAAAGTCAGATCGGTATCCTCCACCACATCATGCAGAAGCCCCGCGCAGATGCTGTCGGTGTCCATGCCCAGATCCACCAGGATCACAGCCACCTCAATGGGGTGGATGATATAGGGCTCACCGGAAACCCGCATCTGCTCGGCGTGGGCCTTATCGGCAATTCGGTAGGCCCGCTCGATCCTTTCCAGATCAAACTGCTTTTCCGAATCCTCGATAACTTTTTTCAGTTCTTCAAAGGTTCGATAACTCAATCATTCCACCTCAATCCCCATCGTTTCATTTTCATCCGGCTATTCCTTCCGGACACGGGAAGCGGCACGAATCCTGACCATAGTGGGCGTTTGATCCAGATCTGCCTTTTCTCCCGGCGGGAGCAGGCAAACGCCGTTCTGGAGGGGAGAAATTTCAATCAGGCCCGCTTCCTGCAATATATCTAATAGGATGCGCAGCTTACAGTAATTTATGTCAGCTGTCATCAACTCGGCGTAAAGGCAGTCCAGATCTCCCGCATATCCTTTTCGGGATTGGAGAAACCGGTAAACCCGAATGGTCTCCTCTCTGGCAGGGAGTGACCGGGCGGCAATGGCAGGCAGAACCGGCTCATTCCGGCGGAGCTTTTCATAATAGCCCTTGGCGTTAAAAAATTTGTCCTGCGCGAAATTCCCGGGACGGATATCCCGCATCTTCAGCGAAACGCTTCTCCGGCCATTATACTCGTTCACGTCCGCATTTACGGCCAGATCAACGGTCTGACCGGGCCGATAGAAAAATCGGTCCGGGGACATCCCGAAGCAGAGTGCCGGAACGGACATCCCGCCGTACTTCAGCCCCAGCTTAAGATGCCTGTTTCCGGAAAGCGGGGTAACGGACTCCAAAACAGCGCCTTTCAGCAAAAACAGCGGCGTCTCATTCTGTGCGCCGAAGGGCTCCAGAACGGAAAGCGAATCCATCTGATCCACGGTCAGATCACCCGGCAGAAGAACCTTGTCCAGATTCAGCGTATACCGGGGCATGAGATCGAAATGCAGGAGAGCGTACTCCTCCATGCCCTGCCGAAATGCTTCAAAATTTTCGGTTTTAAGAGAAAATCCGGCCGCCAGCTTGTGGCCGCCAAACTTGACCAGATGGTGTGCGTTGGCGGACAACGCCTCAAACAGATGAAAGTCTCCGAGGCTCCTTCCGCTTCCGGTAAGCAGCTCTTCCCCCGTCATCAGCAGTACCGGCTTTCCATACCGCTCCATCAGCCTGGAACAGACAATGCCGATAATTCCGGGATGCCATTTTTCATTTTTCAGCACCAGCAGCCGGCCGTCCAGAAGAGAGCGATCCGTGGAAATCATCGCTTCCACGTCTGCCGTAATCTCCTGTTCCTTCTGCTGCCGCTCCTTGTTCCGGGCGTCCATCTCGGCTGCGCACTCCTGCGCTTCTTCCGGAGTTTCCGCCAGCAGCAGATGCACCGCCAGATCAGCGCTTCCCATCCGGCCTGCCGCGTTGATGCGGGGGACCAGTGAAAACGCCACATTCTGAGCGGTCACCGTCTCCGGCTTCACGCCGGAGACTTCCATCAGGGCCAGAAGCCCAAAATTATCCGTCATGGAAAGGGCACGCAGTCCCGTCGACACAAGGACACGGTTTTCCCCCAGGAGGGGAACGATATCTCCAATGGTGCCCACCGCTGCGATATCCGCAAAATATTCCAGCGCCGTACGGCAGTCCCCATCCTCCAGCGCGGCAATCAGCTTGAAAGCCACTCCCACACCGGCCAAATCCTTGCATCCGCAGCTGTCATCCTTCCGGTGGGGATCTACCACCGCCTCCGCCACGGGAAGCAGCCCGCCGGGCTGATGATGGTCGGTAATGACCAGCTCCATCCCCAGCTCGCGCACATATTTGGCTTCTTCAATGGCAGAAATGCCATTGTCCACTGTGACCAGCAGACGGGTTCCGTTTTCCGCGATTTCCCTCACCGCATCCCGGTTAAGGCCGTAGCCTTCCCCTTCCCGCTGGGGAATGTAATATTCCACTTCCGCCCCCACAGACGAAAGATAGCTGTAAAGCATGGCAGTGGCAGTCACGCCATCGCAGTCATAGTCGCCGTATATGGTGATTTTCTCCGACTCGTCAATGGCACGGCGAACCCGGTCCGCCGCCTGTTCCATATCCCGAATCTCAAAGGGAGAGGAAAGCTCCGCGCCGCTTCCCAAAAATCTGGCGGCTTCCTCACCGGAGGTATATCCCCGTCCGGCCAGAATGGAGGCAACCAGCTCGCTGACGCCGCATTCTTCCGTCAAAGTCCGAACAACTGCCGGATCTGCTTTCGCAATATTCCATTTTTTAAACGGCATGGCTTCCCTCTTCCTTTCTGACCGCCCGGCAGCTCTCAATCTGTCGGGATTCGCATGAAACTAATACTATATTATATCAGTAAAATCCCCTCAATTCAACTATTCCTGTCGAATTCCCGCTGCTTTACGGGATTCCCCGCACCTAAAAACTGTGGAATCCCCTTCCGAAATGATTCGGAAGGGGATTCCACGGCGCGGTTTGATGTACCGGGAAGCGGTCAATAATCCTCATCCTTCTTGATTTTGAAGATCATCCGAAGGATTCCCGACAGAATCTTTGGGCTTTTGATGACTACGATTTTCATAGCAATACCTCCATCTTCCGTAAGGATGCCGCTTTCCGCAAGCGCATCCCCTCAAGGGTCGTTCCGTGTCCGGCCACGGTTTACCGGCTTTTGCAAAACAGGCAGTAGAGCGCTGCAATCCCCGCGATGACCAGCACCGCCTTCCATGAGACAAAGAGCACCGCCGCCAGAATCAGTCCCGCCGCCAGACCTTTCACGAAATGGGAACGCCAAAGCTCGCTGAACTGCTTCATCGTTTTTCTCCTCTTCGTGCCGTACATTACCAGTATACGCAAAACCGGAAAATGTGTGAGAAAAAGGCTGATTTCTTCTCAATCCTCAAGGGAAAGAGAAAAAATCAGCCTTTTTGTCTTTCGTTTCAAGAGAGTCCGCAGCGTCCCGGATCAACGTTTTTCCAGCTCCCAGTCCTTCAGCTGCCTGGCCTCCTCATAGAGGGCCAGATAGCTTTCGTAACGGGAACGGGAGATTTCCCCATCTTCCAGCGCCTGTCGGATCCGGCAGCCCTTTTCCGCGGTATGGGAGCATCCGGTAAATTGACACTGGTTTAAATAAGGTTCAAATTCCCGGAAGCAGTACTGCAGCTGGTCCTTCCGAATCAGCTCGTACTGAGCCATATCCATGGTTCCAAACCCGGGGGTATCCGCCACATAACCGGAAAGCTCCTCAATGTAAAACAACTCCACATGGCGGGTGGTATGCCTTCCGCGGCCCAGTTTGCGGCTGATATCCGCGGTTTCCAGCTGTAGCCTGGGGCAGACATTGTTGAGCAGGCTCGACTTTCCCACGCCGGTGTTTCCGGCAAAGGCAGTTACGCACCCTCTAAGACATTCTCTGACCGGCGCAAAGTCCTCCGTTTCCAGATTGGAGAGGGAAATCACCGTAAAGCCTGCCTTGCGGTAGATTTCTTCCAGCTCGCTTCCATCCCCAAGATCCGTTTTGGTGATGACAATCACCGGTTCAATTTCCTTATATTCGCAGACAGTCGTCAGCTTATCAATGACAAGGGGGCTGGGGACAGGCTGCCGCACCGCCGCCACGATCAGAAGCTTATCCAGATTGGCAATGGGCGGCCTTCGGAACTGGTTTTTCCGTTCCAGAATCCCGGTGACAAAACCTCTTCCATCCTCTTCCGGCTCAAAGACAGCCCTGTCTCCTACCAAAGGCGTAATTTCCTCGTTGCGAAACACACCGCGCGCCCGGCACTCATACACCGTATCACCGCAGCGGCAATAGTAAAAACCGGAAATCGCCTTTGTAATCAATCCTGTCATCGTCTGCAAACAACCGTCTCCTTTTCTCCCATCGTTCTGAACCAAACCTCATCGGTTTTACTCTTCGGAAGATTCTTCCACGGAACTGTCGCTGGAAGTATAACCTTCCAGAATGCCGAAATCGGGAGCCAGCAGTGTGCTGTAGGAATTGGTAGCGAAATCCACGTTGTACTCCGCGAAATAATTCATATCCATCAGCACGGTGATGTCGTTGGTGCCCACATCCTCAGTCATGCCGTTTACCTTGCCGTCTGTCAGCGAGAAGGTCAGGGTCATGGTTTTCTGACTGGAAGGATTGTGCTTCACCTTGCCGATTTCATAGCCGTTGCAGTAAATTTCAAAAACAAATTCCTGATTCGGCATCCCGTCAGGGAAGGTAATGGGAATCTGAATGCTCTTTACCACCGGAACTCCGTTGGAAATCTTCACATCCACCGCGGTTCCCTTCGGAACCTTGGTGTTTGCCTCAACACTTTGCTCCACAACCTTGCCCTTAGGCTCGTTGCTGTCTACCGACTCCACCTTGCCGATGGTCAGGCCCTGAGCGGCCAGATCGCTTCTTGCTTCCACCTCGGTGCGTCCCAGCAGATTGGGGACCCGAACCGGCAGATCCGCAGTTCCCAGGCTTACGATCACATTGACCGTATCGCCTTTTTTCACTTCGGTGTCCGCGCCGGGATCGGTCATGATGACATATCCCTTTTCAACGGTGTCACTGGTTTGGTTGATGGCTTTCGCCACCAGCCCCAGCGCCTCCAGCTTTGCTTTTACATCTGTGAAAAGCTGTCCGGCATAGTCGGAAAGGACGGTGGACTGAAGCCCCGTGCTTACGGTGACCCTGACCTCTGAATCGGCTTTCACCGTAATGTCAGGCTTCGGGTCCTGTTCAATAATTACGTTGACGTCGTATTCGGGGGATGCCTCCTGCTTGTCGATGGTGATCTTCACATCCGGGTATTTGGCCCGGGCGTCTTCCACTGTCATCCCCACCAAATTCGGGAGCATCACATCGGGAGTCTTGTTGCCCAGCGCCTTGAAAAAGAAGAAAAGGGCAACGATCGCCAAAATTACGCAGGCGGCCGTAACGCCGGCCAGAATGTTCATCGTGTAGGAGCGCTTGGGAGCCACGGCTTCCTCCACGCCCGCGTCACCGTCCAGCCGGTCAAAATATTTGGTGGTTCCGTCGCTGTTGAAGTATTTATACTCAAACACCACGTCGGGATTATGCTTGAACTCATCAATGTCCCGCAGCATTTCCGCTGCGGTCTGATACCGGAGAGCCGGATCCTTCTGCATGGCGCGGAGAATAATTTCCTCCAGCCCCACCGGGATGTCGGGATTCAGCTCCATCGGCCGCTTGGGTTCGATCTGCATCTGCTTGATGGCAATGCTGACAGGGGTATCTCCGTCAAAGGGTACCCTTCCGGTCAGCATTTCATACATGATGACGCCTACCGCATAAATGTCGGTTTTCTCATCGGTGGGGGCACCCTGCGCCTGCTCGGGACTGATGTAGTGAACGCTGCCGATGGCCTTGTCAGAAAGGGTTTTTCCGCTTTCCCGGGCAAACCGGGCAATGCCGAAGTCCATCACCTTAATGGTGCCGTCCTCCAGCAGCATCACATTCTGGGGCTTGATGTCCCGATGGACAATGCCGTTGTCGTGGGCATGCTGCAGGGCGCGCAGAATCTGGACGGAAAAATGGACGGCTTCTTTCCATTTCACCACTCCCTGTTGGCCGATGTATTCTTTCAGGGTAATCCCGTCAATGTATTCCATGACGATATACTGAATGTTCTCGCTGAAATTCACATCCAGCACCTTTACGATGTTCGGATGGGAAAGGAGAGCAATCGCCTTGGATTCGTTGCGGAAACGGCGTTTGAAGTCTTCATTCTGCAGGTATTCGTCTTTCAGAATTTTGACAGCCACATGCCGCTTTTCCACCAGATCGTAGGCTTTGAATACAATGGCCATGCCGCCGAAGCCAATCAGCTCCAGAATCTCATATCTGCCTTCCAGCTTTTTCCCAATATACTTATCCACGCTTTGCAAACCTCCTCTATTCAATTACGGCGACAGTGATATTATCCACTCCGCCTTCCGCATTTGCGAGATCAACCAGAATCCGGCAGGCCATTTCCGCACTGTTCTGGGAAAGCACCTGTCCGATCACCGCATCGGTTACCATGTTGGTCAAGCCGTCGCTGCAGAGCAGCAGCTTGCTTTCCGGTTCCAGCTTGACCTCCAGATAGTCGATATCCACCACCAGATTGACGCCGACCGCCCGGGTAATCATATTCTTGTTGGGATGGCTGCGCATTTCCTCCTCGGAAATTTTGCCCTGATCCACCAGTTCCTGCACCAGAGAGTGATCCCGGGTGACCTGTTTCAGCTCTCCCCGGCTCATCCGGTAAACGCGGCTGTCACCGATGTGGGCCACATAGGCGGTATCCCCCGATACAAGGGCCAGCACCAGAGTGGTGCCCATCCCCTTGCAGCCGGGCTCAAGGTTAGAACGCTTGTAAATTTCGGTATTGGCCTCGCTGACGGCGCCGACCATCAGTTCCCGGATCTTTTCCCGGGCAGTGATCTCGTTCACACCGGAAATCAGTCTGCCTGACACAATGCTGCAAGCCATGTCGCTGGCAATGTGACCGCCGCTTTGACCGCCCATGCCATCGCATACAATGGCAAAACCGGTCTGACTGTTGAATTTATGGGTATAGAAAACGTCCTGATTGCTCTCACGCCGTTTTCCGATATCCGTCATTCCATAGAAATTCAACCTAAGCCCTCCTCGTTTGCTTGATCCGCTTCCCAGACTTCCGAACCAGAGATATCCTCCAAAGAGATGCCGTCCGGATCCGCTTTCCCCGGAGGCAAAGATTCCGGAGACTGGGCATCTCTCCTCAGCTGACCGCAGGCGGCGCTGATATCAGCGCCCAGAGTCCTGCGTATCGTGGTATTGATTCCCCGCTCGGTCAGCCATTCCTGGAATTCCAAAATCTGACGGCGGTCGGACTTACGGTAGGAGGTCTCTTTGATCTCGTTCACCGGAATCAGGTTTACGTGACACAGCATCCCCTTCAGCCGGGAGGCCAACTCTTCCGCGCATTGCCGGGAATCGTTGACTCCCCGAATCAGCGCATACTCAAAGGAAACGCGCCGTCCGGTAGTCTCCGCATAATCCCGGCAGGCTTTGAGCAGCACCGCCACAGGAAACCGGTTGTTTACCGGCATGGTCCGGCTGCGGATTTCATCGTTGGGAGCGTGAAGCGATACAGAAAGCGTCAGCTGAAGCTTTCGCTTTGCCAGTTCATAAATCCGATCCACCAGTCCGCAGGTGGAAAGAGATACATGACGCAGACTTAAATTGTTGCCTTTTTCCGCGCTGACCAGCTCCAGAAAGCGGAGAACATGGTCGAAATTATCCAGCGGCTCCCCGATCCCCATCAGCACCACGCTGCCGACCCGCTCTCCGGAATCCCGCTCCGCCGCGTAAAGCTGCTCCAGGATCTCGGAAGGGGCAAGATTGCGAACGAATCCGGCCTTGGTGGACGCGCAGAAGCTGCATCCCATTTTGCATCCCACCTGTGTGGAAAGACAGATGCTTCTTCCATGCTTATAGTCCATCAGCACAGACTCCACCAGCTCTCCGTCAGGAAGCCGGTACAGATATTTCACGGTGCCGTCCAGTTTTGACACCAGTTTTCTTTGTATGGTCAGGTTTGTGAGAGTTGCCCTTTCCTCCAAAACGGCGATCAGCCCTTTGGGAAGATTGGTCATCTCCGAAAACGCCGTGGCCTTTTTCACATGAATCCAGTCAAAAAGCTGGGCAGCCCGAAACTTAGGCTGTCCAAGCTCGCCCAAAAAGGCTGCGAGCTCCTCCTGACTCATTGATTTCAAATCGCTTTTCATCTGTGCCCTGCTTCCAATTTATCCTTATTTTTCTGATATTCCTTCCATCCGGACCTGCAAGCTCCGAATAGGGCTCATACCCCGGAAAATTCGTTTTCCTTTTCCATGACGGCGATATAGAATCCGTCTCCGCCCAATTCATGAGGAAACAGGGTCGTCCCGATTTCCCCTGAAAAAACTCTGAACTCTATTTTACTGAAAAGTTTTGACAATTGCAACGGTTTAAAGGAAACATTTTGTGACAGAAATTCCGAGATTACCGCCTCATTTTCCGCCCGGTTGAGGGTGCAGGTGGAATAAATCAGCCGACCGCCCGGTTTGACATAGCGGGAGGCATTCTGAAGAATCCGCTTCTGAATTTCAGGCAGTCCCTCCAGCGTTTCCGGAGATTTATATTTGATTTCCGGTTTGCGGCGGATGATGCCCAGCCCCGAACAGGGCACATCGCAGAGTACCCGGTCTGCCTGAGGCATTTCCGGATCGAACACGGTGCCGTCCCCGACCGCAGGGTGAATGATGGTGATTCCCAGCCGTTTCGCCCCTTCGGCAATCAGCTTCACCTTGTGCTCATACAGGTCGAATGCCAAAATTTCTCCCTGATTTTCCATGCTTTGGGCGGCAGTAAAGCTTTTGGAGCCAGGAGCCGAGCAAATGTCCAGCAGCCGCTCCCCCGGCTGCGCCTCCAATGCGCAGGCGCAGATCTGGGAAGAAAGATCCTGTACATGGAAAAGTCCCTGCTTATACTGGGGAAGCCGGTCGATACCTCCGGTTTCCTCCAGAAGAAGGCAATTTTCCATCCACGGGTGAACCGAAGCCCTGACGCCCCGATTCTCCAGATAGCCCACCAGTTTTTCCGGAGTGGTCTTCAAAGGGTTTACCCGCACCGTCAGAGGCGGACGTCCCAGAGAAGCTTCTGCCAGCTTTTCTGCCGTCTCCTGCCCGTACTGTTCCTCCCAGAGGGAAAGAATCCATTTCGGACAGCTGTAGCGGATGCTCAAATAGGTCAGAGGATCCTTTGCGGCATCCGGCAGGACAATCTTCTTTTTATCCCGGAGAAAAGAGCGCAGAACCGCATTGACAAACGCCTTGGCGCTGGTTTTGCGGGCGTAGGCCGCCAGACGCACGCTCTCGTCGACAGCGGCGCTGTCCGGAACGGAATTGAGAAAAACCAGCTGATAAAAGCCCATGCGCAGGATGATCTGAATTTCCCTGTCCAGTGAGGACAGAGGCTTTTTCAGGTATTTCTGAATGGCCCAGTCCATCTGAATTCCCGATTCCAGCACGCCGTAAAAAAGTGCGGAGACAAAAGCCGCCTGACCCTTATCCAGCTTGCTTTCTGTGATAGCCTGATCCAACGAAAGGTTGGAGTAACCGCCCTCACAGCAAACACGGTACAGTGCGTCATAAACAATCTGTCGTGAAGATTTCATCAGTCGTTGTTCCTGTTCCGCAGCGCCAGCAGCCGCAAAAGGTTGGCCACTGCTACAATCAACGCCGCCACATAGGTCATGGCAGCGGCGGAAAGCACCTTGCGTGCACCCTGCAGTTCCCCGCTGTCCAACATCATCTGGCTTTCCAGCGTAGCCAATGCCCGATGGCTGGCATTGAACTCTACCGGAAGCGTGACCAGCTGAAACACCACCACGGTCAGAAACAGAAGGATTCCCAGATCCACCAGCCAGCCCCAGCCGAAAAACAGGCCGAAAATTGCCAGCGGTATGCCCAGATTGGAACCGATATTGGTCACCGGAATGATGGCGGCACGAATCCGGATGGGGAAATAGCCGGTGGCATACTGAATGGCATGACCGCACTCGTGGGCGGCTACGCCGATGGCCCCTACAGAGGTGGAGCCGTATACGCTGTCCGAAAGACGAATCACATTGGCACGGGGATCATAGTGGTCGGACAGCTTTCCCGCCACCCGTTCAATCTGTACATTCTGAAGTCCGTTTTGATCCAGAATCTGCCGGGCCGCCATAGCCGCCGTATAGCCCCGGGCGTTGTAAACCCGGTTATAGCGGTCAAACGTAGAATTCACCTGAATGGAAGCGAATACCGCCAGCAGCATCGCGGGAATGACCAAAAACAGATAATACTGATCCATCCAAAACATAGTTCATGGACTCCTTTCGTTTTCGTCCCTGAGGGAGGACTTACACTTCTCCCAGCCTCTCTCCCGGTTCCACATGCTTGCCCCGCAGAAATTCACTGCCGCTCATCCGCCGGGAGCCTTCATACTGCACTTCTGTCAGCTTCAGAGCATCCTCCCCGCAGGCCACCACAAACTCCCGGTTGTCCACAACCGTGCCGCAGGAAAAATTTTGCTTCTCACTGGTATTAGTATGAACGATTTCGCTGCGATATATCTTTAGCCGCTTGCCCTGCAGAAAAGTTTCTGCGCAGGGCCATGGCGAAAGGCCCCGGATTTGGTTATGAAGCTCCGCTGCCGGCTTTTGGAAATCCAGCGGAGACATCTCCTTTGTCAGCATAGGCGCGTAGGTGTGCAGAGCGTCGTCCTGAGGCACGGGAGTAAGATTTCCGGCTTCCAGCCGGACAAGGGTTTCGCTCAGGAGCTCCGCACCCATCAGAGACAGCCGGTCATGCAGTTCACCGGCGGTTTCGTTTTCACCGATGGCAGTCTGTGCCTGCAAAAGCATATCTCCGGTGTCCAGTCCCTCCGCCATGTACATGGTAGTCACGCCGGTGACAGTTTCCCCGTTGAGCACGCTCCACTGAATCGGGCCGGCTCCCCGGTATTTGGGCAGCAGGGAGGCATGCACGTTGATGCAGCCCCGGGGAGGGATCTCCAATACCGCAGGCGGCAGAAGCTTCCCGTAGGCCACTACGATCATCACCTCAGGGGCAAGCTCCCGGATCAGCTGTGCCGCCTCGGGCTTCCGCAGGCTTACAGGCTGATAGACCGGAATGCCGTGGGCAGCCGCCAGTTCTTTGACCGGCGGGGGCGCAAGCTTGTGGCCTCTTCCCTTGGGCTTGTCCGGCTGGGTGAAAACCCCGGCGACGGTATGGCCGTCCTCCAGCAGCCGCTTCAGGCTGGGAACCGCAAATTCCGGCGTTCCCATAAACACGATTCTCATAGACATCCCTCTTTCGTCGGTTATCTTCTTCTCCGGCGGCGGGGCCGCTCGCTGCCATCCGTTATTTCCTCTGCCAGATCCACAAACAAAATTCCGTCCAGATGATTGATCTCATGGCAGAACGCACGGGCTTCCAGCCCCTCGCCTTCCAGGAGCATCTCGTTTCCGTTCCGGTCGAAGGCCTTGACCTTCACGTGCATGGGCCTTGTCACGTCCCCGAACTGATCCGGAAAGGAAAGGCAGCCCTCCGGCCCGGTCTGTGTTCCGGAGCTCTCCACGATTTCGGGATTAATCAGCTCACGCAGTCCGTTGCCGGCATCCACAATCACTGCCCGGCGCAGAACACCTACCTGAACGGCCGCCAGTCCGGCGCCGTCGTTGGCATACATCGTCTCTGCCATATCGTCCAGAAGCTGCCACAGCTTCTCGTTAAACTCTGTGATTACCCGGGATTTTTTCCGGAGTGTCCCGTCTCCGTCCAGCACAATTTTCCGAATTGCCATTCTTTTTCTCCTCTCAGCCATTCACTTCGCGGACATCCTGTCCGTCAATTCATCTCACCGTTTACGTCAGCGGTAACCGTCACATTGGAAAAGACCTTTTCCGCTCCGCATCTGCGCAGCACACTGCTTAAAATTTCCTTCAGCCGGGGATTCAGTCTGCACTTGATAACGACCCGGTAACGGTACTTTCCGCTGACTTTATAAATTGCAGCGGGGGCGGCCCCCAGCACCTTAAGGGCAATTCCCTCCCGACCGCTGCTCTCTTCCTTCAAAAGTGCAATTGCCCGCATGGCCGCTGCTTGTGCAGCCTCTTCCCGTGGGCTTGCAAATCCCAGCAGAACAATGTCGCAGAACGGCGGGCATAAAATCGCTCTTCGGACAGCGATTTCATCCTCATAAAAAGCGGGGTAATCCTGCCGCGCGGCAAAATTGATGACGGGATTTGCCGTATCAAAGGTCTGGATATAGGCCCGTCCGGGCTTTTCGCTCCGTCCGCTCCGTCCCACCACCTGGGTAATCAGGGAAAAAATCCGTTCGCCGGAACGGTAATCGGAAGAATACAGTCCGCTGTCCGCTCCGATCACCCCCACCAGCGTCACATTTGGAAAATCCAGCCCTTTGGCAATCATCTGCGTTCCCAGCAGAATGTCATACTGCCCTCTGCGGAACGCATCGAAATTCTTCTCATAGGAAAAGCGGGAATAAGTGGTGTCCGTGTCCATCCGCAAAAGGCGGGCTCCGGGAAGAATCCGTCCCAGCTCGTCCTCCAGCTTCTGCGTTCCCGCGCCGGTCAGCTTGATATACTCGCCATGGCAGGCGGGGCATCTCGATTCAAACAGCTCGGTATGGCCGCAGGTATGGCACATGAGCCGGCCGTTTGCCTTATGGTAGGTCATGGCCACATCGCAGTAGGGGCACTTGATGACCTGCCCGCACTGCATACAGGTGGCATAGGTGTGATATCCCCTCCGGTTGATCAGAAGGATGGACTGTTCCCCCGCCTGCAGGTTCAGCTTCAGCTGCTCCTGCAAAATCATACTGACCGGGGAAAGATTCTGCTTTCGTTCTTCCTCCAGCATATCCACCAGATAGACATGGGGAAGATTTGACCGGGCATACCGCTCCTCCAAAGTAAAAAGCGAATAGCTCCCCTGTCGGGCGTGATAGTAGCTGTCTACGGAAGGGGTGGCCGATCCCAGCAGCAAAAGCCCCTTATGCATCACGCAGCGGAGCTTGGCCACATCCCGGGCATGATACCGGGGAGCTGAATCGGACTTGTAGGAGCTTTCCCCCTCCTCATCCAGAATGATAATTCCGATGTTTTTGAGGGGCGCAAATACGGCGCTGCGGGTTCCGATGACAATTCTGGCCTGCCCCGACCGAATCCGGTGATACTCGTTGAGCCGTTCTGCAGGGGTCAGACTGGAATGGATCACAGCCGTTATCCCGCCGAAAAGAGCTTCAAATTTTCCAACCATCTGCGGTGTCAGCGCAATTTCGGGCACCAGCATCATCGCCGTTCTCCCCTCGGCAAGGATTTGCTCGATCAGCTTGATATAGACCTGAGTTTTACCGCTTCCCGTCACCCCGTACAGCAGCGCCGCCTGGGGCGTTTCCCTGCGGGTGAGCTCCAGAATTCCGTCAAAGGCCGCCTGCTGGGCGGGCGCAAGCTCAATATCCGACAGGCTTTCCGTTGTACAGGTCTCTTTTTCCTGCCCGACGGGGATTTCCGGAAGGCTTACCTCCCTGTCAAAGCAGACTGCCAGTCCCTTTTTCACAAGGGTGCGAAGCACTCCCTCCGTTACTCCGCAAAGATAGCAGAGCTCCTTCACCTGTGCTTCACCTACCTTCTGCAGCAGATCGGCAACCGACTGCTGCTTTGCGGGCAGGGGGGGCAGCGCCCCTTCCCGGGACAGACGCACCATCCGGATGGTCTTTCTCGCCACCTTCTGGCGGATTTTATCGCTTTTTTCCACCAGTCCTTTTTCCATGAGAGACTTTACGGCGGCAGACCTTTCCGGATTGCCCCGGCATTCCAGAAAGGCCTTCAATTCTCTGGCCATTTTGGGAGAGCGCAGGTATTCCACAATCCGTGCCTCTGCCTGTGGAAGCCCGGGCTGTTTTTCCTCCCCCACAGGGGTGAGCTGAAAGATTTCAGTCACGTCCACATTGGAGCCGATGGGCAAAACCGCCCGTACGGCCTCATACCAGGTGCAGAAGGTATTGGTTACCAAAAATTCGATGATGCGGAAAAACTCCCCGTCGATGACGGGTTCCCGATCCAGCTGGAGCGCCACAGGCTTCAGCCGGGAAGCGTCCGTTTCTTCGATTCCCGCCACAAGTCCCTGCACTTTTTGATTGGAACGTCCGAAGGGAACCAGAACCCGGCAGCCCCGCCGGAGCGTTTCCTCCATTTCAGGCGGAACCAGATAGGAAAATGGCTTGTCGATGGCATATACGGCGCTTTCCACATACACCGCCGCGACTTTTCTTGTCACACAGGCCACTCCTTTCCGCTGTCAGCCTTTCCGGGAATTATTCCAGCTCTTTTCCCAGATTGTCTTTTTCCACCAGATGATACTCGCCGGAAGCGAACTGCTCCACTGCCAGCTGTACCGGTTTTTCCACCAGCACCACGCCGTTGGTTTCCGCTTCCTCCGCAATTTCACGGGCGCGTTTTGCTACGCCGATCACCAAAGAATAGTAGCTTTCGCCATCCTTTAAAATTTCGTTGGCGGACGGTCTGTGCATGGTTGATTTTCTGCTCATAGCAATCTCTCCTATCTTAAAATACAGCTTCAGCCGCTGACGCCATCAGTGGTCAGCCGGCGCCGTTTGTCCCGGTTTCCGGGATCAGGCATTTTCAGGAAGCCTCTGATTCATTTCTTATTTCAATTCGATAATGGCTTCAAAACCGGGAATTTGCCGGATTGAGGGGGACTTATGCCGCTCCGTCAGCAGTTTTCCAGAACCCGGTCAATGGTGTCCCGCATGACCCTTCCGCTGCAGGACTGGGCCAGAATGATGGCCCGTATTTCCTCCACCGCTTCGGACAGCTGGTCGTTTACCACGGCATAGTCACATTCCCGGGCATAGGGGATCTCTCCCAATGCCGTTTCCAGACGGCGGTTTACCGTTTCCGCATCCTCGGTCTTACGGTCTGTCAGACGGCGGCGCAGCTCGGACAGGCTGGGGGGAAGAATAAAGACGGTCACCGCTTCGGGATACATCTCCTTCACCTTTTTGGCGCCCTGCACCTCAATTTCCAGAATTACGTTTTCTCCCCGGGAAATGCGCTCCAACACCGCCGATTTGGGCGTTCCGTAATAATTTTCGCAATACTTCGCATATTCCAGAAGCTCTTCCCGGCGGATCATCCCTTCAAAATCCTCCCGGGAGGTGAAGAAGTAATGCACGCCGTGTTCCTCACCGGGTCTCGGATGGCGGGTCGTGGCTGAAACCGAAAGGAACGTATTTTTCTCGGCCGCGAGAACCTCTTTCAGCACGGTACCCTTCCCGCTGCCCGACGGGCCCACCAGAACGAACAGATTCCCCTTTTTACTCATCCTCGTCTTCCTCTTCCTCTTCGTCCTCATGCTCCACCACGCGGTTGGCCACCGTTTCCGGCTGTATGGCCGAAAGGATCACGTGGTCGGAATCCATCACAATCACCGCACGGGTGCGGCGTCCATAAGTAGCGTCAATCAGGGAGCCTCTGTCCCGGGCATCCTGAATGATGCGCTTGATCGGGGCCGATTCCGGACTGACAATGGCAATGAGTCTGGATGCGGAAACCATGTTGCCAAAACCGATATTAATCAGCTTCATTCATTACCCTTCCTTTCTTTTCCCGGCTTTTTGCCGGAGTCATTCAATATTCTGAATCTGTTCCCGGATCTTTTCAATCTCCGCCTTCATTCCCAGAACCAAATTGGTGATTTCCACGTCCTGGCATTTGGAGCCGATGGTATTCACTTCCCGGTTCATCTCCTGCACCAGAAAGTCCAGCTTTCGGCCCACCGGTTCGGCGGAGGCGATCAGCTGGCGGAACTGGCGCAGATGGCTTTTCAGCCGGACGGTTTCCTCATCCACCGCAATTTTGTCGGCAAAGATGGCCACCTCGGTCAGCACCCGCTGCTCGTCAATATTCTTACCTTCCAGAATTTCCTTCAGCTTGCCGTAAAGTCTTTCCCGATAGGCCGCCTGGGTTTTCGGAGACTGCTCCTCCACCCGCTCCACGCTTTCCCCAATGCTGTCCAGACGTGCGGAGATATCCGCAACCATCCGTTCCCCTTCAATCATACGCATGGATACAAACCGTTCCACAGCCTCCTGCGCCACCTGGCTCACCGAGTTCCATACCGCGTCCTCATCCTCAGCGGTTTTGGTCACCTGAAACACATCCTGAAAGCGGGTGACGGAAGAAAGGGAGAGATCGTCCCTAAGATTCATTTCCTGCTGAATGGCCCGGAGGGCACTGATATAGCCCCTCACCAGCTCCACATTCAGCTCCACGGCGGTATCCTTCCCTTCGACGGTGAAGATACTGACGCTCATTTCCACCTTACCCCGGGAAATGCTGCTGTTTGCCAGTGTTTTCAGCTTATCGTCCAGATAGCCGTAAGCCCGCGGAGTCCGGGCGGAAAACTCGAAATAGCGGTGGTTGACCGACTTGATCTCCACCAAAATGTCCTTGCCTTCAATGGTCTGCTGCGCTCTGCCATAGCCTGTCATGCTTTTTAACATTTTGGCCATTCCTTTCTTTTCTCATGGCTGCACCGCACAGTGTAAAACGTCCGATATTGCGGCATTCCCCAGCCATATCCTGTTCTACAGTATACCATTTTCATGGGGAAACTCAACGCTTTGTTCATCATTAATTCATAATATTTACAAAAAATTAATTTTTGTTCGAAACAAGGAGCTGTCACCGGCTCTTGACAACCGGTGACAGCTCCTTGTTTCTCTGCTCGCTTGAGTATTGACCCGATCACACGTCGTTGCGGATCAGATCGTCCATGCTTTCCCGACGGACGGCCAGCTTGGGTTGGCCATTCCGCAGCATGACCACCGGCAGCCGGGGCACCCGGTTATAGTTGGAGGCCATGGAGTAATTGTACGCGCCGGTGGAGAAAACGGCCAGAATGTCCCCGGGAGCGCATTTTTGCAGCGGTACGTCCCTGCCCAGCAGGTCACCGCTTTCACAGCAGCGTCCGGCCACTGTTACCGTTTCGGTTTGAGAATCCCCCGCCCGGTTGGCAATAGTGAAGTCGTACTTGGAACCATAGAGCGCAAAACGGATGTTGTCGGTCATGCCGCCGTCCACTGAAACATAGGTGCGGATGTCTTTGATTTCCCGCACATTTCCCACCTCGTAGAGAGTGATTCCCGCAGCACCCACGATGGAACGTCCCGGTTCGATCAGGATAAACGGGGCAGGAATGCCCAGCCGGCCGCAGGTGGATTTTACCACCCCGGACACACTTTCCATGTATTTATCATAGGCGATGGGATCATCCTCGCCGGTGTAGCGGATTCCGAAGCCCCCGCCCAGATTCATCTCGGTCAGCAGTGTTCCTGTTTTCTTCCGGATGCCGGCCAGGTAGGAAAGCAGCACTTCCGCCTCATGCTCAAAAGGCTCCAGTTCGAAAATCTGGGAGCCGATATGGGCATGGATGCCGCGGAGCCGGAGATTCTTTTTGGACAGGGCGGCATCCACCGCACGATCCGCATCCCCCAGCTCGATGGCAAAACCAAATTTGGAGTCAATGCTTCCGGTGCGGATAAAATCGTGGGTATGCGCGTCGATGCCCGGGCAGAGCCGAAGCAGAATTCCCGCCTTCACACCCATCTGCCCCGCTATTTCGTCCAGCAGATCCAGCTCACGGAAGGAGTCCACCACGATCCGGTCCACACCGCAGGAAAGGGCATATTTCAGTTCATCAGCGGTTTTGTTGTTGCCGTGATAGCAGATTTTATGGGGGTCAAATCCAACGCTCATCGCCGTGTAGAGCTCGCCCATGGAGACCGTGTCCACACCGATGCCTTCCTCCTGACAGATCCGATAAATCTGTTTGCAGGAAAACGCCTTGCTGGCGTAACACACCAGCCCGTTTCCGCCGTAAAATTTTTCAATGGAGGAGCGGTACATGGAAATCGTACTGCGAATCATGTCTTCATCCATCACATACAGGGGCGTTCCGTACTCTTTTGCCAAAGATACCGTATCCGCTCCCCCGAAGGTCAAATGGCCCTGTTCGTTAATTCCCGCGCTGTCATGATTGTACATTTTCATTCGCCTTTCTCTTCGGGCGCCTCCAAAGCGTCCTGCCGTTGTGTTTCCTCTCCCGCTGCAATCTCCTCGATAATCCTGCGGATTTCCTCTACGCCGCTTCCGTTTTCGCTGGAGAACGGAAGGATGGTAATCTGATCCCCGCAAGGAATCTCTCTGCGGATTTTTTCCATCCGCTCGGCGGTTTCCTTTTTGTTGAGCTTGTCACTTTTCGTAAGAAGGACCAGAAAAGGCAGCTCTTTTTCAATCAGGAATTCCACCATCTGCACATCCAGCTCGGAAGCCGGATGCCGCATATCAATCAGCTGTATCACCAGCTGAAGATTTCTGTCCTGGGCAAAATAGCCCTCAATCAGCTCTGACCAGCGCCACTGCTCGGACTTGGCCACTTTGGCATAGCCGTAACCGGGCAAATCTACAAAGCGGATGGTATCCGCTTTGTAGAAATTAATCGTCGCTGTTTTTCCCGGCACGGAGCTGACCCGTGCCAGATTTTTCCGGTTGAATATTTTATTGATAGCGGAGGATTTTCCTACATTGGAACGCCCGGCAAAAGCAATTTCCGCCAGATCCGAATCCGGCAGCTGGCTGGAAAGTCCATAGGACGTGATAAATTCCGCATTGTTAAAATTCATGACAGATTTTCCTCCGCTGATTTCAGATATGAAAGTTTCAAAGCCTATCCGCGGCAGATGCTGGGAATCAGGCGGGACGGATCGGCATGTTCCTGCCACGCTGTATTCAGAGCAGGGTCGGCCGGAAGAGAAGGCGGGTTGGCCAGCGCCACCTCCAGCACCTGTGAAATCCGTTCCACCGGCACAAAGGTAATGCTGTCCAGAATCACCTTGTCGAATTCTTTCAGATCCGGCTCGTTTTCCTTGGGAATCAGCACCACTTTCTTCTGTTCCCGATAGGCCGCCATTGATTTTTCTTTGAGCCCGCCGATGGCCATGACCCGTCCCCGCAGAGAAATTTCGCCGGTCATCGCCACGTCGCCCCGAACCGGGATTCCCGACAGCGCGGACACCAGCGCAGTCACCATCGTAACGCCGGCGCTGGGGCCGTCCTTGGGAACAGCGCCCTCCGGCGCATGGATATGTATGTCGGACTCCTTGTAGAAGTTGGGGTTAATGCCGTACCGTTCGGCAATGCCCCGCACATAGCTGACCGCAATCTCGGCAGATTCCTTCATCACGTCGCCCAGACTGCCGGTAAGCTTGATTTTGCCGGTGCCCGGCAAAACGGCGCACTCGATTTCTAGCATCTCGCCGCCCACGCTTGTCCATGCAAGCCCGTTGACAATTCCGATCTGATCTTCACATTTCGGCGGGGTTCTCCGATAGCGGGCAGGGCCCAGAAGCTCTTCCAGATTTTTATCGGTGACCGTCACCTTCTGGGCTTCTCCGGACACAATCAGCTTCGCCGCTTTCCGGCAGACTGCTCCGATGTTCCGCTCCAGATTACGTACGCCTGCCTCACGGGTATAACAGTCGATGATGTCCCGCAAAGCCGGTTCACGGAAGGAGATCGTTTTGGAATCCAGCCCATGCTTTGTGACCTGCTTGTGCACCAGATAGTGCCGGGCGATCTGATATTTTTCCTCCCGGGTGTAAGAGGAGAGCTCAATGACCTCCATCCGGTCCAGCAGCGGGCCGGGGATGGTCTGGGTGGAGTTTGCGGTGGTAATAAAGAGCGCACGGCTCAAGTCAAAGGGAATCTCAATGTAGTGATCCACAAACGCATTATTCTGGGCGGAATCCAGTACCTCCAGCAGTGCGGAAGCGGGATCGCCCCGGAAATCGCTGTTGAGCTTGTCGATCTCATCCAGCAAAATGAGCGGATTGTTGGATTTTGCCTGACGGAATGCGGTGATAATCCGGCCGGGCATGGAGCCGAGATAGGTTTTCCGATGGCCGCGAATCTCGCTTTCGTCGTTGACACCGCCCAAAGAAACGCGGACATATCTCCGGTTCAGCGTCTTGGCAATCGATGAGGCAATGGAGGTCTTTCCCACGCCGGGAGGGCCGACCAGGCAGATGATCTGCCCCTTGATATCCGGTGCCAGCTGGCGCACTGCCAGAAGCTCCAGAATCCGCTCCTTCACCTTGTTCAGCCCATAGTGATCCCTGTCCAGCTGGGCGCGGGCCTTCTTTACGTCAAGGGTGTCCCTGGTAAAGGTGTCCCACGGCAGATCAAGCACCGTCTCCAGATAAGAGGTGACCACATTGGCCTCCTGCGACATGGGCGGCATATGGGACAGACGGTCACACTCCCTCATTAATTTTTCCCGGGACTCATCCGAAATATTTTTTATTGCCTCCACTTTGTCGGCAAAATCGTAAGCATCATCGGGATGGCTTTCCCCTTCCCCCAGCTCTTCTTCAATCACGCGGATTTGCTCCCGGAGGAAATAGTCCCTCTGGTTTTTGTCCATCTTCTGCTTTACTTTTTCAAAAATGTTATGCTCAATTTCGAGAAGGGTGCACTCCCGCTCCAGAATCTGCGCCAGCTGCTCCAGTGCGTCGTGAATATGAGCGCACTCCAGAAGCTTCTGCTTTTCCTCATAGGCGCAGAGAAGATTGGGAACGATGGCGGTAAAAAGCTCCTCTGCCTCATCCTTGGCCAGAGCCCGGGCAATGATCTCCCGGGGAACGTTGGGGAGCGCGTAGCAGTATTCTTTGAACATCGCCTTTACCAGACGGAGCAGCGCAACCTCCTGCTCGTCGTCCAGCTTTTTCTTATTGATCCGGGGGATCCGCTTGATTTCCGCCATCAGGAAGGGCTTGTCGCTGGCAATGTTCACAAGCCGTGCCTTGTACAGGCCTTCAATCAGCACACGGACCGTGTTGTCGTCGGATTTCAGAAGCTGCTTGACCGTGCAGACCACACCCACGTCATACAGATCCTTCTGTGTGGGTTCTTCCGCATCAATGTCAGACTGCGTCACAATAAATATTTCATGTTTCAGGTCCATTGCCGCCTTGATGGCCAGAACGGACGCATCCCGTTTCACATCAAAGTGCATGGTTACTCCCGGAAAAGCCACCAGCCCCCGAAGAGCCAGCGCCGGAAATATCTGCAGTGCAGGTACTTTTTTTACTTCAGCCATGATCATTTTCTCCTTAACGTTACTAACGGCAGCGGCCTCAATTTTCCGCCGGCCGCCGCGGCACATTCACCGCCCGGAAAGGCGGATCAGCTGCCGGCAGTTTCCCCGCCGCCGGAAAGCTTTGCGGCATAGGCTGCCAATTGTTCCTCATTGAGACGGTAGGTTGTCCATTCCGACATGGGAACGGCTCCCAAACTCTTGTAAAATTCAATGGAAGGCGTATTCCAGTCGAGACAGCACCACTCCATCCGCCCGCAGTTTCTGTTGTGGGCAATTTTTGTCAATTCCAGAAGAAGCTTCTTTCCGTATCCTTTTCCCCGGTATTCGGGCAGGATAAACAGATCTTCCAGATAAAGCCCATGCTTGGTTTTAAAGGTGGAATAATTGAAAAAATAAAGGGCAAAACCCACAGGATTGCCATCCTCCTCTGCAATCAAAGCCTCCGCCTGATGTTCGTCGAAAAGAGTTCTTTCCACATCCCCGGCGGTTCCTTCGATTTCGTCGGACATTTTTTCGTATGCGGCAATCCCTTCTATAAAACGAAAGACTGTGCGGGAATCTTCCCGAACCGCCTGACGTATCGTAAAATCAGCCATATCTGTTACCATGCCTTTCTGTTTCAATAGCCAACGATCTTTTCTTTCAAAGCCATGAAGCCGGCGGCACTTTTCCCTAAGTCATCCGGCCGACTCTGTTCTACAGCAGCGAAAACAGCCCGGAAAAAACTACTCCCAACACCATCAAAGCAGCTAAGACAAAGCAAATCACACGAACCGCGTTTTTCTTCATAGACTATGATCCCTTCCCGGCTTGCCGGACGGACGGACACTGCCGTCTCCCATTCGACCGAAAGCCACAAATTATTTATTATCATAACATTTTAGCACAATTCTGTAAACAGGAAAAGTTTTATGTGTTAACAAATTCATATCTGCCAGTTTCGCCGCCATTTATTGCCGCCCCGAAATTCGGCGGCCGATAAAAAAGAGACGGTTTCCCGTCTCTTTTGGCTTACACGTAATATAAATCTTTCGTGGGAAATACCGGCTCACAGGTCAGATTGATGCCCAGACGGCGAAATACGTCGTCGTCATTCTGGATCACCATATGGGAGGAGTGGGCCTCACAGCCCCGGAGGCCGGGCAGCTTGGACATGGCGAAGGCAACCACTTCGTTGGTGCTTCCGCTGATGGCCAAAGCAATCATCACTTCCTCCATATTGAGCACGGTCTGATTCAGGTTGAAGTGATCCCCTTTCAGGCTGACGATCGGCTCCAGAACATTGGGGGAGATCAGATGAAGCTCATCCGGCAGGCCGGCCAGAGCTTTGATGCAGTTGAGTACAGCGCTGGAACCGGCAGTCATCAGTTCCGAGCCGCGCCCGGTAATGATGCGGCCGTCCGCCAGCTGGATTGCCACCGCCGGATAACCGGACTTTTCACATTTCCAGTTGGCTTTTTCAATGACGGGACGATCCTTCGCGGATAAATCCACCTGCTTCATAATCAGCTGGATACGGCTTGCCACATCCGCATCTCCCCGTCCCTGCTTGTTATCGCATTCCGCCTTGTAGTAGCGGCGGATGATCTCCTGGTTGGCAGCTTCCTTCACAACCGCATCGTCACTGATGCCGAAGCCCGCCATATTCACGCCCATGTCGGTAGGAGACTGATAGATGCTGTCGCCGGTAATCCGCTGAAGAATGGTGCGGACGATGGGAAACACTTCGATGTCACGGTTGTAGTTGACCGCCGTCTGGCCGTATGCTTCCAGATGGAAGGGATCAATCATGTTGACGTCCTTCAGATCCGCGGTGGCGGCCTCATAGGCCAGATTGACCGGATGCTTCAGGGGAATATTCCAGATGGGGAAGGTTTCAAATTTGGCGTATCCCGCCTTTACACCCCGGCGGTACTCATGATAGAGCTGGGAGAGGCAGGTGGCCAGCTTTCCGCTGCAGGGGCCGGGTGCCGTGATGACCACCAGGGGACGGGTCGTCTCAATGTAAGGATTGGCGCCGAAGCCCTCGTCGCTGACAATGTAGTCCACATCGGTGGGATACCCCTTGATGGGACGGTGGAGATAGGTCTTTACGCCCCGCATTTCCAGCTTTTTGCGGAAAATATCGGCGGCAGCCTGATCCTGATACTGTGTGATGACCACACTGTTGATCAGCAGATCCATCTGCCGCAGGTTGTCAATCAGACGAAGCATGTCCAGATCGTAAGTGATCCCGAAATCGGCACGAATCTTTTTCTTTTCAATGTCCCCGGCATTGATGCAGAATACAATCTCCGCCAGGTCCTTAAATTCCTGCAGAAGCTTGACTTTGCCGTTTACATCAAAGCCCGGCAGAACCCGTGCTGCGTGATAGTCGTCAAAGAGCTTTCCGCCGAATTCCATATAAAGCTTGTTGTCAAATTTTTCAATCCGCTTTTTAATATATTCCGTCTGTTTTTGCACATAAAGACGATTGTCAAAACCGATTTTCATTCTCCGCCATCCTCATAATTTCTTTTTTCCCTTAAAAATTCATTATGTTTTATCATACCATTTTTCGTCTGCCGATACAAGATTTTTTTCTCTGAAATTTGTCAAAATGGATTGTCTTTCTTCTTTTTCAGATATTTCACGATTTATCAATAAATATTCCTGAATCGTGTCGTAATATTGTAGCCATACTGTAGGATTGTTTCCCGATTCCGAGAGGAAAACTTTTCTGAAAATCTATGCCGATGGAAAAAAGAACCGTATTCTTCAACTTTACACCGGTGAAATAACTTGGTATAATGAACTCAAATGCGCAGCACACCCATTCCCCGACCGAAGCTGCGGAGAGGCACCCGCCTTCCCGACAAAAATGGAGGTTTCCGTTATGTTTGAAGACCAGAATAACAGCCGTCCCTCTGATATTCCTTCGGAAGGCTGCCCGAATAATCCGACTCCGCCCCCTGTTCCCAGTTCTCCGACTCCCGGCGGTCAAATTCCCCCTGATTCGCCGAAGCCTCCGGCTTCCCAGTCCTATATGGGCGGTGTACCGGTTCGCTGTCCCCGCTGCTCCAACGTGGTGAGCGCCCGTTTCTGTACCTTCTGTGGGCTGGATCTTTCCACGGTGTACCGGGTCAGCCCCGCAGCGCCCCAGTCGCCCTACTCCTTTTCAGCCCAGACCCCTCCTCCCGCCCCTTCTTCCGGGCCAAGTCAGCCGGGGCAGGTTCCGCCGCCGATGGGATACGGCTACCCTTATCCGCCCTATCCCACTGCCAAAAAAACGTCCGGCGGAAAGGTAGCGCTGATTGTCACCCTGTCCTGTCTCGCCTTCGCTGCACTTGTGATTACGGCACTTCTGCTTTTAGGCAGTTTCTCCTCTTCAAGCGGTCTGCCCAATACCCTTCCGAATACCAGCGGCGGAACGTTCCCCCCCTCACAGAATGAAGACTATTTCCGTCCCGAAGGGGTGAGCCTTGAGGAATACAAGCAGATCAAAACAGGAATGTCCTACGCCCGCGTCAGCCAGATTATCGGCGGTGACTGTGTTTCGGTCACTCCGGGCGAAACTTTACAGGGAAAAACCTATTATACTTACGTCTGGTATGGCGAAACCAATCCATATGCCGCCATCTACATCACTTTTACAGACGGTGCGGTAACAGAAATTTCAAATGAGGGTTTGACAGATGAACAATGACATTTTTCAGCCGGCAGATATCCTTCTTTTCAACGGTCCGGACAAAACCGCCTTCAGCGTGGTGGCCTGCGACCAGTACACCTCGGAGCCGGAATACTGGGAACGGGTGGCCCAAAGGGTGGGCGACCGCCCCTCCGCGCTCAAGATGATTTTCCCGGAAGCTTTTTTGAAAAGCCGCGACTTTGACCGGACCATTGACTCCATCAACCGCACTATGGCAGACTATCTAAGTCAGGGACTGTTCCGGGAATGTCCGGGCAGCTTCCTTTACATAGAGCGCCGTCAGCGCAACGGCAAAATCCGCCGGGGACTGATCGGCATGGTGGATCTGGAAGCCTATGACTACTCTGTGGGCAGCCAAAGCCCCATCCGGGCCACGGAGGGCACTGTACTGGAGCGCATTCCGCCCCGGGTGAAAATCCGGGAGAATGCCCCACTGGAACTGCCCCATGTGATGCTGCTCATTGACGACCGGAAGAAAGCGGTCATCGAGCCGCTGGCGGCCCGGAAGCAGTCCTTTGAGCAGGCGTATTCCTTTGACCTGATGGAAAACAGCGGGCATCTGGAAGGATATCTTCTGCCTGCGGAAGAATGCCGCCGGATTCTTTCCGAGCTGGCGCAGGGGAGCGACAGGGAAAGCTTTGAAAAGACCTACGGCGTTCAGGGAATGAACAAGGGTGTCCTGCCTTTCGCGGTAGGGGATGGAAACCATTCGCTGGCTACCGCCCGCAAATGCTACCTGAACCTGAAAGAAAAGCTTGGGGAAGCCGCCCTTCATCATCCGGCCCGTTACGCCCTGACCGAACTGGTCAACCTTCACGATGATTCTCTGGAATTTGAAGCAATCCACCGGATCGTGACCGGTGTATCTCCTGACGACCTGCTTGAGGCGTTCGGACGGCATTTTGACCTCTCGGAATCCGGCGGCGGGCAGCGCGTCTCCGTGGTGCGGAACGGGGCCGTTCGGGAGCTCTTTATCACCAATCCCTCCAAGAATCTGGCTGTGGGAAGTCTGCAGGAATTTCTGGATCAATACACTGCGGAAAAGGGCGGAGAAATCGACTATATCCATGGGGAGGACGTGGTGAAATCCCTGTCCGCCCAAAAGGACAGCATCGGTTTTCTCCTTCCCAGTATGGACAAAAATGACCTCTTTCAAACCGTCATTCTGGACGGTGCACTGCCGCGGAAAACCTTTTCCATGGGAGAAGCCTGCGACAAGCGCTTTTACTTTGAAGCGCGCAAAATCTGCTGACATTTTTTCCTGCACAGGAAAACAGGGTATGACTCATGAAAAGAGTCATACCCTGTTTTGGATTTTTTGCTTTTGTCCGGCAAAACCGGCTTACGCCTGGGGATTTTGGGGAGGATTTCCGTTCACGGGATACTGGGGAGCCTGGGGATACTGCGGAACTCTTCTCTGAATCATTCCAAATGCCCGCTCGGCCAGATGAGAAAGTCCGGGCAGCCCTGCATCCTGTTCTTTCACCACACGCACCAGCGCAATAATTGCGAAAATCAGAATCAACAGGGAAACGATCCCGCTGATGAACGAAAAGACTGTTCCCACAGCGCCGCCCACAAAGGGAATGTTCTGCAAAAAGCCGAAAATTCCCAGGACGCCGCTGACCACAGAGCTGCACAGAGCGAGGAAAAATGCCTGCATCACCTGCCGCACAGCCCACTCGTCTTTCTCGGCCACAATCACAAATCCCAGCAGAAGCGCACAGATCAGCGTCTGTCCCAAAAAGGCCAGTACAAACGCGAGCACCGCGTAAAAGCAAAAGCAAATACCGTAATTTCCTTTTCTCATTTTCTCATGTCCTTTCCAAAGTGGTATTCTGCTTTCAGTATAAGTCTAAAGAAAAGCAGTGTCAATCTTTTTGAAAAAATGAATTTTTTCAAAATTGCTTCTGCATTTTTGACAGCATTTTTTGACATATGCAAGTTTTTTTGACAGACCGGGTATTTTTTTTGCCATGGCTTGACATGGCATAAATAAGAATACTATAATGAAGTTTATTATGAATCGCTGGACAACCGCCGCTTCATAAAAATAATTGCCGCCAAAGGCGGATACGATGGGAGTTATGAGTATGGAAACAGCAGAAAACCTTTACCAAAAATACTGTACGGAAGGCTATGACGAGAACGGTATTCTGATTCGCTTCGATATTCATTGCCCGAACAATTTCAATTTTGCGTATGACGTAATCGACCGCATTGCCGAACTGGAACCGGACCGCCGTGCCATGGTTTGGACAAATGTGGATGGCGAGGAAATTGTCTTTACCTTTCGTGATATGAGCCGGGAATCGACCCGGGTGGCCAATATGCTGCGGGCACACGGAGTAAAAAAAGGCGACCGTGTCATGCTGGTACTGAAACGACATTATGAATTCTGGTTTACAATCCTTGCCCTGCACAAGCTTGGGGCCATCACAATTCCCGCCACCAATCTTCTGACGAAAAAGGATGTGGAATACCGCATTCAGGCTGCGGATATTTCCGCTGTAGTCTGCACGGCTACCTGCGAGATCGCCGAATATGTAGACGAAGCCGAGCGAGAACTGAACCGGAAGCTTTCGGCAAAGTTTATCTGCCGGGGAGAACGGGACGGCTGGACGGATTTTGCCTCCGAAAAGGAGAACTATTCCGATTCCATGGAACGTGAGGACACCTGCGTCGATGACGGCATGCTTCTCTATTTTACCTCCGGAACCACCGGAAACCCCAAGATGGTGCTGCATTCCCACTATTACGCCATCTACCATATCACCACCGCTCACAACTGGCACTGTGTGGAACCGGACGGTCTTCATCTCTCTCTGGCGGAAACCGGCTGGGGCAAGGCGGCGTGGGGGAAACTGTATGGGCAGTGGTTCCTCGGAGCAGGAATTTTTGTATATGACTTTGACAAATTCGTTCCGCATGATCTGCTGGAAATGATCCGCAAATATAAGCTGACCACCTTCTGCGCACCGCCTACGGTATTTCGTTTTCTCATCAAGGAAGGCATGGATTCGGGAAGCCTTTCTTCCCTGGACTACGTCACCACGGCCGGCGAGGCGCTGAACGAGGAAGTATTCAACCGTTTCAAGGACGTAACAAAGCTTGACCTGATGGAAGGCTTCGGCCAGACCGAAACCGCCCTTCTGATTGCCAACCTGAAAGGGATGAAGGCCCGTCCGGGTTCGATGGGAAAGCCTACCCCCCTGTATGACGTGGATATCGTGGACGAGGACGGTCATTCCGTGGGAACCGGTGTAGTTGGCGAGATCGTGGTTCGTCCTCCCCAGAACGGTGCCCCCAACGGCCTGTTTAAAGGCTACTACCGGGATGAGGAACGCACCAGATCGGTTTGGGAAAACGGCGTTTATCACACCGGAGACACCGCCTACAAGGACGAGGACGGATATTTCTGGTATGTGGGCCGTACTGACGATGTCATCAAAGCCTCCGGCTACCGCATTGGGCCGTTTGAGGTGGAAAGTGTACTGATGGAGCATCCCGCTGTGCTGGAGGTCGCCGTTACCGGCGCTCCCGACCCGATCAGAGGGCAGGTCGTCAAAGCCACCATTGTCCTCACCAGCCAGTACAAACCCAGCGAAGAGCTGAAAAAAGAGCTGCAGACCTACGTCAAAAAAACGACAGCTCCTTATAAATACCCCCGTATCATCGATTTTGTGGAGGAACTGCCCAAAACCATCAGCGGTAAGATCAAGCGCAATGAGATTCGGAACAGAGATAACCCTGTGGTAATCCATAAATAATATCCGCCGTGTGGAACGCCAAACGGCCGGAAAAAGTGAAAATAAATTCACTTCACATCGAAGGGAGTCAGCGGTTTTATACGGCTGGCTCCCTTTTCGCAAAGGATTCGTCTGGTCCCAATGGCCTTTGACCGAAATACAAATGCAGAAAGAAAGATGACCTGAATGCCGAGAAAGCTGTTTTGCCAGCTGTCCCCTGCCGCTTACCGGATTTCTGTCTGGAAATGCTGTACGATCCGCCGGCTTGAAAATATATGGAGCAGGAAAAGGCTTGCCCGAAAAAGAAGTGCCGATCCCCTCCCCGTCAGTATTTATAAGCACAATTCCCTGATCCGGCGCAGACTGGGCAACGTGGACATGGCTTTGCAGGAAAACAAAGCAGTGAATCTCTCATTGGCCGTGCCGCATCTTGACGGGATTTTGATCCAGCCGGGGGAAACCTTTTCCTTCTGGTATCTGGTGGGAAGTGTGGCCGAAAGAAAGGGCTACCGGGAAGGGCTTACCATTCAAAGCCAGACTCCGGCCCATGGCATCGGCGGCGGGCTTTGCCAGCTCACAAACCTGATTCACTGGATGGTGCTGCATACCCCCCTGACCATTGTGGAGCATCATCATCACGACGGCATTGACCTGTTTCCGGACTTTAACCGTCAGATTCCCTTCGGGACAGGTACCTCCATTTTTTACAATTATCTTGACTACCGGTTTCGCAACGACACCGACATCACCTATCAGCTTCTGGTGCATACCACTCCGACCTATCTGTGCGGGGAAATCCGTGCAAGCCGCCGCCAGCCTTTCGTCTACCACATAAAATTGGAAAATGAATTTTTTTCCCGGGAGGACGGCATCGTTTACCGAAACGGCGACGTCTTTCGGGAAACCATTGATCCGGTCACCGGAAACCGCCTGAAAAGGGAACTGATTCGGAAAAACCACGCCAGAGTAACCTATGATACTTCCGGCCTGACGATTTCGGATGTGTCCCGATAAGCCACACAAGCAGAGGAAGCCGAATTTGTCGGCTCCCTCTGCTTGTGCTATCCCGCTGTCATTCCCCAAAGAGCACGGCCACACCCAAAACCCCCGCCAGCTCCCGGGAAAGATTTCCGCAGGCCCAGAGCATGGTCTCCCAATTTCCGGCCTTCACTTCCTGATAGACGGCGGAGAAGGCTTCTTCAGCGGAAGCCGTTCTTTTCATCGCCAGCAGTTCTGCCGGGGACTTTGCTCCCCGCATCCGGGAAATCAGGTTCCGGCTCGTTTCGCTGCCGTTCTCCAGTTTCTTTCGGATCAGCCCGGCCAACCCTCCGACGCTGTACACCCTTAGATGGTCAAACCCCAGATCCTCTGCGCAAAGCTCAAGGCTGCGCACCAAATAGTCAAACCGGCTCAATGGTCTGCCGAAGGTGTACTCCGCGATACAATCGCTGATGGGTGTTGTGCTCACCCGCAGCAAGGGGCTACGGGAAGGCTCCGTGGCACACGCCTCCAGCCTTCCCGCCAGCCATACGCATTTGTCCGCGGAAGAGGCATAATCCCGTTCCGCCCCCGGCTGGCGGAAGGAATAACGAAACCCGAAATATTTGCCCATTACCTTCTGGGTGTCGTTATACCCTAAAAGGTTATTTTGGTTCATCACGTCCCGGTCAAACCGCAGAAACGAGCCCAGATTCCATGAGGGCTTCACATAGGTAACAAAGGGCTTGGAATAGTACTCCGTGTGATTGATCTGATCCTTGAGATCAATGGCAATCACCTCATCGGCTCCCATTTTCAATGCAAAGTGGATGGGGAGATTATCATAGTATCCTCCGTCAATATAACTTTTGCCGTCAATTTTACACATGGGAAACGCCGGGAAGCAGGAAGCCGAAGCCAGCAGATATTCCCTGACCTTTCCCTGCTGAATTTCCTCCTTCCGCAGTTCCAGCGGATGCAGGGAAGGAAACTGCACCGTTACAATTCCCAGATCGACCGGGGAGTCCCTGAGTTTCTTTTCGTCGATCACCCGGTCAAGCAGTTCTTTGAGCGGGGTGATATCCGCCCCTTTGTAATGAACGTACTTTTTGAGAAAGGCCATCAAATCGCCTTTCTGGTCCAGCATTTTTTCAATGGAGGGTTCCAGATTGATCCCGTCCGCCATCACGTTTTCCACTGTGATCGTATCCCAGAGCTCCTGTGCCAGATCATAATCTCCCTGTGCCATCAGCGCCCCGTTCAGAGCACCGATGGAGGTTCCGGTGACCAGCTGATAATCGACGCCGTTTTCCGCCAGAGACCTCCACGCCCCCGCCTCATACGCGCCTCTGGAGCCTCCCCCGGACAGTGCCACCGCCCGCTTCATCCGCAATTCTCCTTTCTCCGCGCCCGCAAAACGATTTTTCAGGCTGCTGCATTATTTTACTACTATTTTATTCTGGAAGGAGCAAAAAGTCCAACTTTTTTAAAACCGGATTGCACATTTTCAGAAAACTATTTATACTGAGTAGTATGACTTGGTAAGATTGTTGAAGGAAAACACCGTTTCCGGGGAATACAGGATAGCGAGGCACACTGGACGGCGCCGGAACCATCCGCTGTGCATGATACGGGAAAGGATTGACAGCATTGGAAAACAACAGCGACAGATTTACCGGAAAAGCCGGGGATTATGATGCGTACCGTCCGGATTATCCCAGCCGGTTGATTGACTATGTGATTGATCGAAACGTTCTGACTGAAAGAGATACGGTAGCGGATATTGGGGCAGGAACCGGAAAATTTGCCCGGCTTCTGCTGGAGCGGGACATCCCGGTTACGGCCGTAGAGCCCAACCGGGATATGCGTGAGCTTGGAGAAAAGACTTTGGGTGAATTTTCCGGTTTTGTCTCCGTAAACGCAACGGCCGAGGACACGGGTATCCGCTCCGGCAGAATCGCGCTGGTGGTTGCGGCACAGTCGTTTCAATGGTTTGATCCGGATAAATTCCGGTTGGAATGCCGCCGGATTCTCAAGCCTTCCCGCAATGTGCTCCTGGTTTGGAACTGCCGGGACGAAAGAAATCGGATGGTCATGGAGTGGCGCGATCTGTGTGTCAGGCACTGTCCCGATTTTCAGGGATTTTCCGTAAAAAGCAGCTGTCCTTCCGGGTTCTTCCGGGATGAAAAAGCGGAGCACCGAGAATTTCGGTTCCGGATTACCTGCGATCTGGACGCATTTCTGGGCCGGAACCGTTCTTCCTCGTATGCCCCCAATATGGAGGATCCTTCCTATGCGGCATTTGAAAAGGACTTGACCTCGCTTTTCCGGCGCTATTCCAAAAAAGGACTGCTGACCATTCCCATGGTCGCCCGGAGCTATCTGGGAAAAGTCTGACAAATTTGGCGGCCCGACGGACCGGATGCAGATCATCGGCATAGAATAGTACGACTCATTTTCTTTCTGTTCCTTCTGTGCTTCAGAACAACAATTGGATGGAACACAATGACGCAAGGAAAAGTCGTTCTGAAAGGAGAAATTCCATGCCGATCATCTACTTAAGCCCCTCTACTCAGGAGGGAAATCTATATGTGACGGGCGGATCCGAAGAATACTATATGAATCTCATTGCGGACGCCATGGTTCCCTATCTTCGCTCCAACGGCATCCAATATGTGCGCAATACTCCGGACATGACGGCCGGGCAGGCTATCCGCGCCTCCAATGCCGGAAACTACGACTTTCATCTGGCACTCCACTCCAACGCAGCGCCCGAATCCAGATACGGTCAAAAGCGGGGCGTGGAGGTCTACTACGACCCCAGAAGCTACTGGGGAAAAAAAGCGGCGGAGATCATAGCGAAAAATTTGAAACTGATCTATCCTCTGCCCGATCAGGTCAGCGCCATCCCGACACGCTCACTGGGAGAAGTTGACCGCACCAAGGCTCCCGCCGTTTTGATTGAATTCGCCTACCACGACAACGTGGATGACGCCAACTGGATCATTAACAACGTGGAAAAGATTGCCTCCAATGTGGCCTATTCCCTGACGGAGTATTTCGGGATTCCTTTTATCCAGCCTGCTCCTCCCCGTCCCGGAATCGTGTCCACCCAGTCCACCGCGCTGAATGTCCGGAGCCGTCCCTCTACCAGCGCTGCTGTGATCGGCCGCCTTTATCCGGGCCAGCAGGTCACTGTCTGGGGGGAATGGGAGGACTGGTATGTAGTGGAGGCGGATGACCTTGTGGGATATGCCGCCAGCCGCTATATCCGATTCTAGTCATTTCCGCAAGTCCATGCCGTACGAAACGGCATGGACTTGCGGAATTTCTTCTTTTCGACTTTTTTCGTCCGATTCAGGGGCACGGCATTGACAATGTGAAAAAAATGTTACATTATTATTGTATATGTAATATTGTGTTGAGACGCCGTGACATCTATGCTGTGGCGTGTCTTTCCTGATGAGGTCTGTGCGGGACCGGCGGCGAATGCCGCGCACTGCCGAAAATCACACAGAGAGGATGTTGACATTATGTTTTTTTTGAAAAACCAAACAAAAGAAGAACCGCTTCAAGAACAATCCGATCAGGAGAATGCCGTTTCGGACAAGACCTCATGCCGGAGGGTGCTGGATGAAGTTCTTTCTCAAAAAAAGGCCAAAGGAGCTGTATTGAAGCTCTATCTTGAAAATTTCAAGCTGTTTAACGATACCTTTGCCTACGACTATGGCGAACTGTTTTTGCAGGAGGTCATAGCCTATCTGAACGGAATTGAAAATGCGCAGGTTTTCCGCAGCGGCGTGGAATTTATTATCCTATTGGAGGGCCAGAGCTACTCTGATGCTCTGGATACGGCCCACCGGATTCAGGAGCGCTTTGAAAACGCATGGCGGATTCGGGGAATGGACTATATGTGCGCCATGGCAATGGGAATGGTAGTCTACCCTGATATGACGGAAACCTCAAGCGGCATATTGAAATGTCTGGACTGCGCCGTCCGGGAAGCCGAACAGATGGATCAAAACCAGATTGCGGTCTATGACAGCCGGCTGCAGGCCAAAAACTATCGCCGTCACGCCATCGCACAGCTGATTAAGGACTCGCTGAGCCATCCGGAGCAGCTGGAGCTTCGTTACCGTCCTACCTACAGCGTGGACGATAAAAAGTTTACCCGTGCGGAATCTTACCTGACGCTGCATACCGAGGAATTCGGTCTGGTGGGCGCCAAGGAATTTATCCCCATTGCGGAGGACAGCGGTCTGATCTGTGCTGTCAACAATTACGCCATCCGGCAGGTGTGCCGGAAAATCCGTGAGCTGCTGGACGCGGACATTGCGTTTGAAACGCTGGCTGTGCCGGTTTCCCCCATCCTGCTGCTTCAGGAGCGTTTTCTGGACGACGTCAGGGACATGATGGAGGAATATAATGTGCCGGCGGAAAAACTGGCCTTTGAAATGACCGAAAGTATCCTCATCAGTTCGCTGAACAAAGTCAATCTTGTGATGGAGGATCTGTCCCAGATGGGAGTGGAGATTGTCCTGAATGAATTCGGAACCGGCTATTCGGGCATCAACAACATTCTCGCGCTTCCTGTCAATGTGGTAAAGCTGGAGCGGATGTTTGTTCTGGAGCTGGAGACGAATCCAAAAAGCGGCTATGTAATCGAAGGACTGATTCATATGGCGAAAATGCTTGGACTGAAGCTGATCGCCGAGGGAGTCGAAACACAAAAACAGGTGGACATGCTGGCGGAATACGGCTGCAAATACGAGCAGGGCTTTTTCTATTCCGCTACGGTGGCCTCAGACGAACTGGCCGGAACCTTTGCCTTATAAAGGCATTTCACGGAAATCCCTCCGCCGTTTGAAACGATGGAGGGATTCTGTGCTGTTCAGAGAAACTTTTCTTTGGGCCGAAATTCCCGCCAAGTAAAAATAAGGAGATAGAAATTTCGATGCATCATTCCGACACCATGGAAAACGGAATTACAGAAGGGGTCATCTGGAAACAGCTTCTGCTTTTCTTTTTTCCTATCTTGCTGGGTACTTTTTTCCAGCAGCTTTATAACACGGTAGACGCCGTTGTCGTGGGGAACTTTGTAGGCAAAGAAGCCCTCGCCGCAGTAGGCGGGGCGACCGGCACCGTCATCAATCTTCTGGTAGGATTTTTTGTCGGGCTCTCTTCCGGCGCCACCGTCATCATTTCCCAGTATTACGGTGCAGGAAAGCCTGCGGAAACCAGCAGAGCGGTCCACACCGCCGTGGCCCTGGCACTGGCGGGAGGAGCGGTTCTGACGCTGATCGGTATTGTTTTTTCCCCCATGATTTTGAAAGCCATGGGAACCCCGGACGATATTATCGGACATGCCGTTACTTACATCCGGATCTATTTCAGCGGTACGGTTTTTAACCTTCTTTATAACATCGGTTCCGGAATTCTGCGGGCTGTAGGGGACTCCAAACGCCCGCTGTATTTCCTGATTTTCTGCAGCCTCGTCAATCTGGGGCTTGACCTGCTCTTTGTCCTCTGTTTCAATATGGGCGTAGTTGGTGTGGCCGTAGCCACCCTTCTTTCGCAGGCGGTAAGCGCAGCCCTGGTGGTTTTTGTCCTTGTCAAATCAGAGATGATGTATCGCCTTGAACTCAAAGAAATCCGGTTTACCGGCTGGATTCTCAAGGACATCGTCCGCATCGGACTTCCCGCGGGACTCCAATCCGTCATGTATTCCGTCTCCAATATCATCATTCAGTCCAGCATTAATTCCTTCGGCACTGATGCCGTTGCGGCATGGACTGCTTACGGTAAAATTGACGGTATATTCTGGATGGTAATCGCAGCATTCGGAGTAGCCGTTACTACCTTTACCGGGCAAAATTTCGGTGCCCGGAACTATCATCGGGTCCGCAAAAGCATTCATGTCTGCACCGCCATGGCCATGGGCGCCACACTGCTGATCAGCGGTGTTCTGCTGCTGACCGGAAAATACATTTATCATCTGTTCACTCCCGATGAGGTGGTCATCGCCAAGGGAATGGAAATGATGAACACACTGGTTCCCTTCTACTTCACCTATGTCTGTATTGAAGTGCTGTCCGGTGCGGTACGGGGCACCGGCGACGCGGTGATTCCCATGATTATCACCTGCGTGGGTGTGTGCGTTCTAAGAATGATCTGGATTTTCACTGCAGTTCCCCTGTATCCGGACATTAAGACGGTCATTCTAAGCTACCCCATAACATGGACGGTCACCTCGCTGCTCTTCATCGGCTATTATCTTCAGGGCGGGTGGCTGCGCCGCAGAATCGCAAAAGCCGGATTTCCTCCTGAAATTCCCGAAAAGCAGGTGTGATGCCGACATCTCCCGTGATACAGCACCCCCCAACGCCGTTTGGTGTTGGGGGGTGCTTTTTTCGGATCCGTGCTTATGATGAAAGATTTACTTGTCCATCTTCAAAACTCCGAGATCTTCGGAAAAAGTGACTGCATTATAAAGCACCAGCACATCCGTAATTCCCTGCTGCTGCTGGAATTCCTTCAGACTTCCGTTATAATACCGAAGGTCCACCATCTGAATGGTTTCAAATTCGTTGGCGAGGAAAGGCGCCATGCTGTGGGCATAGGAATCCTTTACCAGAAGAAGTGTTTTCCCGTTCTGATTGGGCCCTTGGATGGTCACTACCCCGTTGTTTCCTCCCAGAAAATAGGAATACTTGTCTTTCTTCTCCAGATAGCTCTCATCATAAAGACTGTCCGATTCCTTGGCACCCAAATCATAGGTGAGGTGGTAACGGTACTCCTGCTTTGGAAAATAGGCATAAATGGTGTCGGGCTTTGTGGAGGAAAGCCGTGCCTTGCTGTAGATGGTGCCGAAAAAGCGGTCCGTCACCGCTTCTCGGTCGAACTCATCCGCGGTCATGCCCGGAACGCCAACGCTTGCGCACCATGCCCGGTAGGCCAGATAGGCGCCGTCCGTAGTCCAGTGATGATCGGTTTTATAATAAAGGTTTTCGCCGCTGTGCTGCTGCATGACAGCCAGAAGATCCACCCAGCATCCCGCCGGAATTTTTTCTTTCATTCGCGCAAACATTTCTGCCTGGCTGAATTCCTGCGCATACGGGGGAAGCTTCTCCTTGAGAATTTCTCCCGCTGTGGGGGCGATCATCACCCGTACATGATCCTCGCCCAGTTCACCGGCCACCCGGCTGATAAAGCTCTCAAGGCGCTGCTGATTCTTTTCCAGCTTCTTCTGATCCACCGAAGCGGGATCATGCTTCTCAATCAGGTACCCGTCACTGCCGAAATACACCCCGCTGGTGTCCCGTTTTCCGGTGACATATTCCGTTTCCGTTTTTACGCCGATAAAACCGTCACGCCATGGAAACTGATCCGTAATATATTTTTCCACATCCGCCGTAAACGTTCCATCAAAAAGGGCGCTCCAGCTGAACTGTGGTTTTTGCTGCAAAAAGCGGTTTTCACTTTCGGAAAAACTTTTATCCGGCATGGAAAAATTCAGGACAGTCATGCCGAAAATCAGAATAAGAAAAACCGCAGGGGTAATAAAGATTGCTGCTTTCTGTTTCAAAGCGCTGCCTCCTATCAAAAATTCAGATTGCCCCAAGGCCGCCTGTTCTCTCTAAAATCGGAAATACAGGAAAGGATTGTAGCTGGCATCCACAAGGTACGCTACCGAAAGGAAAAAGATTCCCACATAAGCGGCACTCTTAATGAGCTCCAAGGATAAGGAGCCCGGCTGAAGCTTTGCGGACACCCATGCAAAGATCCGTTTTCCCCAGTCCATACTGGCAAAGAACAGCACCAAAAGCATCAGAATATTGGTGTAAAGGAGGTAGACTGACTGTTCATTCATAAATCCGGCACCGGTGAGTCCGAACATTGCCTTCACATATCCAATTCCTGCGGACAGATCGTCAAAGGCAAAGATCACCCAGCTGATGAGCACCAGAAACATGGTGTATATGTGTGTCACCCATCCCGGAGCCTTCTTTAGGTACTTCATTAAAAACAGTTTTTCCACAATGAGGAGAACCCCGAAATAGACGCCCCAAAGCATGAAATTCCAGCTGGCGCCGTGCCAGAAGCCGGTCAGCAGCCAGACCACCATAATATTGCGGATCTGGCGTGCCATGCCGCAGCGGTTTCCGCCCAGCGGAATATAGACATACTCTTTAAACCATGTGCTCAAAGAGATGTGCCACCTCCGCCAGAAGTCAGTGATACTGGTGGACTGATAGGGATAATTGAAATTTTCCAAAAAGTGAAAGCCGAACATTCTTCCGAGGCCGATTGCCATATCGGAATATCCGGAAAAATCAAAATAAATCTGAAAGGCGAAGGCGAAGATACCCATCCACGCGGTAAAAACCGGAGTACTGCCGGGGCCGAGAGCTCTGATCTGATCCCAGAGCATGCCGATGTTGTTGGCCAGAAGCACTTTTTTGCCCAGTCCCACCATAAACCGGCTCACGCCCGAAGAAAAATCCGCCATATTTTCCCGACGGTGATCCAGCTCCTCATCCACCGTCTGATAGCGGACAATGGGGCCGGCAATCAGCTGGGGGAAAAGCACCACATAAGCGCCGAAGGAAATGATGTTGTGCTGGGCTTTGGTATCCTTGCGGTAAACGTCGATCACATACGACATGATCTGGAAGGTGTAAAACGAAATACCGATGGGAAGCGCAATTTTCAAAAGCGGCAGGTCTGCTCCAAAGATGCCGTTGATGTTGCTGACAAAGAAATCGGTATATTTAAAGAAAGCCAGCATCCCGATATTGATCACAATTGCCGCCACCACGGCAATTTTTGCCCAGCGGTCATTTTCGCGCAGCTGGCAGCGCTCCACCCATAGTCCAATGCTCCAGTCAATTACAATGGTGAGCAGCATCAGAAACACGTATTTCGGCTCTCCCCAAGCATAAAAGAACAGGCTCACCAGAAAAAGGACTCCGTTGCGGAGTTTTTTCGGAACCGCAAAATACAATATAAGCACAATTGGCAAAAATAAAAATAGAAATAACAGACTGGAAAATACCATATTCTCGTTTTCCTTTCAAGTCAGCAGAATCTTTTCTTTGTCCTGAAGCTCCGGTTTGTGCCCTTCTGTTTTGCGGATTGTCATTCTCCCGAAGCCCGCGGAAAAATGACAACCGGCAAAACCCAGCAATGCGGGACGGGCAAAACCCATCCCGCATCACTGTTTGACGGTCGTGTCAGGCAGCTTACTGGCCCAGCACCTCTTTGATTTTATCCATAGCCTTTTTGTTTTCGCCCTGATAATACTTGAGCTGCTCTGCTTCTTCCATGTCCATGGCTTCGTTGGTGGTTTCACCCAGCAGGACAAAGAACACATAATTGCCAACACGCTCAACGGTAGCAGCCTGAACCTTTGCCAGATTCATAGGATACTGCATCGTATCGGCGGCAATCTTATCCCGATAAGCTTTCAGAGCCTTTTCTACTTCCTCGGCTTTGCCTTCAACTGCCTCGATGCCGATAAACACGTCAACATGAGTGCTGATCATGGGGCCTTCCGCGATGACTTCCTTCACCATGTCCTTCTTGATACCGTACTGTTCTTCCAGCATAGTGGCATCAATTTCCATGGAGGGGACATACGCTTCGCCGAAAAGCTCTTTTACCGCCTTATGAACGTCTTTCAGTTTGCCGCTGGCAGGGCCTGCGGGAGCTTCAGAACTGACGTCGGAGCTGTTGGTGGCGTTGGAGCTTCCTCCATTGGAGCTGGTTCCCGGGGTTTCTTTTTTGGTACAGCCCGCCATCACGGCCGCTGCCATGACGCCGGCTAATAAAAACGCGGTCAATGCTTTGAGTTTCATGATATTCCTCCCTTTTTCAACTCTTCTTTCAGCCCGGCAAGGCTGATCTCACTTCCGTCCGAAGCAGAATAAAAGTCAGACCCTTCTTTTTCTCTGCGGGTATACTTTCCTTCCGCTCCTCCAAAGAGGATATACGAACCATCCGGCCGCTTTGTTAAAAACAGCAGAACATTCTCTCCTCTCTGAAAGACAGCTTCATAATCCATATAAGTTCTATCCTTAGGATTTATGCCGCCGACAACAGAAACTGTGAGTTTTGCGGTTTCCAATTCACCCTTATATTTTTCTGCGGGCAGAATGGTCACCATGGTTATTATGCTTTGATTCTCTTCTTCATATACACTCTTTGCAATATTTGTCACTTTTCCGGTCACAATCAAATCCGAGTCAACATACTTGTTTTCGGGCATCATCCGGGTCATATAGCCGCTGATGCTCATGGGAATATTTTCCTGCAAATTTTGATAGCCATCCGGTATTTCCATTACCGGAAGGGAGCTTTCATAAAACAGCGCAGAGGTCAGCGTCACGGCAAGGCACGCCGCAGCCACTGCCGCCCGGCGCGCAACGGAAAACGCTGCAAACTGCGGTGCCGCTGTTTTCCGGGCTTTTTCCTTTTTCTCCAGCAGTTCGGCTTTTTGGTAGACACCCTTTAAAAAATCCTGATTATTCTTCATTCGTATATCCCTCCTTTTGGAGCAGTACGCCAAGCGCTTTTCGCGCCCGATATACGAGTATCCTGAATTGGGGGAGGGTTTTATGCAGGGCTTTTGCGCTGTCCTGATAGCTCATCCCCTCAAAATCCACCAGCTGAATTGCTGCCTGATAATCGGGTTTGAGCCGCTTGAGACAGTTTTGCACAAGCCGCTGCTCTTCCTTTTTCACTACCCTCTGAAAAAGTTCCTCGTCCTCCGTTGTTTCCTGATACTCCTCGATCGGCGTATTTCTGCGTATTTTTCGGATATGGTCGGCTGCTTTGTTTTTGGCGATGGCATAGAGATATGTTTTCAGGCCGGACCGGAAGCCGTACCTTTCCTTATAAACAAAAAGATAGGCAAAAACCTCCTGGGCAATGTCCTCACAGCTCTCTATGTCGCCGACATACCTATGGATGAAATAGATCAGTCCGTCCTTATAGCGGATTACCAGTTCTTCAAAAGCGGAGATATCTCCTTCTAAAAATTGCCGGTACAGAAGCTTGTCATCTTCCATTGTCCGCGGACCTCCTGTCATTTCAATCATTAGTCGTATCAGAACTGAAAAAGTTACACCGGGATACCATAAAAATATTTCCAGATAAAGAAAAGGCGGAGCAAGCTCCGCCATCGGCCTGTGTCGCCCTGCCAAGCATAAGACCTTCCGTATTTCCGATGCTCTGCGTCCGGGCCATTCCCGATCCGGCTAAAATTTCTTTTTCCAAAAGAAAAAGCCGACGATTGCCACCAGAATCAGCGAAAGCGCCAGTGCAAACCACGTATATGGAAAATAGGAATCCAAATCCATCATATTCATTCCGTAAAAGCTGAAAATCATGGTGGGGATCGCCATGAGCGTAGTAATGATCGTAAGAATTTTCATCACATTGTTCAGGTTGTTGTTGATGATGGAAGCAAATGCCTCCATGGTACCTGACAGAATGCTGGAGTAGATTGTAGACATCTCCACCGCCTGTTTAAATTCGATCAGCACATCCTCCAGAAGATCCTGATCCTCCTCATAGAGCTTGATGACCCTGCCGCGAAGAATTTTTTCCAGAGTAATTTCGTTTGCCTTCAAAGAGGTGGAAAAGTATACCAGAGATTTCTGCAGCCCCAAAAGCTGGAGAAGCTCCTTGTTTTTCATGGATTTCTGGAGCTCGCTTTCCATGTTGGAGGAAATTTTATTGATATGCTTCAGCCGGATGAGGAAGCTTTGGGCTACCCGAAGAAGCACGGTAAGCAAAAACCGTGTTTTCATGGTCGTCTGAAGATTTTTCACAAAACCGTTGGCAATATCGGTAATGGCCGCGGTCTCATTCAGACAGACAGTAACGATATTGGTCGGAGTGATGATGATCCCTACCGGCATTGTCGTATAGACAAGGGTATTCTTGCCTTCTGTCATGGCCAAAGGTGTGTCGATGATAATCAGGGTCTGGTCATCCTCCGTTTCAATACGGGAGGATTCTTCTTCATCCAGAGCGGCGCCGACAAAGTCCCGGTCAATCTGAAGTTCATTAATCAAAAAATTGATTTCATCCATCGTGGGACTGACTGCGTTTACCCAGCACCCGTCCGTGATATTCTCCACCTGAACAATCGCGTTATCCATCGTTTTATAAAAACCGAGCATCCGCATTCCCCCTCTTTATTTTCCCGCAAAAACCCCTATTCCATCCCTGCCTTTTTAAAAAAAGAAAAAGCCGAAAATGCGGCATAGAATAAGGGTTACCCTATCCTATGCCGCCAAAAGCGTCCCACACGCAGTATGAGCAGGAAAAAGCCATCCTGAAGAGATATTACCGTTTAAAAAGTTTTAAAAGCTCATCAATATCATCGTCAAAACTGTTGGAAGAATCCTTCTCTTTTTCGTTGGAAGCGTTGAGGATAGAATCCGCAAGAGTGGTGCCCTTCGCCGGAGCGGGGGCACGCTTGTCGCTGTCGAATCCTGTGGCAATGACAGTGATCTGCATCTCATCCTCAAAGCTTTCGTCAAACGCCACACCCCAGAAAATATTGGCATCGGGATGAGCCGCATCGGAAATCATAGAAGAAGCGAAGGAAGCGTCATCCAGATCAATGTCGGGGGAGGCGGTAATGTTGATGATAATTCCCCGCGCACCATCGATAGAGGTCTCCAGCAGCGGACTGGAAATGGCGGCAAGAGCGGCCTGCTCCGCCTTATCCTTGCCTGCGGCACGGCCAACGCCCATATGAGCATAGCCTGCGTCACGCATGACTGCGCTTACATCGGCAAAGTCCAGATTGACGATACCGGACACATTAATCAGGTCGGCAATGGACTGTACACCCTGTTTCAGCACCTCGTCAGCCGCCTTAAAAGCATTGACAAGGGTCAGTTTGGTATCGGACATGAGCTTCAGGCGCTCATTGGGAATGACAACCAGAGAATCCACATGGCGTGCCAGCTCTTCCACGCCCTTTTCAGCATTTTCGCAGCGGCGGCGGCCCTCAAAAGCAAAGGGCTTGGTCACTACGCCAACCGTCAGAATTCCCATTTCACGGGCAATTTCAGCAATGATGGGAGCCGCGCCGGTGCCGGTGCCGCCGCCCATGCCCGCAGTGATGAAAATCATCTGGGAGCCCTTGATGACAGAGGCGATCTCATCCCGGCTCTCTTCCGCTGCCATGGCGCCCTGTTCCGGCTGTCCGCCGGCGCCGCGGCCCTTGGTCAGCTTGGTGCCGATCTGGATTTTATATGTAGCCTTGGAATTGCGAAGTACCTGCTGGTCTGTGTTGATGGAAACGAACTCCACGCTTTTCATTCCGCTGGTAATCATACGATCCACAGCATTTCCGCCGCCGCCGCCAACACCAACTACTTTTATATTGACAATGGTATCGTTGTCATTGTTGTCCAAAGTAAAATTCATGACTTTTCCTCCTGTTTTTTAGCTGGTGCCTCTTTTCCGGATCTGCTGTGGATTGCCATGGAAAAAGAGTTTCCCGGCGCTTGTCCAAATATTGTCAAAGCCCTGCGGCCTCATTGCGTCAAAGTCTTAAATCAGCTGCCTATAACTAGCCTTAGTATATATATTAAACAATTCCGGTCTGTTAGTCAATATCTTTGCGCAAGTTTTTCCTTTTCTGCGCCTTATTGCCCGTCTGAGGAAGAAAGCGCTTCCTCGCCGGGCATGTCATGTCCGATCGGGGCCTTGCTTTCGGTGCTGGGCGTGGATTGGCTGCTTCCCGGGAGCTGCACACTTCCCGTTTCGCGGTAATAGTAGCTTCCGTTGCGAAGAGTAGCGTCCAGAACCCCGCATTCTCCCTCGGGCACCTTCTCCTTCAACAGCTGTTTCACGCGGCTCAGCTCATAGGTGAAATCCGTCACACCGCCCATCTTGATCTCCACCCGGTCTTCATAATACAACTTAATGAAGGCCACATCCTCCAAATCAATCTGTCCGATGTTCTTCATGCTGTTGTCGTCAATGGCATCCAGCACCAGTTTCATGGTGTCCAGCTTGTTGCGGGAGGTGTCCAGCTGATCCAGATAGGAGCCCAGCTCAACATCCGTGAAGTCACAGCCCACCACCAGAGGAATGCCCGCCTCATCGCCTTCCAAAGCAGGCATTTTATCCGCTACCGCAATAATTCTTCCGCCATGGCTCACGCTGTAATAATGGTTGTCCCATTTCACCACAGCCATCAGCTTCGCCAGCTCCACCTGAATCGCCAGAGTGTCCGGGAGTTTCCGTGAGACAGAAACGCGGTCGATCTCCACATACTGCCCCACAATGGCGCGTGCCGCCCGTTCCGTGCTGATTCGGAAAAGGTTGTCCCCCTTTTTGACTCTGGAAACGGAAATCAGACTTTGGGCATCAATGTGTCCGTTTCCCGCCACCTGGATGGTCTCAATATTGAAGAAAACCGTGAGCGAGAGAGTAATCCCCGTGGCGGCCAGTACCAGCAGCAGCAGAATGTAATAGAGCATGTAGTTTTTTCTGTGGCGGGTTCTGTTTTTCCGCACGCTGCTGCGAACCAGCTCTTCCCGGTCAGCATGGGCAGCCGCCTGCCTGCGGGAAGGGGCTCCGCGTTTCTCCCGCGGCGCGGAACCGCTTTGCCTGTTCCGCGCCGGAGTTTTCGCCCCCGGCGGGCCGTTTCCGGAACGGCTTCCCGCCATATTTTTATTGTACTTCATGTTCACTCATTTCCTTTTATCCTGCAATTCCGCTTTTCAAACAACCGGCATCTATTCCGACTGAATCCGCCGGATTTTGGCCCCGACTTTTTGAAAAGCTTCCTCAATGGACTCGTATCCCCGGTCAATATGGCCCACGCTTCCGATCTTCGTAACACCGTCCGCCGCCAATGCGGCAATGACCATAGCCGCTCCCCCGCGAAGATCCGTAGCGTCCACGGAAGCCCCGTACAGCTTCTCCACACCCTGAACGATGGCCACTTTCCCCTCGATTTTGATGTCAGCGCCCATGCGGCAAAGCTCTCCGGCATGTTTATAGCGGCTTTCAAAAATATTTTCCACAAACACGCTCGTTCCGCCTGCCAGAGTCATGATTGCCATGATGGGGGCCTGGGCGTCCGTAGGGAATCCGGGATAGGGCATCGTGCGGATGTTCTTGACGGGTCGGAGAAGTCCGGGTCCCTCCATCCACACCCTGTCCGGATATACTTTTAATTTGCAGCCCGCCTGCTCGAACACCGGAAGAATGCTTTCGATGTCGTTTGAATTCAAATCTGTGACCAGCAGTTCACCCCCGGTGATGGCTGCGCCGCAAAGATAGGTGGCGGCAACAATGCGGTCGGGCATTACAGTATATTCGGTGGAGGACAACTTCTCGACGCCTTCCACCACAATGGTGCTCTGACCGGCGTCGCGGATTTTTGCGCCGCGGGAAATGAGATAATTGGCCAGATCCACAATTTCCGGCTCCTGAGCGGCGTTGTGAATGACCGTTTCGCCTTCCGCCATGACAGAGGCCAGCAGTATATTTTCAGTCGCTCCCACACTGGGGAACGAAAGAGAAATTTTTGTGCCCTGAAGTCTTTTTTCTGCCTTACAGTCGATACATCCATATTCCTCGATGATTTCCACTCCCAGCTTCTTCAACGACGAAATATGTAGGTCGATTGGTCTCGGCCCCAATTCGCATCCGCCCGGAAAAGAAAGCTTTGCTTTGGACATGCGGGAAATCATTGCGCCTAAAAATACGATGCTGGAACGCATTTCGTGCATCAGCTTTTCCGGTATCTCACAATGGCTTACCGTATCGCTGTTAATGACTACGGTCGTACCCTCCCGGGTCACTCTGCAGCCAAGATAACTTAAAATCTCAATTGCGGCATCCACATCACTAAGACGCGGACAATTTTTCAGCACGGTTTCGCCGCCGGACAGAAGACTTGCCGCGAGAATGGGCAGAGAGCTGTTTTTGGCGCCATGGACCCGCAGTTCCCCACTAAGGCGCTCTCCTCCCTCGACCAGTAGTCTTTCCATCAATCAACACCCCTTCATCGCATCGTTTTATGCCGTCGGCATAATGGCGTTCTTCGGTGGCCGGAAAAGCCCCTGCTCCATTCCGCGTCAGCAAAATGGAGTCCACACTTTTTTCGTCCGGCCGCTTTGCAATCGCCTGCAAACTATATTATGCCTAACGGCGAAAAACTGTGCGAAGTTTCCCGCCCGGCTGGAAAGCTTGTCCCAATTTATTCTGCGGCCCCCCGGGCCGGTCAAAGTATCGTCAGAATTGAGTCGTAAATCCGTTTGGCTGTATCAAGAATGGCCAGCTCAGAGGCATGGCGGGACAGTTCCGCCAGCTTTTCCCGGTTCTGGTAAAGATCCTTCACCATCCCGACCACCTTTTCGGGAGTATAGTCCTTCTCCTCCAGAATCATTGCCGCGCCCCGGTTCACCAGAACCATGGCATTGTGATACTGATGATTGGCCGTCACGTTGGGGGAGGGAATCAGCAGCGCCGGCTTCCCGGTGGCCTCAATTTCGCTGATGGTCATAGCGCCTGCCCGGCAGATCAGCAGATCCGCTGCCGCCATACAGGTATCCATGTTGTCGATGTATTCCAGCGTGCGCACGCTTTCATTTCCGGTCAGGTCGATTCCCCGCTCCCGAAGCAGTGCGGGAAACTTCTCTTTTCCCAGTCTGCCGTACCCGTGAATGTGATTCACCAGCCCCTGCCGGTAATGCCATCCGATGATGTCGGCGCCGATTTTATTGATGGTATCCGCGCCGAGACTTCCGCCGAAGGACAGAATGCACATCCGGTCATCCAGCCCCAGCTCATGCCGGGCCTCCGCCTTGGATTTAAAGATCACGCTCTCTCTCACCGGGTTGCCCACTACCTGATAATGAATGCGGGAATCCAGGTGCTCTTTTGCTTCCTCCACGGCCAGAAAAACCATATCTACTTTTTTCGCCAGCAGCCGATTGGTCACGCCGGGGAAAGCATTCTGCTCGTGAATTGCGGTTTTAATTCCCATGCGTGTGGCTTCCAGCACCACAGGTCCGCTGACATATCCGCCGGTACCGATCACCATATCCGGCTGGAACTCCCGCAGAATGGCGCGTGCACGAACCCGGGAGGTCACCGTCATTCCCACCGTCTGGAAATTATGGAGAATATCCTTAGGGGTGAAGCTTCTGGAAAAGCCCTGTACCCGGATGGGAGCAAAATCAAATCCGGCTTTTTTTACCAAAGTAGCCTCCATTCCGTTGGGAGTTCCCGCATAAAGTATGGAAGCGGATTTGTCGTGGCTTTTTACATATTGAGCAATGGCGATGGCAGGATTGATGTGTCCTCCCGTACCGCCGCCGGTCAGCAGTATTTTCATTTTACCTGATGTCCTTTCTGATATCCGGAAGTGCCGGATGGAATTGCTTGGCCCGGAAAGCCGTATAGTCCACCGGATTCCGGTGGACTTGGGGAAAACTATGTCTTTTCCATGACAGCCTGTCGGGAAATATTCAGCAGAATTCCCATTTCGCCCAGCTGCATCAGCAGTGCCGTGCCCCCGTAGCTGAAGAAGGGAAGGCTGATACCGGTATTGGGGACCGTGTTGGTCACCACTGCGATATTGAGAACCGCCTGCAGGCAAATTTGAGTGGTAAGCCCCACCGCCAGCATATAGCCGAATTTATCAGGGGCTTTGGCAGCGATGGAGTAGCCCCTCAGAGCGAAGAGCACAAACAGGATTACCACCAGCAGAGCGCCGATCAGCCCCAGCTCTTCACAGACAATCGCGAAAATAAAGTCGTTGTAGGGTTCGGGAAGATACAGATATTTCTGACGGGAATTTCCGATTCCCCGTCCCATGATGCCGCCGGAGCCAATGGCAATCAGGGACTGAATGGTCTGCCAGTTTTGTCCCTGGGTGTCGGCGAAGGGATTGAGCCATCCGGAAAGGCGGTCGGTAATATAGGTAACGCCCTTAATCATGATGATTCCGGCGACACCCGCAACGGCGCATCCGCCGAGAGCTCCGAACCACCGAAGCTTGGTGCCTCCCACGAACATCATCACAAATCCAATGGCAAAAATCAAAATGGTACCGGAAAGATGGGGCTGGAGCATCATCAGGCCGGCTGTGACCAGCAGGCAGATGCCGAAGGGAAGAACGCCGTATTGGAACGTGCCCATTCGTTTATAATTCAGGTCAATCAGGTGAGCAAACATGACCACAATGGCAAACTTCATAAATTCGGAGGGCTGGAAGGTAGTAAACCGCAGATCAATCCAGCGGGTTGCCACAGTGCCCAGGTTGGTTCCGATTCCGGGCACCTTGACCAGAATCAGCATCACAATGCCGACCCCGAAAATCGGAAAGACAAACCGGCGGTAAACCCTGTAGTCGATGAATGACATGACAAACATGACCACAAGCCCCGCCGCCATGAACATGGCATGCTTGGAAATAAAATGAAGACTGTTGTTTGTTTTATGGAGTGCCGCCGGATAGCTGGCGGAAAACACCATGATAGCCCCGTAAGTCAGAAGCGCCAGAATAATTACCACAAAAGCGGTATCCAGATGCTTGTGTTTTTGGGGCGGATCCTGTGCGGCAGCGACCCCGGTAGGGATCCGCTGGCCGTTGGACAGTCTCTGTCCGGCCGCCAGAGAACCTCCGCCGGCGGCTGCGGCAGATTTTCGCACACGTTTGCTGTTTGCCATGGCGATTTCCATTCCTTTCGCAAAAACTTGCGGCGACACCGTACAATTCCAAACATGGACATGAGAATTGCGGAAGCGCCTGATAACAGCCGCGTCTTTCCACGGCAGGGAGCAATGCACGGGGGAACTACATCATCACCACAGCTGCCAGACCGATGCCGCACATCACCACTGTCACCAGTGAAAACATCAGCACAATTTTATTTTCGCTCATGCCGCCCATTTCAAAGTGGTGATGGATGGGCGCCATACGAAACAGGCGCTTGCCGTGAGTCAATTTGAAATAGCAGACCTGCAGAATGTCGGACAGGGCTTCGCAGCAATAGATGAAGCCGCAGAAAAACAAAATAAATTCCATGTTGATGCCGAACGCCAGAGCCACTACCATGCCTCCCAGAAACATGGAGCCGGTATCGCCCATAAAAAGCTTTGCCGGGTGCATATTGAACACCAGAAAGCCCACGCAGGCGGCGGCCAGTGCGGATGCCAGGATATTCAGACCGGACAGCCCCAGAATGGCTGTGGCAAGCATGAAGAAGATTCCCACAAGGAACGTGACCGACCCGCACAGCCCGTCAATTCCATCCGTAAGATTAACGGAGTTGACAATACCAATGATGAGTATGCCCAAAATCGGATAATAAAACAGTCCCAGATCCAGCTGCCCCAGAAACGGAAAATTGATTACGGTGGAACGTCCGCCGAAGAAGTGGAGCGCAGTGAGATACAGTGCCGTGACAAGAATCTGACCGATGATTTTCTGCCGGGCCTTCAGCCCCAGATTTCTCTTTTTGACCACCTTTATGTAATCGTCCACAAAGCCGATCAAGCCGAACAAAGAAGCCATAATGAGCCCACCGAACAGGAAAAATCCCTGATCTGTGGGAAGGCTCTCCCCTTTGAACAGCGCCAGCGTCAGATACCCGACAATCACTGCCGCCACAGTTCCGGCGATAAAGATCAATCCGCCCATGGTGGGAGTTCCCTGCTTGCTCTGGTGCCATTTCGGGCCGTCCTCCCGGATGCTCTGGCCGAATTTCAGCCGTTTCAGCACGGGAATCATAACGATGCCCATAATTACGGTCACACCGAAAGCCACTGCCGCGGTAATCACTGTTGTCAAAGTATTCATACTTCTTCGTTCCTTTTTCTCAAGATATCGTCAGGCTTGCCGACGTTTCTGATCGACCATTTCAATCACTCGTTCCAGTTTCATTCCCCGGCTGGCTTTATAGATGACGGCATCGCCCGGACGAAGGGTCTGGACAAGGAAATCTGCCAGCTCCTCCTGCTCAGCAAAATGGCGGACATTCTTCATTCCCACCATCATGGCTCCCCTCTTGATTGCCCGGGATTCCTCACCGTAGCACAGAAGCAGATCCATGTTGGCTCTCCCCACCATCCGTCCCACTTCCTGATGGGCTTCTTCGGAATAATCCCCCAGCTCCAGCATATCGCCGAACACGCAGATTCTCCGGCCGGTGCATTCCATGGTGCAAATAACGTCCAGCGCCGCCTGCATGGAAGCGGGGCTGGCATTATAGCAGTCGGCGATCACGGTAACCCCTTCGGTCACCGTGGTGTTCTGGCGCAGACCGGCATTTTTATACAGCCGCATGGCCCTCACGATCTGCTCCGGTTCCATATCCGCCGCAAGGCCTACGCAAAAGCCGGCCAATGCATTGTATACGTTATGCCGGCCGATGGTGGGAATGACCGCGGAGATAGACTGTCCGTAATAGTGAATGAGAAAGGAGGTCATTCCGTCCGCCGTCTGGATGTCCGAGGCGGTCACATCGCTTCCGGAATCAATTCCGTAATAGATGATGGGCCGGTCGGTCTGATGGTTGACCGTCCGCAGCAAATCATCGTCTCCGTTCAGGATCAGCGGACTGTTCGGCTCCATGGACTCGGTAATTTCCATTTTGGCCTTCAGAATATTTTCCCGGCTTCCCAGCGCTTCAATGTGGGAAACGCCAATGTTGGTGATTACTGCCGCATTGGGTACGCAGACATGGGTCAGATCGCTGATCTCCCCGAAATTGCTCATCCCCATCTCCACAACGGCATTCTGATAAGAGTGATCCAGTCGAAACATGGTCAGGGGCATTCCGATCTCATTATTGAAATTTCCTTCTGTTTTTAGCGTTTTTCCCTTGGCGCTCAAGATGGCGTAAATCATCTCTTTGGTGGAAGTTTTCCCTACACTTCCTGTGACTCCCGTCAGGAAAAGGCTGAACCGGCGGCGGTAGTACCGGGCCAGATCCAAAAGTGCCCTTTTGGTATCCTTCACCGTCAGGACACGCTCGTCTCCGTCAGAGGGGCAGCTGCTCAGTGCCGCCACCGCACCTTTTTCCAACGCCTGGGAAATAAAGCTGTGGCCGTCAAAATTTTCGCCGCGGATGGCAATAAACAGACAACCCGGCGAAAGCTTCCGGCTGTCGATGCAGATGCTGTCCACCTTTCTGTCTTTGATGGAATCAGGGCAGGTGCTCCCTGTAGCCAGCGCAATTTCATTTAAAGTCATTTCTTCCATTTGGCAGTCCACGTCCTTTCCGAAATCCGGCGTTTCACCGAACTTCACCTAAAATCGCAGGCGTCCCCGTTCGCAAGCCCTTGATTTCGACAGGCAAAAATATTTGAGCCTATCTTTTCCCATTTTAGCCCTTCCCTGCCGCAAATCCTGTCAAAGGAAAGGCCTCGGGTTTTATTTTTCCGCTGCTGTTGCCATTTTACGGAAAGTATTGTCAAAATCAATCCATCGTACGCAAAATTCCCTCCACGAGTCTTCGTTCGTCAAAATAGAGCGTTTTGTCGCCCAAAACCTGATACTGCTCGTGACCTTTTCCCGCAAGAATGATCGTATCGCCTTTTCGGGCGGTGGTGAGTGCATAGCGGATGGCATCCCGGCGCTCCGGAATTACAATATACCTTGTTCCGGGAGGAATCCCTTTCAGAATGCCGCTGATGATGGCGCCGGGATTTTCCGTGCGGGGATTATCCGACGTAATGACCAGAAAATCCGCGTACATGGCGGCAACCGCGCCCATCTTGGGCCTTTTTCCCTTATCCCGGTCCCCTCCGCAGCCAAAAACCGCCACAATCCTTCCCGCAGCATACTGGCGGGTGCTCTTAAGAATGTTTTCCAATCCGTCAGGAGTGTGGGCATAATCGCAGATCACCCGGAAAGGTCTTCCGGTTTCGATCAGCTCATTTCTGCCCCGGATCACTCCCATCTGTTTCATTCCCGCGATCACCGTATCCAGGGAAACGCCCAGCCGCACACAGGCGGCAATGGCTTCCAGCGCGTTATGTACCGAATAAAGGCCCGGTATTCCGAACTCCACCCGGCTTTTCACATGATCGTGGCAAAGAAGAAAGCGGACGCCTGTTTCACCGCATTCAATTTTCTCGGCGTAATAATCCGCCTCCGGATTCTGAATGGAGCAGGACACAAAGGGAATTGTCAGCTCGGATGCAAGCCGCCGCCCGTACTCATCGTCGACGTTGACCACTCCGAACTCGGAAAGCTCAAACAGCTTGCGCTTGGCCTGATAATATTCCTCCATATCCTTATGGTAATCCAGATGATCCTGCGTGAGGTTTGTAAAGATTCCCACGGCGAAACGGAGGCCGTAAAGCCGATCCTGATCCAGCGCATGAGAGGAGGCCTCCATGGCGGCGGCGGTAATTCCGCTTTCCTGCATCCCGGCCAGAAGCCGGTGCA
>DBGCDL010000061.1:0-64853 GCA_048358235.1 Oscillospiraceae bacterium
GCACCCCTTTAGGGGTTTTGTTCGTATTATGCCCTTATAGGGCTTACTCAAGCCTCCGGCTTAGCCGGAGGTTTTGACTTGTGAGGGCCCGTCTGCAATCGTCGGATGAAACACAACCCTGCCAATATGCCAAAAATGAAGTGGAAGTCCGAATTCACGGACTTCCACTTCATTTTTTTCGGATGAAAGAAGGCAGCTGTGAGGCAATTGCGGCATTATCCTTTGATCGCCCCTGCGGTGATTCCTTTCACGATGTATTTCTGAAGGAAGATAAACAATATAATGATCGGAATGATTGTTACGAAAACCGCCGGGAAGATCAGCTCCCATGGATTGCCGTACTGGCCAGAGGTAAGCTTGGCGAAATAGAGCTCAAGGGTGAGCGTTTTTATGCCCTGACTGTTGCCGATTACAAGGAAGGGGAGCAGGTAGTCATTCCAGATCCACATGGTGTTTAAAATCATGACCGTTACAGTGGTGCCCTTTAACAGCGGGAAAACTATGGTGAAAAACAGCCTTAAGGGTCCGGCGCCGTCGATCACTCCCGCCTCTTCGATTTCCTGAGGCACACTTTTCAGGAAGCCATGGAACAGAAATACACTCATGCTCATTCCAAAGCCGCCGTACATGATGATGAGCCCTACAGCATTTTTAAGCCCCATATTCTCAAATAATGAGAGCAGAGGATACATAACCGCCTGAAACGGGATCAGCATTGCTGATGTGAAAGCAAAGAACAGTATTTTTGACGGTTTTGTCTTGTTTCTCACCATCATCCATGCCGCCAGAGAAGAAGCAACCACGATCAGTATGATAGAAGCACTGGTGATGGCCAGAGTAATCAATATGGAAGAACCAAAATTGATTTGTTCCATGGCCTTTGTGATATAGGACAGGTCGAACACTTTGGGGAGTGCAATGGGGTTGGAGACAATTTCGTTTTGCGGTTTAAAGGAGTTGATTACAAGCAAAACAAGAGGTGAAAGAGTGTAAATGGTAATCAGGGAGAGAACGATATACAATAAAGTCTGTTTGACAATCTTGCGGCTTTTGGTGCTTCCCATTACATTTCAACCTCCTTCTTTTTCGTAATAGACACCTGCAGGAGAGTAACTGTAGCAATGATAACAAAGAATATGACAGCCTGTGCCTGTGCCTGACCGTAATCAGGGGGACTGTAGTCTCTGGTGATTCTAAGAATCTGATAGGCAAGAAGCCTTGTATTAAAATTGCCGTCGGTTAATGCAACGTTAATGTCCAGCATTTTGAAGCAGTTTGCCAGTGTCATGAATATGACGATGGTGAAGGAGGGCATCAGCATGGGAAGGGTAATTGTCTTGAAACGCTGAAACGCATTGCAGCCGTCGATGTCGGCTGCCTCGTACAGGTCGCCGGGGATATTGTTGAGGCCGGTTACAAAGATAATCATCATGTAGCCTGCCATCTGCCATGTGGCTACAATGGCCATGGCAAAAATTGCCTTGTGATGGTTTTGCAGCATATTGGTGAGAATGGGAACATTGACGAGGCCTTCCGGGTTAAACAGGATTTGCGAGAAAATAATTTCAAATACAAAGCTCCAGATATAGCCCAGCGCCAATCCGCCCAGCAGGTTCGGCAGAAAGAAAGCCGAACGATACAGGCCGGCGCCCTTTTTGATGCTGCTGACCATTAGGGCGAAGAGGAGGGAGAACACCAAAACAGTGACCAGCATAATAGCGGTAAACTCCACCGAGTTTACCAGTGAGCTTAGAAAGTTTTCGTTGGTAAAGGACTTTACGTAATTGTCAAAGCCGACAAAGGAGCCAAAAAAGGAACCACCGCTGAAATATGTGCCTCTCCAGGAAGTGAAGGAGTACACAACGCCTGTAATAAAGGGTATGCCGACCACCAAAATAAAGAGGATAATGGATGGTGCCGCTAACGGGAAAAACCACTTTTTATAGAATTTATTCATACAGATACCCCTTTAATACGAAATTGCTTCCAGAGCCAATCCATGCGGCTCATGTTTTAAGAGACCTCTGATTCATTCCTCACGGGACTTAAGTATGACGGAAACCGCAAACCTGCTCGAATGCCATAGAAGCCTTTGAATCAGAGGCTCCCTAACTCCGGAAGCAATGGGAAGCTCCGGGAAAATTTCGCCGAAGCTCCCCACGGCTTCAATTTCAGAAATTGAAAAGTTTAAAACTTCCGGTTATTTGAGTCCTTTCATGCTGATCCACTGATCTACCGCATACTGAGCAATGGCATCATAATCCGCGTCAGTCCACTCCGCTTTTGTCAGATAGTTTTCCATGATATAGCGGCCCACCGTGTTGCCGGACCAGTTTGTGGGTGCACCGGCGTAGGGGTTGGAGATGGTTGCGCCGTCGTTGATATACTTGATAATGGAGTTGCCCAGAGAGTTCGGAACCTTGGTCGTAGCGGGATCGGCGTTGAAGGGAATGAACGCCATGTCTTCGATCACGAATTTTTGGCCGCTTTCCGAGGTGTTGAGCCATACCAGGAATTTCTCGGCCCACTCCTGCTCTTGAGCGCTCACCTTGGCGTTGATGACATAGTAGTTGGGAACGAAGACCGGAATGGACTCGTTGATGCTGACTGCGGTTCTGTTGGGGGCTACCACGTCAGAATCGGTAAACGGCATTTTTACAGGAACAAAGGTCAGGGTGTCTACAATGCCGGGGTTGGAGGTGTTGGCAAAGTTGCCGTATACCCAGTTGCCCTGTTTTAAGAAGATTGCCTTTCCGGCGGCAAGATTTTCGACGGAAGCATCATAGCCGTTGGTGGTGTCGTTGATAAACTCGGGGCTTCTGGCTGTGATGGCATTGCCGGTTTTCAGATCCAGCGCTTTGGCATAGGAGAGGAAGGGGCCTTTCAGGCTTTCGACCTGCGCTTTGGTGGCATTTCTTGCTTCGACAGGGGTGCTGAATACTGCGTTAATGGCTACGTTCAGCATATGGTCGCCGTAGGTCCATGTCTGGGAACCGGCGGTGGAGAATACTCCCTCGAGAGTGGCGGCTTTCCCTGTTTTGGAAGCGGCCATCTGGAAGCTCTTTCCGCTGAAGGTTACAGAAGAAGCGGTTCCGTCTTTAATATAGGCAGTTAAAGCTTTGACTGCGGCTTCCCACTCTTCATATGTGGCGGTTCTGATGGCCTCTGCTACGGCTGTACCGTCTGTGCCGAAGATGTCGGCCAGCATTTGGGTGTCCACAACATAGCCGTATCCCTCAACGTTAAAGGGAATACCGTAGTTTGTCTTGCCGTCTGCGGTCAGGTTGAAATCCTGGGGAATGGATTCTACCAGCTTTTTGAACTCTTCGGTTTTCGCTTCGCTCAGCGGACGGGCATAGCCGCTTTCCGTCCATTCCGGAAGGCCTTCGGCGTTCATGATACAGAAGATGGCCGGTTTGGATTTGGAATTCATTTCGGTTCTCATGATCTCTGTGCTGTCGGTACCGGACCCCAGTGAGAAAACCTTTGTTTTAATGCCGGTTTCCTCGGTGAACTTGTTGGCGGCTGCCTGCATGGCGTCTGCGTTTTCACCTTTGGTGTTGAAGATGTATAATTCTTCTGCTGCCTTGGGTTGACATCCTGCCATAATGGCCATCATCAAGGTGACGACTAAAACAGCGCATAGGGTTCTCATTGCCTTTTTCATCATTATTCCTCCTATATCTAAACTCGCCTTGTGCGAATTTATGAATGATACTTACAGACGTTCCTCATAGCGGATGACGCTGTTTCCTTCAACCAGTTGTGTGTCAAAAAGTGCGTTGTAGGGCTTTACACCGTAGCTGATGGCCTTCATCAGCTCTTTTACGGCGGCTTTGGCCATGTCTTCCTGGGGCTGCCTGAGAGTGGTTATTTTGGGATTATAAAAGGAAGCAAGCTCGATTCCGTCGTATCCCATCACGCTGATGTCTTCCGGCACCCGCAGACCTCGGTCGGTAATGGCGGAAATCGTGCCCACAGCCATCACATCGCTCATTGCGTAAATTGCCGTAAGCTCAGGGTATTGATCCAGAAGCTTGTTTGTGGCGGTATAAGCAGGTTCGTAGTTGAATTTACAACAGGCGATGTTTTTATCACTGAAAGTCAACCCGGCCTCTGCAAAGGCCTGCTTGCATCCGGCATATCGAAGCAGGGCGGCGTGGCTCGTTCTGATGTCGCCTGAAATAATGCCGATTTTCTTATGTCCCATTGACAGGAGATATTCAATCGCCGCCTTGCCCCCCTCCATGTCGTTGGTGGATACACTCATGATGTTCGGATACCGCAGATCAGAGGTATCGGTTGTGATAAACACGCAGGGCACTTCAAAGTTTAAATATTCCTCTGTGAATTTTTCGGTATTGCCGCCCAGAAAAATAATTCCTTTTGGTTTGATTTCTTTAGCGAGATTGTACCCTGCCGCCGCTTCGTTTTCATCCTCGGAAAGGTACTGTACCACAGAAAACGCCATGCGGTTCTGAATTTCCAGCTGGATCAGCTCTACCATAGAGGAAAAAAGCATATTGTGCGTGCCGCAGACGATGACCAGTATGTTGTCGCTTTCCTGCTGCTTTAGATTTTTAGCGTTGGAATTGGGAACAAAGTTATACTCTTCAATTACCGACAGTATACGCTGCCTTGTTTTCTCACTGACATCGGGGTGATTGTTAATAACCCTGGAAACAGTAGTTACTGCGCATCCGCATATTTGGGCAATGTCTTTGATCGTCAAATTCACCCCTCCTGCCCCTCAATGGATCAAAATCGTATCAAATGAAGGTATCGTTACCGTTAACGTTATCGGTAACGGTTCCATAACTGAATCGTACCACTAACCCATAAACATGTCAATAGTTTTTGTACAATATTTTTAAATAAAATATTTTTTTCAACAAGAAAGCAAGAAAGACAGGAAAGGAATATTACGGCTTTTGTGCAATGAATTTTGTTTGTGCCGAAGCAGTGCTTCCATTTTCATGTAAAATTCCCACTTGCGCAGAAATATGTTAAATGATATACTGACTGTAAAGCGCTGGGACAATCCTGTACACTCCCTACCCCTAAAGCGTTGGATGGGAGCTGCGCGGCGTGCCCCCGAGAAAGTGATGTGATGCCGTAATGGCAGAGTATAACCTTTATGCGAAAATTGACTTTCCTCCAAAGACGATTGATGTGCTTTGCGTGGGAGAAATGCTGTGTGATATGATCGGCTCTCCGGAACGCTCCTATCAGCCCCATTGGGGAGGCTCCCCGGCCAATATTGCCATGAATGTCCGCAAGCTCGGAGGGGAAAGCCGGCTGGCATCGGCGGTAGGCAGGGACGCTCTGGGCGATATGCTGGTGAGCCAGGCGGAGTCCTGCGGCCTTGACAGCACTTTCCTGCAAAGGGTTAACTGCGCCACTTCGCTGGTGCTGATCAATCAGACTGATGGAACTCCCGTGCCGGCGTTTTATCGCTTTGCGGATACCATGCTGGAATATACCAAGGAGCTTGCGGACTGCGCCGCAAACGCGAAAATCATTCATTTTTCATGCTGGCCAATCTCTGTGGGGAAAACCAGGGAGACCGTGAAAAAATTGGTTTCCGCTGCAAAGGCACAGGATACGGTTGTCTGCTTTGATCCAAACTATCATCCGATGCTGTGGCAGGAGGGTGAGGACGGTATCGCCTATCTTAAGGATTTTATCGGCTGCTGCGATATCGTAAAGCCTTCCCTGGACGACAGCCAGAGAATTTTCGGCATTACGGACAAAGAGGAGATTATCTCCAGATTTCATAAGCTGGGCGCAAAGCTTGTGGTGCTGACATTGGGCCGGGACGGACTGATGGTGTCGGACGGCAGAAATTGCAAGGCATATCCCACTCTTGCCACTGAAGTTGTGGATGCCACAGGGGCGGGGGACGCCTTTTGGAGCGGGTTTTACACCGGGATTACCAAGGGCTTCCCCATAGAAAAGGCAGTCATGGCGGGATCAGCCGCCAGCGCCTTTAAGCTCAAATATATAGGAGCGTCGTCGCCGATGCCTGAAATGGATGAGCTTTTGAAACAGTATGGCATTTAGCCGGAAAAAGGATGGACATTATAATGAATCAGAATCAGGTGTTTCTCATCACGTATCCCGACAGCCTGGGCGGGAATCTCCACAGCTTAAAAGAAACTATGGAAAAGGACTTTCAGGGTTCTTTTTCCGGGGTGCATATTCTTCCGCCCTTTCCCTCAACCGGCGACCGGGGATTTGCACCGGTGGACTATACCCGGATAGAGCCCCTCTTCGGCACATACGACGATATCAAGAGTATTGCCCAAAATAACAGACTTATGGTGGATATCATGGTGAATCATGTGTCCCGCCGCTCGAAATATTTTCTGGATTATGCACAAAAGGGGGAGGACTCCCCTTACCGGGACATGTTTTTGCCGCTGACAGATTTCTGGCCGGAGGGAGTGCCGGATGAGAAGGACCTTTCCAAAATATTTTTGAGAAGGGAAGCGCCATATTCGCCCTATCTGATTAAAGGGAAAAGCGTCAATCTGTGGACAACCTTTGGCAAAACCACCCCCAGCGAGCAAGTGGATATCAATGTGAATTCCGACTCCGCGCAAAGAATGTTTGAGGATACCTTTGCCTGCTTTGCGAAAAACGGGGTGTCCCACGTCAGGCTGGATGCGGTAGGCTATGTCACAAAGGTGCCCGGAACCTCCTGCTTCTTTGTGGAGCCGGAGATTTACGAGTTCCTCGGTAAAATCACAAAGCTTGCCCAAAAGTATCATCTGGAGCTTCTTCCTGAGGTTCATGGTCACTACAGCTTAAACCGGAAACTGCTTGCCAAAGAGATCAACATTTACGATTTCATTTTGCCCTATGAGGTTTTGCAGGCCATTCTTCTGAAGGACGGCACCGAGCTTGCCGGGTATCTGAAAACCTGCCCTTACAATCAGTTCACCACATTGGACTGTCATGACGGCATCCCGGTAAAACCGGATCTGGACGACATTGCCAAGCCGGAAAACATCCGGAAAGTGTGCGATCTGTGTGAAAGCAGAGGCAGTAATTTCAGCTATGTGCTCAGTGAATCCCACTGCGCGGACGGAATAAAGGTACATCAAATCAGGGGCACCTTCTTTGAATGTCTGGGCAGGAACGAGGCTGACTATCTGGCCGCACGGGCCATCCAGCTGTTTGCTCCCGGTGTGCCGCAGGTCTACTATGTGGGACTGCTGGCCGGCCTTAACGACACTGCCAAAGCGCAGGAGACAGGGGATGGCAGGGAACTAAACCGGCACAACTACACCGGCGAAGAAATACACGCTGCCGTTCAGAAGGACATCGTACAAAAGCTTCTGAGCCTTGTCAGGCTCAGAAGAGAGCATCCGGCCTTCGCCGGCGAAATGCGCGTGGAAGATTCTTCTCCCCGGGAATTGCGGCTGACATGGCAGAACGGCGAATACTTTGCCCGGCTTGCCGTGGACTTCGAAAAGTCCGCGTCTGAGGTGACCGCTGGTAAAGGAGAGGAAGTCTCGTTTGTGATGAGCGCACAGGACAAGAAAATCTCTGATTAAATGGCTTCTAAAACCGCTCAATTGAGCGAATTTGCGGTTTGGACGGCATAATGAAGTCCAAATAAGGAATGAACCAGAGGTTCCCAAGTGAAAAATGACGCCCAAAAGCCCGCTTTGAAAATTCACGCGAATTTTCAAAGCGGGCTTTTGGCGTGCTTTTATTCTTCAGGGAACGCTGCAAACTGAATGTTCGGTGTGCAGGGAGGCGTGGAATTCCGGTATTCGTCGAATCCATAGGGAAATTTGGAGAATACTCTGATGTTCACCTTCCGGCTTTCGCCGGGGAACAAAGTGAAGAAATTGCAGTCCGCCAAAATGTTGAAACGGTCCTCCGCCTCAAATGCATGGACGTGCAGGGCGGCCGTGTTACCGACATTTTTTACAAGATAGGCTTTTTCCGTTTCCGAGTCCTCTGAAAGAGTGACCTTCAGGCAGGCCTTGGGGAGCCCGCGTGCCGGGGCGTAAAGCTCTGTTTCGGCTGCCGAAAAGAAATAGCAGGTTTCATCCCGGTATGAGCCGCTTTCCGCAGTAACCCGCAGAACGAATAGTTCGCCTTTGATTTCGGGAATTCGGAAGGAAACGGGGAAGCATTTTGTGCTGCGGTTGGGAATGATGTCGCAGGTATGGGTTTGGGTAAAAATAACCTCTCCGTTCATCCGGAGTGCCTCACACCGTACTGCCGCGGAAGTTTCCTTTACCGTCCAGTCTGTACTCATCCAGACGTCCGCCTGAAATTCGCTGTCGGGCATATAGTCCAGCCGCCGGTAATCCAGGCTGACATGATAGGCAGAAAAGGCTTCCTGCGCCCAGTAATATGCCATTTTCGGTTCGTCAAAATAGGTGTAGAGGCAGGTGCAGGAAACGTTGGGCCAAGGCTCGTTAAACTGCCAGATGATGCTTCCGCTGTTGTGAAACTGGCGGCGCCGGTTTGCTTCCAGTATGTAGCGAATGCCCTCGGCCTGGGTCCATTGGCTGGCGGCGATATATTCCGGCAGGGAGTCCATCCTGCCGTACAGCTGTGTGTCCCGCCCATAGGTGCACCACCAGTCTCCATGAAACCGCCACACATCATCCTGCTCCATGCTGACCGGCTTCCGGTGCTTTTCCGAGAAAATTTTCGGGATGGTTCTCATACCCGACATGCCGTCGCATCCGAATTCGCTGTGGAACAGGTTGTCGTTTTTCGAATAGGTTTCATAATGGCGGGGGTTGCCCCGGTAAGTCCAGTCGCCATGGACGTCATGGCTTGTTCCCGGCTGGTCTGTCTGCCATTCGGAAGGGCCCGACGCCGATGTGGGCAGAAACATGCGGCTGGGATCCAGCTCATTCACAATCTGCTTGAGTATTCGGATGTTTTCATCTTCGTATGTGGAAGGGACGCCGTCCTGATCCATTAATTCATTTCCGCCGCTCCAGACGGTTAAAGAGGTGTGATTCCGTCTCTTTTTTACGGCGCAGTGAGCGGTTTGGGAGAGCAACTGAAGAAATTCGGGGCGCTTTGAGGGAATGTTATCAAGACCGGAACTGGACTGGATCAGTTCCTGCCACAACATAATGCCGTATTGATCGCAAAGGCGATAGAACATTTCCTTTTCAATAATTCCTCCGCCCCATACCCGGATCAGGTTTACATTCATGTTTGCGGCGGCACGCAGGGTAGCTTCGTACCTTTCCCACGACAAATCACCGTAAATGTGATCCAGCGGAGTCATATTTACGCCTTTGATGTAAATTTTTTCCCCATTGACCTCAAATGTGTAGGGAAGGGCACCTTTGGGCGCATCCTCATTCTGCAGGTATCGCAAGCGCCGGAGTCCCTGCTTGTATTCTTTCCGGTCATATTCTGCGAAATCGGATTTCAGCACCAATATGACGTCGTAAAGGGGTTGACGGCCATATCCGTTCGGATACCACAGCTCCGGATTTTCAATCCGGAGAACGTCCGTATAGTTCCCCTCCTCAACCGGAAATTCCTTTTTCAGAAGATCCGTATTTTCCAGACGGCAAATGACGCTTACCGTCAGGGAAGCGCTTTCCGGGCAGTTTTTTACAACATCTCCGCTGAGAAAGATGAGGCCTGTTCCATTTTCCGCAACGTCACTTGTCAGGGAAACATCCCCTAAAGCATACTCGTTTTCGGCAACAATCTCCACGTCCTGCCAGATTCCAAGATTGACCAGACGGGTCGAAAAGTCCCATTTGTAATTAAAACGGCTTTTTTGTGTAAAGGTCAACGAAGTTTTTCCGATTTGGCCCATTTCATCGGGTGCATGACGGATCAGCACCTTTATGGTCAATGTGTCGCTTTTGCGGAATTCCTCGGTAATATCAAAGGAAAAGCTTTCGTACATCCCCTTATGCTCGCCCAGAAAGGTGCCGTTCAGATAAACCATACAGTCATAGTCTACACCGTGAAAGAACAGCGTGTATTTCGTCCCTTTCAGTTCGGGCTTGGAAATGACTGCCTGATAAATCCACCACCTGTTTTCCAGCCATTCGCATTTCAGGCTGTTCTGTTCGAAATAAGGATATTCAATCAGCCCGGCCCGGTATGCAGCCAAAGCCACTCCGCCCGGTACGCCGCAGTCGATCCATGGGGTAATGCCGCGCAGCTCCTGCCCCAGCTCCATGCTTTTTCCCATGAGGGGGACATAGGGGTCAAGCGCCTTCAGCTTCCAATTTGCCTGATTGAGGTTATATCTCACCAGTATCATCCTTTCGGAAATATTTCTTGCGGATCAAGACTCACAAAAATGCATGAATTTTGCCTTTGGAGAAGCTTGAAAAATGATGTTAACTTCAGTATACATCGTAGAACAAAATTTGTAAAATAAAAATACAAAATACGGCAGAACGGAGAACTGGCCTCACCCTTTAATAGAACCAATCATGACGCCTTTTACGAAATATTTCTGCAAAAAGGGATAGATGCACAGAATCGGTGCAGTAGCGACTACGGTCGTGCAATATTTGACAAGAATTTTAAATACGTCGCCTTCGTTATTCATATCCGCCAGCTGCATGATCTGGGTGGTGTCGTTTTGAAGAAGAATTTCTCGAAGAATCAGTTGCAGCGGATAAAGGTCCCGGTTGCGGAGGAACACCATTGCGTTAAACCACGAGTTCCAGTGCCCCACGGCATAGAATAAAACCATAACCGCCAAAACCGGTTTGATCAAAGGCATAACAATCCGGAAAAGAATGATAAATTCGTTTGCCCCGTCAATCTGGGCGGATTCCTCAAGGCTTTGAGGAATTTCCGACATTGAGGTTCTCATGATGATCAGATTCCATGCGGAAATAGCCACCGGAAGAATTTGCGACCATCGGGTGTCGGTGAGTCCCAGACTGTTTACCGTCAGGTAGAAGGGAATCAGGCCTCCGCCGAAAAACATGGTAAATGTAATCAAAAAAGTGATTGGGCGGCTCAAAAGTGCATGCCTGCGTGAACAGACATAAGCTCCCAGCGAGGTCATCAGGATATTCAGTGAGGTGGCTGCCACTACGTAGAAGAGGGTGTTCATATAGCCATAGGCGATGGCCTTGTTTTTGAGCACCAGTTTGTACCCCTCGAGCGTAAAACCAAGGGGTCGCCAAATCAGGCCCTCGTGCTGTGCAAGCTCTGCCGGAGCGCTGAATGACGCCATCAGGGTATGTAAAACAGGGACAATGCATAGAAAAGTAATCAAAAGAAGCAGAAGGTAATTGACGTAGTCAAAAATCGTTCTGCGTTCCAATAGAGATCTGCGCTTCATTCGTCATCCTCCTTACCACAAGCTGGTTTCTGAAAATTTGCGGCTCAATTTGTTGGAAATGACCAGAAGGGTAAAGTTAATTACCGAATTGAACAATCCTACCGCTGTGGAATACCCGTAATTCATTTCCTGCAGGCCCTTGCGGTAAACAAAGCTGGAAATCACATCCGCAGTTTCATATGTGGCGGGGTTATACAGGAGAATAATCTTTTCGAAGCCCACATTCATCATGCTTCCGATCCGGAGAATCAGCATGATAATGACAGTGGAAGAGATGCAGGGCAGCGTGATGTACCACATCTTTTTCCAGCGGCCGGCGCCGTCAATGGTAGCTGCTTCGTACAGCTCCTGATCCACTCCGCTCAGCGCGGCGAGATAAATGATGCTGTTGAATCCAAGGGACTGCCAGATATTCGACCCTACAAAAACTGCCCGGAAATACTGCGCCTCTCCCAGCAGACTCTTTTTTTCAAAGCCGAACAGCGACAGGATATCCACGATAAATCCGCGGGAAGAAGTAAACTCGACAATAATGCTGGCCACGACAACCAAAGAGATAAAGTATGGCATATAGGTAATGGTCTGCACCGTCTTTTTGAATTTTGCAGCTTTTACTTCGTTGAGCAGCAAAGCAAAAATAATGGGGGCAGGGAAGGAAAAAATCAAGTCGTAAAAATTGATCAGGAAGGTGTTCCAGATCAGCCTTCCAGCATAATAGCTGCCGAAAAAGTCAGAAAAATTCTTTAGCCCGATCCACTCGCTGCCCCAGATGCCGTATTGCGGACGGAATTTTTGAAACGCCATTAACACTCCGTACATTGGCACATAGGCGAAGATAAGAAAAAAAGCGATCACGGGAATTGCCATTGCATAGACATATTTGTTTCTTTGGATATCCTTCTTTATATTACTCCAGCTGTATTTTTGTTCACGAGCCGGCTTGGAAACTGCTGCTTTCAAAAGGATTCCTCCATTCCGAGATAGATTCCCTGCACGGGAAGGAACACGAAAAACAGCGCGGCATCGCTGCTTTTCGCTCCTCTTTCCCATGGGTGACAGATGCCTGCCGGCACTCAGTTAAAACAGAGATGCTTTCCGGTTCCCGCAATCGGGCAAAATCGGGACCCATCTGGCTGTTTGCCGGTGATAGAACCATCATATCCGGAGTAAATGAATTTGAATATAGCTGTTTTTTTACAGGCTATCATTTTTTTACTCTTCTTGTGAAATTTGAAAAGTCATAGTACAATAGTCAATGTCATAATAATTATATAAAATAAACAAAATTTTTATATATCTGTCCTTACACTATATTGATTTTAAAAATTACGTGAAGAGAAAAGGTGGACTTGTATGAAAAAAAGCGAAAATGCCAAAAAGAAAAGCATCATGAAATATTGGGTTTTTACTTATTTGTCGATTTTGTGTATTCCTCTGGCTGCCACCATCATTATCAGCGGACAGGCATTCCGCATTATCGAGCAGGAAGTGAGCAGTGCTCATCTCGATTCTCTCAAGCAGATGCAGTCCTTTATCGACCGGGAGCTGTCCGCCGTACTGGATACCGCGCTGAAACTCACCACAAACGATCAGGTAAATATCGCTCAGGGGATTAAGTGGGACATCTCTTCTTCCGACCATTATCTTTTTCACAGTGTTCAGAAAGATTTTAAAATTTTGTGTTCCACCAACTCCTTTATTAAGGGAATTTATGTCTATCAGGAATACTGCGACATACTTCTAAGCGACCGGGATGTTTACTATTCAACAGACTTTTCCTTTGCCAATCAGGAGAATTTCCAGATTGACCCGAAGGAATTTGAACAAATGCTCCGAAAAAAGTACAGCGGGAATTTTCTGTTTCTGGATGCAGTTGATCAGAAAGGGGAAAAGCATACCCAGATTCTCTATGCGATCTCGCTGCCTCTGATGCCCACCGATGTGGTAAAACTCAATTTATTTGTCAGCGTCGATTGGGAGCAGCTTAATCACCTTCTTCACGAACGCAATTGGAGAGATAAAAACTATGTTTCCATTATGACGGAGGACGGATATCAGGTTTTGGCGCCGAACGGGGAAATGTTTCGCGACTATTTCAAAAATGGTCTGTTTTCTGCATTGAAGAGCGGCGACAATATCACCATTGAAAATGAGTCCTATCGGTTCTCCAGCGTATCTTCCTCCATTATACCGGCGACCTATTTTTCCCTGATTCCCCTCCATGAATATCAGAAAAAAATTGACTCACTCATCGCCATTTTGATTTTGTGTACGGCGGTATGTGTGGTATCCGGCGGCGTTTTGTGCTATGTTTACGCCAGGCAGAATTACCGGCCGGTTCAGCAGCTGCTGGATCTGCTGAAGGGAAGAAAAAGCGAAAGAAAAAAAACCCAGCTTTTTTGGAGATCCAATGATTCCACTGAATTTTCTTTGATACAGGATGATATTCAAAGGCTTCTGGATACGAATCACCTCAACAGCAAGGAGCTGGACTGGAGTCTGGCGAGGTTACGGGAACGTACGGTTTCCCAGATGCTGGAGGGGAGTATTTCCAACTACAACAAGCTGGAGGATGAACTGAAAAAGCTGGGGATTTCTTTTCCGTCACGGCTCTTTTTCACGGTGGCCATCTATGTGGAAAGCTTTGAGAACCTGTTTTTCGACGGCAGCGCAACCAATGATGAGGACACCTATCATTTGGTGGTATTCATTATTCACAATGTTGTGGAGGAGCTTTTTTCCGAACATTTTACGGCTGCTGTCACGGAGATAAAGGGCGACATTGCATTTTTACTGTCCTCCCCGGAATCTGACGAAACGCAGGCGCGGCGGCAGCTGGCCGTCTGTATTGAGAGCGCCCAGAAGCTTATGCGGGAAAAGTTTGGGATTACCCTTTCCTTTTCGGCAGGGGGGCCGAAGGAGGGATACGCCCAGATTCCCGAATCCTATGAGGAAGCGCTCCAGGTTCAGGAGTATCATGAACTGACGGGAGATACCTCGGCTGTGTTCCTGGATGAAATAGAAAGTCAGGCCAGACCGTCTGTTTCCTCTTCCGGAACCAGCGGAAAGCTGATCAACTGCCTTTTGGCAGAGGATTTCGACACGGCACATTCGCTGCTCCATGAGCTGTTCCAAGGCTGTCCGGGAAGTGAACTGACTCCCCGCCTTGCGAGAAACCGCGCCTATGGAGTTATCACCGTATTTCTGGATTCTCTGGACGTCCTGAAAAATCGTGAGCCGGAGCTTTTTGAAAACCTCACCGTTCCCGGTGCCCGCGAGCTTTACGGATATTCCCAGCCGTCCCAGCTGGAGCAGGTTCTTCAGCAGGTACTGACGGATTTACAGAAATCGGGGGATCACCAAAACGAGCTTCAGCAAAATGAATTGAAGCAGAACATGCTTCGCTACGTGGACGATCACCTCTGCAGTCTGGATTTAACCATAGCATCTCTGGCCGATGAATTTCATTTCAGCGTTTCCTATGCTTCCAAGATTTTTAAAAGCCTGAACGAAATCGGCTTTCTCAATTATGTGCATACCCGCCGGATTGAACTGGCAAAAGGCCTTTTGGTCAATACCGATGAAAATCTGAATGCAATCGCCTTGCAGCTGGGGTACAACAACGATATTGCGTTGATCCGGCAGTTTAAAAAATGTACCGGTATCACCCCCGGAAAATATCGCGAACTGCGGCAGAATCATTTTGACAGGGAGGAACACGCATCGCCGACTGCATAGAGACTGCCGTTTTTTGACAGCCTGCCGGTATTTGTTTTACGTCAATTCTTGATTATGGCAAAAAAACCAGCTGTATACACTTCTTTTTCTTTTTTGTATACTGACATCAACCGCCAAAAGAACCGGCATGTTGTTTTGGCAGCGGCAGCTGTATCAAAATGATAGGGCTGCAAAAAAGCATGGGGATTCAATCGGGTGAAAAATGATTGGAGGTTACATAACCATGAAAAAAGCCGCACGAATTACCGCAATGATTACAGCGTGCCTCATCGCAGCCGCTTCCTTTGCCGGCTGTGGTTCGAGCCCTGCCGCCGGCGATCCCGGTTCCGGACAGGGGTCCGATGCTGCCGTTTCCAAAGAATCGGGCTCCGAAGAAGGAAACGCTTCCGGACCGGAAGAAATCTCGCTTCCTCTTTTCGATCAAACCACGGAAATGACCATGTTCTGGGGATGGAACGCAGCAGCGTCCAAGGTGATGAAGGGCTTTGAAGAGAATCACGTATGGCAGGAAATGGCCAAGAGAACCAATGTACAGCTGAAATTCGTCACTCCGCCCATGGGTCAGGCACAGGAACAGTTTAACCTGATTATGGCCTCGGGCGATTATCCTGATTTTATTTGGTCGGATGGAATTGTCTATCCCGGCGGCGGAGACAAGGCCATTGAGGACGGGAACTATCTTAAGCTGAACGACCTGATTGATCAGTACGCCCCCAATTACAGCCGGCTGATCAACTCGACCGCGGAGATTCGGAAACAGGCTTATACGGATGAGGGAAACCTCTGGAGCTTTGCCATGATCGAAAAAGATGTGCAGGGGGCATGGCTGGGCATGGTAGTCCGTCAGGACTGGCTGGACGATCTGGGGCTTCAGAAGCCTGTTACATTTGACGATTGGGAAGCGATGCTTACAGCGTTTAAGGAAAAGAAAGACTGCCGGTATCCTCTGGCGCTTTCTCCTTCAGGTACATATCCGGAATGCAATTCCATGAGTGCAGGTTTTGATATCGGTGTCTCTTTCTATCAGGTGGACAATAAGGTGAAATACGGCCCGGTGGAAGCAGGCTATAAGGAATATATTACCCGGATGAACGATTGGTACAAAAAAGGTCTGATTGATCCGGACTTTGCTTCCCGCGACGGCACACAAACCGAAAACTTTATTGTGACGGGCCAATACGGGGCATGGAGAGATGGATTCTATATGCTGGACGTCTACAGCGCAAAAGCACAGGATCCCAAATTCCACTTAGCTGCGGTGACCACACCGGTGAAAAAAGCAGGCGACACCGCGCATCTCCGCCAGACCAACTACAACGTGCGGAACCTTTATATGTCCATTTCTTCCAACTGCAAGCATCAAAAGGAAGCCGTCAAATTCTTGGACTATCTGTACAGTGAAGACGGCTATATCCTCTGCAACTACGGCATTGAAGGGGAAGGCTTTACTTATGTGGACGGAGTGCCCACCTTTACCGACCTCCTCGCGAACAATCCCGAAGGCTATGGCTGTGACGTAGCGGAGCAGCTGTATGCACTGCAGGGCGGCCCCTTCAACCGCAAGTGGGACCGTGAAATGTTCACTTACGGCAAGGATGCGCAGGAATGTGAAGCGATCTGGGATGGTGCCGATTCTGCATATGTTCTTCCGCAGGTTACCATGACCGCCGATGAAGGTGATGAGTACGCCACGCTGATGGGAGATATCAATACGCTGGTTGCCGAAAAAACCGTGAAGTTCATTACCGGAGCCGAATCTATGGACAGCTATGACGCATTTGTGAAACAGATTCAATCCATGGGAATCGACCGCGCAATCGCCATTCAGCAGGCGGCGCTGGATCGCTATAATGCCCGTTAGAAAAGCACTGTAAAACAGACAATCCTGCCGCAGCTTTCCTGCGGCAGGATTGTTTTTCAAGACGAAAGGGAGGGGTATTTTCAGATGAAAAAAATGACTTCCAAAGAAAGAATGATGACCGCATTGACTTGTGGAGTTCCGGATCGTGTCCCGGTAGCACCGGATTTTTCCTGCATGATTCCCTGCAGGCTGACCGGAAAGCCGTTTTGGGATGTGCTGCTGTATCAGACACCGCCCCTGTGGGAGGCTTATCTGAATGCCTGTGACTATTACGGCACGGATGCCTGGTTTATTTACGGCGGATTGGAATTAACGACGGCCTCCCGCATTTCCTATGATTCTTCGATCACCAAAGAAAACGGCCGGGTTTACAAAAAGCTTATCACTCACACGCCGGAGGGGGACTTATCTTCCACAGAAGTGTTTCTTCCGGCTGATGCCTCCACCCCGGTGGAAAAGGTGATTAAGAACATAAAAGACGACATGCCGAAAATACGTCATCTGTTTTCGGATATTACCGGCTATGGCACCGAGCAGCTCCATATGCTGCGGAATGCCTTGGGAGAACGGGGGCTGCTGGGAGTGGGAGTGTGTACTCCGGGACTGCACATATGGATGACCTATTTCAACGGAAGTCTGGAAGCAGCCACCTACGCCATGTACGATGAACCGGAGTTGTTTCAGGAGCTGTGCTGGCTGCTTGAGCGGCAGCAAAACCGGATCGTGGAACTGTGCTGTGAGGAAAAAGTGGAGTCCATTCTCACCGGGGGGAGCGGGTCAATTACCATGCAGTCTCCGGACATCTGGAAAGAGCTCTGCCTTCCGTCAATCCGGAAGCAGACAAAAATGTGCAAAGAGGCGGGGGTCATCAGCGGAATTCATTCCTGCGGCAAGGAAAGGTATATGGTGGAAACCTGTGCCAATGAAACGGATTTGAACTATATCAATCCTCTCGAAATTCCGCCCATGGGGGACTGTGAGCTGTCCGAATGCAAAAAACTGGCAAAAGGAAAGCTGGCACTGATGGGGAATCTTCATACCACCGATGTGATGCTTCAGGGCAGTACGGATTTGGTTCGTCTTTCTTCTCTGCGAGCCATCCGGGACGCGGGAATGGACGGAGGATTTGTCCTTTCAACCGGTGACCAGTGCGGGCGGGACACTCCGGATGAAAATATCCGGGAAATGGTTCGTGTGGCGGAAGAGTTCGGGCATTATCCTTTGAACCTCGACAGAATTGAGACGGAAATTCTCCGTCTGGAACGAAAACAGAGGGGGTAGACTCCTCGAATCTCCATGCTTCTCCGGTACATTCCGCCGGCGGGTGCTGCTTGCAGCGCCCGCTTTCTTTTCAGTGCCGGGCAACCGAATCGCCATGCTGAATTTTGGTGGAAAGAGTAATATTGACGGTACTCCCCGTTTCCTTTCCGGTTAAACGCTCCAGCATGATTCGGGCAGTCTGCGCACCGATTTCCTCCAGCGGCTGCGTTACAATGGTAAGCTTCGGATGGGTTACCCGGGACAGATCCATATTGTCAAACCCAATAAAGGAAAGCTGCTGCGGAATGGCAATCCCGCGCTCGTTGGCTGCGATGATGGCCCCCAGCGTCATTTCATAGTTGGTCACAAACAGAGCACTCATATTGGGATTTGCGTCAAAAAGGCTGCAGAAGGATTCGTATCCTCCCTGAACAGTATAGTCGCCATAGGCGATCAGGCTGTCGCTGCAGCGCAGCCTCTGTTCCTGCAATGCCTGCTTGTAGCCCTCCAGACGGTGTTTGGAGGTAAACACGGTGGAAGGCCCTACGATAATGCCGATATTCCGGTGTCCCTGCTGCAGGAGATGATGGGTAGCCGAAAAGGCAGCCCCATTGTTGTCGATCAGCACGCAATCCACTACGCCTCCCAATGCGGGCAGAGACCGGTCAATCAGTACAATGGGGATGCCCCGCTCGATGGCCGGCTTTAAATGGTGCCCGTCCTGGCAGACAGGCATATTAATGATCCCGTCCACACGCTTTGCCAACAAAAACTGGACGGCCTCGCATTCCAGCTTTTCTGCGGTATGACAGTCACAGATAATGGTGCTGTAACCATGGGCACGCAAAATTTCTTCCACTGCGGTTATGATCTGGGTAATGAAAAGATTGGACAATTCCGGAATAACTACGCCGATGGTGCGGCTTTTGTTGCTTTTTAAGCCGCGTGCATATTCATTGACGGTATAACCTGTCTTTTTGATGGCATGTTCGATTGCAATCCTGTTTTTTTCTTTCAGCGTTGCGCCGTTGATATATTTGGAGATGGTTGCGATGCTAAGTCCGGTTTCTCTCGCAACATCCTTTAATGTAGCTGCCATAATACACCTCGTAACGTTTTACTTTATTGGTTATAATGTATCACAGCAGCGCCATTCTGTCAAATAGAAATGTGTTGACATTTCTGTATCAGTATGCTATTTTAATAATATGTAACGTTTAACTTTTACAATTTTTCGGTAAGTCGTATCTTCTAATAAGATACGTTATTTATTTCTTAAAAAGTAAAACGTTTAATGTTTTACAATACAGATAAAGGGGTTTTACGTATGGCACTTGTAACATCCAGACAAATGCTGCTGGAGGCCCAAAAAGGGCATTACGCCGTGGGAGCATTCAATGTCGAAAACATGGAAATGGCAATGGCTGTCGTTGCTGCGGCCGAGGAGCTGCGCGCGCCTGTCATTCTTCAGACCACACCTTCCACCGTCCGGTATGCCGGTCTGGAGCTGTATGAGGCAAACGTCAGAGCTTTGGCGGAAAAGGCCGCTGTGCCTGTGGCGCTGCATCTGGATCACGGAAACAGCTTTGCCCTGTGCGCTCAGGCGCTCCGCGCGGGTTACACCAGCATTATGATCGACGGCAGCAAGCTGCCGTTGGAGGAAAATATTGCTCTGACAAAAAAGGTGGCGGAAATGTGCTCAGCCGCAGACGTGCCGGTGGAAGGGGAACTGGGCCAGGTGGGCGGCAAAGAGGACGACACCGAATGTAAAAACGCGGGTTACACCATTCCTGCCGAGGCGGTGCGGTTCGAGGCTGAGACAGGGCTTTCCAGCATGGCGGTGGGTGTGGGAACGGCACACGGATTCTACGCCGTTACCCCGGTGCTGAACACTCCTCTGGTCAGCGAGCTGAAGTCCGTGCTCACAGTTCCCATGGTGCTCCACGGAGCGTCCGGCCTCTCCGACGAGGCGGTGCGCGACTGTATCCGCCGGGGTATCTGCAAGGTGAATTTTGCGACAGAACTGCGCGCCGCATACACCGACGGCGTAAAGGAAGTTCTGCGGGAAAAGCCCGATACATATGATCCGAAGGTCTTTGGAAAAACAGGCATGGAAAAGGTAAAAGTCCTTGTGAAGAACCGTATGCAGATCTGCGGCTGCGCGGGAAAAGCATAGGAGGAGTACGATGAGTGATGTGCTTCTCGGCATAGACATCGGAACCTCTGCCTGCAAAGCAGTTGCTTTTGACCGAAACGGAACGGTGCTGGCGCAAGCCAGCGAGAGTTACCGCGTATCCTATCCTCATCCCGGATGGGCGGAACAAAATCCGGACGAATGGTGGGAAGCAGTCTGCCGGGCTGTTCAAACCGTGCTGGAAAAAGGCATCCGTCCGGAGGATATTCGGGGCATCGGCATTGACGGGCAGAGCTGGAGCGCCATTGCTGTGGACGAAAACGGTGATGTGCTGTGCAATACCCCCATCTGGATGGATACCCGCGCTGCGGATATCTGCGGGACGATGAAGGAACGGGCAGGCGGGGAAAGACTCTTCGCCTCCAGCGGAAATCCTGTTCAGCCCATGTATACCATGCCGAAGGTGCTGTGGTACAAACAGAATCTGCCGCAGGTATACGCCCGCATCAATAAAATTCTGCAGTCCAACAGTTTTCTCGTCTACCGTCTGACCGGCGTCATGACACAGGACCCCAGCCAGGGCTATGGCTGGAACTGCTACAACATGTTAAAGGGCAGCTGGGACAGGGAATTGTGCAAGGAGCTGGGGGTCAATCCAGACTTTCTTCCTGACATTGTGCCCTGCCATTCCATAGTGGGAACGGTGACTCCACAGGCGGCTGCCCAAACGGGACTTCCGGCGGGCATTCCGGTGGCGGCCGGAGGTCTTGACGCCGCCTGCGGCACGCTGGGAGTGGGCGTGATCCATGCGGGCGAAACTCAGGAGCAGGGCGGTCAGGCCGGCGGAATGAGCATCTGCACGTCGGTCTGCAATGCGGACAGACGGCTGATTCTGGGCGCTCACGTGGTGCCCGGCCTGTGGCTGCTCCAGGGCGGAACCGTGGGCGGCGGCGGAGCAATGAACTGGTTTGAAAAGCAATTCGGAGCGGCGGAACGGGATTTGGCGGCACAAAGCGGTCGAAGCAGCTTCGCGGAACTGGACAGGGCCGCCGGACAGGTTCCGCCGGGAAGTGAGGGGCTCGTATTTCTCCCGTACCTTGCCGGGGAGCGGAGCCCTATCTGGGACCCAAACGCCAAAGGAGTCTTTTACGGTATTGACTTCTCCAAAACCCGGGCGCATTTTGCCCGAAGCGTCATGGAGGGCGTTGCCTATTCTCTGCGGCACAATCTGGAAACTGCGGAATCCGCCGGGGTGGAGGCGCAAACGCTGCGCGCCATGGGCGGAGCAGCCAACAGCTCCCTGTGGATGCAGATCAAGGCGGACATTACCGGCAAAAGAATTGTTGTGCCGTCCTCGGATACGGCGACAGCACTGGGCGCGGCCCTTCTGGCAGGTGTAGGAACGGGAATGTATCCAAGCTTTGAAGCGGCAGTGAAGGCCACCGTAAAAACCAAATGTGAATATATGCCCGATTCCGCAGCCAAAGACGTCTATGACAGGGGATATGCAGTCTATCGGAAATTGTATGAAAATCTGAAGTCCATGATGGGGGAAAAACAGGGATAGCCCCTCCCCGCAAATCAGAAAGGAATGACAGAAACATGAAAGCTGCGGTTTTATATGCGAATGAGGAGATCCGGTATGACGATTATCCGGAGCCTTCCGTAAAGCCGGGAACCGTAAAAGTGCGTGTGCGTGCCACAGGAATCTGCGGCAGTGACGTGCCGCGGGTATTACATAACGGAGCCCATTTTTATCCTGTGGTTTTGGGACATGAATTTTCCGGCGACGTGGTTGAAGTCGGTGAAGGCGTCACCGGAATACAGCCCGGTGATACCGTATCGGGCGCGCCTCTGGTTCCCTGCATGAAATGCGACGACTGCCAGAACGGGAACTTTTCCCTCTGCAAGCATTACAGCTTCATCGGCAGCCGGGAACAGGGCAGTTTTGCCGAATACGTGGTGATGCCTGCGGCGAATGCGGTGAAATACGACAGCAGCATCCCCTACGAGCAGGCCGCCATGTTTGAACCCTCTACGGTAGCGCTTCATGGCGTGCTGTGCAACGATTATCAGGGGGGCGGCACAGTAGCGGTACTGGGATGCGGCACCATCGGAATTTTCACTGTCCAGTGGGCAAAGATTTTCGGCGCGAAAAAGATTGTGGTGTTCGATATCGATGAAGGCCGGCTGGCGCTGGCAAAACGCATGGGTGCCGATGAGGTGGTAAACACCGCAAAAGAGAACTATCTGAATACCGCCATGGATCTGACGGACGGAAAAGGCTATGACTATGTCTTTGAGGCGGCCGGGAATCCCATCACCATGCACATTGCCTTTGAAGTTGCCGCCAACAAGGCACACGTCTGCTTCATCGGTACGCCTCATGTTCCTCTTACTTTTACCCAGAAGGAATGGGAAAACATGAACCGCAAGGAATTCAGGCTGACAGGCAGCTGGATGAGCTACTCCGCACCGTTCCCGGGCAAGGAGTGGGCGCTTACCGCGCATTATTTCGCCACAGGCCAGCTGAAGTTCGACCCTGAATTCATCTATCGCAAATATCCCATGAGCGAAGCAGCCGCGGCATTTGACAATTTCCATACACCGGAAAATGTCCACGGAAAAATCATGCTGATCAATGAATAGCAGAAATCAATGATAAAAAGGAGAAGGAATTATGGCTGAATTTATCAATCCTGCGGATGTGCCCAAGCGTACACTCGCAACCGGTGAACAGATTCCCTGCATGGGCATGGGAACCTTTGGATCGGATCGTTTTACCCCGGCACAGGTATCGGATGCGGTGGCAGGCGCAATCCGCTGCGGATATCGGATGTTTGACTGCGCTTCTGTCTATGGCAACGAAGATCTCATCGGCAAGGTGTTTGCCAATGCCTTTGAGGAAGGCGTTGTAAAGCGGGAAGACCTGTTCATCACCAGCAAGGTGTGGAATGACCAGCACGGCAAAGGCGAGGTACTCCTGGCCTGCGCAAAATCCCTGCGTGATCTGGAGCTGGATTACATCGACGCCTATTTTATGCACTGGCCCTTCCCGAATTATCATGCACCGGGATGCGACGGCGACAGCAGAAACCCGGATTCCAAGCCGTTTTTGGTGGAGGATTTCATGGGCTGCTGGCGTCAGCTGGAAAAGCTGCATGACATGGGACTGATCCGGCATATCGGCATGTCCAGCATGACCATTCCGAAGCTGGAAGCAGTGCTGCCGCTTTGCCGTATTAAACCCACCCTCATCGAGATGGAACTGCACCCCGGCTTTCAGCAAAAGGAACTGTACGATTACTGCGTGGCTCATGGCATTCAGCCCATCGGTTTCTGCCCCATCGGCAGTCCCACACGTCCCGACCGGGATAAGACGCCGGACGACGTGGTGGATATGCAGCTTCCCAGCATACAGGCAGCCGCCAAAGCCCACGGAATCCATCCGGCAGTGGTATGCCTGAAATGGTCAGTGCAGCGCGGCTGTATTCCGATCCCCTTCTCGGTTTATGAGGCGGAATATGTAAGCAACCTGAAATCCACCACCGAGGACCTCCTGACAGACGAGGAGATGGCGGCAATTGCGGAAGACGACAAAAATTGCCGTCTGATTAAAGGACAGGTATTTCTGTGGCCCGGCGCGTCCGATTGGCATGACCTTTGGGACGAGGACGGCGTGATCGTTAAAGCATAAACTGCAAAAGGAGAAGAAAGCGATGCTGAAAGGAATCCCATCTATTTTGACCCCCGATCTCCTGAAGGCTCTGATGGAAATGGGGCATGGCGATGAATTGGTTTTGGCTGACGGAAATTTTCCAAAGTTTGCTCACCCGGAAAGGGTGATCCGCTGTGATGGTCACGGCATACCGGAGCTGATGGATGCCATTCTTCAGTTCATGCCCCTTGACCCTTATGTGGAGCATCCCACAATCTATATGGATGTTCTGCCGGGCGACCCCTATGTCCCCACCATCTGGAGCGAGTACGAAGCAATCGGAGCCAAGTGGGAAGAGCAGGGACTTCGGGAAAAAAAAATAAACAAATACGATTTCTATGATCGGGCAAAAAAAGCGTACGCCGTTGTTACCACCAGTGAAATGGCTCTTTATGCTAATGTCATTCTGAAAAAAGGTGTTGTTAAAGCTTGAGGAGGGCAAGTCATGAATGAAAAAGTAACAGCTTACCTGAAAACAATTGATGAGGTAATCGCAGCCGGTCCCTATCGGGACAGCTGGGAGTCCCTCCACGATTATCCTGTCCCCCAATGGTACCGGGACAGCAAATTCGGCATTTTCATCCACTGGGGTGTTTACAGCGTACCTGCATTCGGAAGCGAATGGTATCCCCGGAACATGTATATCGAAGGTTCTGAAGAATTTGAGCATCATGTCAAGACATACGGGCCCCAAAAGGAATTCGGATACAAGGATTTTATTCCCATGTTCAAGGCAGAAAAATTCGATGCGTCCGAGTGGATGCAGCTGTTTCAGGATGCGGGTGCCCGGTATGTGATGCCAGTAGCGGAACATCATGACGGATTTCAGATGTACGACAGCGACCTTTCCGAATGGTGTGCTTCCAAAATGGGCCCGAAACGCGATGTCCTGGGAGAGCTGAAAGCCGAAGCGGATCGGCACGGCCTCGTTCTTTGTGCTTCCAGCCACCGGGCGGAAAACTACTGGTTCTATAACGGGTCCCGCACCTTCGATTCCGGAATTGAAGGGGATGGACTGGTGGAGCCCTACGGATTCCGTGACGCTGCCATTCAGGACAACACCGGTGTTGATGACTCTCCGGCTTCCCGGGAGCATCTGGAAATCTGGCTGGCCCGTACCTGCGAGCTGGTGGATAAATATCATCCGAAAATTGTTTGGTTCGACTGGTGGATTCAGAATCACTCCTTCAAGCCCTATCTGAAAAAATTTGCGGCTTATTATTACAACCGGGCAGCACAGTGGGGAGAAGAAGTTGCCATCAATTATAAATACGAGGCGTATGCTTACTCCACCGCTGTGTTTGACATTGAACGGGGCCAGCTTTCCGCCATCCGTCCCCGTTTCTGGCAGACGGATACCGCCGTCGCCAAAAATTCCTGGGGCTACACCGAGAACAACGAGTTTAAAAGTCCTGTGGATATTGTCTGCGACCTGATTGATATCGTCAGCAAAAACGGATGCCTGCTTTTGAACATTGGCCCGAAGTCCGACGGTACCATTACCGATGAGGACAAACACGTTTTGCTGGAAATCGGAAAATGGCTCAGGGTGAACGGCGAATCCATCTATGGAACAACCTACTGGCAGGTATTCGGCGAAGGCCCCACTCAAATCAAGGACGGCGCGTTTACCGATACCGAGCGCACCGGATTTACTTCCGAAGACATCCGCTTTACCTATAAAGCTCCTTATATTTATGCCAATGTTCTGGTATGGCCCAAGGACGGCCGGGTTTCCATTCATTCTCTCGGGTGGAAAACGTTCAACGGCGCTGTCACGGGGGTGGAACTGCTCGGATATGACAACCCTCTGACATTTGAACATTCCGACGATTTCCTGACAATCAAGGCGGAAGGGAAAATTGACACAGACTATCCTGTCTGCCTGAAAATCAAGATCGACTAGTCCTTCCCTTAAGGAACCTCGGATTCAATGGCGTCTCAACCCGCTCAGTCAAGTAAATGCGCGGGTTGAAAGCCGGAATCAGATCCAAATAAGGAATGACAGGAAAAATCAACGGACAAAGTACAGCCGGACATCTCAACACTGTTTGAGATGTCCGGCTGTACTGCTGTTTTGTCCCAGACGGAGTTTTAGTCCCAAAAAGAGATCGGGGCATTACGGAGGGGGTAAAAAACGGCGCGTTCCACCGAAAACGGCTGCGGCGCAAAAACGGTAATCCGGTTGCTGCCGTTTCGGGGGTACACCCGATGGGAAATTGCAATCCGGTTGTCTATAAAAATTTCAGCAATGGAAACATCCAGAAAAATCGCGATCGACAGCGGATCATTCCCATCAGGCACCGGAGCGGTATGGACAGAGCCGGGATGGCATACGGTTAAATTCTTCACATGTATGGCACCTTTCGAAAATTCCAGTTGGAGACCATCGGGCTTATCACCGTCAAACAGCCGCATGGTAAAGCCCGGCTCCAGAGTCTCACGCCCAATTGTCAGCCGTATTTCCATACAATCCCCCCGTACCGTCTCAAAGGGGTTTTTGTCCTGCGAAGCAACTGTGCGGGAAAAAACGGAGGGCCTGCCCCGAAGGCCCTCCAGAATGGGGTGGGGCGCAAAACGAAATGCGCCATCCTCAGGCGGCAGACACAGTCTTGGCAGACTGCAGGCGCCGATCCATCCTTCCTGCCGGGCCGGTTGCTGGTTCTCCCATTTTCCAATCCAGCCCGTCAAGCAAGGGTTACCCTGCCGGTCTGTAAAAAACTGTCCTGCATAATAATCGCATCCGTAATCCAGGTCACAGCAGACGACAGGCTCAAACCGGCAACCGTCACCGGAAAGCATACCGGAAAACACCACTGTTTTTTGGTCGGAGTCGTCCATTCCTTCGGGCGATACCACCAGAAAATCCTGACCGTTCACTTTCCCAAGCGAAGGGCATTCCCACATGGTTCCGAAGCCGCTTCCTGGGTCACAAAAAATGCCCGCATCTTCCCATGTGATCAGGTTCCGGGAGCGGTAAAGCCGGAGAACCGGCGATGGCCCCTGCTGCTGTGCCACAATCATTCTGTACTCCCCTGCGGAGCGGTAGATCCATGGATCCCGGAAATTTTCACCTGCATCTCCGGAAAGCCGGATGACGGGATTGTTTTCCTGCTTTTGAAAATGGATGCCGTCGCTGCTGGAGGCTATGCATTGGCATTCTCTCTCCGAAGAGAAATAGTTTCGCCCCGTATATGCCAGCACCAGCTGATCGTTTGCGGCAATCACGCTTCCGGACGCGCAGCCGTCACGGTCGTATGAGCAGTCGGGTGCTATGGCGAAGGGGTAAATGGTATACGAGCAAAAGTCCCTTGTGACCGCATGACCCCAAATCTTTGGGCGGACTCCCTGCGCGTCAAAGGGAAATTGGTTGTAAAAAAGGTGATAAGCGCCCTTGAACCATACAGGAGTATGGGGGTCGTTCATCCATCCGCAGGGGGAGGCCAGGTGCCAGCGGGGACGGTAGCGTCCGGCAGATACTTTTTGATACAGCGGCTTAAGCCGGGAATTGCATTGTTCCAGCATAACAGTCTCCTCGTTTTGTTTTTTTAAAGGCGGATACGCAAAAGGCTTGGGTCAGCATGCTCCTCAAAAATGCCGCGGTACAGTGCAGCGTAGTTTGTTCGGACGGAAGGGAAGCAAAAGCAGGGCATTTTATGGAACGTTTCATACAGCATAATATAGTTCTTTTTGTTTGTAAAGTCAAGTTTGTTTAAAATAATTTTTGTGCAGTTTTTTTGAGGGACTGGTTGACAATTGGGATATCCTTTACTATAATAAAAATTAACTTAATATTTTGAAACGTTTCATTAAATAGCTTTTAAGGAGGGTGCATCGTGGGAAATACCGGTAAAAAGGCAGAGCTGGTTATGGTGGGGAATTCTCACATTGATCCGGTTTGGTTTTGGTGTAAGGAGGAGGGACTACAGGAGGTAAAGGCCACTTTTTTATCTGCCTTGGAGCGGATGAATGAGTATCCGGACTTTACGTTTACGGCCAGCTCTTCATATTTTTATGAATATTTGGAGCGGGTTGCCCCGGAAATTTTTGAGCGGATTCAGAAAAGAGTGAAAGAAGGACGTTTTGAAATTGCAGGCGGATGGATTGTGGAAGCAGACTGCTGTATGCCGGACGGAGAAAGCTTGGTAAGGCAGGGACTCTATGGGCAGCGCTACTTTCAAAGCCGGTTTGGCAGAATCTGCGAAATAGGCTTTGCACCGGATACCTTCGGCCATGCCCAGACAATACCTATGCTCCTTTCCGGAGAGGGGATGACCTCTTACTGCCATCAGCGTCCCGACCATCCGGAATGTGCCCTCAGCAGGTGGACGAGCAGGGATGGAAGCAGTATTGTGGAATTCCATCTTCCCAGCGAGTATACCATTTGGTTTGAGGATCAGCTAAAGACTGCCATTGCCCAGACGGTGGAGCATATTCCCGACGGAGGGAGCCTTCCCTGCTTTTACGGAGTCGGTAATCACGGCGGCGGTCCCACCATTGAAAACATCGAAACCATCCGCCGCTATACCGACACCGTTACAGATGCCGGGGACCGGATCCATCTCCGGCTGGGAACCCTCCGGTCTTTCTTTTCGGGGGTGAAGGAAGAAACGCTTCCCGAAAGCAGCGGCGGCAGAGAGGGCCTGGGCGGCGGCTGCTATGCAGTGGACAGTCAGCTGAAACGCCAAATGCGGCTGGCGGAGCACAGCACTCTGCGAGCGGAAAAGCTTTGGACAATGGCTGTGCTGATGGGATGCCGGATGCCGGATACCGCAGAAAATCCTGCGGCTGTTTTTGAAAAAATCTGGAAAGACATCCTTTTTAATCAATTTCATGATATTATCTGCGGAACCTCCATCAAACCTGCCCGGGATCATGCGATGATGGAACTGGGAGGGGCGGTGGCTGCGGCGCGGGAAATGGAGAACTTTGCAATTCAGGCTATAGCGAATGCCAACGATACCCGGGGAGACGGATTCCCCCTCTTCCTTTTCAATCCTCATCTGGAGGAATTTGACGGAATCTATGAAGCGGAAATTCCATGGTTTTGCAAGGCGCATATGGCCTTGCTGAATGACTGTGGGGAGGAGATTCCCTATCAGAGAGTCAAAACGGACTGCACCATGGTGAACTACAACTTAAGCGGGCGGCGCCGGATTGTTTTCAGGGCAAAGGTTCCTTCCTACGGTTTTGCGGTTTACCGTCTGGCGGAAAGGGAGCCTTCCTGCGAATCGGAAATGGGGCCCCAGTGGATTACAGCAGGGCTTCCGGTCTGCAAAAAGGAGCATCGTCAGCCGGGCGAAATCGGTCTGATGGCAAATGTGGGGTATGAGATGGAAAATGAAAAGATCCGTGTAACCTTTGACCGGGAAACCGGTCTGCCTCGTTCCATCCTGGAGAAAGAGACAGGACATGAAGCGCTGTGCGGCCCGATGGAAGCGGTTTTGTACCAGGATACCGGTGACACATGGGGCGGCGGCGGCGAATATGTGCCCTGCGGTGAGCGGCTGGAACCGGCTTCCATGCGGTTGATTGAGAACGGTTTTCTTCGGAAAGTCGCAATGGTGGAGACCAAAGCGGAGGAATGTACTGCCAAATGGCGGTTTACTCTTTATCAGGGAGAAAAGGAACTGCATTGCAGCGTAAGAGTCTGCAACAGCCGGGGACACAAATCGCTGGTGTGGCGGACGCCCCTGACGGGGACAAAATTGGAAGTCAGGGCACAGATTCCCCATGGAACGGCCGTCCGCCCTGCCCAGGGAAAAGGAAACTACATGCAGGGATTTTTGGACGTGAGTGAGGACGGAAGAGGCATCACCCTCTATAACAACGGACGGTATTGCTATACGTTATCGGACACTATGCTCATGGTGCCCCTGTCCCGAAGTGCAATTTATGCGCAGGGAGGATTTCAGGGGTGGCAGAACGATAATCTGGATTTGGATTATACGGATACCGGGCTGACCGAATGCGGATTTGTCCTGACACCCCATGGCTGTCAGGTTTCATCCGGAGTTCTGCATGACAGGGCTATGAGGATGAACCAGCCGCTTCCCTGCCTGTTCGATACATGGCATACCGGAGAAAAAGCCGCTCACAGCGTTTCCCTGCTGTCCCGAAGCGGCGGGGGAGTCGTTCTTGCCGCCGCAAAACCGGCGGAAGAGGGCGGCATTGTTCTCCGTCTGCTGGAAACGGAAGAAAAGGAGAAAACGGTTGCTCTTGGAAACGGATGGAAAACAGAACTCAAGCCTGCGGGACTTGCGACCCTGCTGGTAAAGGATGGGAAGACGGTTTCCTGTGATTTGCTGGAACGCCCGCTTCCGGGAGAAAAGGGTGAATGAAGAGGTGGAGGAGAAAATGGAGAAACGAAAGATCCATATGATCGGAAATACCCATATTGACCCGGTCTGGCTGTGGAAACGCGCCGAGGGGTTTCAGGAGGTGAAATCCTCCTTTGCTTCGGCACTGGAGCGAATGAAGGAATTTCCTGATTTTATCTTTACTGCCAGTTCTGTTTCCTTTCTGGAGTGGCTGTCTGAAAATTGCCCCGGATTGTTTTCTGAAATCCGTGAAAGGGTACTGGAAGGAAGATTTGAAATAGTAGGCGGCATGTGGGTGGAGCCCGACTGCATTCTTCCGTCAGGTGAAAGCCTGATCCGACACTTTTTGTACAGCCACGCTTTTCTGACATCCGCTCTGGGCGTGGAAGCTACCGTGGGATACAATGTGGACAGCTTTGGTCATGGAGCCAATTTGCCCGCCATTCTGTCAGGCTGCGGAATCAAAAGCTACCTTGCCTGCCGTCCTGACCGGGATCTGTTTTCCGTTCCGCCGGTTTTCCGATGGAAATCTCCCAGCGGTGCGGAAGTAACGGCGGAACGCACCGGCGGGGAATATCTGGCATGGACCAAGCCGGGCATCGAAAAGAACCTGCAGGAAAGCGAAGAGGCCCTGAACCAGTACGGAGGAGACCGGATGGCGGTGTTCTATGGTGTGGGGAACCATGGCGGCGGCCCTACCATTGACAACATAAAATCCATCCGGGAACTGCGCCAGCAGCGCAGAGATCTGGAACTGGATTTTTCCCGGCTGGACGCTTTTTTCGCAGAACTGAAACCAGAGGAGCTTCCCGAGTTTCAGGGAGAGTGGGGAAGAGTGTTCATGGGCTGCTACAGTTCGGACAATGAGATCAAGCGTCTGAACCGGAAAGCAGAGTGGAGACTGCTGAAGGCCGAAGCAATGATGGCAATGGCAGCGCATTTCAGCTGCGGTACGGCAAACTGTCCCATGAAAAAGCTTTCATATGCATGGAAAGAAACCCTGTTCAATCAGTTTCATGACATTCTATCAGGCACCAGTATTGAGCCTGCCCGCGACGAGGCCTGCGACCATTTCCGGGGGGCAATTGCCGCAGCCGACACGTTGATCGGCGATGCCATGCAGGGAATCGCAAACAGTGTGGATACCCGGGGAGACGGATTTCCGCTTGTATTTGTTAATCCTACCGGAACGGATTTTGAGGGGCTTGTGGCGGCAGACGTCTATGTTCCCTCTCCGGAGCGCAAGCAGGTAAGGCTCCGCGATGCGGATGGGGAAGAGATTCCCTATGCGGAGACTGAGTACCAGTGTTATGCACGGGGTGCCCGGAAAAATGTTCTGTTTGAAGCCAAAATACCCGCCATGGGGTATGCGGTTTATCGCATGCTGCTGGAGGGGCCAAACCGGCAGCTGGAGGAAAGCGGCGTCTTCGGTGAGGGACTTCGGATCGGCAACGGTAAGGTAGAGATGACGCTGGATGAAGAGACCGGGTGCCCGGCCTCATTAAAGCTTGACGGCCGAGAAATGCTGGCTTCACCCGCATCAGTGAAGGTAATGTATGATGACCGCGGAGCATGGGGGCAGCATCACCTGACCGAGCGTGTGGAGGGACATTTCCGCCTGGAGTCGTCGCGGATATTGGAAAAGAATCCACTGCGGGTCATCCTGCGTTCGGTAATGGCATATGAACGTTCGACGCTGTTGCTGGATTACATTTTGGAAAAGAGCAGCGATACCGTACGAATCAACGGAACCATCCACAATTGCCAGAAGCATGCGGAAATCTGCTTTGCGGTCCCCGTTGCGGGAAAAAACCATGTTGTGGTCAACGAGACTGCCTTCCTTGCAGAGCAGAAGGTGAAAAACGACGGTACGGAATATTATCAGCACCGTTTTGCGGATATTTCGTCAGAAGGAGGTATTGCCGTTTTCAATGATTCATCCTACGGAATGCGTCAAATGGGAGAGGAATACCGTCTGATCCTTTCCAGAAGCAGCGTCTTTTCCCGGGGAGAGGATGGGGAATTGCCCATCAGCGCCGAACTGCGGACAATGGATCAGGGACAATGGGACTTTTGTCTGGAGCTGCTGCCCCATACAGAGGCTGTTGGGGCCGACCGGCTGTTTGCCGCCGCCGACCGCCTTCATATGCCGGTGGAATGCCTTGCGGACAGCAACCATTTGGGCACCCATACCCTTCGGTATGGAAGCGCTGTCTCTGTCCGGGGAAAAGGAGTGTCCTTTGGCTGCCTGAAACCCGCCGCCGACGGAACAGGATTGCTGCTGCGGATTTTTGAAAGCCTTGGGGAAGACACGTCAGCTGTAGTCACCTATTGCGGAAAGGAAACAGAACTACCCTTGTCGCCTTACCAGATTCAAAGTGTTCTGCTTGGTGAGAACAGCATAATTCCCTGCGATATGCTGGAACGGCCATAAAAGTGCACCGCTGCGGGGAAGAGGTGGAAATGCGTGTCTGTCGGAAAAGTGACAGCATCGGCAGGCACAGCTTTCTCTTTTTTTTTCCGTTTTGCGGCTCTCTCTGCTTAATATACAAAAATATTTGTTTTTTTCCAAAAAACTCTTGACTATTATTTTATGATAAGCTATAATAAAGTTGTTGATTGATATGTAACGTTTCAAATTATATTTTTTAGTGATTTTAACAATCACTTTTTGTTTTAGCTTTAAATGAAACGTTACAAAGTACTACTAAGGAGGTCACTTTCATGTTGAAAAGATTGCTCACATCGATCCTTGCCCTGGCTATGGTAGGCACCATGCTGGTAAGTTGCGGAAGCAGTAATCCCAGCAGTTCCTCCAGCGCACCCTCTACTCCGGATGCTGCCTCCGGCAGTTCATCCGAAGGCGCAGAATCCACCGAACTGAAACCGGCGAAGCTCCGTGTCTGGGCGCACTGGGGTTCGGAACAGCGCCGTCCCACCATCAACAAAATGATCGAAGGTTTTAACGAGAAGTATAAGGACGCCGGCATTGAAGCGGAATATGTCTATGTACCTTTCGGCGAGCTGGAGACCAAACTAATCGCTTCCGTTGCTGCTGGAAATCCTGCGAATGCGGTAGTTTCCGCCATTGAGGACGTAGGCGTCAAGGCAATGCGGAAACAGGCTACAGACATCAGCCCTTATCTCGATCCCGGCACAAAGGATCTGTTCTACGATCGTTACTGGGATACCGTTGTTTGGAAGGACGGCGTATATGGTTTGCCCTTCAATAGTGACACCCGTATGCTGTTCTACAACAAGGCAATGCTGGCTGCTGCAAATGTAAATCCGGATGACATCAAGTCCTGGGACGATATGCTGGCAGCCACAGAAAAAGTTGATGCTGCAAACAAAGGAAAAGGCAACTATCAGGCAGCTTTCCTTCCTACTCTTGGCAACTTCGGCTTTGATGCCATCGCCACTACCAATAATGCCAAAACCTTTGATGATCCCATGAACCCCAACGTGCCCACCCTGAATTCCAAGGAAAATGTTGAAACGCTGGAATACATGAAGAAATACTCAGACCGCTACGGCCAGACTCTGGTGCAGACACTCTCCGCCAGCGCTGGCTCCGGTGCACAGGATCTCTTCATCTCCGGTCAGGTTGCTTTCCTCGGTCAGGTTTGCAACTACATCGCCACTCTGGAAAAGTACAACAAGGATGACGCAGGCAATATGATCGTGGATTACGGCGTTATGCCTCATCCGGTGGGCCCTTCTGTCGGGGACAGCGAATACCGTTCTTCCGGCGGCGGATTTGTTGTAATCGTACCTTACGGCGCAGCCAATCCTCGTGAATCCACAAAGTATGTAGAATATATGTGCGGCAACGAAGCATCCACCATCTGGGCTGTGGAGCAAAAAGACGTGATGTGCAACATTGCTGCAAATGAGACTCCCGAGCTGTCTGAAGCACGCGGATGGGATGTTACCCTTGAGCTTATGCCCAAGACAATGGTTACCCGCCGTCATCCCTATGCTCCCAATGCGTCTACCTTCAAGGATACCGCGATCAACAAGATCGTCAAGGATTTCTCTGAAACAGACTGCAGCAAAGTACTGAATGAAGCACAGACAGAAATTGAAAAGAAAATCGAAGAAGACAAGGCAATCTTCGGTGAATAACTGACCCAGTGTAAGAGGCGGGGACTGGCGGATCGTCAGTCCCCGTTCTTAAAAAGGTCAGACCAGACACATGGATAGGCAAGAGCGCCGCTGGTTTTTGAAAGTAGCGCACATTTTCAAAAGCCAACTGCCGGAAAGACGAAGGCAGAGAACTTAGGTTCAGAAAGGAACGAACATGAAAACTGTCGCGGTTTTGCATACCACCCCCGTCACCATTGAAGGACTCAAGCCTCACTTCCAGTCCATTCTGCCGGATGTGAAGGTAATGAACTTTTTAGATGAAAGCATTTTGCCCGAAATAAACCGTGCAGGCCGTATTACTCCGGAACTGCGATTCCGCTTTCATTCATTGATGAGACAGGCGGCAATGGCAAGTCCGGATTTGCTGCTGAGTGCGTGCTCCTCGGTAGGGGGACTAATGGAGGAAGGGGCCGGCCTCGTATCTATGCCTGCATTGCGCATTGATGAGCCCATGCTGCGGCAGGCAGCAGCCACCGGGGGACGGATCGGCGTTGCTGCCACTCTCGCTTCTACCTTGGATCCTACTGTGGATCTGCTTTTGCGCTGTGCGGAGCAGGAACGCAAAAAAGTACAGGTGAACCGGCTGTTAATCAGTGAAGCGGGGCCGCTGCTGAGTGCGGGAAAAACCGATGAGTATCTCGGGCTCACTGCTCAAAAAATTTCCGGACTGCTGGAAGAGTGCGATCTGGTGGTTCTGGCACAGGCATCTATGGCAGGAGCACTCAAGCTGATACCGGATGGAGGCAGGCTGCCGGTGATGACCAGTCCTGCTTCGGGAATCGCCGCGCTGAAAAAATGGCTGTGACATCCCTATTTTCTTTGGAAAGGTGGGTCGATCATTATGAATTATATGATTGGCATTGATATCGGAACTACCCATCTGAAGGCCTGCCTTTTGGATGAAGAACTGACAATTGTAAACCTTGCCCGGGCGGACAACCGCGCAGAGGTTTCACAGGAATACGGAAATTGCTATGACCCTGAAAAATTCTGGGACAGGGTTATCTGCCTCCTGAAAAAAATCGTCCCTTCGGAGGGAAAAATATCTGCCATCGGAATTACCGGCATGGCAGATACCGGACTTCCCGTGGATGAGAGGGGCACTCCCCTCCATCCGATTATTCCGTGGAATTGCTGCTGCGGAAGCGAATCCCGGAAAAAGATTTTGGATCGTTTCCCGCCGGAGCAGCTTTATGACATTACCGGCCTTCCTTATCATCCCAAGTTCGCTATTTCCCGCATTCTCTATTTATGGGAGACCCAACCGGAAATAATGCAAAAAATGCGGTATTGGCTTTCCATTTATGACTATACGCTGTATCGGCTGACCGGAGAGTTTGTAACCGATGAGACCCAGGCCTGCCGGACAATGCTTTTCAATATTCACAATCGGGAATGGGAGTCTCCGTTGACGGATTTCGCCGGGGTGACCGGAAAACTGCCCCGGGTAGTGGGGATGGGGCAGATTGCCGGTACTCTTTTGCCGGGAGTGGCGAAAGAGCTGGGGATTTCTGCCGGAATCCCCGTCGTCTGTGGAGGACACGATCATCTTTGCGCTATGGTGGCGGCAAAGGTGGGAACAGGGGAAATCTTTAATTCTCAGGGCACATCCGAGGTTTTTGTGGGCTTTGTTCCCAATGGAAGCGACAGTAGGCAGTGCCTGAAATACGGCATATGTCAAGGCTGCTTCCGGGATGGAAAACGTTATTGGCTTGCCAATCTTCCCTCGTCGGGCGCTTCAATTGAATGGCTGAGGAGGCTGATGCCGGATGAGAGTCCGGTTCCGTACCGCGTCTTTGATGATGCGGACCGGCTGACGGATTCCGGGGGAGTTTTGTATCTTCCGATGATCAACGGCAGCGGAACCCCTCACCCCAACCCGGACAACACGGGGCTTTTACTGGGAATCCGCAGTGATACCACCATCTATCATCTGGTCAAGGCGATCTATGAAGGCATTTCTTTTGAGACACGATGGATTTTAGACTCCATTGAGGAAGTCTTTGGCGCAAAGATTGCCTGTGTAGTCGCCGTAGGCGGCGGTGTGAAAAATCAGGTTCTGCTTCAGACCAGGGCCGATGTAACCGGGCGCCCCTACAGCATTACCCCGGTTTCCGAGCTCACACTGTACGGCGCAGCCATTCAGGCTGCCATGGCAGTCGGGTTTCACCGGGGAGCCATCGGTCTGTTGATTGACCATAGTCCTGCAGTCAGCCCCACAGCGGGTGCAGCAGAAAATTATAACAGCTCTTATGAAAAATACCGTGCCTTATACCGGGACATTTCTCCTTATTTAAGCATCCGGTAGGATACGTTTTGAAACTAAATATGAGAGGATCCATGATTATGAAGCTTTCCAATTTAAATCCCCTTTTAAAGGCCGCACAAAAGGGCGGCTACGGTGTGGGCTCGTTTTCCGCCCGTTCCACTTTTCTGATTGAGGCAATTCTGAGGGGCGCCGAGGCGAAGCAGTCCCCTGTGATCGTACAGATGTCCGCCAATGAGTTCAAGTGGTTTGACGTTACCGCCACCGAGTTTGCCCGGGCATTTTATGCGGCCAAAGATCAGTATAGCATCCCTGCGGCGCTGCATCTGGATCATACCAAGGACCTTTCGGTGATTGCGGAAGCGATAGAGGCAGGCTTTACCTCGGTTATGATCGACGCCTCCCATCTTCCGTTTGAAGAAAATGCGGAAATGTCCCGCAAGGTGGTGGAAATGGCCCATCCCAGAGGAATTTCAGTAGAGGCGGAGCTGGGCAATATCGGTGGCGCGGATAAATTGGAAAACGGCTGCGACACCACTCTGTTTACCAAACCCGACGAGGCCAAAAAATTTGTTGAGCAGACAGGCGTGGATGCGCTGGCTGTTTCCATCGGTTCGGCCCACGGGGTTTATCCGGTGGCAAATCCTGCCATTGATTTTGACCGTCTGAGGGAAATACGAACCCTGGTTGACATTCCGCTGGTGCTCCACGGAGGATCAGGGCTCCCCAGTGAAACCGTGCAGCGCGCAATTGCTCTGGATGGGATGGGGGGCGTTTCCAAGATTAACATTGCCACGGATCTGGAACTTTGCTTCCTTTCTGCAATGGGGGGGCTCTCCCGTATGAGCAACAGAGAGATCAATGCACTTCCGCAGGATCTTCTGGAAACCGGAAGCAGGGCTGTTCAGGCAGTGGTAGAGGATCGCATCTGCCATTATCTTCATTCTGACCACCGGGCTGAATAGAATCAGGAAAACTCTCCGGATGCTGTGAAGAGATTCGGATCTCAATAAGGAGAAAACGAGATGAAAAAGAGAGTCGGCGTTGTGGCGGACGATATCACCGGCGCAAATGATATTGGGATTATGTTCGCCAAAAACGGATATGCCACTGGCGTTTTTCCCTTTTCGTCAGCTGATCCAACGGACTTTGAAAATCTTGATGTGGTTATTTTGGATACCGACAGCAGGTTTGATTCCGCTGGGACGGCGGCGCAAAAAGTCAAAGCCGCAGCATTGCTGCTCAAACAGACCGGCTTTGACTGTTATTTCAAAAAGACCTGTTCGGTGTTCCGCGGGAATATCGGCGCTGAGTTTGATGCCATGCAGGATATTCTGGGAGCAGACTGCAGCATGGTAATTGCCGGTTTCCCCAAGAACGGAAGAACCACACGGGAGGGAATCCACTATTTAAACGGAAAGCCGCTGGACCAAAGCGCACTGGTTTGCGATCCGGTGCATCCTACGACGGAGCCGGCGCTGGCCAAAATCATCGGAAAGCAAAGCGACCGTGTCTGTGGGCTTTTTTCCTGCCGTGAGCTTGATCTGCCATTTGCGGAACAGTGTCGGATTTTCAATCAAAAAAAGCAGGCTTGCAGCTACCTTATTTTTGACGTGAGAAATCAAGAGGATCTGGTCAGAATTTCGAAACTGGTAAAGAGCGAAAGTAGTCTTTGCGGCAGTTCTGCAATTGGGGAAGAGCTTCCGAAGGTATGGGGCATTCCCCCAGAGGACACCGGCCTTTCCGGACAGGTTCACCCGGTAAAGGACCCGTGCGGCACGCTGGTGCTTGCCGGAAGCCTTACGGCACAGACGGTGGTGCAGATAGAATACCTGCAAAAAAGCGGAACTGCTTCCCGCGAAATTGATACAGTTGCCCTTTTCGATTCCGGGATGAGAGACACAATGCTGGAAGATCGGGTACAGTTTGCGGTCCCGCTTCTGAAAAGCGGAAAAACAGTGCTGCTGTATACGGAAAACCAGCCGGAAGCAGTTGCGAAGACGAAAAAAATTGGCCATGAAAAAGGGCTGACGGACGAAGAAATCGGACGGGTCGTTTCTGCTGCGGTACATGATCTTGCCGTGAAAATTCAGAGTCAGACCGGACTTAAAAAGCTGGTGGTGGCAGGGGGAGATACTTCAGCCGCTGTGAGCAGCGCATTTTCGCTGCGGAAAATGATTATTCTGAAGGAGATCGAGCCCGGCGTTCCCACGATGTACGGCTATGGACGGGCCGGTGAATTGCTGCTGGTGTTTAAATCAGGAAGCTTCGGCTCCGCTTCTTTCCTGCAGAAAGCGGTGCATTGTCTGCTGGCGCTGCAAAAGGGGGAGTTGGAGTGATGGGGAAACTTTCCTATGAAGAGGAACGGCTTCATCTGACCCGTATCTGCCGATTGCTCTTTGAACGCAGACTGGTATCCGGGGCGGATGGAAACATCAGTCTCCGGTTGGACGAAAATACCATGCTCATCACTCCGTCCGGCATCTGCAAAGGCTTTCTGGAGCCGGAACAGCTGCTGGTTCAGAAGTTTGACGGAACAGTAACAGAAGGAAATCTTCGCTCTACAAAAGAGGCTTTTCTCCATATTGCCTGCTATAGGGCACGTCCGCAGACAGGCGCGGTTGTTCATACGCATCCGCCTTATGCCACCGCTTTTGCCGCTGTGGGGGAGGAGATTCCATCCGATGCCATCATTGAACTTCCCGTGCTTGTGGGAAATACACCGATAGTTCCCTATGCCCGTCCCGGTTCAGCCGAACTGGCAGAAGCGGTGAGAGAGAATGCAGTCAGCGATGCCCTGCTATTACAGAACCATGGCGTCATCACCCTGGGAGCCACGCTGACAGAGGCTTTTATCCGGATGGATGCGCTGGAAAATGCCGCCCAAACAATTGCCGTTGCAAGGGGGCTTGGCACAATCCGGAGACTTCCCGACGGGGAGACGGAGGCAATCCGTAAAAAGTAGGGAAGCCCAGTTCTTTGCCGCAAACGGTTGATTTCATTAACTGAAATGTTTTACAAAAAAGGCGAAGAATATTGACAATTACTTTTGTATATGCTAAATTAGCATTATAGATGAAACGTTACAAAAATAAATCGGCAAGGAGGCTTTACTGAAATGAAAACCGCTGTAAAAAAGAGGGAACATCAGCGTATGACCAAGAGAGAACGCTGGGAAACTCTCAAGGGTTATCTGTTTATCAGTCCGTATCTGATTGGTTTTGTCTGTTTTACATTGATACCGCTTTTGTTTTCCATGTATTCCAGCTTTACCTATTATGATATGACCTCAACCCAAAAGTGGGTGGGCCTGAAAAACTACATTAACATCTTCGCTGGGGATGAAAATGTTCGCATCGGCTTATACAACACGGTGTACTATGTCATTTTCAGTGTTCCCATGGTGATCATTCTGGCACTGATGATTGCGCTGCTGCTGAACATGAAGGTCTGGCTGATGAGCTTTTTCCGTACAGTGTATTATCTGCCGTCCGTTCTGTCCGGTGTGGCGGTTTATCTGCTGTGGCAGTGGATTTTTGATCCCTCCAACGGTCTGCTCAACAACATGCTGGCGCTGATTAATATACAGGGCCCCGCATGGCTGTTTGACCCAAACTGGACCAAGCCTGCGCTGATTATCATGCGGATGTGGCATGTAGGCGGAACTATGGTACTCTTTCTGGCAGCGCTTCAGAACGTTCCCGAGGAGCTTTATGATGCCGGTGAGATTGACGGCGCCGTGGGCTTTAAAAGGTTCCGCTACATTACGCTGCCGATGGTTTCCCCCACGATGCTGTTTGTCATGATTACCGCCATCAACGGCGCATTCCAGATTTTTGATTCCGCTTACATTATGACCAACGGCGACATGAACGCCGCCGGAAAGTCTCTTTTGTTCTATAACCTGTATCTGTACAACAAGGCCATGAAAGAATACAGTATGGGGTATGCCTGCGCGCTGGCATGGGTGCTGTTTGCGATTATTCTGGTCTTTACCCTGCTGCAGCTTTATGTTTCCAACAAGTGGGTTTACTATGATGATGACGGAGGAAAATCATAATGAAAAAGCTGGGACAACCAAAGGAGAAGGATGCCTACAGGATCCGTACCAAAGGCGAAAAAGTCACTGCCATAATTGCCACTGTCCTGCTGGGAATTGGCGCGTTTGTTGTTTTGCTTCCGCTGTTCTGGATGCTGTCCACCGCGCTGAAATCAGATGCCGAAATTTACACCAATTCCTCCCTGATCCCTCAGGCGTGGGCATGGGACAACTTTTCCAAGGCATGGACGTCGGCACCCTTTAATACCTATCTGCTCAATACATGCATTATCACCTTTACCGGCCTGATCGGTGCGCTGGTTTCCAACAGCATTGTTGCCTATGGCTTCGCAAAAATTCGGTTCCGGGGACGGGAAGTGCTTTTTGCCATTGTGTTGAGCACTATGATGATTCCGGGAATTGTAACGATGATTCCTTCTTATGTCCTGTTCTCCAAGATTGGCTGGGTGGGAACTTTTCTGCCGCTGATTGTGCCGGCGTTTACTGCGGGAGCCTACAATATTTTTCTTTTGCGGCAGTTTTTCCGCGGAATCCCCATGGCCTATTCAGAGGCGGCCCGCATGGAGGGAGCCAACGAGTTTACCATTTTCTCAAAGATCATCATTCCAATGTCAAAGCCCGTTCTGACCACCATTGCCGTGTTTGAATTCAACGGAAAGTGGAACGACTTCATGGGACCGCTGCTCTATCTGAATGATGAGAAAAAATACACCCTGCAAATCGGGCTGCGCACCTTCCGGGGGGATTTCGGAATGGAATGGCAGAAGTTTATGGCTGCTTCTTTGCTGGTCCTCATCCCGTCCATCCTTTTGTTCTTCTTCTTGCAGAAGAATATTGTCAAAGGTGTTGCCGTTGGCGGTATTAAGGGCTGATGGGCTGAGGCCAAAAGAAAAAGAGGGGCACAAGAACGGCTTTTACAGCCCGTCTCGCGGTGAAACGGAGAAGGAGATGACAGCAGATGACAGAAATGACTCCGAGAGAGCGCATGATGACGGCCATGCGGGGCGGTATCCCGGATCGGGTACCCTCTGCGCCTGATATATCCAATATGATACCCTGTCGGCTCACTGGGAAGCCGTTTTATGAAATCTACGCAAATGACAACCCGAATCTGGCGGATGCTTATCTTCATGCGCTGGATGTCTTGCCCATGGATGGCTGGTATACCTATGGGGGGCTGCGCTACCACTATCCGGAAGCGATAGAGCGGAAAAGGGATTGGATCAGCCGGGGCAGGGAAAGTTGGCGCTGCCGGGATACCATTTGTACTCCCGCGGGAAATTTATCGGAAACTACGGTGTTTCCTGCGGGAAATCCACCTACCACCGTCGAAAAAATGATTAAAAACCTCAAGGAGGATTTTCCAAAATACCGTTATCTCTATCAACTCCCCGACCGTTATGACGATACCCGCTTTCAGGAATACAAAGCAAAGCTGGGGGAAAAGGGAGTTATGTGCATCCCAATCAATCCTCCCGGACTTCATCTTTGGAGCGGAGCTTTTGACGGAAGCCTGGAGGCAGCAACCTATGCCTACTATGATATGCCGGAAATTTTTGAGGAATTGAGGGAGCTTCATGAACGGCAGGCTCTCCGCCAGCTGGAGATGGCGCTCGACAGGAAGGTGGGAGTGGACTCCATTCTCACCGGCGGCAGCGGCTCGATTACGCTGCAATCGCCGGTGATTTGGCGAAAGCTAAGCCTTCCGACGCTGAAAAAGATTACCCGGATGTGTCGGGAGGCAGGGGTGATCTCGGGAATCCATTCCTGTGGGATCGAGCGGATATTGATTGAAACCTGTTGCCGGGAGACGGATCTTGACTATGTAAATCCTTTGGAAGAAGCACCGATGGGGGACTGTGTCCTGAAGGAAATCCGTGACCTGACAGGGGGAAAACTCTGCTTAATGGGAAATTTGCACACCGTGAATACCATGCTGAACGGTTCTGTCGAGCTTGTAAGGCTCCGATCACTGGAGGCCATCCGCGATGCAGGGCAGAACGGCGGATTCATTTTGTCCACTGCGGATCAGTGCGGAAGGGATACTCCCCTGGAAAATATTGCGGAGATGAACCGTACGGTACGGGAATTCGGTCAATACCCACTAAACATGGAGAAAATTCAGAAAGAAATAGACTATCTGCAAAAAAATGTTGCAAATAGTATGGAAAATATTGTATAATTATACAGATAGCAGTGGCACCGGATACGGCTGGGACGGCAGGCTTCCGTCGGCGGTTACCCGGTACACAGCTGCAAAAAAGAGCTTTACCGCTGAATGTCGTTTTTGAATGAATTGGCCGGGAAAGCTTAAGGAGGCAATGCTTTGGAAAATGAAAAGATTACGATGAAAGATGTTGCTCGTCTGGCAGGGGTCTCTTTGGGAACGGTGTCCAACGTAATCAACAACAAAGCCGGTGTAAAAGCTGCCAATCAGGAAAAGGTACAGGAGGCAATGCGCCAGCTGCAATTTGTTCCCAATATGACAGCACAGCAGCTTCGTTCCAATCAAAGCAGTGTCATAGGCCTTATTCTTCCGACGATTACAAACCCTTATTATTCCGAGGTGGCCCAAAGCGTTTCCAATGAGGCGGGGGCAAACGGCATGAGCACACTGCTCTGCGTGACAAATCGAAGCGTGGAGGAAGAAATACGGATTTTCAGTGAGCTGGTTTCCCGCCGCGTACTGGGAATTATTGCGGTGAAGTCCGCCCTTCCCCCCGATCAGCTGGAAGAATATTCAAAACAGGTAAGAATCGTATTAATTGATTGTATGCCGGCTGCGGAACTGTATGTTGACGTGGTGAATACCACAAACTATGATGCCGTTGCAGATGCGGTTCGGTATGTCAATGGCCTTGGACACACAAAGATTGCCTATATGGCCGGTGATATGGTATTCCAAAGCGCAGTTCAGCGGATGGAAGGCTTTCGCTCCGGAATGAAGGCCAGCAGGCTCGCTGTTTCGGAGGAATCCATCAGCGTCGGGGATTATTCCCGGGAAAGCGGATATCAGCGGGGAAAAGAGCTTCTTCGCGCCGTCTCCCGCCCCACGGCAGTGATATGTGCCAATGAAATGATGGCTGTGGGCCTCTATCAGGCAGCCGAGGAGCTGGGACTGCGCATTCCCGAGGATTTGTCCGTTGTGGGCTGCGATAATACCATGCTGGCGGGAATCATTTCACCAAAGCTTACCACCATCGATCAGATGTCCGACCAGCAGGGAAAGACAGCGGTAAAGCTCCTGCTCAAACGGCTGCGGGGAGACTTTTCAGAAATGGCCAGAACCTATATTCTGCAGACTTCACTGGTAATGAATCAGTCCTGTGCACGGCCTGACTGATCCGGCTGTTTTTCAATATTTTTCTGACATAATCTGAATGCCAGGGGTTGATGTCCATACAGTCCGTCCGGAGAGACTCTTTCGGATGAAAGATATGGAGATCTGCCCCTGTTGTTTTTCATTGAAATGCGAAATTCGTGAAAGGATGTAACATTTATGCTGACAGAGACCGGGGAAAATCAGGGCTTGCCGTCCATCACGGCGGACACTGCCATACTGGTACGCCGTGATGGACAAACCGAAACACTTCCTTTAAATGAAAAGGGAACCGGAGAAAATGCCAATGCATCTTGCTTTGTAACTATGGACCGCAAGGATAAAACCGTCGTTTTTTCTGTTCGCGCAGAATGGAAGGAGCTGACTCCTTCATTTAAGGCACAGCCTTTTTTTAAGCATCGTGAGGGTATTTCCCTCAAGCTGAATTTTTCCGGAAAGGCCCGCCTTACCGCCATTTACCAACATAAGGATTGGTGGCTTCGGCCCGCCTTTGTGTCCGGGTTTGAGGATGTTCCCGGCAGAACGCAGCTTTTGATCTGGAAAGAGCGAAGCGAGTACCGGGTTCTGATGGCCCTTTGCGCCTCCGGTTTTCGGACCGATTTCACAGGCACACCTGACGGCTTGACAGCGGTATTGTCCTCAAATTGTGAGGGAATCCGGTGCTGCAGCCAACCGGTTTTCGGCTTTGCATGGGGAGAGAATCCTTACACCTGCATTGAGTCTGTGGCAAAAGCATTAATTGCTGCGTCCGGCGTACCGGTTCGCCATAGAAGTGAGAAAACATTTCCGGCCCTGTTTGAACATTTTGGCTGGTGCAGCTGGGACGCATTTTATCAGCAGGTCAATGAGGGGGGGATTCTGGAAAAGCTTCGGGAACTGAAGGAAAAGGACCTCCTTCCGGGGTGGGTGCTCATTGACGACGGTTGGTCGCAGGCCGACTATTCAAAGCAAAAACTGCAGGGATTCGGTGCGGCATCCGGCAAATTTCCGGATGGTCTGGAGGCTGCGATCAGAAAAATAAAGAGCTGCGGCGTGCAGAAGGTGGGCGTGTGGCAGGCAGTCATGGGCTACTGGAACGGAATTGAGAAAGGTTCGGAGGCGGCGCAGGCTTCTGCCCCATTTACCGAGACACTTCCGGACGGCAGGCTGATTCCGGCGTCACAGGGGGAAAAAAGCTTTGGATTCTGGAATCTCTGGCATGCTCTTCTGCGGGACTGGGGCGTTGACTTTGTAAAGGTGGACAGCCAAAGTGCGGTATCAATCTTCTATGAGGGACACAGAAGCTACGGGGAAGCTTCACGCGGAGTACAACTGGGGCTTGCCGCATCCGCCGCTGTCAATTTTGACGGAAATATCATCAACTGTATGGGAATGGCACCGGAGGAGATCTGGAACCGCCCGGCAGCATCCCTTGCCCGGAACAGCGACGATTTCGTACCGGATGTACCCTTTGGATTCCGGGAACACGCCATTCAGAACGGGTATAATTCACTCCTGCATGGCCAGTTTTACTGGGGCGATTGGGATATGTTCTGGAGCAGCCATGCGGAAAGCCGCCAGAACGCCATCCTTAGGGCGGTCAGCGGCGGCCCGGTCTATATCAGTGATAAGGTGGGGGAGACAGATTCGGATGCTGTTCGTCCGTTGATCTTCAAGGATGGAAGAGTGCTTCGATGCGAGCAGGTGGGTGTGCCCACTTTGGAAAGCCTTTTAGAAGACCCGGTAGAGACGGCGGTACCGCTGAAGTTGTTTAACACTTACGGTCAGACTGCGATGGTTGCGGCATTTCATGTCAGTCGTATGGAGACTTCCTGCCACGGATCCATCACGCTGGAAGAAATTCCGGCCATTACTGCGGATTGCTGCTACCTTTACGACGGTGAAGCACGTTCGGCACTCTTGCTTCATCGCGGTGAAGCCTTTCCGTTCTGCCTGCAGCCGGGAGATGCAAGAATCTTTTTGCTCATCCCCTTTGCCCCGGCTGCAGCATTGGGACTGACTGAAAAATATCTGTCTCCCGCAGCTGTCACATGGTCGGAACAGACAGAAAACCAGTTGATCTTCCGGCTGTATGAGGAAGGAAACTGCGGTGTCCTTTCCGGCGGTCCGGTCAGCCGGGTACTGGTGGAGGAAAAGCCGGTTTCATTTGTACAGAAGGGCCATCTGGTCACATTTTATGCCGGCGGAAAAAGTCCGACGGTAAGGATTCTGTTCGGAAAGGAAAAGAAAAAATGAGGTATTCTTTAAACGGAAACGATTGGAGCATGAAGGAATTCGTGGGTATGGATTGGGTCTGGCGTGGGTCAGTCAAACCTGATACCCGGGATGTCCATTTTTGGCAACCCGCTTCAGTTCCGGGATCGGTTGCCGCCGATCTGATGAAAAACGGTTCCATGAAGAGCCCCTATTACAACTGCGACAGTAAATTGGGCGAGTGGATTTCCGACCGGACATGGGTTTACCGCAAAGAATTTTCGGCTCCGCATCTGGAGGAAAAACAAAGAGTCTTTCTCTGCTTTGAGGGAATTGATTACAGCGGAGAGATCTTTTTGAACGGAGAAAGTCTGGGGACGCACACGGGAATGTATCTGCCGTGGAGGATGGAGATAACCGGAAGGCTAAAACCAGGAAAAAATCTGGTGGCGGCAGTTTTGGAACCGGCGCCTTTTGAGCAGCCGCAGGTAGGCAAGACCAGCCTTGTAACCACACATAAATCACGGATGACTTATTGGTGGGACTTTTGCCCTCGATTGATCCATCAGGGATTGTGGGATTCGGTTTATCTGGAGGTTACCGGGCAGGGGAAAATCGGGGAGCTGCATCTCCAGCAGCAATTGTCCGGGGATTTTCATACTGCGGTTTTATCCGCCGATGTGGAGACAGATGGCGGGGATGCCGTTCTTGTTACAGTAAATCCGGGAGGAATTTCTGCCTCCGGAAAAACAGAAAACGGAAAGGCAAAAATTACAGCGAAAATCCCCCACGTGAATCTTTGGCATCCAAACGGGTATGGGGAGCCGTTTTTGTATCGGGTTACGGTGCAGCTTCTCGAAAACGGACAGGTTTCCGATAGCCGTGAGCTTTCTTATGGGTTCCGGAAAATTGAGTTTTTGGAAAACGCCGGCGCTCCTGCAGATGCCCCTCATTTTCGGATGAATGTCAACGGGCAGGACGTTTACATAAACGGCTGGAACTGGGTGCCCATGGACCTCTGCTATGGAGTGGAACAGCCCAACCGTCTGAACCGCCTCATCAGTCTCGCCCAAGCGGCAAATGTGACTATGTTTCGGGTATGGGGAGGAGGGCTCATTGAGCGGGAGACTTTTTATAATGCCTGTGCCCGGGCAGGAATTCTGATATGGCAGGAACTTATTCAGTCCAGCTCCGGGATCGACAATAAGACGTCTTCCGACCCTGCTTACATTGCCGAGATGGACCGGCAGACGGAAATTGTTGTAAAAAAGCGCCGCAATGAAACGGCGCTGGCAGTCTGGTGCGGCGGAAATGAGCTTCAGGATGACAACGGTGTTCCTTTGTCAGATAAGGATACGATGCTGTCCGCTTTGAAAAAGCGGGTTACTGTGCTGGATCCCGGAAGAAAGTGGCTTCCTACTTCACCCTCCGGCGGGGTATTTTCCAATTCCATGGAAAACATTGAGAAAACCCCGGACCGTCTTTACGATGTGCACGGGCCATGGGAGCATCAGGGACTTGCGGGGCATTGCAGACTGTACAATCGGGGAACTTCCCTCCTCCATACCGAATTCGGAGTGGAGGGGATGACCAATGAGAATGTACTGCGCAAGTATGTTTCCGAAGACTGGATCTTTCCCGCCTCCAAATATAATCCTGTCTACTTTCACCGGGGGGCCTGGTGGAATAATGAGCAGCTGGTTCAGAAAACCTTTGGCGGGATAGATCATCTGCCAGAGCTGATCCGGGCAAGCCAGTTCATGCAGTACGAGGGGCTCAAATATGCTGTGGAGTGCAATCGCCGCCGGGCATTCGGCAACAGCGGCACCTTTCCGTGGCAGTTCAACGAGCCGTTTCCCAACAACTTCTGCACCTCAGCGCTGGATTATCACGCCAACCCCAAACCGGTTTACTATGGAGTGAAAAAAGCCTATGGGGCGCTGCTGATCTCCGCCCAATTTGATTCTCCCGCACTGAATGGAAGCGAGCGGCTGCAGTTCGAGTGGTTCCTTTCCGCATATCCTCAAAGCAGCAAAGAGAAATTGACGTGCACGGCCGCACTCTATACCATGGAGGGGAGAAAAGTGGACGGTTGGGAAGCTGCTGCACTGCCTCCCCGAAATGGAACAGTTTCCCTGGGACAGCTTGAATTTTCTGCATACGGAGCGCCGCTTTTCCTGCTGCGGCTGCAGGCCGTCCATCCGACGAAGGGAATTCTGGCTGAAAACGAGTATTTGTTTGCGGCGGGTGACGACCTGTCTGCCGTAAAAATGCTGAATGTTTCCCGTCTATCCTCTGTACGGAAAGAAAATGTTCTTACCATTTCGAATGAAGGAAAAACGGCAGCGCTGTTTGGGATGCTTTGGGATGCTTCACCCCTGCCTGATCCATGTGATATTGAAAAGACAAACTGGCTGACTTTTTCGGACAATTACTTTTGCCTTTTGCCTAAGGAACACCGTGCGGTAGAGCTGGCAGGGGATTTTACCGATCAGCCGCTTCGCTTTACCGGCTTTGGATTTGATGAAGAAGTTGGGTCACTCTATTTTCCCGCTGCTTTTTAAGCAGAAATAAAAGGAGAAAATTAAATTTGTACTGTATAGGGAGGAAAATGCTATGAAGCTGCTGCCCCATTTCTATCAGGTGGCGGGACCCTGTCTGAGCCATTTTTTCGATGCTACCGCCTATTTGCTTGACACGGGGGAAGGTCTGATTTTGCTTGACTGCGGTACCCCCGAGGGCTTTTCCAAAATATGCTCAAATATTGAAAAGCTTGGATTTGACCCGGCGGATATCCGGGAAATTTGGGGGACACACGGGCACTATGACCATGTGGGGGCCGCATCTCTCTGGGGAGAAAAAAGCGGTGCCAGACTGCTTCTTCATCCCAACGACTGCGGGCAGGTCATCTCAGGCGACCCCATGAAAACGACTGCGGGGCTGCTTTATTGTACGGAGTTTCCCCCTGCCCCGGCTGAAGGGGCTTTGGAAGATGGATTTTGCCGTGAATTCCCCAATGGGAGAATTACGGTTTTGCATACTCCGGGGCATACTATGGGAGAGCTTTCCTTTCATTTGGAATTGCAGGGCCTATCTGTTCTGGTGGCGGGGGATACGCTGTGGGGCGGCTTCAGCGCCCATATCGGATCAAACGAGGAAATTTGGAAAAAAAGTCTGGACCGTTTATGCGGAATGCATTTTGATATGATGACCTTTGGTCATACGGGTCCCAGTCTGGCCTGTGACGCGGATACCCGTATTGCAGAACTGCGAAGAATGTTTGCCAATTACTATAATCCATGGTTTAAGGTTCTGGGCGAGCACTATCAATACAATTGATTTCGATCAGTCCGAAAAAAGATACATCCAGGTTTTCAATGACGATTTTTGTCAGTTTCAGTCTCTTTATAGAACAACACCCCTTTCCGCAAACAGCAGGAAAGGGGTGTTGTTCTGTTTTTTCGTGTTCTTCACAGAAAGCCGGGATCAGAACTGAGGCAGATATTCCTTTTGTGCTTCAATCAGCTCATCAACCATTTTCTTTACTGCGTTTTTGTCATTGATACAGCCGCTCATCATGATCGCTTCTGCCATAAGCTGCTTGTCGCCTTTCAATGCGGCATCAGCGGTCATTTCCACCCCCGCCAGGAATCTTGTTGTCATGCAGGCAAGGTGATTGGGATAATTGTTCAGATACATCGGAACAAGTCCTCCGGCGGTGGCAACTGCCGGTATTTCAACGACCGCCCACTGGGGAAGATTCGGTACGGCGCCTCTGTTCGGAACGTTGACATAATAGGTTTTTCTGCTGTCCCGCTCAATGGCGTCAATGATACCGATCAGTTGTTCCTGCTCGCCATGGGAGTGGTCGAAAAATTCTTCGGGCAAATCTTCGTCAGAATGAGCCAGGCTGACCATTTTATCAAAAATTTTGTCGCCCCATTCAATTGTTTCCTCAAAAGAGTAAGCGTCAACGCCCAGCTTTTTGCCGTAATATTCCCCGCCTCTGAAGTACTCGGTGAAAAATTCCGTAATATGACGGTCACCCGGAGCGGGGAAAGCTCCGTATTTAAGGAAGAAATCCCATGCAAACGGTTCGCCTATGTTAAACATATCGTCTTCCTTCGGCTGGTGCTGGTCGATGATATCACTTCCGAGGCGATCCTTATATTCCTTTGAGATTTTTTCCCTGATCTCATTTTTCACATCCTTGCCGTCCAAACGGTAATCGTATATGAATGTGCAGTGATTGATACCTGCCGCCAGCGATGTAACCCGTTTCCGGTCATATCCCATATAATCAGCGATATACCATTCACTGTCCGCCGTGCCCATACACAGACCTGTTACAGGAAAATCAACCGCTTTGTTTAGCGCGCGGCAGATGACCGCCATGGGATTGGAGTAATTGAAAAAGTGTGCGTTGGGGGCCAGGCGCTTTGTATCCTTTACAATGTCTACCATCGCCGGAACCATACGCATTGCCCGCGAAATTCCGCCGGGCATTGCGGTGTCGCCAACCGGCTGGAATATTCCATATTTTCTCGGGATGTAGACGTCTTTTTCCCAAGCGCGTCTTCCGCCCACTCCGATGGTGGAAACGACGTAATCCGCACCGGGAAGCACGTCACAGCGATTGGGGGAGGAGGTGAGCTCAACGTCCAGATGTTTTGCGTCGAGCATTTTCCGGACAAGCAGCGTTACGTCGTTCAGAACCTTTTCGTCAATGTCGCACAGAGCGATTGACCATTCGTGGCCGCCCGGGTTGCTTTCAATCAGGTCGGTGACGAGCCCCTGCGTGAACATTGCACTGCCGGCACCGATTATAACCATTTTCTTTTTCATCATTTTCAACCTCACTTTACATATTTTTAATTTGGTTCATCCTTTGTCTGACGCATTGTAAAATTAAGCTGCCCACCGGTCTTTTCCGCTTCAAGCAGCGCCTGCAATTTTGCCTGACCGTCGTAACCTCCCCGCTGAGAAACGTTATGACTTCCGCATATTATCCCATATTCCAACGATTTTTCGAGAGAGCACCCGTTCAGATAGCCGTACAGAAAGCCTCCGTCAAAACTGTCCCCCGCGCCGATTGTATCCATCACTCTGACATGAGGGGCCGGGAGCATTACGCGCTCACTTTTTGTGACGGCCACCGCACCCCTGGCTCCGAGCTTCAGGGCTGTTATCGGGACATATTCCCGGAAAAAGGCAATTGCCGCTTCGAGATCATCGGTCTTTGATAACAGCTTTATTTCGTTTTCGTTGGGCAGAAACACGTCAATCAGCTTCAATATTTCTGTATCAAGAATCCATTTTTCATCCGGATCCCAGTTCGTATCAAGGCTTGTTGTAAGCCCGTATTTTTTGGCTCTCTTCAAAAGGAGAGGGATGTCAGGCTGCAGCTTTTTCAGAAGGTAATAACTTGCGATGTGAAGGTGACGGGTTTGCATGAGCATCTCATCTGTAATAAGGGAGAGATCAGCCGCCAGTATCGATTGGTCATAAGTGAGAATTGCTCTGTCTGCCCCTTTGTTGAGTGAAATTCCAATGCTTGTTTTTATGCCATCCCGTTCCGACAGATAATCGGTATTCACTCCGCACTTTTTTAAAGTTTCACTTACCAGCTTCCCGAACGAATCCTTGCCCACTACTCCGGCTCCTGTTGTTTTTAGTCCGAGTTTTGCACACTGAGATGCAAACAGGCAAGCGGACCCTCCCATATACAGGCCGAAATCGTCAAAAAGCTTTTCCTTTTGATCAAATTCCGGAACAGTATCACCCAGTTCGACAATCAGGTCAACACAGGCGTCAAATATTGTGAGCACATCAAACTTTTTTTCATTGGGCTTCATTTTTATGCCTTTCTGTGAATGCTTCCGCAAAAGATTTGCGCCCTGAAAATTACGGTCATCCGTTTGTTTACAGCTGAATAAACGGCACAAGGTCGCCGGGCTCATCGGGGTTTTTCCCGTGCTTTACAGCAACTCTGTATGAGACGGACTGCATGCAGAAGATGAAATGCAGCGCCACTATTTCATCGGAAAAGTCTTGCTCCAGCGTAAAAGTATGCTGTGCATTGGGGGATGCTTTGTCTGACACAACATATACCATATCGGTGTATTTTTTGATTTCATGTATGATCTTGTCTTCATATTCTCTGGACTTTTTTGATGAAACGATAAACACCGCAGTGTTTTGATCCGTCAACACAATGGGACCGTGGCGGTATTCAAACAGCTGAAAATAGTTGGAAGCAAATTCCGCCACCTCAATTACGATATACGCTCCCTCGATACATACTCCGTACTGCACGCCGCTTCCCAGGCTGACAAGGGTCTTGATATCGTTCTTTTCAATGATTTCTTTCAGTATTGGCTCGTCTCTCTCATAAAGGGACGGAGCGGCCTCAATATATTTTTCCGCCTGCTCAAAGAGAACGGTTTTCCCTGCGACAATGTCGGCAATCAGTATGCAGGACAAATATAAGCTGGAGAAAGATCTTGTCTGGCAGACGGCGACTTCATTGGCCCACTGGAGAAGCAGGCACATATCCGACACTTTTTCGAGTTCGGAATTTTCATATTCGATCAGAGAAAAAACCTTTGCGCCGGGATACTGTTTCTTCAGAATATCAATTGCCTGGAGAACCTCACCCGTTGAACCGGAGCGGGAGGGGCAAATGAAAACCGGATTGCGGAACATTCCTATGTATTCGTCCTCGTTCAATACGATATCGCCGGCTTTTACGGCGAAGGTATTCCGCTTTGATTTAAGCTTCATGGTGGATTTTGCGGATAAGCTCATCCAATAGCTGGAACCACAGGCGATAAATACAATATCGCCTTGGTTCTCTTCAAAAAATTTTTTGATTTGAGTCCGGTTGTCCTCAATATAATTCAGTGTTTTTTTCAGTTCAACATACTGCTTGTGAATTTCATCGTAGCAGTGGTATGCTGTAATCCCTTCAGAGTTTTTCAAAAACAATTCCTCCAATAACTAATAATTTTTATACCGCGGCCTGCCGTCAGACGGTAATGACCCGAATGCTCTGTTCCTGGAACTTCATCACAGCCTCCTGCGGTAACCTTTTGTCGCTGATGAGGCAATTCACGCGGCTGCATTCCGCAATCACCGCAATGGCGTTTTTCATATATTTTGAACTGTCCGACAGCATAACAACATTTTTGGTCGCTTCATAGCAACTGTTGTAAAGTTCTATGGAATCAATATGATTGGTTAAAAATCCCCGTCTTTCATTAAATGCGCTGCAGCTTGTGAAAAGATAATCCGCACCAAGACGCAGCATCATGCTGTTTGTAAGAGAACCTTTCAGCTCATCTTCCTCTTTTGAATATTCTCCTCCCAAAAGAATCATTTTGATGAGCAGGTTGTTTTTCAGCATGTTAAAAACCAAAAGTGAATTTGTGATGACGGTAAGCCTTTTGTTTTGGAGAAATTTACACATATTTGCGACGGTTGTACCACCCAGCATGATGATCACGCTGCCGTCCTTTATCATATCGGAGGCAACACCGGCAATTGAGTTCTTGATTTCTGCATTGATGTCGAATCTTGAATTGACCTCGCTTTTTGCCGTGTCATTCTTTTTGGAGGCTCCCCCATGAAAACGCACAACCAATTTCTTTTGTTCCAGTCTGTCCAAAATTCGTCTGACTGTACTTTCGCTGATCTTTAAATCGGCGGATATTTTTTCGGTTTTTGCCATTTCATGGATGTTTATATAATTCAATACGTCGAATTCACGTTCGGTCACAACATCACCCCCTTGTTAATAAGTCAAAACCAATCCAATGTTTGACCAAAATCGAGCAGACAAATGACTTATTGCACACTTTTATCATTCGATTTTATTACTTTTTATAAATATATCTGCCACAAAACTTATTGTATGAGGAAATTTAATACATTTCAAGCAAAAAAGATTAATTTTTTGACCGATTTCAGTCACAATTCTTCTTCAAAATCATTGACTTTTATAGATAAAAAATCTATCATAATTTTTGATAAATTAGCAATATACACATTAGTTTTTGCAGCCGACAGCAAATTTTTCATAAGAATACAAATGGAAATCTTTCGATCTTATGCAAAAAAACGCGGACGCCGGTGAAGCGTTTCGGAAAACGCTGACCAAAGAATGCAGGACATGACGAGAGGGGAGGAAGAGCGGCAGATTCACTTCTCCGCCGCAAAAGCGATACGGAAAGAAAGCCGGGACAGAAAAAACCGATGAACGGGTCACATAGAGGAAAGCAATTCCCCGGATGCCAAACACGGCCGTTTTGAAATGTGGGAAGTATGCAAGGGGAATATGGGATTTCACTTATCGCAGGAGAGCAGTATCAATGTTTGGAAAATGGTGCCTGAAAAAAACAGGGGGGAACAAAATGGTTAGCTCAATGAGCCATAGTATCAAAGGTAAGAAAGCCGAAAGCAAACGGCCGGCCAGCAATGTAAACTGGTTTAAGCGCGACTGGCAGAAGTATGCGATGCTGCTCTTGCCGATGCTTTTCGTATTGGTTTTTTGTTATATCCCAATGTATGGAGTTGTAATCGCCTTTCAGGATTACAATATCATGAAGGGCGTATTCGGAAGTCAGTGGGTTGGGCTGGAAAACTTTATCTATGCCTTCTCTCTTCCCAGATTTATGCGTGTACTGAAAAATACTCTGGTTTTGAATATGATGGGACTGATATTGGGATTTCCGATGCCCATACTGTTTGCGCTTTTTATCAGCGAATTGAAAAACGCAAAAATTGTCAAGACCATACAGACGGTAAGTTATCTGCCTCACTTTTTATCCACGGTTATTATCGGCGGACTTGTGTCCCAACTCTGTGCACCGGATGTAGGTATTTTTAACCTGATTATAAAGTCGATTACCGGAGAGAATTTTCCGTTTTTGACCTCGAATGTTCCGTGGATGTTTACCTATGTTATCTCCGGAATATGGCAGGCAATCGGTTGGGATTCCATCATTTATATTGCCGGTATTTTAGGAATCAATCCGGAGCTGTATGAAGCCGCCACGGTGGACGGCGCCGGAAGATTTCAGCGGATCTGGCATGTCACGCTTCCGGGAATTAAGCCCCTCATTGTTCTCATGCTGATATTGAGTATGGGCGATATCATCAGCATCGGATTTGATAAGCCGTATGTATTCGGAAATCCCATGGTATCGGATGTATCAGAGGTTATCAGTATATTCGTGTACAATGTAGGATTAGGGCAGGGGAATTATTCTCTTGCAACGGTCGTCGGTCTGTTCCAGTCGGTGGTGGGAGCCATTATGGTACTCACTGTGAATCGTATAGCGAAAGCTATGGGTGAGCAGGGAATATAGGAGGGCTGCACATGTTTGTCAATAAAAATAGTGAACGCGGCAAGAGCATCAAAAAGAGAAACAGACGGCAGCTGATTTTCGAAATTGTTGCTCTCTTGCTGGCGATGATCATTTTTGTATTTCCGTTTTTACATTTGTTTGCTGTTTCCATCAGCTCCTCAAGGGCAATTATGTCCGGAGAAGTATATCTTTGGCCCATAGAACCGCAATTGAGTGCATGGGGTACGGTGTTTAAAAACGGCGATTTGCTGCACTCGTTTGTATTTACCGTACTTCTTACCGCCGTTTATACGGTTTTCGGACTTGTGCTTGCGATTCTTGCCGCCTACCCGCTGTCAAGAAAAAAGCTGAAAGGGAAAAACTTCTTTATTACATACTTTATGATCACCATGTATTTCGGCGGCGGATTGATTCCAACGTATTTGTGGATTGACCAGCTGAAACTGATCGATACCTTCTGGGTTCTCGTTTTGCCGGGAGCATTCAGCGTTTTCAACATGCTGATTCTGAAGTCGTTTATGCAGAACATACCCGAGAGCATCGAAGAGGCCGCAAAAATAGACGGTGCGTCAGATATGCGGGTTCTTATGTCGATTATTCTTCCGATGTCTATGCCGGTTCTTGCTACGTTGACACTTTTCTTCATGATCAGCAGATGGAACGGCTTCTCGGATGCCATCTTCTATATCCCCACAAGAAGTGAATACACCCCATTGCAGCTGCTCCTTCAACGGATGCTGACAGTGGCCACGGACATCGACTTCATTCGCATGAAACGCGGCACAATGATTTCCGAACGAATTCTGCAGGAATCCCAGAAAGCGGCGAACATTTTGTTCTCGCTGATTCCGATTCTGCTGATATATCCCTGGCTGCAAAAATATTTTGTGAAAGGTGTAACGTTAGGCTCAATCAAGGAATAAGGCGCCGGTTGTCGGTGCTTTATATAAAAAGCAGTATTGTATGGAAAGGTAAGGTAATGTGCATGAAAAAAATTTTTGAGCAGAAATCAAAAATTATTGCGTTGCTTCTTAGTGTCGCAATGACAGCATCCATGTTTGCGGGCTGTGCAAATTCCGGAAATGCCGACGTACAAAAACCAAATACAGACGGCACCTCACAAACAGCGGGTACTGGAGAAAAACGTGTTCTTCGGGTTGGTATCGCTAACCCCGGCAGAGAAGAATTGGTTCAGGGCACAGGCGAGTATGTGGATGATTGCTGGTCGACCAAATATATTATTGATAACTTTGGCACCCCCAATAACATCGAGATCAAATTTGAAATCATTGACGATACCAACGGCAGCTCTGTCCAAAATTATCAGCTCAGAATGGCATCGAAAAAAGCGCCGGATCTCTTTTTCACTACATCAGGAAACTACTCATTCGTTTACAATTTGGCAAAGTCGGGCGCTCTGGCTGATTTAAGACCTCAGCTGGATCAATACGGCGAAAATGTCAAGAAATTTTTGGGCCAGGAATTCATTGACAAGTATGGTGTCATGTTGGATAAGCTTTACACGATTCCCGGCAGAGAATCCGTTCCGCAGATCAGCGATACATGGATCAGAGCTGACTGGCTGCAAGCGCTGGGCTTAAAGGCTCCCACGAACTTTGATGAATGGTATGAAACTCTGAAGGCGTTCAAGGACAGAGCCGGTGAGCTTCAGGCGGCAGGTCTGATTAAAAATGCTGCTGACGTTATTCCTTATGGTTCCTTCCACATGAAATATTTTACGCCCTGGGAGCGTATTGTAACCAGATTCTATCCTGAAAAGTACTTTGATACAACCAAAGAAGAGTACTACATCTATTCCGGATACGGCACAGAGTGGATGAAGGAAGGCTTCAAGGAAGGCTTCCAGTTTATTAACAAAATGTACAACGAAGGCCTTTTCTCAAAGAACTTCGCAATCGACTCCGACAAGAAGCAGTTCACCAGAGATATTGCCAATGGCAATGTGGGATGCGCTACAGAGGACAGCTTCTTCCTTGGCTTCTTAAGCGATGAACAGTCCACGTACTCGCAGCTTGTCAAAAATATTCCCAACGCGAAATATGATTTTAATATTCCCTTTACCAACGCTTATGACGGCAAAGTCAGAAATCCCCTTTATTCTGCGGTTATGACCTATGCTTTTGTACCGTCTTACAGCGAAAATGCGGACCTGGCCATGCAGTATCTGAACTTTGTAACGGATCCTGATAATGCAATTAAGATTCAATATGGCGAAGAGGGCGTATCGTATGATATGGATCCTGTATCCTGTGAAACAGCAACTCGAATTCCGATATGTTCCGCCGCCTTCGGGTGGCTGTTTCGTTTTTTGCGTACAATCTGATTTGACGGTCCTTCCCAAGGGAAGGACCGTATTGTAAAGGAGCATGAAATTGATGTTTGTATTGGGGAAAAAGCCGTCCGTTGTTGCACATTCCGGCTGTATGGGATATCCGGACGACGGGCTGGAGTTTATGAAAGCCGGACACACGGCAGGGGCGGATGGATTTGAAATTGATATTAATATCACTGCGGACCATGTGATTGTTTTATCCCATGATTCCCTGATTCCCGATGATCAAAACAAGATGTTGGATATTTCCGAAATTTCTTTTAAAGAGCTGCGCGAAAGAAAGCGGAAAATTGTTACTTTCGAAGAAGCAATTGCGGAAGCAAAAAAATACGATGCTTTTATGAATGTGGATATCAAAGATAAAAGTGCCTTGAAATACGCGATTGATACAATGTCCCGGAATGGTTTTATTGACAGAGCCTATTTTACCGGAATCTATTATGAAACACTGGAAAAATATCTGGGTGAGAACCCCGGACTCATCACCTGCGTGAATATAATGACCGATGCGAACGCAGAGGAAGAAAAAGTGATGGAGTATATTTTGAATTGCAGCAAGCTGGGCGTGCTCGGCATTAACATGGAGTGGATATGCCTCCGCCGCATTTACAGAGCTGGACGGAAGATATATCGGAGACTTTTCCCCGGAGATTACATTCAGACCATTCGGATTTGTAACAATTAAGGCTGCCCTTGCACTGTCAACCGGCAGGGAGGTATGAAATGCTTTTTGATATTACAAAGGTTCCATACAGCATCTATGGCAGCTACTTTACATTCTGCATACAGAGTGAGCCGTATGTAAGCGTGCCGGGGCTGTACTTCAGAACGGTTCACGGCGATTGTGAGCGGGATATATTCCGTGTCGAAATGAGAAACAATGACCGTGAAGCCGAATTTAAAGCAGTTCTTACGGAATGCGGTTTAACGCTTGTTTCTTCGGAAGGCTCCGTGGAGATATGCATTTGCGAGAATGAGATGATCCTTTTTCAGGGGAACTGCGGCTTGCGCTTTATAAAGCAAAACGCCGAGGCCTATGACTATGTTATGGAAAGCGTTGATCATGCCGTGGAGGTAAACAGCTGCTCCAATGGGCTGAAATTTAGATTTGTACCCATTCGGGGCGGCTTTGAAAATCAAAGCGTTTGGAACGGCAAAAACAATGATGAAATCATACTGGATGCAATCCCGGCGGAGAATGAGCTGTTCTTTGCTATCAAACCGTTCGATACGACATACGAAGGTATTCCTGATTTGCCGGATATGGATTATTACAAAGACTGCAACCGCCGTTCCTACATGGCATACCTTGAAAATGCGCCAAAGACGGTTCCCGAATATGAGGATACCCGCGAGTTGGCGGCATATGTAAACTGGGCGGCATTTGTTCATCCCTTCAGAAATTTTAAGCGTGATACCATGCTGATGTCTAAAAACTATATGACGAACATCTGGAGCTGGGATCATTGTTTTACGGCTATGGCACTTTATCAGGATGACGGGCGTTCGTTCGACCAGCTGATGTGTCTTTTTGACCATCAGGATACTTTCGGCGCATTGCCGGACAGCATCAACGATACTTCTACCGTGCTTAATTTCTGCAAGCCGCCGATACATGGCTGGGCATTGGACTATATTCTTCGCAAAAACCCATCTTTTTCAGCAGACTGTCTCAAACAGTTATATACTCCCCTTTCCAGATGGACAAACTGGTGGCTTACATACAGGGATGAGGATAAAGACGGGCTTCCGGAGTATCATCATGGCAACGACAGCGGATGGGACAACGGCACAATATTTGCCGAAGGGGTACCTGTGGAAAGTCCGGATGTTTCCGCTTTCCTGATTACCCAAATGGATGTTTTGTCGAAACTGGCGGAAAAGCTGGGCATTTCGGATGACGCACAAATGTGGAAAACAAAAGCCGACACTTTGCTGGATACGCTGATTGCAAACCTTTGGGACGGAAAGAGCTTTTTTACACGGCTTGCCTTTTCTCATAAAAAAGCGGAGTCCAACAGTATGCAGAATTATCTCCCGCTCATTTTGGGAAATCGTTTGCCGAAACCTATTTTTGATTCATTGGTTACGGAATTAAAGTCTCCCAACCGTTTCATTACTCCTTTTGGAGTTGCCACAGAAGCGCTTGACAGCCCGGATTATGTCGATGACGGATATTGGCGCGGCCCGATCTGGGCTCCTACAACAATGATCCTCGTATCGGGACTGATGGCGGGCGGGGAAACAGAGCTTGCGCATGAGATTGCGTCTTCCTTCTGTGATAACTGCGTACGCCATGCCATGGCGGAAAATTTCAGCGCCACTACCGGTCAGGGGCTTAGGGATAAGGCTTATACATGGACCTCCAGCGTGTTTTTAATTCTGTCCAACATGCTGTGATTTTTAGGGACAAAATAATCCAAAAGGCTTCATGAAGAAATTTGCCGGAGCGGGGAAAGGCGGCGAGGCGCAGTGGCTTTCCAAAGCCGTGCGGCCCCCACGCCCGCAAGGAAGTTTCGACAGTCTGACATAAAGCAGGCGCCCCCAATCCATGGATTGGGGGCGCCTGCTTTATGAGAGCTTCCGGCTCTTTTGGTGCATTTTCAGCGGATATCAATCTTTTTCGCATCCGGATGGTTTTCTTCTCTCTTGGGAAGGGTTACCTCCAGAATGCCGTTTTTATATTCCGCGCCGATTTCATTGACTTTTACATTGGAAACGTCAAATCTTCTGGAGTAGGAACCGTAGCTGCGTTCACGGCATACGTAGTTCTTCTCGTCCTTTTCCTCTTTCTCCTCGCTGTGTTCCGCATGAATGGTCAGACAGTTGTCTTCCACATCTACGTGAATATCCTCTTTTTTGAAGCCCGGCAGCTCGGCTTCCAAAACGAAGTGATCTCCTTTATCCACCACGTCGGTCTTGAAGCTGGTCATAAAATCTCCGAAAAATTCCTTATCGAAGCGGTCAAAATATCTGGACAAACTGTTGTTTCTGTGTTCAAAAGGCATTAAATCAAACATAAAATTCATTCCTTTCTGTTCTTGCGCTCTTCTGCGGCAGAAAAAGCCGGTGCAGAAATGCGCTGCGGCGGGTTTTCCGACCGCTCAAATTGTTTTGAATTACTGAATTGATTATCTGCGGGACTGTACCGCTGTGCGAAACATCCCCAACGCCTTCCTTCCCGGAAAAGGCATTCTCTTCGTTTGTCTTTTCCTTTCTTGTATGCCTTTATTATAGCGTTCGATTATTACAAAGCAATACATGCAATATGACCTTTTTGTTAACTTTAGCACTCTCAATCATAGAGTGCTAAAGCGGCAGCCGCTGAAACACAGTTGCTTTTTTGCTTCATTGATGATAGAATAGTCATAGCAGTTTTTTAAAGTATGAAAGCAACAGAAGGCAAGAGGGCTCCGGCGATGAAGTGTAAGGACTGTGTCTACTGCTGGTCGGATGACCGGATTACGGCATATCGCCGCAGAGATATGAGCTTCTGCCGAAAAAAGGGAACCCTTTTCAGCAGGAACTACCGTCCCGGAGAGGAAACCCGGATTCTGCCTGAGGACGATGCCTGCCCGTGGTTTTGCTCCAAATAGGGTACGGGCTGCTTTGGTAATGAAAGCGGCAGGGATTCCCCTGATTGTGCGATTCGGAAATTCATCCGGGGCTTTCGATTTGCTTTTTCCTGCGAACCGGAAAAGGAAGATTTTTACAGAATTTAAAATATTTTTTAAAATTCGTTTACTTTCCTGCTTTTATATGCTAAACTTTAAAAGTAGGTGTAGTTTGTTGCGCACTTCTTTCGGAACCTTCGGAAGGGTATCTGCGGACAATGACATCAGCTGTTTTTAAAAAGTGTTTTACTCGGGATTTTTAAGCATCTTTACAATTCCAAGCGCCGGATTGCGCAAGCGAATTTTCGTCAGATAAAACAAAACATGTCAAAAAAGAGCTTACCGTATCGAAATGAAAGCGGGAGGAAAAGAGTATGAACAACAAACTGAAGGAAAAAAACTTTGAATTTTTGGTTTCCGCTATTCTCACATTGAAAACCAGAGAAGAATGCTATAATTTTTTTGAGGATCTCTGCACGATTCCGGAGCTGAAAGCCATGGCGCAGCGGCTGCAGGTGGCGAAGATGCTCAGCGAAAGCCGTGTCTACAGCGATATCGTGGCCGAAACCGGTGCCTCTACCGCAACCATCAGCCGGGTGAACCGTTCCCTGATTTATGGCTGTGACGGCTACAGCGTGGTGTTTGACCGGTTGAAGAGCATGGCGGATGAGGATTCCAAAGAAAAGGCAGAGACGAAATGAGCGGATATCATTCCTTTGCCGGTTACTATGATATTTTAACTTCTAATATTCCCTATCGGAAACGCGGGGAATATTTTCATGCCCTTTTGCAGAAGTATAGGGTTCCCGGAAATATTCTGCTGGATCTGGCTTGCGGAACCGGTTCGCTTTCCGAGGTTTTCGCTGATTTGGGCTATGATGTGATCGGTGTGGACAGCTCGGATGAAATGCTGATGGAGGCCATGAATAAAAAATACGAATCGGGAAAGGATATCCTCTATCTTTGTCAGGATATGCGGGAACTGGATCTGTATGGCACCATCGACTGTTGTGTCTGTGCGCTGGACAGCCTGAACCATGTGACAGATCCGGAGGATATCCGACAGATTTTTCAGAAGGTAAGCCTGTTTCTTGCCCCGGGAGGAATTTTCCTTTTTGATGTAAATACTGTCTATAAGCATCGGAACGTTCTTTCGGACAGCACCTTTGTATATGATTTCGACGAGGTTTATTGCGTTTGGCAGAATTCCCCCTGCCGAAATGAGACGGTTGAAATTACGCTGGATCTCTTTATTCCCAATGAGGACGGGAGCTATGACCGGGAAACAGAAAATTTCTGTGAACGTGCGTACTCTCATGAGGAGATTCTTTCCTGCATCGACAGCACGGACCTGGAATTGGCCGCCTGCTTTGACGCCGATACGGACAATCCCCCTAAAGATGATTCCCAGCGTGTGATTTACGTAGTACGTTCCACAAAAGCGGCGGAATAATTCTGCCGCTTTTTTCATCCGGAAAACGATTTGATTCTATTCAGAAAGGCCTGATTGATCCATGGGAAAACTCGTGCGCTGCATCACCGCAGACGGCTCGGCCATAGCCTGCGCCATTGATTCAACCGATATTGTAAATGAACTGCAGAAAATTCACCAGTCTATGCCGGTGATTACCGCAGCGCTGGGACGGCTGGCCACTGCCTCCTCCATTATGGGGCATATGCTGAAAGGTGAAAATGATACCGTTACCCTGCGTCTGAACGGCGGCGGTCCTGCCGGAACTCTGATTGCTGTCTCCAATTCTATGGGCAATGTAAAGGCATATGTGGATCATCCTGACGTGGAGCTCCCGCTGAACAGCATGGGCAAGCTGGACGTAAAGGGGGCTGTGGGAACGGATGGTTCCTTGAGCGTTATCCGGGACATGGGCCTGAAAGAACCCTACATCGGTCAGACCCCGATCGTCTCTGGCGAGATTGCCGAGGACATTACCAGTTATTATGCCGTCAGCGAGCAGATTCCCACCGTTTGTGGGTTGGGCGTCCTTGTGGATACCGATCTGACGGTAAAAGCAGCCGGGGGATATCTGGTTCAGCTGCTGCCCTTTGCAGATGAGCACTGCATTGACAAAATTGAAGAAAACATGAAGTCCATCCTTCCTGTTTCCACGATGATTGACAGAAAAATGACGCCGGAAGAAATCTGCAATCTTCTTCTCCATGGATTGGAGCCCAATGTGCTGGAGGAAATCAGCCCCGTTTATCACTGCGATTGCTCCCGTGAGCGGGTGGAGAGAACGCTGCTCAGTCTTCATCAGAACGAATTGGAGGAAATGCGGGATGAGGATCATGGCTGTGAGGTCTGCTGCCACTTCTGCGAGAAGAAATACCGCTTTACGGAGGCAGAGCTGCAAAAGCTCATTGACCGGAAATCGGCCGCGGCTTCCGAAAATCCTGCCGAAAATTGAGGAATGAATTTTTGCCTCTTTTTTGCCGTTTGTCAAGAGTAAATGCACAAAAAAGCAAAAATAATTTTCAGGAGGCCAGAATGAGGGCTATTTCTTCCCGGAAAAGCTGCTCGGAGCACAGATAACCGAACATTTTGCGGGGGTAGTTGTTTAGCCAGTCCTCGATCCGCTTGGTCTCCTCGTAGGAGATCGTGCTCAGGTCGGTGCCCTTCGGCAGGTGCCGACGTATGAGGCCGTTCTGGTTCTCATTGGATCCGCGCTCGCTCGGCCGGTACGGGTGGCAGTAGTAGACCTCGGTGCGAGGGCCTCGGCCGGTGATGCTGCGCTCGATCCCGGCGGCGTCGGCAAACTCGCAGCCATTGTCGCAGGTGATCGACTGGAAGATCAGTGGGAACACTTTGGAGCCGACTTTCTTCTCGAGGGTGTCGAGGGCAGCGACGACGCTGGCGCTCGTCTTATCCGGTGATGGGATGATGATCTCGCGGCGGGTCTTGCGCTCGGTCATCACGATGTAGGTGTTGCTGACGCCTTGGCAGCTCTCGACGCTGTCCATCTCCCAGTGACCGAAGGTGCTGCGGTCGTTGATGTGCTCGGGGCGATCCTCGATACTCCGGCCCGCAGGCTTGCGGGGCATGGATCCGGCCGGGCGCTCCGGCTGGTGGCGCTTGCCGTGCTGCGGCAGCATGGAGACGGTCAGCTCGTCGCCGAAGATCTCGCCGCGGATGTAGTTGTAGGCGGT
>DBGCDL010000062.1:0-52159 GCA_048358235.1 Oscillospiraceae bacterium
GCCGACGACAAGGACGATGCCGACGACAAGGACGACGCCGACGATAAAGACGACGCCGACGATCAGGACGACACCGACGATAAGGACGACGCCGACGACAAGGACGATGCTGACGATCAGGACGACGCCGATGATCAGGACGACACCGACGACAAGGAAAAAATTGCGGCAATTCCCGTTTCCAAAGAGGATACCGATGGCAGCAGCGAGGATGAAGCATGACTGATTTGTCCCTTTCAGAGAAAATCTTAAAAAGGGTTGAATTTTCCGGTGCTTTCCGTCATCATTAAAGTATTGACTGAAATGTCCTCCGCGACACCATATGGGTTCCTGTTTCGCGAACCGGAAAGGAATTTGCCGAATGCTCTTCTTTATGATTACCGGAGAGGCCCCATCCCAAAAGGGGCCTCGACAGCCTCATATTGACGAAGCCCTCTTCGTGAAAATCGGAGAGGGCAGTTCTGCTGCTTTGGAAGAACTTTACCGTACTACGGAGCGTACGATTTACGCCTATACACTCTCTCTGCTGAAAAATCCGGACAACGCCCGGGATGCGGTGCAGGAGACCTATCTGAAAATACGGGCCTGTGCCCACTTATACCGGCCCATGGGCAAGCCCCTCGCCTGGATATTTACCATTGCGGGGAATCTGTGCCGCAATTTTCTTCGTGTCTCGGGAAGAACGGATTCCGCAGATGAGCTTTTGGAGGAGAATCACCCGGCTTTTTCCTATGTGACTGACCCCACGGACCGGCTGGTACTGGAGGAAGCGCTGAAAATTCTGGGGCCGGACGAACGTCAAATTCTGCTGCTTCACGCAGTATCCGGCATGAAGCACTGTGTAAAATTGCAGAAAATTTGTCCATTCCGCTTTCAACCGCCCTGTCAAAATACCACCGGGCTTTAAAAAAAATGAAAAAGCATTTGCTGCAAATGGGACAGGAGGATTTTTGATGAAAAAAATAGAACGATCCATCCAAAGCTCCATTGACCAGCTTCCTCATCCGTCTTTCCGGGAAATTGCCGAAACGCCGGTCCGCCGGATGGAGTCCATGGACTGGATCACCCGTCAGGAGCCTGTAAAGAGGAAACGTTCTTCGCTGCATGTCTGGGCGGGCGCCGCTGTCTGTGCGGCGGTGCTGCTCCTGGGTGGGCTGGGATGGTTTGTCCAGTTCCGGATGGTGGACAGTATGATTGATCTGGACGTGAACCCCAGCTTTGAGATTGCCGTCAGCCGCTGCGAAAGCGTATTGGAAGTCCGCGGACTTAACGCAGAGGCAAAGGAGCTGCTGGAAGGACGCTCCTATCGCGGATGGAAGCTGGAGGAAGCCATGGATTCCCTTTTCGGAGATCTGACCCGAACCGGATATCTCACCGCCCAAAAGAATGCTCTTCTTCTTTCCGTGAGCAGCCGCTCGGCACAGCGGGGAGACGAACTCAAGCGCCGGCTGGCGGAACAGATTTCCGCTCTGCTGCTCAAAAAAAATATTCGCCCCGATATTTTTGTCCAAAATTCGCCTATGGATTCCGAGGAACGGAAAGAATCGGAAAAAGCGGGCGTTTCCGCAGGAAAGCTGCAGCTGATCCACGCACTTCTGAAAAAAGAGCCCGGTCTTTCCCGCGAGGCGCTGCTTTCCATGTCCATTGAGGAGCTTTCGGACTGGATGGAAGAGGTGGAGGAAATCCAGCACGAAGACGATTTGCAGAACCCGGATTCTTTTGGGGAATCCGATGATGCCCTCGAGGACGGGGAAGAGGAGCAGGATGAGGAGGACGGCGAACCGGAAGATGACGACGGCGAGCAGGAGGATGACCGGGAGGAACGCAGGGAATCATCCTCCCCCGCAAAGCAGACGCAAAGCGCTCTTCCCGCAAACAATGCCGCAGTACCTTCAAATGCTCCCCGGGAAGAGGAACAAAGCGAACCTGACGAAGAAGATCCCGAAGAAAGCCATGAAGATCCTCCGGAAGAGAGTCAGGAGGAGGAAAACGAAGAGGAAGACGAGGACGTTTCCGAAAGGTAACCTCTCCGCAAAAATATCCGCCGGAACTGTGTTCCGGCGGATATTTTATACTGACTCGGTCTGTTCCACAATAATTCCCTTGCAGATCTGCCGTTGGGTGACAATGGTAGACAGACCCGAAACCACCAGTGTCAGCAGGTTAATCAGCGTCTGCATTTCATGCTGTGTCAGATTGCAGGCAAATAACGCTGTCAGTGCGGTTGCAATTGTAAACACCTCTTCCGGGGAGGTGCAGTTTTTATCGGTTTGGGCAGATCCGTCAGCAGTGGCAAAAGGGCTGGTGGCCTGCGCGGTCTGCCTTCCCTTGTTAAAGCTGGGAATATCTGTCCCCTGCCCATCGCTGTTGACTTTTACGGCCATCTGCTCCCCCCGTTCCGGGCCTTATCGTTTTGTTTTCCGCAAAAACTGTTTTTTCGAATTTGCGGAAATTATCCCACTTTATTTTATGCGGTGATTGGATGCAATAGGCGTAAAATTGCATCCGGTTATTATGGAAATTCCTTTTTCCTGGCTATCCGGAAGCCGCCTGACAGTACCTTTTCCCCACAAAAAATCAGTGAAAATATATTTTCCATTCCTATTGACAAAACAGATCGGCCTGAATATAATAAACGTATAAACAATCGTTTAATTGTTTATACGTTTGATACAGATGCTTTTGTCCGACGCTTTCGGTTTCTGCCCTGTTTTCATTCTATTCGGGCGAAGGAAAATCTGTTCCCATTACGCTCTGTCTTAAGAAGCCTCTGATTCAATGGCCCCTAAAACCGCTCAACCAGGCAATTGGCGGTTTGAAAGCCAGAATCAAGCCCAGATACGGAATCAATCGGAGGTTCCTTCACTGCAATTTTGCTGTCAGCCCCAAAAATCAGAAAGGAATGGTTACCATAATGAAAAAGACCTTTTTGCTGGAAGAACTGGATTGTGCCAACTGTGCCTCCAAGATGGAAAACGAGATCAGGAAGCTCGAAGGTGTCACTTTCGCTTCGGTCAGCTTTATGAGCCAGAAAATGGTGCTGGAAGCCTCTGACGAAGCTTTCCCGGCCGTTTTGGAGCAGGCTAAAAAAATTATCCGGAAACTGGAACCGGACGTTAAAGTCAGGGGCTAGTTCCGGACGATACACCACTGGAAAGGAATGGTTTTCTCATGACAACCAAGCAAAAGCGGGTCCTTACCCGCATCTGCGTTTCGGCGGCAATCTGCCTGCTGGCGCTCCTCCCGCCCGTAGGTGAACTCGGACAGATGATCCTTCTTTTGGCTGCCTATCTGACCATCGGATGGGATGTTCTTTGGAAAGCCGTCAGAAATATTGCCCGCGGGCAGGTGTTCGGCGAGAACTTTTTAATGTCCGTCGCCACCGTGGGCGCAATTTTTCTGAATGACTACGCGGAAGCGGTAGCGGTGATGCTGTTCTATCAGGTCGGGGAGCTGTTTCAGTCCTACGCTGTCAGCAAATCCCGCAAATCCATTGCCGGGCTGATGGATATCCGTCCGGACTATGCCAATCTCTGCCGGGACGGAGCACTGGTGCAGGTCAGCCCCGATGAGGTAAAGGTCGGCGACAGTATTGTGGTGAAGCCCGGAGAAAAAATCCCTCTGGACGGAACGGTTACCGAAGGCTTTTCCTCCATCGACACCTCCGCTCTTACAGGGGAATCCATGCCCCGGGAAGCGGCGGCGGGAAGCTCTGTGATCAGCGGGTGCATCAACCTGACGGGTCTGATTACCGTAAAGGTTGCCAAGGAATACGGCGAATCCACCGTAGCCAAAATTCTTGACCTGGTGGAAAACTCCAGCGCCAAGAAAGCCGGCGCCGAAAACTTCATTACCAAGTTTGCCCGTATCTATACGCCTGCTGTGGTGGCCGCGGCAGTTCTGCTGGCCGTGATCCCGCCGCTGGTCACCGGAGAGGCATTCAGCATCTGGATTGCCCGGGCTCTGACCTTTCTCGTGATTTCCTGCCCCTGCGCGCTGGTCATTTCCATTCCTCTGAGCTTCTTCGGCGGCATCGGCGGCGCATCCCGCCGGGGCGTTTTGGTAAAGGGAAGCAACTATCTGGAGGCTCTTGCCGATACGGAAATCGTAGTCTTTGACAAGACGGGAACCCTGACGAAAGGGAACTTTGCCGTAACAGGCCTGTTTCCCCGGGGAATTTCCGACCAAGAACTGCTGGAGCTGGCTGCTTATGCGGAGGACTATTCCAGCCACCCCATCTCTCTCTCCATTCAAAAGGCCTATGGGAAACCGGCAGATCATTCCCGGATCGGAGAAGTTACGGAAATCCCCGGCCACGGAGTCTCCGCCTGCATTGACGGTAAGACGGTGCTGGCCGGAAACGGGAAGCTGATGGCCCGGGAAGGAATCTCCTTCACGCCGCCCTCCGAGGCCGGCACTGTGGTTCATATTGCCCGGGACGGTGTCTATCTGGGCTATGTACTGATCGAAGACGAAGTCAAAGAGGACGCTGCCGCTGCCATTGCCTCTCTGAAAGAGGCTCACATCCGGAAAACGGTAATGCTGACCGGCGACAGTGATGCCGTGGGGCAGAAGGTGGCTCATGAGCTGGGACTGGATCAGGTTTATACCGAGCTGCTCCCCGCGGATAAAGTAGAAAAAATGGAGGAACTGCTGCTCCAAAAATCTCCCAAAGGTAAGCTGGCCTTTGTGGGCGACGGCATCAACGACGCACCGGTGCTGGCCCGGGCGGACATCGGTATCGCCATGGGCGGACTGGGGTCCGACGCGGCAATCGAGGCGGCGGATGTGGTCATCATGACCGACGAACCGTCCAAAATCGCCGAAGTAATGAAGATTTCCCAGCGGACGCTTCGGATTGTTCACGAGAACATCTATTTCGCCCTCGGAGTGAAAGCGGTGGTGCTTTTGCTGGGAGCGCTGGGATATGCCAACATGTGGGCTGCTGTATTTGCGGATGTGGGCGTATCCGTCATCGCCATTCTCAACTCCATCCGGGCGCTGAATACGAAAAAAACAAGCCGGATCCCCGCAGAATTTTGCGGCAGCGTGCAAGCGGAGGATTGACGGGCCAACATTTGGCCGATGAAATGCTTTCAGGGCATCACCGTTTATCAATACGGTGATGCCCTGATTTCGCAGGATGCTCCTCATTCACGCCATATGAAAATTACATTTTCCACGGGCGTGTTTTTCCCAGCCAGCCTTTTTCCTTCCAATAATCCACATCCGCTTGATTCCAGCCCTTTTTCTGCGCAAACCGCATTATCTCAAAAAACAGCTTTGTTTTCAGAGAGGGCGTTACACGTCCCGCTTTTCTTTTGATTTGATTGGCAAGGGCGGTGGTCTTTTTCTCAATGCGCTCTTTGGTTTTGGCGTTTACCTCTTCCCATGATACGGCCCGGACAGCAATTCCAAACCGATATGTTTTTGCGACGCCCCAGAAAAACATACTGTCTGCCATATCTTTGTTCGTGCTTTTCATTCCTGCCCCTGCGGCGGTTGAGATGCATACCGCCTGCTTTTGAAACATCGTCTGCTCCGGCCGGTGAACCATCCACCGATAGCCATAATGATCCAAAAGGGTTTTCATCGCCCCTGTGGCATGGTAGACATAGACCGGGCTTGCCAAAATAATGACATCCGCATGATCCAATGCCTCCGTAATGGACTTCAGCTGTTCGTAATGAGGGCACAGCTTTTCGGATTTTGCAAAGCAGTTGGTGCAGCCGAAGCAAAATGAACCAAAATCTTTGGGAAGACAAAATTCAGTAACCTCACCGGCTAACTTTTCGGAAAGCATCTGTGCAATATGGTAGGTGGACCCTTTGTGGTTTTGACCGTGAATCACTGCAATTCTCATTTTTCATTTCTCTTTTCAACCGTCATAAAATAGGTCGGGTCCGCCAAGACAGCCTCATCGGATCGACTGCGTTTGTCAATTCTCTGTCTTTGTGCGTTCCCGGGGGCAATTCATATTGAAAACATCGTCGATCATCCGATGAACCAGCCGTGCCTCTTCGGTGTCGGCCAGAGTGTAATGCACCTCTTTGCCGATCCGCCGGTAGCTGATGAGCCCGGTCTGCTTGAGAATCCGCAGATGATGGGACACCGCCGAGCCGCTCATATTGACGGCGGCGGCAATGTTGCAAACACATTCCTCACTGTGGCAGAGAAGCCACAGTATGCGCAGCCGGGTACTGTCGCACAGCTGCTGAAACGTATCCGCCGCCCTTTGAAACGCCGTGTCTGACGGTGTCTGCTTCAAAAGCACCGAAATGTTTTGCCCGTGGTCGTGGGGCATTTCCTGTTCCGGCATAATCTGCCTCCTTTATTGAAACCCGGCAATACAACAGCGCGGCAATGCCGCGGGAAAAACCGCCGGAGGGTTTCTTCCATTCTTATCATTCATCATACTCTATCCTTTTCCGGTTGTCAAACAGCCGTTTTCAACAAAATTCGTGCCGCCGTCGTTTTCCTGAGTCTTTGATGAAACGGCTCCGAAAACCGATCAATCGGGCGAATCCGCCGTTTGGAAGTCCTATTCCGGCGGAAGTAAGAATGGAATCAAAAATTCCTTACAATCAAACACTTGACGGCAGGAAACCGGCACAGTATCATAGGATTATCCGGCAGTTTCATTTTCAGCCGGAAATTCCGAAAAGGCATGGTGATTTTATGAAATACCTGAAAATACCCGGAACAGACCTAAACGTGTCCAATGTTGTATTGGGCTGCATGCGATTAACGCAGCTTTCCAAAGCAGAAGCCAACCGCCATATTCATACGGCGCTGGAGGAAGGAATTAATTTCTTTGACCATGCCGACATCTATGGCGGCGGCCAATGTGAATCCCACTTTGCGGATTCGTTGGAAATGACGCCCTCTCTTCGGGAGAAGATGCTGATTCAGAGCAAATGCGGCATTGGAAAAGGGCTCTACGATTTTTCCAAGAAGCACATTCTGGAGGCTGCCGATGGAATTTTGAGCCGTCTTAAAGTAGAATATCTGGATGTCCTTCTGCTGCACCGCCCCGACGCCCTGATGGAGCCGGAAGAGGTGGCGGAAGCTTTCGACACCCTTGCTTCGGCCGGAAAGGTGCGCTATTTCGGCGTGTCCAACCAGAACTCGTTTCAGATGCAGCTGCTGCAAAAATACACCCATCAAAAGCTGCTGTTCAACCAGCTTCAGCTGAGCCTCGCCCACACCCCTCTCATTGACAGCGGGATGGCGGTCAATATGAACATTGACCAGAGCATTGACCGCAGCGGCGGCATTTTGGAATACTGCCGGCTGAACGATGTCACCATTCAGGCATGGTCTCCCTTCCAGAAGGGATTCTTTGAAGGCCCGTTTTTGGGCGACAATGAAAATTATGGGGAGCTGAACCGGCTGGCAGAAGAAATCGCCGTCCGTTATGGCGTTACCCCCACGGCTGTAGCGGTGGCATGGATTACCCGTCACCCCGCCAATATGCAGGTGATTCTGGGCACCATGAACACTCAGCGGCTCAAGGACAGCTGCGCCGGGTCGGACATTCCCCTTACCCGGGAGGAATGGTACGGCCTTTACAAGGCTGCGGGCAACCAGATTCCCTGAGAAATCCCGGCAGGGACACCGGCATTGCCGAACGTGAAAAGAATCCGCATTTCAGTTTTGAAATGCGGATTCTTTTCGTCAATTGGATTTTTACCGGCAGTATTCCTTCATCAGCTCACGGTACTGCATATAGTTTTCAAAGGAAGTCTCCTCCGGGACGCCATGGTCGCAGGTGGGTATGTATCCGCCGCGGCGGCGCATGGCCGGCAGGATTGCTTCCAGATGGCGTTTCAGCGCATCGCCGCCCTCGGCAATCAGCCGCTTGTCAATGCCGCCGGAAATGCGCAGATCGGGGTATTTCTGGCCCACACGCACCACGTCGCAGTCGGAAGCAACCTCGAAGGGGCTCATATAATCGCAGCCAATGCTCCGGTACAGGTCAATGACTCCTTCACAGTAGCCGTCCGTATCAATCTGGAAGTGAAGTTTCCGGGACTGGTCAAGATTGCGGCGCTTCATATTCTGATAGAGCTGCTGGTAATAGGGGAACAGGAATTCACGAATCATGTCGGGCGAAATGAGAGAGCCGCCCTTGTAGCAGATGTCCTCCCCGAAAAAGAGCTCATCAAAGGCCACAAATTTCTGATGGTACGCGATCCGGGCATCCGCCAGCTCGAACCATGTTTTCATGCACTCATGAATCAACGCGGGGTTGTCATAAAACAGATACAGCAGATCCTCCGGGCCCATCAGGCTGCGAAGGTACATATATCCGCCCACAACCTGCTGGACAACGGCGTTTCCCCGCTTCTGCCCCTCCAGAGCAGCGTCAATTTCGGGCCGGATGGCGTCATTGCGGCCGGGAGTTTCGGGATTCATCCGCCATTTGATCTTTTCCTCCCAGCTTTCTATATCCTTGACCGGGTGATCCACATATTCCGGCATAAATCCGTTTCGACGCCCCTTAAAGTAGAGCACACTCCGTCCGGCGAAATCCTGCGCCAGCTCGTACTCCCCCCGGTCCTCCAGCACCTTTTCCTCAAAGACCGGAAACAACCCCGCCTCGCACCAGCCAAGCCCTCCGATTCCGTTCACGGCGGGCTCGTCGTAGCCAAACACCTCCCGCAGGTAGGCATTGTAGTCCTCCACCTGATCGTAGGGCTTCAGATAGCCTTCTTCAATCCAGCGATCCAGTGTAAAAAAGCCGAATTCTTTCTGATAGATCGGTGCGTCCTGCCTGATGGCATAAAAATCCCGGATTTTCTGTGCCGACGGGCTGATGCCGGCATTCTCTCCAATCTTTGTTTCCATCTTGATTTCCTCCCTGTAAAGACTTATTATAATATATATAATAAATCATTTTAAAACGAAAAAACATAACGAAAACGGAACATTTTATATGAAAATCGGAAAGGAACGCCATGTATACCGAATTCAGCGAAACCATGCGTCACTGCCCCGGGCCCTGCCCCGCTGTAACGGCGGTGTATCACGTATTTGCAGACGCCAGCTATCAGGTAACCCATCCGCCGCTGCCCCCATCCCACTGTATTTTTCTCTATGTAACAGACGGAGAGGGAACGCTGTCCCTGAACGGCACATCCGTCACTCTCTTCCCGGAAACGATCTGTCTTTTTCCATCGGACACCGTTTTCCAGTATCATACCAACGGCAGCTTGTGGACTTTCTGGTGGTTTGAGTTTGGAATGGATTCTCTGCTGCCCGGGGACCTCCAGCGAATCAGCCGCCCTGCCGACCCGTTCTTTTTCTCCCTGTGTGAAAAGATTCTGGAACAGCACTTGCTGGGACAGTATTCTACCGCATCCGCGTGTCTGGGTGCGCTTCTCTCCTACACCGGAATCCTTTCTCCCGAAAAAGCGGATGCCAGCTATCAGAGAGAGCTCTTTCAAAAGGCGCAAAGTGAAATTCTCCGCCGGCTGGACTCAGTCACCGTAGGAGAAGCAGCGGCAGCCGTGGGCGTCAGTCCGCGCACCCTCAATACTTTATTCCGAAAATTTTCCGGACAGCCGCCGAAAGAATACATTCTTTCCGCCAAAATCAGAAATGCGGAGTACCTGCTGCGGAGCACCAGCAAGAGCATAACGGAAATCGCCTCCATTCTGGGTTTTTCCAGTCCTTTTCATTTTTCCGCGTGTTTTAAGCAGCACCACGGAATCGCTCCCCTGCAATACCGGCAAACCTGCCTGTCGGCGCTGCTCCCGGAGTGAGTGGGCAGGCCGGAAAGTGAAGCCATGCACATGCCTTTTCTTTGAAAGCGGACGTCCGGAACTGATAAAATCAGTTCCGGACGTCCGCTTTCAAAATTTTCCGGGAAACCTCTGATTGATTCCGGCTTTCCCGCTACCGGACATTATTTTTATTGGACAATTTATGGCACATTATACTTTGTGTATATTTTCAAAGCTGCTTTTTTGCCAGCGGGACGCATCCGCGTTAATAGCCTTGTTTTTGGTACCGCTCTACCATGGCGTTGTATTCTTTCCATCCATCCGGTCGGTTCACGCTTTGGAAAATGGTCGGTTCAATTCCTGCTGCCATCAGATCTTCGGTAACGCAAGCGGACAAGCACCACATAATATAGGCCGCCGATATTCCCGATGAGGGCCCGAACCGGCTGTTTGTTCCCTCAACTTCCAGCATCGCGTCCCCAAAGCAGGAGCAGTTGTCAATGGTCAAATCCGCCGCTTCAAACAGCCTTAGCCCGCTGGAATGCTCTGACTGAACGGAAGAAGAATACGCTACGGAAGTAACGGCTATCACTGTAAGTCCCATTTTTTTGGCTTCAAGCGCCATGTCCACAACCGACACAGTTTTTCCGGAAACAGAGCCGATGATCAAAACGTCACCCGCCGCTGCCTGCGAGCTGCGCAGCACATACCCAGCCAGTCCCTCGGGAGAAGCCGAAACCCCTTTGCGGTCAATGGGTCTGGCGGAATTGTCCACGTCAAAGGTGTATCTCAAACGCCGAAGAAGTGCCAGACCTCCCGCGCGGTTGATTAATTCGCTGTCGATAATATGCCCGGTGTCATACACGTGAACGTTGCCGCCGTTTTGTACCGTACCGGCAATTTTTTGGGCGGCCTGACGGATGGCCTCCCACTGTGTGTCCTTTACACGATCCAGAATTTGGCGGATTGCCTGATCGTATTGCTCCATTAACATAAAAAGTGCTCCTCTCAATATGAAAAATTCAACGGAATGTGACGGGAAGAACCCGGGAGTATGCCGGATTCCTACAGAAGGTACCGAATACAGCCCCGGTATTTTTCCATAACCTGTGCGTTATGCTCATCCCCGCCCTCGATGTTTGCGCTGATGAACACGGGAGGGGTTTCCCCGCTTTCAACCATTCGTTCCACTGCACCGGCGGCAATTGCGTTAACGATTACGGCGCCTACCGCAGTGGAGGTGGGCGCAACTTTTTGATCGAAGCCTTCTATGCGGCAGGAAGCATCACCAAAGCATCCGCAATTATCGACCACGATATCACAAACCTCAAACAATTTTTTTCCGCTGGCGTGGCGGGACGTGCTTCCCCGGGAATAGGCCAAATTGGTCACGCAAATCGTCGATGCTCCCCGCAGTGCCGCCTCCAGGGCCATGTCAACGGGCACCGGGTTTCTTCCCGAAACGGAATGCAGCAGCAGAACATCCCCTTCCTGAATGTCGTTCTGCTGTACGATGGTACGGCCGTACTCCGGGATGCGTTCCATTTGGGAGGTCATGGTGATCGGACGGATATCCAGCGTCAGCCCGGGGGCGAAAATGGGGTTAATAATGGCCAGACCCCCGCTCCGGTAAAAAAGTTCCTGGGTAACTAATCCCGCGTGACTGCAGCCAAAGGCAAAAATCCTTTTTTGCCTGCGGGCCGCATCGGCAAAAAGCCGGGCCGCTTTTTCGATTGGTTCCTTCTGACTTTCCGCCACCTGCTTCAACAGCTGCTGAACGTTTTCAAAGTAATCTTCAATAATCAAAAAGCATCTCTCCTTTTGATACGGATCGTATCGGACATTTTTAAAGCAGATTTGCTTCATCGCCGGCAGAATCTGCTGCCTTTGTCATCAGCCGTAGAGAAATTCCCGGAATTCTTCTTTTATCGGATCGAAATGCTGCCGGAAATCGGACGGAAAGCGTTCCTGCAGCGTAAGCACCACACCGCCCATTACCGGTTCAAAAACAGGCCGCTGCACCTGCGCCAAAGGGTACCGTGACACCAGCTTTTCCGAAAAAAAGCGATACAGCAGCGGACTGCATTTCCAGGATCCTCCCGAAACTAAAACAAAGGGTTCTTTTTCCGGATATCTTTGCAGCATGGCCCCTGCCTGATCCGCCATTTCCCGGGCGGATTTCTGGAGAATGGCGATTGCCGCAGGATCTCCCCGATTCGCCGCTTTTCCTACAGCCCTGCAGAAACCGGCAATCAGCTTGATCGGAAACGGCTGCTGATAGAGCCATTCCACCAGATCCCATAAACGGGACACTCCGTATTCCTCACAGGCAAGCTCAATCAATTCGGTGGATACTCCCCAGCCCTCTTCCCCGCGAATTGCCGCCTGAATTCCCCGTTTGCCGATGAGAAATCCGCTTCCGAAATCCCCCAGCAAATGTCCCCATCCTCCCAGATGGTCTTCCTTTTCTCCTATCTGGAATATGCCCGAGCCCGTGCCGGACAGGGCAACAAATCCCTCGCTGCGGAAACTTCCCGCCAAAAGGCAGGCTTTTCCTTCGCTGATGATGCGGCACTGCGCCTGGGGAGAGTGACGCAGAATTTCCTGAAAAAACAAATGGATCGGTGATGTTGGGCTGTTCAGTCCGGGCGAGGACAGAATGGCCTCCCGGATACTTCCCGGCGGAATATTCCCGGTACATTCCTCTGCTGCCATATGAATCTGTTCTGCCGCCTCCGACGGGGAAAGCATGCCGTTCACCGGCCCGCTTTTTCCTGTCGAGCGCAGACGGAAGTGATCGTCAAAAAGCAGCAGCTGAAGCTTGCTCCCTCCGCCATCGGCACAAAGCGTAAAACTCTCCTGGGACATGTCAGTTTCTCTCCTTCCGCAGCCAAATTTCCATGGTGTGGCAAGGCCCCGTTATCCCAGCATCTCTTTCTCCGACAGGGCCAGGGGGGTCCACTCCCGAATCTGGGTGATGCCCGCCGCCTTTACCTCCTTGAAAAATGCACGGATTTTTCTTTCCCGATCCGGTTCATCGCCGGGCATTCTGGAAAGCCGCACGAAACGGATGGACAGCCGGGCAGTGCGAACGCGGGAAAGGATCTCTTCGTTGTCCGCGACCGTCTCTGCACGGTCAAACAGCCGCTCCCCCTCATCCAGCAAATCATCGTCCAGATAGGGCGCATCCGGCTTATCATAAATTCCCATATGAATCTCCGGCGTGATCCTGCTGTGATACAGGTCGAACCAGCGGCGCATCCAGGGAGCAGCCATGCCATAATAGCCATTCATAAACTCATCAATGCGGGCGCCGGCGTCGTCTTCCGGATTCCAAAGCAGCTTCGCCAGCAAATATTGTCTCAGCTGATCCAGTTCTCCGCTTTCTCCCTCGGCATTGTTTCCCTCTTCAAAGATTCCCCGCACATGGTTTTCCGCCAAAAAACGGATGTTTTCCTGCAAAACGTTAAAATTGGGGAACGGCTGCAGATAATTGGCAAAGTTCGTGACATAATCCCAAATATACAAACGGTCGCTGATCTTCCCCCACCCAACCAGGTCGTCCACAAAGGAATCCCTTGCCCAGTCCTTCCCTTCGAAGGATGCGGCACGGGTGCATGAGGACAGCGGATGAGAAAAGCAGCACTCAATCGAGCACAACCGGATGATTACATTTTTCCGGGGGCGGACATGGCGGGGCGGCTTGCGGGTATACTGATAGGCGAGAGTGTCAATCAGCACATCCGGGTAGTCCTTCTCAATCTCCTCCGCAATCCGATTGACAAAGCGGATCAACGTTCCTGCGTGGCTTTCCTCCTCCTCATCCACCGAACGGCATCGGGCACAGGTGCATGGATGAATACAGTCGTTTTGGGAAACGGAAATGATGGCGGCATCAGGATCCTCGGAAAGCCATGTTTTCACCTGATTCAGCGCGATCTGAAACACATCTTCATTCGTGAGGCAGAGCTGCGCCCGTTCGTGAATCCGCTTTCCATCCACCTCGGAATAATACTCGGGGTGTTCCGCAAAATATTTTTCAGGGGGCACAAGATCAAAAAAAGTATGGACGAAAGGATGATATTTCATCTTCCCCCCAAGCAGGGAACCCAGAGCCGGAAAATGCCCGTTGCAAAAATTTCTCGCATGCCAGTCCGGATCCTGATTCCCCAAATAATAGGGTTCACGGTATTCCAGCACCGGAACTTCACGGATTTCAGGAGCCGGCAGCGAAATGCAGTTTCTTTTGGGAATCTTATGTACCGTTTTCGTAAACCAGCGGCAGCCAAGGCATCGCTCCAAAAAGCCGTACACTCCATAGAGGGCGCCCCGTGTGCTGCTTCCGGCAATGACCACATTTCTGCCGGCCCCGCGGATGTGGAAGCCCTCCGTTCCCAATCCGTCCCATTCCTCCCCGGTCAAAGCGGATTCGCTCAACCCGCTCCGCCCAATGAGGATGGCGGGGCCGGTCTCGTATTCCTGCTCCGTTTTGATCGGAAACACCGCCCCGGAAATTTCTTTCAGATAGTATTTCATCTCTTCTGCGGCATGCCGCTCAGAGGGTGTGGCGCTATCGGAAATTACAATTTGATAATCGGTCTGACCGTTATCGGCCAAAATCAGTCTTTTCTCACTTTTCACAGTAATTTCTCCTTTCAGACGGATGGCTTTGAAAAGAACCGGTGAAGCTCCCGGGGAGAGAGTGTGACCTGCGGCTTGAAGTTTTCGCTGCGCAAATAGCGAAGCAGGCATTCCCGCAGCCAGAGAGACGCCGGCCGTTCCTCCAGATTTCCTCCCAACCCGGCAGAGCAAACCAGAAGCTTGCCGGACCCGACAGCAGCCTCAAACAAAATTCCCAACTTCCGGTTGGTCATAAAGCTGTCGATTACCCGGATCAGAGGAGATACCGGCAGAGGAGACAAATCCATAACACGGCTGTTTTGAAGGACATCCCACCACTGCCATTGAGTATACCCTTCGTTGGGGAAATCCTGAAGTGCCGGGGTTTTCGGATCGCATAAAATTCCGAATGTTCCGGTCTGTTTTTTCATCTGCGGGTTCCAAAACACCGTGGTGAATACCCCCGGAAGGCTTTCCGGAACCTCGTCCGGCAGGAAGAGCAGGCTTTCTCCCGCGAGCAGTCTTTGTTCCGCCTCGGTGTTCCACTCCCGGATGACAGCCGGTTGGCTCTCTTTCCCCTCCGCGGGATATACCCAGAAGTCCCAGCGGTTCTGCACGCCAGTTTCTTCCAATTCCAGTAAGAGCGTCAACTGGCGGGCTTCCTCCCAGCGGGGGAACGTGTAGGTAAAGCTGCCGAGGGCGGAAACCTCCCCGGCGGGCAGAGCACCTTCTCCTCCTCCGGATGCTATCGCCTCCCCTTTGCAGGACAGCTCCCATTTCCAATGGGTTTTCAAGTCCTCTGTCCGGTAATTGGCAGCTTCTGCAGCGGCTTTTATGGATTCCCCGCCACGATAGACCCGCTTTTCCGTGCGGAGCAGGAGAACCAGCGAAGAACAGAACTGTCTGTATTCCTCCGGGGTAATCAGGCCCTTGCTGTCCCAGAAGGCATCCAGAATCCCCACGGTGGAGGTGCCTTGCCCGGGGTAATCAAACAGATCCAGCAGCTGAAAACCGGAAAGTTTTCGGCTTTTGAGCAGAGTCTCAATTTCATCCCGGTAGAGCATCAGGCTTAGCTTCCCGGAGGCACGCACGAAATCCGGGACCAGCGGCAGCATTCCCTTTTCTTCCAAATCTTTTCGGATCAATTGAAGGTTTCCCGCCTCCAGTACTCCGGAATATTTGTGGATTTCATTTACATTGGGGAAAACCTCCCATTGGCCTACCTCATGGCTGATAAAAGGCTTTTCCGGAGTCTGCAAACCCTGATCGTAATCGTGGTCCAGCGTGGGAGCCTCCCGGCAATAAAAGCTGGTTTCCAGCGGATCCGGTCCCCCCCACTGAATTCCGGTGAGAAAACAATCCCATCCCCGGGGCGCACCCGGTGTGTTCATGGCGTCCCACCCCTTCATGGTCCATGCGGATACAAAATAGTCATCGCATCTTCCATGGGTGCAGGGATGGCTGGTGCAGGTATACAGGTGACGGGGATCGTTTTTCTGACCCCAGCGTACCTTTTCTGTAAGAATTCTCTGCTGATTCTCCAAGACTTCCGGACTTTCTGTGGCTATCAGCTGTTCGTTGCCCATAGACACCATGCCGAAAGAGGGATGTCCCCCATAACTGGCAAGGATGCGCTCCAATTCCCGCCGGAGGAATGCGGTATCTTCAGGTGCTTCCAGATGATCGGGGCAGGAGGAGCCTGCCAGCTCGATCTGAAGCAGGAAGCCCGCCCGGTCGGCTGCGTCAAAGGCTGCCTCCGGAGGGCAGAAAGAATGGAACCGCATGTGGTTCAGCCCATAACTTTTGGCAATCTGAAAAATCCGGTCCCAGGCATCCCGCTGGGCAGGCGGCGCAAAGGTGAGCGGAAAGGTGCAGTCCTCCACAGTTCCCCGGAGGAAAACCGGATGCCCGTTTAAGAAAATCCGGCCGTCCCGCGCCTCAAGATAACGCAGCCCGAAGGGCACGATCCGTCTGCTTTCTGAGTTCGGGGCAGAAAGGCAGAGATTGAGGTGGTACAGAACGGGTGTAAATTCACTCCATTGGATTAAAGTGTCGGGAACCGACAGCAAAAAGGAAAATTTCTGCTGTTTCTCCCCTGTCAGGCAAAACTGTTCCGCTCCGGACAGAAGCGGGCTGGTCTTTTCTTCGGTGAGCTGATAATCTACTGTTATTTCTCCGCAAAATCCGGCGCCGTTTTCTACACACAGCTCAACCTTTACTGTACGAAGTCCCTTCTGGGGATAAAGATCCACCGATTCCATCCGGATCAGGTCCTCACACCGGAGCTCCATACGTCCCAGAATGCCGTTCCAGTTGGTGGGCATCAAAAATGTGGTGTGATGTCCGCCGCAATTGTGCTTCCAGCGGACGCTTACGCCGCTGGTCAGATCCCGGCATTGCGTGGTATCCGCTTCCGATACAGTCTCATCCCGCAAATTGGAATTGTCCACCAGAACCGTGATGCGGTGCTGTCCCGGCGTGAGCAGCCCGGTCAGATTGTATGTATGGGGGGTTGCCAAAGACTCTTCCTCTCCCACATACCTTTCGTCCACCCAAAGAAACGTTTCCCAAAGGCAGCGTTCCAGAGAAAGGGACAGATGCTTCCCCGCAAAGGAATCCGGAACGGTAATTTCTTTTTGATACCACGCCCACCCCATATAGGAATTCCGGCGGTTGAGGTTTCGGTAATTCGGAGATTCATACTCCGTCCCTTTTCGGTTGCTGTCCGTCGTTCCGGGCAGCTGTACGGTATCCTCCAGTTTCCGGGAATACCACTGTTCTTTTTTCCCTATCCGAAGAGGGTCCATGGAAAAGCCCCAGCTTCCATTCAGCTGTATCGTATTTATTGTCGCCAAAACGTTCTCCCCCATTTCATAGTATAAAAGGCTCCCCGAAGCCAGGGAGCCTTTTTTTCTTTTGCCCGCCGGTAAACTCTTCCGAGGTCTACTTCAGACTTTGAGCAGCTGCGCTTGCTTTATCCCACTCTGTCTGATACCACTGCCGTACCGTATCAATTCCCAAAGACTGGAATTCTTTTACTGTAGCTTCTTTTAATGAAGCATATTCTCCATCCGAAGAAGCCAGAATCATTTTTGCCGCAGCTTTCAGGGAAGCTTCATCCAGTTTTGCCTCGACTCTCTTAATGTCGTCGGGAACTGTGGGCATTAATGCCACAATAAAGGAATTTACATTGCTTTGGTCAAAGGTATTGTAGTCTTTGCGGTATTGGTCAAAAATTTCGGAGGGATAGCTGACCTTATAATAGTCGCAGAAATCCTTCTGAAGAGGACTGAGCATTGTCGGGAACAGCGCCGGATCACGGAACAGGTCTACCGGCTTTCCGTCGGCAGGGTTAATGGCATTGCTGCTCATTCCCACGTAGTTTACATCGAAACCGATTCCGCTCTTCTGCCAGGCCTCGCCGCCCGCATTTCTAAGATCCAGGGTCTCCTGCTTCAATGTGGGGCTGCCGTTTACCTCTTCCCAGTCAACACCTTTTACACCGCTGTACAGGGTGCGGGCGCCGTCATATGAGAAGCAGTAATTTAAAAATGCCACTGCTTTTTCAGGGTTTTTGCAGTTGCTGGAAATTCCGATGCTCTTGTCGGTCCAGCCAGCTTTGTAGTTGGTGCCGAACCACTGATTGGACCATTTCGCGGGAATGGACAGATAACCCTGAGCGCTGTCCTTGTGGTCTGAATTGTAGGAACCGGCTGCCCATGTCGCCGGTGCGGTGAGAACCCGTCCGGCAGTCATTTTTGCCTGAAGGTCCTCATATTTCTGGGTAAACGTATCCGGGTCCAGAATTCCCATCTGATTGGCTTTGTGGTAAAAGTCGATGGATTTCCAGTAAATGTTGTCCTCGTCAAGGCTTAACGCGAACTGATTGGTATCCACATGATAGTGTCCCAATGTAGAACCGCTGATGCTGTTATAACCGTAAAATGCAGAAATTGGCAGCACCAGATACCAGTTGCCCCAGTCAGCAAACATGGAAACCGCATACACCTTTTCCCCGTTTTCCGTGGTGGGGTGGGCATCCTGCATCTTCTTTAAAACGGAAAGATAGTCATCTATGCTGTTCATTTCAGGGCAGCCTAATTCTTTGTAATAATCCCAGCGGACAACCGGCCCGATCTGATGCTCAATTCCGGCGGAATCGGGGCCTACCTGTACCGGCAGGAAGTAGAGCTTTTCCTGTCCGTTGCTCCAATATTTTTTGCTGAACGTGACGGTATCTGCCACATTGGCGGTAATGTCTTTTCCGTACTCATCCAGATAGTCATCCATGGGAACGACGTTCTTTCCCACGATCAACTGTTCAAAAGTGTTGGGGCTGGTGCGGACCATATCGGGAAGATCCCCGCCTGCCAGCATTACATTGAATTTGTCATTGTCCGCATTGACCAGATGAAGACGGACGCCAATCTCCTCCGCCATTTTATCCTGGACGTGATTCTCCGCATACTGATTAAATGATTCCCCTGCGTTTTTGGCCAACATTTCCAGGGTGACTACATCCTGGGTATTGCCGCCGTCTGCCTGTGACGCCGCCGATTGGGTGGAAGCAGGCGAACTGCCATCCCCGCTCGGCGCCTGTGTGGTGTTGCACGCAGTGATGGACACCGCTGTCCCCACTGCCAGAATACCTGCTAATAAGCGACAGAAATGCTTTTTCATACGAATCCTCCTTTTTTTATGAAACAAAATGCTGCCATATTTTCATGGGGCCATTCACCCCTTGACCGCCCCCAGCATGATACCTTTTACAAAGTGCTTTTGCATGAGGGGGTAAATAAACAGAATGGGCAATGTCACTACCATTGTAATGGTCATCCGGACTGCCTCCGGGGTAATCTGGACGGTGACTCCCTGATTCCGTTCCGAGTTGCTCATCGTTGCAATGGCGCTGGCCTGGTTCAGATAATCATAAAGCATCAGCTGAAGTGTTTTGAGGTTGGGCGAGGAAACCAGAATATAGTTGTCAAACCAGCTGTTCCACTGGGCAACTGCCGCAAAAACGGTAATGGTTGCCACAATGGGTTTGGACAGCGGAAAGATAATACTGAAAAAAATCCGGAAGTAGCCTGCCCCATCCAGCTTGGCGGATTCCTCAAGGGAAGGCGGGAGCTGTTCAATAAAAGTTTTCAGCAGAACGATATAATAAGCGGAAACCGCCGTAGGGATGATGTACACCCAAAAGGTATTGTTCAGATGGTACATCTTCATCGTTAAATACCAAGGAATCAATCCGGAACTGAAATACATGGTCACAATGACCGAGCGATAAATAATTTTTCTTCCGTACATGTTTTCCTTGGTGACCAGATAGGCAAAAAAGGAGCAGCAGATGATCGTCAGCGCGGTACCCGCTATTGTCCGCAAAACGGAGACAATCAGCGCGCCCGAGATTCCGCTGAGCTGAAACACCTGTGCATAGTTGCTCAGCGTCAGCTCCTTCGGAATCAAGGTAAGACCTTTCTGCGCGGCGGCAGGATCACTGATGGAATAAATAAATACATAATAGAAGGGATAAATGCACAGGAACATCATTGCAATCATGATTAGAAAATCCGCTGCGTAAAACACGATGTCCCCAACAGAAAGCTTCTTTTTCATGGGTTGCCCTCTCTTTCCATAATTTTGACCATCGTGTCAGACGATGCCGTAACCCCTGATTTTTTTGGAAAGCCCATTGATCGAGAAGAGGAGTGTGACGCTTACCAATGTTTTTAAAATTCCCACGGTAGTGGCATAGGAGTAATCGTTGGTAATCAAACCGAGCCGATAGACATAATAGTCGATGACCTCTATCTTATCCGCTACCATACTGTTATGGAACACCAGATACTGGTCAAGTCCCACCGACAGAATATTGCTTGCGGAAAGTAAAAGCAGCACAATAAATGTTGAGGAAATTCCGGGAACTGTAACATGAATGATTTTTTGGAACCGTCCCGCTCCGTCTACACTGGCCGCATCATAGAGCTCCGAATCAATGCCCGCAATGGCGGCAAAGTAGATAATGGCGTTCCAGCCGATGGACTTCCAAATCCCGAGGAGTGTCTGGAAAAGCCAGACCGCATTCTCATTGGCCAGAATGTTTGTCGGCTCGCTTATCATCCCAAGGTTCATTGCAACCTGATTGAATACCCCGCCTATGGAAAAAATATTGAAGGCAAGGGAGTACACAATAATCCAGCTTACAAAATTCGGTATGGTGGTTGTGGTCTGTACAACCTTTTTAAAACGGGTGGAAGGAATCTCTGTAAGAAAAATTGCAAAAACAGCGGGCAGCGGTGCACAGAGTATCCCCAAAAAGCTCATCACCAAAGTATTCCTTAAAACGCGGGCCAGCGTGGGCCAATCCTGTATCAGGATCCGGAAATACTTCAGACCTACAAACGAGGAATCCGATAAAGGAATTCCCGGCTTATAATCAAAAAAAGCATAAATCCATCCAAACAGCGGCACATAGGAAAACGCAAACACAAACACAACAAAAGGCAGAGCCATAAGCAGCAGGCGAAGTCCGTCCTTTCGGCATGTATGAGATACGGCTGTTTTTCCCGGCCTATTTTTCTGTTTTGACATCGCGGCAGCCACCTCCCTTGCAGCCTCCAAAGCTGCGTCTTAACAAAACGTTGTCTATATTGTACAAAATGAATTCCGAAGTGTAAATGTAAAAACAACGAAATTCTGTGTACTATTTACTTAATTGTTCCAATTTCTATTGCATTTTTTACACATGTTTCGTATTATACTTTTATCCCGATCATTTCATTCGTTGAAAGCCATATCATTTTGTGCAATAATGATATTATATTGGAACGGAACGCCAAGGGAAGGATGCTGCGTAATGTACAAAGCCATGATTGTGGAAGACGAGATGCTGGTGCGCATTGGCATTCGAAACATTATTGACTGGCAGGCACTGGAAATCGAGCTGGTCGAAGATGCGGCGGATGGTGCAAAGGCGCTGGAAATTTACGAGCGCGAACATCCTGATATTATTCTTACCGATATCCGGATGCCCGAAATGGACGGATTGACTTTAATCCGGTCCATCCGCCAGCAGGACGCCCGGTGCCGACTTCTCATCCTTACCTGTGTAGAAGATTTTGAGATTGCGCAAAAGGCCATTGGCTATAATGTTTCCGGCTATCTGCTGAAGCTGACAATGACGTTTGATGAAGTTCGGGCAATGATCCGGAAGGCAGTGGATGAGCTTAAGAGTATGTCCGCCCCCGTTTCCCACGTGCGTACGGCAGATTTGGACGCAGTAAAAGAGCGTTTTCTCAAAGACTTTTTATTTTATCACACCTGCTCGGGGGTGGAATTTCAGGAATACATCCATTCTTATGAATTGAAGCTGAATCCAAACCGGCTGGTTGTGGGAATTCTGTCCCTGATCTCCTACCAGAGCATGAAAGAACAATACTGTGACCAAAAGGGAGAACTGGTCCGTGTTTCCATTCTGAATGTTCTCCAGGAGGTGATCGAAAGCAGTTTTTCAGGCGAGGTGTTTCATGACACGGGTTCCGACTACATTCTGATTCTAAATCTGCCATCGGAAAACGAAGGGGAAAACGACCGTCTTCTGGAATGTTTTACGGAAAGAACCCGGGAAATTATGAAAATGTATTTTGACACTTCGATTTTATTATGCTTCAGCAGTCCCCGCTGCGGTTTTGACCATTTGTCGGAAGCATATCAGGAGGCCGCTCAGGTTCTCCGGCAGCATTTTTATATGAGCCACCCCGCCCCGTTCCTTCAGCCCGAGAGTGTTCTTCAGGAAGAGCTCTCCCATATTATGAAAGAGCTCGAAAACGATCCGATTCTCGACGTGCTTTTAGAGGAGAAAGAAAAATCAAACTATTCCGAGCAAATCCGAAAACTGGAAAACGCGCTTCCCTCGCCAAACGAAATTCAGACTCTTTTCGCAAACCTCGCGGAGTTTGTTACCTACTCCGTCTGCGACCGAACCGGGATGAACTGTCTGAACGAGCTGAAAATCCACCTATCCGCCCTGCAGTCCGCCCAAAACCTGCGGGGACTGGCTGTCCATCATCGGACTTATTTGGAGAAGCTCTGCGAGAAGGTCCGGGAAGCCACCGGCTACAGTCTGGAAATTTCCCAGGCGATCTCTTATATTTCCGAGCATTATACCGCAGACATTTCCCTGAAAACCCTGGCCGATCATGTTCACCTCAGCGCCAATTACCTAAGCAATCTTTTTAAAAAAGAGGTTGGTCAGAAATTTGTCGATTACATCAACGCTCTTCGCATCGAGCAGGCCAAAAAGCTGCTTTTGACCTCCTCCAAACGAACCCTGCAAATTTCCGATGAAACCGGGTTTTCAGATTCCGCCTATTTCAGCAAAGTATTTAAGAAAGCTACCGGATTGTCTCCGGCGGAATATCGGAGAATACATACCGGGATTGAGGAAGGGAAGTCATGAAAAAGCGCCGCCAGTTTTTTATGGGTCTGGATGTCCAGATGATGACTTTTTTCGTTTTTGCCACTTTAATTTTTTTGCTGGTGGCCTCCTCTTTTTATTACCAAAGAACATTCAGCATGCTAAGGAGGGACAGCGAACGGTTTCACATCCACTCCATGCAGCAGTCCCGCCGGTGGATCAGTCAGGCGCTGGATGAGGTGGATCGGGTGACCAGTATTCTGGCCCACGGAAATGTGGGGCAGAAAGTGCTGGGGCACTCTGAAAAAAAGCGTGACAGCGAAACTGCACTGCTGTACAACGAATTTTTGCAGGAGATTCATAATATCCTGATCAACTATCCGTTTCTGAATTCCATTTATTTTTATACCAATGACGGGATTCAGATCGGTGCAAATCAGAATCACACCTGTGTCAACCTCTCTGCCTCTTCCTATTCTTTTGTCAGCCAGGAGGTGGGGAATTCAAAAAGCTGGAAAATTATCGGAGGGCTGAAAGAAGACTTCTTTAATCCGCTGTTCAATTTGTCGGAAAAAAACCCCGGATTGATTACCATGATCAAACGTGAACCCGTGCTTTACAGCGGATTCATCCACGGATATATCGCAGTCAACATCCGCGAGGAGGTACTGTTTGACTATTACCGGACCGACCTGCCGAACGAGGAACTGTTTTTGCTCAACGCAGATATGCAGATCATTTCAAGTGAAAAGAAAAGCATTATCGGCCAAACCTACAATAATTTCGGAAAGCTGAATTTTAAGAGAGATTATTCCAGCGTCATGACCGATAACCAGGGCATTCCCTGCCTGAATCTGAGCTACCGGATTCCCAATACAGAGCTTTGGCTGGTGGATCAGATCCAGCTCAATGACCTGGCGGCAAGCAGCAGGGACATTATCTGGATGATCACCTTAACCATGTTTATCGGCAGTTTGCTTTTATTATTAATTGTAAGCATCTGGTTAAGAAGAAAGCTTCGTCCGCTGCGGGAACTCGTTACAAAAATGAACGATATTCAATACGGAAAATTCGGCTCCACCTTCCGAAAAATTCCACGGAATGAATTTGGCATCCTGATTAAAAAGTTCAACGAGATGTCCCTTTCCATTACTCAGCTCATGCAGAAAAACGAGCAGATTTACCAGCAGAAGACAGAACAGGAGCTTCTGGCGCTGCAGGCCCAGCTCAATCCCCATTTTATCTACAATACCCTGAACATGATAAAATGGATGGCTGTCATGGATGGCGCCAATAATATCGTGGAATGCATAACAACCCTGGGATGCCTTTTGGAGCCGGTATTCAAAAGCAGCGGAGGCTTCTGGAAGCTGGAAAACGAAATCGATTATCTCCAAAACTACATAAAAATTATGGGCTGGCGCTACGGCAACACCTGTACCGTAGAATGCCTTATTCCGGCAGAATGCGCCGAACAGTCCATTCCCCGCTTTATTCTCCAGCCCATTATCGAAAACTCCGTAACCCATGGCATCCCTAAGGAAAAGGCAATTCACATCGTAATTTCATGTGAAAAGCAGCCGGGAATGATCGTCCTTTGCGTGCAGGACAACGGCAGCAGCATCTCGCCCGAAAGGCTTGAGGAAATCAAGAATATGCTGCAAAACGACTCCGCGCGCCCCAATACCAGCGTAGGCCTCTTCAACGTAAACCGGAGGATCAAGCTGAATTTCGGAAATGAATACGGCCTTGACATTGAGAGCCGGCAGGGATGCGGAACCAGCGTCACACTGACCCTTCCAATTGTCCAAAGCCCAAATCCGTCTGAAAATATCTCCGGTGAAAAGGAAATTTCAGAGGTCTCCTCCGGCAATCAGTAAAAATTGCAATAGAATCCGTAAATTTTCACTTTGCATTCCCTCCGGAATGTCTTATCCTAAAGGAAGCAGTATGTCACCCAAAGGTGCACTGTTCATCCTTTCGGGACAATAAAGGGGGAAATATAAAGATGAAACGTCCTAACATCGTTTTATTTTTGGCGGAAGACCTTGACTTTGAGGGCCTCAACTGTTACAACCAGAACTTGACCGGGTATACGGGGTTAATCCGGGAAGGAAATTCCTACGCTTCCAAGCACCAGACTCCCACCGGGCGATTGCTTACCCCCACAATTGATTCTCTGGCCGGAGACGGATTGCTCTTTACCAATTATTATTGCACATCCCCCATCTGTACCCCGGCCCGTTACACTGTTATGACAGGCCGTTACCCGGAACGCAGCCCCGAGCACACTGAAAAATTCGGGGATGGACCATCCACGGTATGGTTCAACAGTCCCGTGTGCCCCGGTGAATCACTTTTGCCCAAAGCCTTGAAAACAGTTGGATACCACACCGGAATTTTTGGAAAGTGGCACAATTTCCCCGAACCGGCCCGTGATGAGCTGGACAGACTTTATCATTCGTTCCCCGAAGGGGCGTCCTGGGACGATCCTCATGTCCAAAAGAGTATTGCCGATGGTTACCAATACGCGGTAAACTATTTGAAAAACAATGACTACGGCTGGGACGTGGTGGATCGGATATATTATGAAAATCCGGAGCCTTATCTGCCCGAGATACTAAGCAGCCACAACATCGACTGGGTGATTGAGGGCGCGGATTCCTATATCCGAAGCCAGGCGGGACAAAAAGATCCCTTTTTTGCTTATATCGCCGTATCCATTCCTCATTCCCGCTATTCCGGCCAGCGGTTCCGGGAATCCAACCCGCTGTCGTCCCCCGCAGGCCTTCTGGAGCACGCCCCCACAGTTCTTCCTTCCAGAGAAAAAATCAGAAGGCGAATTGAAGCAGCGGGGATGGAAGAAAGCGCCTGCGAAGGATTGTGGCTGGACGAGGCTGTAAAGGCGGTGATAAAAGCCGTAAATGCCATCGGTGCCGCCGAAGACACCTGCATTATCTTTACCACAGACCACCCCACCGCCGGAAAGGGAAGCTGCCATTTAGGCCGTATTCCGCTTATTATCCATTGGCCTCATCATATCGAAGGCGGGGAAATCCGCACACAGCTCCTGGCGGAAACAGATCTGGCTCCTACCATTTTGGATCTTGCAGGATGCCCCTGCCCTCCTGAAATGAAGCTGGACGGTCAAAGCTTTTCCTCCGCTGCCTCTTCGTGCAGCACACAATTGCGCCAAAACGTTCTCATTGAAAACGTCAATTCCCGCGCCATAGTTTCCGGGAACTACAAATATATTGCCAATCGGCTGCCCGGAAGAGCCACAGACGAAAAAGAACTTTGCGGGCTGGTAGGCTGGCTTGCCTATCAGATTGGAACCCGGCGGACAATGTGGTGGAATTTGGATCAGATTTTCCCCTCCTATTTTGATGCCGACGAGCTTTACAATCTGGAGAGCGATCCTTTGGAGCAGCACAACCTGATTTCAGACCCCAAAGAGCAGGAAAACGCAAGGCGCCTTCGTCGGGAATTAGCCGAAGAACTGCGCAAGCTTCCCCACCCCTTCGGAGAGTTTTCCAAATCTTTGGAATAGCCTCGCTGAACAATTCACAGAGGCGCTAAGAACCCTGCGCTTATCCGCACATGCAAAAATCCCGGAACCAACCGAAAGTGGTTCCGGGATTTTTCAGATTTTTTCCTTCTTTTCAAACTCGTCCCGCAGCTTTTCCAATGCTTTCTTCTCGATCCGGGAGACATAGGAACGGCTGATATCCAGCTTTTTGGCAATTTCACGCTGCGTAAGCGGCCGATGCCCGTTCAGTCCGTATCGAAGCTGAATGATTTCCCGTTCGCGCTCATCCAGACTTTGGGCGATATAATGATACAGCCTTTCCGCTTTCATTTTCAGATCAATATTGTCAATGAGGCTTTCCTCGTCTGCAAAAATGTCCATCAGCGTAATGGAATTGCCGTCGGAATCATTGTCAATCGGCTCGTTGATGTACACATCCCCGGCAGTCTTTTTCACGTTTCTGAAATGCATTAGGATCTCATTTGCTATCCTCACCTGACGGCTCCACATTGCCATCGCTTTCTTCCGTCATCTTCCCGAGGCCAAACGGTGTCTCGGGAAACTCGTATTTATAGTCCGAGCCAAACAGCACAACATGAGCATCGTGCCCATCCCAGATAATTTCCTTTACAAATGTACGAATTGCTGCCCGCTTTTGTTCAACGGTCATCCCATCCACAGTGGTTTTGAAGGAGCCGAGCATCTGGGCCAAAAGGTTCAATTCAATGTCTGCGAGGGCATGGTTTGAGGTCAGCTCTTTCAGCTCCGACAGATGCCGTTTGAACCCTTCTCCTTTGCTGTGCAATTCGTCTATTTGTTTCATGATATAGCTTTCCGCAGCAGTACCGGACGATCTCCCCAATACGCCGACAAGCCCTTTGATTTCCTCTTCGTTTTCTGCAATTTGGGCTTCCAGCTTGGCGATCTCCTCGTCATAGCTTTGTCTGTTTCCCATCCATACCCGTTTGCTCTGCTCAAGCTGGCGGATAAAATCAGAGCCGTCTTCGCTGAGAGATTTAAGCTGTTCCACAATGGCCGCATCCATGATGTTGCCGCTGCAGTTTTTCATATTGCAGACATGGCTCCGGCTGCGTTCTTTCATCGAGCACAAATAAGTATAAATCAGCTCTCCCTTTGCGTTCAGCCGTTTTGACAGCTTGGGGCGCATGAACTCACCGCAGCTGCCGCAGATCAGCAGGCCGGAAAGCAAGGCAACATTACTGCGGGGTTTGCGGTAACTCTTGGATTTGTTCTGTTCCAAAAGCGTCTGCACCTTAACCCATGACTTGCCCTCGATCACGCCTTTGTGCCCACCTACCGATACGATCCACTCTTCCATGGGCTTGATCCGGTGGGCTTTTCCAGGCTGCTGCAAGGTGCGGTTGTAGGCCATGATCCCGTGGATGCCGTCGAATTCACTTTTATCCGAAAACAGATCAACACTGTTTTCGATCAGATAGTCATAGGCAGATTCATCGGCCAGCAGATAGACTGGATTTGCGAGAATCCCCTTTACGGCAAAGCGGGTAAACTGCTTGCCGTTTTTTGTTGTATAGCGGTTTTGCAGCAGATAAGTTTCCGTTTTGGTCAAAGACCCCGTTTCAAGGAACTTATCAAAAATCAGTTTTACAACGCCGATTTCCTCCGGTATGATTTTCAGCTTACAGGCCTTCTTGGTCTTTCCGTCAATTGTCACATTGGTGATGCTTTCCGATTCATAGCCGGTAGGCGTTGTTCCCCCAAGCCAGCGGCCTGTTTTTGACAGCTCATGCATGTTGTCCCGGATACGTTCGGCAATGGTCTCCCGTTCCAGCTGCGAAAAGACAGAGGAAATGTACATCATGGCCCGCCCCATAGGCGAGGAGGTATCAAACTGCTCCTTAATGGAAATAAAATCAATTTTCATTCCATTTAGCTGCTCAATCAGCTTTGCAAAATCACCGATATTGCGGCTGATCCGGTCAAGGCGATAAACAACAATCGCACGGAAGCTCTTCCGGTTTGCGTCGGCCATCATTTTCTTAAATTGAGGGCGCTCCAGTGTTCCGCCGGAAAAGCCTTCGTCCTCATAGACCAAGGCGTTGTCGGCAGCAGTATCACCGAACTGCAGACGGATATACTGCTTACACATTTCAATCTGGTTTTCAATGCTCTCTCCCTTGCCGGTGAATTTGGATTTTCGGGAGTAGATTACAATTTGTCCGTTCTCTTTCATCTGTGCAGCCCTCCGCATGATATGTTCTTTTTATTATCATATCATATTGTCTCAAAACTGTAAAGGCAAGATAAAAATTCGCTTTTGCATCACTCTCTCAAAATTTGTCCCATGGCAATTGCGGCCATCACCGGTTTTGTCCCTCCTAATTTCTATATTTCCGAATGAGGTTTCACTTAATGGCAAAGCCGAATCCGGGATCAAACACGGATTCGGCTTTCCTCGTTTCTCTGTCTTGTCAAACAGTGCTTTCTAAAATTCTTCCGTTTTCACACCTGCACTCAACTACCTTTTTCCCGGGAAGGTGCAGACGAAACCGGACATCCACGTTTTTATTCCAGGTGGGCAGCAATTCGATTTCACCGAACGCCACGTTGACCAGCATTTCCTGAAGCTGGATCATCCCGGAGCCGCCGTGATTGTGATCCGGAGTCCAGTCATGCCCCGGCCCCCAGAATGTAGGGAAACGTTTGGGAGAATCACAAAGCTTAATTTCCAGATATTTTTCCGCCTCATCAAGCAGGTTGAGCCTTGCCGCAAAAATTCCGTTCTGGTGCCAGCTGTATCCCACATACTGGTCTTTGGAGGGATATGGCTCACAATAGGCTTCCCTTCCCAGCTCCTTTTCCCGATCGGTCAGCCCAAAACAGCTGTAAGGAAAGATGGGATATAACTCCGGAAGCTCGCAGTTAAATGGTTTTGCTCCGAACTCTTGCGCAGGAAGATACATATCCAGGCCTTTTCGGCTTTTTCCTACAGGCAGATCAGGGCAAAGTGTCTTCCGTTTCTCATATTTCCGGGTTTTTTCTTCATTGCCCTGATAATAATTTAGCAGGGAATCTACAATGCAGCGAAGCCCCGAAACGGCATCCATAGGATTGGCACAACCGTATTCCTCATCGTTCTTGCTTTGCGGATTCTTTCCTTTGTAGGTCTCCAGCGCTGTTGACGGAAAAAGAAAAAGCTTTCCGTCTTTTTTCGGATAATGCTCAAAATAAAAATCCGTAACGCTTTCAATCCAGTCCATATAGCGCTCAATGTCCTCTCCGCTGTACCGGTGATATTCCAGACACATCAAAGCAAATTCCAGCCCCGTAGAATAATGAAGCCGGACAAAAGGAGTGTCGTCTTCCGCAAAGTTCATATGGGGATCCCGGTTCCAGTTGTATTCCGAGCCGCAGCACAGTCCGAAAAAATTTCCCTGTTCAAAGAAGAATGCCCCGTCATGGCCGAAAAATTTTTTCACCCGGGCTTTTGCAGCGGAAAGCGTGTTGTTATAATAATCAAATTCGGCGGGCATTGCCTCAAAATCACCGCTTTTCAGCATAGGCCAATACAAAAGCCGTTGATTCTGGGCCGTAAAGGCTCCGCCGGACCACATTCTGTAATCAGGGGTTTTTCCTTCGTCAAAGGTGAAAAGGCCGCCGTTGAATTTGGACGGCAACTTGCCGTAATAATTACACCCCAGCATATAGCGGAACAACTGATAGTTTTTCCCCATCTGAAAATATTTGCTGCCGGGATTTTTTTCATCAATAATGATGTAGCTTTTTTCAAAATAATCCTGCCACCATTTTTCAGAGGAGTCCCGACCGGATTCAAGGGATTTAATGGTTCTGAGGTCATCTTCCCAGTGCTCACTCTGAGAAGAAAGCCCGGTTAATGTAATGACCTGATGCCGGACCGTATCCGAAACGTAGTGATATTCTATTTGGTCGCAGCCCATGCAGGACTTCACGCTGCCTCGGTACCGCATTCCATCCGCGCAGAGCAGCCCGCCTATCGTTCGGTGAAAAAGCGGATTGGGAACCTCCTGCTTCACATCCCAAAGATGCTGCTGACGTACAAGTTTTTCCCACACTGACCTTTCCGGGTCAACTGTATGGTAAAACAGCAGTTCTTCCTCTTGGGGAAGTACTGTATCCTTTAATGTGAAGCATGGCTGGGGATACCTGTCCAGATCCCGGCACTGACCGACTTCTTCCGGCGTAATGACTCTGTCCCGGTACCGCCAGCTGTCAAAGGACATGCCGAACGTGTGCGCCCTTGAGCTGGCAAGTTCAATGTGCAGTTCACCTTTGTTGACGCTGTTCCACAGAAGGATGTCTACGAAGTCCTCGGGAGTTCCGGCATGCACAGTGATATTTCCTTCATTAAGGTGAAAATGCTGAACGTAATTTTCCCCCAGAAGAGCTTTTTCATCCTCAATCCACAGTCTGATCCGGCACAGTTTCAGGAGGGTGCCGTTTTCGTCAACTGCTCCGCTTTGGCAGGCATAGACACAAAGCTCATTCTTTTCGGCCCACACATTGCATCCCATATCATACCCGCCAAGGGGCATGCTTCCGGCGGAATTGCCGCTCTGCCCCTGCCAGACAACATCATACATGGAAAGATCCATCTCTTACAGTCCTTTCGGTTTTACGCAAATCCTTTCAAACGAAATGGTTTCGCGTAATCTTAAATCGGGTCAAAAATATTTCCCAAAGGAGAAACTGCCGACGGAATTCCGGCGGCAGCTTCTCCTCATTCTATGTGCCGCAGACAGCGGGACGATTATTCTGTAACTGTAAAGGAATCCTGACAAATCGTGCTTTCCGCATTATCGCTTAAGTAAACCTCAAATTCTCCCGGCTCCACGTTCCATTCATAGCGGGGATTTAATGTGCGCATGGATTTGGGACCTATTTTCATTTCAACGGTACGGCTTTCACCGGGGGCGAGCTCTACCCGTGCAAAGGCCGCCAAAGACCGCAGCGGCTTTATGGAGGTGCTCACCATATCCCGAAGATAAACCTGAGGGACAGCGGTTCCGGTGCATTTCCCGGTATTGGTGACCGTCGCATACACGGTGAGAGACTCCCCCGGACGAATCTCAGACGCAGACAGACGCAGGTCAGAGAACGCAAATGTGGTGTAGGAAAGTCCATAGCCAAAAGGATACAGCGGAAGCCAGTTCATCTCCACATACCGTTTTCCGCCGCCGGGCCGTCTGCTGTAGTGGCAGGGAACCTGTCCTACATGGCGGGGAAACGTAATCGGAAGCTTACCGGAAGGATTATTGTCGCCAAACAGCGTTTCCGCAATTGCTCTTCCTCCCTGCTCTCCCGGAAACCACGCCTCCAGAATGGCAGGAAGATGTTCTTCCTCCCATACAGCCGTAACCGGACGGCCGGTCTGCATTACCAGTACCACAGGAGTGCCGGATGCGTAAACCGCCTTTACAAAATCCAGCTGACGTCCGGGAAGATCCAGACTCATCCGGTCAAAATTTTCACCGCAGGTCTCGGTGCTGTCGCCGACGCAGACAATTGCCACATCCGCTTTGGAAGCAGCCTCCACCGCTTTGGTAAAGTCCTCTTTGCCATAGTTGTAACCAAAAATGACGCGGGCGCCTCTTGCGTCGTTGGTAAACTCCACCCGGACCGGATAGGAGCGACCGGCTTCAAAATCGAAGTCAACCATCTGGTTGGCGTCGCGGCCTTCTCCCCATCCGTCCAGAACCAGCTTGCCGTCAATATACAGACGCATACTGTCGTGGGTGCTGAAGCCCACTCCGCCTTTGAGGTGGAAGGGCATACGGATCATACCTGTCCACACCACGCTGAACGCTTCCGCGTCCAGACGCAGGTCAGGCTTAGCGTAAATCCAGTTAAAGTTAACGGTATTGTCATTTCGGACCAGAACAGGCTCCCCTTCCGGAACCCGCCCGTTGTAATAACGTCCCGTAAGCCCGGAATTTCCTTCCTCGTCCCGCAGCATCCACGGATCGAAGGGGGTGGTCGCATCCCCAAGAATGCTGCACCCTTTTTCATAGAGAACTTCTGTCCTGGGAGAAACCAGTTCCCGAACGCCATCCAGCACACTCACCCCGCCATAGGTAAAGTTGGGAGTGTAGTCGCCCAGCACCGGGGCAGCCGCGCAGGGACCGAGCACGGCCACAGTTTCCAGATCCTTGGACAGAGGAAGCAGATGATCCTTATTTTTCAGCAGGCAAATGCTCTCCCGTGCAATTTCTTTGGCTAATTCCAGATGTTCGGGGCATTTAATTGCCTTTTTCCCCAGTGATTCATCGGTATAGGGATTCTCAAACAATCCCAGAAGAAATTTTACCCGCAGGACGCGGCGGCAGGCCTCGTCCAATACGGATTCCTTCATCTGGCCGGAACGCACCAGCTGCAGAATTCCCGTCTGCCATTCCTCATGGGGATAGTCGTACAGCTGCAGATCCACACCGGCTTCCATGCCCATGGCGATGGCTTCCCTGCGGGTTTTGGCCACATGATGCTCATTGTGCAGCCGGACAACAGCAGTAAGGTCAGAGCGTACAAATCCTCTCATTCCGTATCGGTCCCGCAGAACCTCGGTAAGCAGTTCATGATCTGCGGCCACAGGAGTGCCGTCAATGGAATTATAGGAGCACATGGCATCCATGGCTCCGCCCTCTTTGAAGGCTTCCTCAAAAACCGGCAGACAGTCAGAAAACACATCATGTCGCCCCATGGTGGAGGGGGCGCAGTTTAAGCCGCCCACCGGGTTTCCGTAAGCAACGTAATGCTTTGGCTCCGCGGCAATGGCATCCGGGGCGGCAAGGTCGTCTCCCTGCATTCCCAAAACGGTCTCCCGGGCAAACTCCGAACAAAGATAAACGTCCTCTCCATAGGATTCTTCCGTTCTGCCGTACCGGGGATCGCGAATCAGATCCATGACCGGACTGTAGGTTTCATGAATGCCGGTGGCACGGGTTTCTGTGGCAATGGCATGCCCCATTTTTCGTCCCAGCCCGGGATTGAATGTGGCCGCAAGCCCGATCTGCTGGGGGAAGCTGGTGGCGTCTCTGGAAAAAAGGCCATGCAGCGCTTCCTCGCTGAATAAAAAAGGAATCCCCAGTCTGGTTTTCTCCACCGCGTATTTTTGAATTCTATTGTTTTTGGAAGCATTCGTTCCTCTGGTCTGGATGCTTCCGACGCTGTTTCCATGAAATATGAAATCCATCTTGTCAAAAAGGATTTCCGAAATTGTTTCTGTTGCGTCCTTCGTTGTGAAATCGCTGGTGGCATATTGATCGGTCTGAAGAATTTTTTCCTCAAGAGTCATTTTGGACAGAAGGTCATTGATGCGCTTCTCAACAGGCAGCGCGGGATTTTTGTAGTCTTCCATAAATAGATTGGCTCCTTTTATGCTGGCAAAGGTATCTTTCCGACTGTTTTTCTTTTTTGCCGCGTCTCTTTCATAAAGAAAGAACTGCGCAAAAGAAAAGTGCCCCAATCGTTATTTACAGGGTTGTGCTGCTTAACAATCGGGGCACTTCATTTTTTAATATACTATTTTATGCTCTCCTTATTTCGCTACGCTTTTGTTGTTGGCTGCACGCCATTCATTCAGCTGTTTCTGTGCTTCGGCAGTGATCTTATCCACACCGGCATCCTTCAGCTTCTGACGGAAATCGGCGACCGCTTTGTCCACGTCGGGGCTCATGCCTCTTTCCAGATTATCGTTGTACTCGGTGACAATGGCATTGCAGGAAGCGATTTCGGTGGAAACGGGAGTCTGGTCGAATACCCAGCCCATATTGTCGGAAACATAGGCGGTCTCATTGGCTTTTTTCAGGTCATCCCACAGTGTGGCGCTTTCCTGCTGCGGCAGAGACATGCAGAACAGCTGACCGAACTGCCAGCCATACCAGTTGTAATACGCTCTCTGCTGGGGATCGGCGTTCAGGGTATCTGTGAAGTCGAGGCGGTTATCGTCGGTCTTCTTCCAGTATTCGCCTTCTACGCCGAAGCGGATGGTGTTTGCCACGAAGTTATCGGTATTGACCATGTTCAGATATCTGACGGCAGCTTCGGGGTTCTTGGATTTCGCACCAACCACGTTGGAGCCGAACATGACATAACCGGTGGCAAGGAACCGCTCGTCGCAGGGCGAGAATGAGATTTCAAAATCCTGGCCCCACATATGAGGATCTACGCTTACATAGCCCAGAGTGAACTGGAACATAATCTTTCCGGAATTACGGACGCCGGCCTCGGTATCATAGTTTGCGGAATCCATCGGATAAATACCATCGGTCACCCATTGCTTATGTAACTTGGCCATTTCTGCATATTCGGGAGTGTCATAGTAATTAAACACCTGCTCGCCGGCTTTGTAGCCTGCGCACAGCTCCATGCCCGGAATGTTTGTGGCGGCAAAGTTTGTTGCGGTACCGTCAAACATCTGGGTCATCTGGGTGGAGATCAGAATCGGAATGTTTGCGTCCTCGGGATGAGCGGCATCCCGCTTTTTCTTTGCTTCATAGAAAAGGTCATTCATGTCCTTTTCCTTTTTATAGCTGGCAGGTACAGTAATCCCCAGTTCGTCTGCCATCGTTTTGTTCCAGATCATTCCCGGAACAGCGGCGCAGTCCTTGTAGGTGGGAACGCCATAAATATGGCCGTCAACAGTAGCCGCTTTCCAAAGCCACTCGGGAAGAGCACCCCACACATCCTCCTTCTTGAGGTATTCCTCTACGGGCAGGCAGGCGCCCAGCTGAACCTTGGAAAAGTAGGTGTTGTTGCAGAACATGACGTCAAAATCCTGACCGGAAGAAACGATGGTACTGGTGCGGTCGTCATACTCGCCCCAGTCGATGGGATGGTAATCCACCGTAACATTGGCTTTTTCTTTCAGATAAGGATTCAGGGAATCCCATACCTTTTTGTCGTGCTCTGACGGCGCAGTGGGATAGTAATAGCTGATAACGGGGGTTTCTGCGGTACCAGATGCGGAAGCATCTGTGCCGGTTGAACCAGTGCCTGCAGTATTGCCGGAACCCGAATTGCCGCACCCGGTCAACGCACCGGACAGCATCGCCACTGCCATCATAATGGTTGTGGCTTTCAAAAGTGACTTTTTCATTCTTTTTCCTCCAAGCTACATTTTTTATTATTGCAATCTCTTTTGGGCCGCTGACCGGCGGAAAAGAGACTGTAACGATACAAACTCATGCCGGATTCTGCTTTATCCCTTCACACTGCCGACGGTTATTCCTTTGACAAAGTACCGTTGGAAGAACGGATACGCAAACAGAATCGGAACAATGGAGATGATAACGATCGCCATCCGAATGTTTTCGCCCGGGAGGCTTTTCAGCATCTGCTGTGCACTGGGGCTGCTTCGGAGTGCGGAATTGTTCTTAATGAAGTCCAGATTTTTCTGGATACGCACCAGCATCGTCTGCAGGGGAACCAACTTTGGATTTTCAATGTAGAGCGTAGCGGTAAACCAGTCATTCCAGCGCCCCACCAATGCCCACAACGCGGTAACTGCCAACCCCGCCTTAAAAAGGGGCATTACAATTTTGGCGTAGATCATAAAGTCGTTGGCGCCGTCAATGCGGGCCGCGTCAAACATGGCGTCGGGAATGGTGGTGTTGATAAAGGTCCGCAGAACAATGATGCTGTAGGCCGCCACCAGGCCGGGGAAAATAAAGATCCAAAAGCTGTTGTACAGGTGCAGATACCGGGTATTCACAATGTAGGACGGGACCAGACCGCCCGAAAACAGCATGGTAATAAACAGGATAATGGTGTAGAATTTCCGGCAGGGAAACCGCTTTTGAGCCAGAACATAGGCATAAAGTGACATGACAAATATGCTCAAAACCGTTCCCAGCAAGGCCTGTGCGATGGTCAGTATGTAGGATTGAAGGATCTGCGTTCCCAGCCCTTTGCCCAGCAGCATCTCATAGGCAGAGTTGGTCCAGCTGGTGGGAGTAAAGCTATAGCCTTTGAGGGAGATGCTCTCCGGTGTAGAGAAGGATATAATGACCACCAGAAGCATGGGAATGATTACAACCACCGCAGTTAAAACCAGCAGAACCAGCAGAATAAAGTTTGCACCGGGTGAAATTCGCGTCAGCTTGTTGAGATAGCTGCTCTTCGCTTTTTTGTCTTTGACGTCAGTCAATTCTTCGTTTGGCATAAAATTGCGTCTCCTCCCTTAAAATAATGCGCTGTCCGGATCAACCTTGGTTACGATTTTGTTGGAAATCAAAATCAGGATTAGTCCTACCACCGACTGATACAAACCGGCGGCAGTTGCCATGCCCGGATTGTTCATCTTGGTCAGTGCCCGGAACACATAGGTGTCAATGACATCTGTGACAGGAAAGAGAGCGCCGTTGTTCATGGTTACGGTATAAAACAGTCCGATGTCTCCCCGGAACATACTGCCGATTGCCATAATGAGCTGGATGGTGATAATGAAACGGAGATTGGGAATGGTAATATAGCGGATCTGCTGAAACTTGGTGGCGCCATCCAGCATGGCTGCCTCATAATATTCATTGGAAATGCCGGAAATGGAAGCCAGATACACCACCGCGGAATATCCTGTTCCCTGCCAGAGTCTTACAAAAATCAGCAGAGGGGGCCAGATGCCGGGTGTCGTGTACCAGCTTACAGGCGACTGGCCGGATGCCTTTAAAAGAGAATTGATATACCCTGTCGTAGGGGACAGAAATGCGAATACAATGATTGCAATGACCGCAATGGATAAAAAGTTCGGCATGATAAAAATTGTCTGCAGCACCTTGCCGGTACGGGTGAAGTACATTTCACTTAACATAATGGCTAAGGCCACCGCAAAAAAAGTGCCCAAAAGGATAAACGCAATGTTGTAAAGCACCGTATTGCGGGTAATGACCCAGGCATCCCTGGTTGCAAACAAAAATTCAAAATTTTTCAGTCCCACAAACGGACTTGCCAGAAAGCCCTTGGAAACATTGAAATCCTGAAATGCTACAACGAGCCCGAACATAGGTGCATAGGAAAACAAAATCAGACAAATTACTGTAGGCAGCGCCATAATGTGAAGTAATCCATACGAATGAAAATGCTTGCTTAGGCGCTTAAAAAAGCTGCCTTGAGAATGGCGCTCAAGGCCCTTCGGACCCGGTGAAACGGTTGGCGGTTGTGTACTGTTCATATCATCTCTCCTTTATTCCAGGCAGAAAGTAGAGAAGCTCCAGCCTGTCTGCCATTAATTACTTTAGCAAGGGTTTCGGGCACTCGTCAAAACAGATTTCGAGGCCAAGGGGAAAGAGCGCGCCGGTTTTTAATGCATTTACTATAGTCTTAAAAGAATAATTCGCTGAAATCGACAATGTTTTAATATATTAAAATGTATATTATATTTTATACAAAAAACTCAAATATTTATTTTATTTTTATATCAATTAGGAATTATAGACATATAATATAACTATTATCGTGCATTGTCAATACTATATCACAAATTTTTGTTATTGTTTTTCGTCAATTAATATACCATTTTTTATAATATGGCTATATTATTATATTAAATAAGCGTGCTAATAATTGTCCTTGCATTTGGCAAAATAGTTTGATATGATAAAAGCGTAAACATCAAGGAGATGAAAAAATGGCCGCCAAACGCCTGTATCAGGAGCTTATCGATTATCTTTTGGAGCAAATTAATGAGGGAAATTATTCCTACGACAGACCGTTTTGTACGGAAAAACAGCTGGAAGAACAGTTTCAGGTGAGTAATATCACTGCCAAACGGGCAATCACCGAGCTGGAACAAAAGGGTCTTCTTTATCGTAAGCGGGGCGTAGGCAGCTTTGTTGCCCGGGGGATTCAAAGCCCGGGTTCTTCCTCCAGAAATAATGCACGGATTTATGCAGCACTTTGCCCTTTTGATATTTCTCCCTGCAACTCGATGGCAGAGATGATTCAAGTAGTCAACGCACGTTTGAATCCCCGTCACGGGTACGTTTCCTTTTATACCACCGACCGGGACAAGCGTCAGGAAAGAAAGATGCTTCAGCAGCTTCTGCATCAAAGTATTTCGGGGCTGATTTACTATCCCAACACAGATGAGATCAATCTGGATTTACTGGAACAATTTTTTATTCAAGGAATCCCTGTGGTGGTTCTGGATAAGTCGGTTACAGCTCCTTTCGTACACAATGTGACCTGCGACAATTTTGAAGGTGCCCGCCAGATGACCGATTACCTGATTTCCAAAGGGCATATTAAAATTGCCTTTGTGAGCAGTTCCGGCATTTCCAAGCTTTCTTCCGTCTGTGCGCGGCTGAGCGGGTACTTTTGTGCCATGCGAAAGGCTGCGCTTCCTCTCAATCAAAATTATGTGGTTACCAGGCTGAAGGATTCTGTAGAAGAGTACCGCCCCATTCCCTCCGAAGAACAGAAAGAACGGATTTGTCAGCTGCTCACCTATTTCCTGGAGAACGGCGTGACGGCTGTGGAATGTGAAAACGACGGACTTGCGGATACTATGCTGAACTGCTGCCAAAAACTGTCCATCCGTGTCCCCGAAGACTTAAGCATCAGCGGCTTTGACGGACGGTCGCCCAAGCTGGGGGAAGCCCAGTTTATTACCACTGTATTCCAAAACGAGGGAGCAATTGCCGAACAGGTGGCAGACATCCTGCTCCGCACCATGGACGCTGACCTGCCAAGAGGAGAAACCTACCGGACTCCGATTGAATTGCAGATCGGAGGCAGCACGGGAGTATGCTGCAAACAGCGCAGATAGAATCATTCAAAACGCAGATGTATGGCACGCAGCACTGCTGTCGGCCTGACGGATCAAAAATGAGGAAGGGGCATAACCCCTTCCTCATTTTTGATGTATCTGCCTGATTGCCTCAATCAGCTTTGCCTTTTGCTCCACGGGGCAGGGCATTGATCTGACTTTTTCAATGACGGTCTGCACATGGACGGCAGCAACTTTTCGGGAAAGCTTCTGCTGCATTTCCAAGCTTTTAGGGTAATGCATAATAACGTTAAATGCCCTCCCCCTCCTTTCGGCGGCTTATATGAATAATGTATGCGATGCCGCCTGTCCCATATTCGCTTCCTTTCGGGGAGATCTGCCGCATACTTGGAATGCTGTATTGTCGCCGTACTTCTGTGGGATTCTTAAGCAGCCGATCTATGATACCGGTGAACGCTTTATACAGTACATCCGTCTGTACCTGCGCAGAATCAGGCCTTTATGGGTACTTTGATTGACACAAGCTGTAGATTGTCGTATAATTTAAACGTTAATAACGTACGGAGGTGTGTCTTGATGAAGGGAATCGTTCTCGCCGGCGGAAGCGGAACACGGTTGTATCCGTTGACGATGGTAACCAGTAAACAGCTCCTGCCGGTTTATGATAAACCGATGATTTACTACCCGCTTTCAACCCTCTTGCTTGCGGGAATTCGAGAGATCCTAATTATTTCTACTCCGCAGGATCTGTCGAATTTCGAACGGCTATTGGGTGACGGAAGCCGCTATGGCATACAGCTTTCTTACGCTGAGCAGCCCTCCCCGGACGGACTTGCGCAGGCGTTTATCATTGGAGAAAAATTTATCGGGGACGATCACTGCGCGATGGTTCTGGGAGATAATATTTTCTATGGAGCCGGCTTTACCGGCCAGCTGCGCAAGGCGGTATCGCAGGAAACAGGTGCAACTGTATTCGGCTACTATGTAGACGATCCGGAGCGTTTTGGCGTCGTGTCCTTTGACAGCAGCGGCAGGGCGATTTCCATTGAGGAAAAGCCGACGCATCCGCAGTCCAACTATGCCGTGACGGGCCTTTACTTTTATGATAACCATGTCGTCGAACGGGCAAAGGCGCTTCGTCCGTCCAAACGCGGTGAGCTGGAAATTACCGATCTCAACCGTATTTATCTGGAAGAAGGCAGCTTGAACGTGGTTACGCTGGGACGGGGCTACGCATGGCTGGATACCGGTACGATGGACTCCCTTTTTGAGGCATCCGAGTTTGTCCGGGTTGCAGAGAGCCGGGCGGGCATTCAAATCGCGGCACTGGAAGAGATCGCCTATCGCAACGGCTGGATTGACTATGCCACCTTATGTTCTTCTGCGGAAAAATACGGAAAATCCCCTTACGGTGCTTATTTGAAGACCGTGGCAGAGGGGAAAATTTTGTACTAAGAGGTTTTTTATATGCAGTTTACAGAAACGAAGCTTCCCGGCGTCTGGATCGTCGAGCCGAAGGTGTTCGGGGATCATCGGGGCTTTTTCATGGAGAGCTGGTCCAAACGGGCTTTTGAAGAAGCCGGGCTGTTCTATGATTTTGTACAGGACAATCACTCCTCATCGACGGTCAAGGGAACTCTGCGGGGAATCCATTTTCAGCGCGGCAGCAAGGCACAGGCAAAACTGGTGCGCTGCGCGCGCGGTGCAGTGCTGGATGTCGCAGTCGATCTGCGGCCGGACAGCGATACCTATAAACAGTGGGTGGGCGTGGAACTGAGCGAGGAAAACAAGCGGCAGTTACTTATCCCGCGAGGATTCGGCCACGGTTTTGTCACGCTGACGGATGAGGTGGAGTTTCTCTACAAGGCAGATAACTATTATGCTCCGGAGGCCGACGGCGGCATTCTCTGGAATGACCCGGAAATCGGCGTGGACTGGGGCGTTCAGCATCCCATTCTGTCCGAAAAGGACACAAAAAACCCTTTGCTGAAAGATGCCGTGACTGGCTTTTAAAAAGGAGAATTCATCTATGAAAATGCTGATTACCGGGGGCGCCGGCTTTATCGGAAGTAATTTTATCTTTCATATGCGTCAGGCGCATCCCGATTACCAACTGATTTGCGTGGACAAACTGACCTATGCAGGTAATCTGAAGACCCTTGCGGGGGTTATGGACGACCCCATGTTCACCTTTGTAAAACTGGATATCTGTGATCGGGAAGGCATCTATGCTCTCTTTGAGCGTGAGCGGCCGGATACGGTGGTGCATTTCGCAGCGGAGAGCCATGTGGATCGTTCTATTGACAATCCGGGCGTCTTTTTGGAAACTAACGTCATAGGTACTGCAGTACTGCTTGATGCGAGCCGGAAATATTCCGTAAAGCGCTATCATCAGGTGTCGACCGACGAGGTTTATGGCGATCTGCCATTGGATCGTCCAGACCTCTTTTTTACAGAAAAAACACCGTTGTGCACCTCGTCGCCCTACTCTGCGTCAAAAGCATCGGCGGATCTTCTTTGCAGCGCCTATCAGCGAACCTATAAAATGCCGATCACCATTTCCCGCTGCTCCAATAACTACGGCCCTTATCAGTTCCCTGAAAAACTGATTCCGCTGATGATTGCCAACGCACTTGCGGACAAGCCGCTGCCGGTTTACGGCGAGGGCCTGAACGTGAGGGACTGGCTGTATGTCGAGGACCACTGCCGGGCAATCGACCTGATTGTGGAACAGGGAACCATCGGAGAGGTCTATAATATCGGCGGGCACAATGAAATGCGCAATATCGACATCGTAAAGCGAATTTTGCAGATTCTCGGTAAGCCGGAAAGTTTGATTACTCATGTGAGGGACCGCAAGGGGCACGATCAGCGCTACGCAATCGACCCCACCTTCATCCACGAAAAGCTCGGCTGGCTGCCGGAAACCAAGTTTGCAGACGGCATTGAAAAAACCGTACAGTGGTACCTGGATAACAAACAATGGTGGGAAGATATCATTTCCGGGAACTATCAAGATTATTATCAAAAAATGTATGGAAATTTATAAAAAGCAAGAAGCAGAGCCCAATATCTCGATTCTTATGGCTGTTTACAATCCGCGCATGGACTGGCTGCGCGCGCAGCTGCAATCGCTCAATGCGCAGACCTATCCCAAGCTTCGGCTGTATATTCGGGACGACTGCTCGACGAACGTTTGCGCTGCGGAGATTGAACAGGCCGCTGAAGAGAGCGTCACTGCGTTTCCCTACACGCTGACGCGCAACGAAACCAATCTCGGCTCCAATGCCACCTTCGAGCTTCTTACCCGGGAGGCAGAGGGCGAATGCTTCGCCTACTGCGACCAGGACGACATCTGGCTTCCGGAGAAGCTGAGCGTCCTGCAGGATGAGATGCAGAGGACCGAGGCTTTGCTGGTGTGCTCGGATATGTATGTAATCGATGGGGAGGGGCGCCGGACGGCGGACAGTATCACAAAAGTCCGGCGTCATCATGTTTTTCATTCGGGTGAAGGACTGGCGCAGGGGCTGCTCTTTCGTAATTTTGTCACGGGGTGCACGATGCTGGTCAATGCGCGCGCTGCGAAATCCGCTGTGCCGTTTTGCCCGTATATGGTGCATGATCATTATATTGCGCTTTGGTGCGCGGAACATGGGAAAGTAGTAACAGTGCCGAGGCCCCTTATACAGTATCGCATTCACGGTGGAAATCAGACCGGTGTGCTGATGGGCGTTACGGATAAAAAAAGCTACGAAAAAACGCGCATCAGGGTGGCACTGGATAAGATAACCTGGCTGGAGGAAAACTTTGCCTGCGGACCTGAGCTGCACAAAACGATTTTGGACGGAACGACATGGATGAGGGCACGCCAACGCAGCTGGAACCATCTGGGCGGTGAAAAATTGGTGTGGAAATACCGACGCTTCAGCCCGCTATCCTCGGTGGCCGAGATCGTTATGAAGAATTTTCCGGATAAATTATTTGCCAAAGCAATTTGCCTGGCGCAAAAAAATCAGGTGTGAGGTAAGAAATGAAGGTTCTTGTTACAGGTGCCACCGGCCAACTCGGACATGATGTATGTCAGGAGCTGCTTCGCCGGGGAATCGAGTACATTTCCCCATCCTCTAAAGAGATGGACGTTGCAAGTAAAACGTGCGTTGACCGCCTCATGCGGGAACAGGCTCCCGATGCAGTCATCCATTGTGCGGCGTATACGAAAGTGGATCAGGCCGAGACTGATTCGGCGTACGCCTTTTCAGTAAATACGGAGGGCACCCGCAATATCGTAACGGCTTGCAGGGAGATCGGCGCCAAGATGCTGTATCTTTCCACCGATTATGTGTTTTCCGGAAACGGTGACCATCCTTATGAGACAAATGATCCCCCATGCCCGCAAAATGTTTACGGTGCCAGCAAGCTGGCGGGCGAGAAAATCGTGCGGGAAGAGCTGGACCGGTTCTTTATCGTGCGCACCTCTTGGATGTTTGGCCGAGGAAACGATAATTTTATTGAAAAGCTGCTTCGCAACGCAGCGTCAGGCCAATCACTTTCTGTGGTTGCCGATCAATATGGCTCTCCCACTTACACCGTGGATCTGGCAGTTCTGGTCTGTGATATGGTGCAGACCGAAAAATTCGGGATTTACCATGCCACAAATGAAGGCGTCTGCAGCCGCTTCGAGTTTGCGCAGGAGGTTTTCCGGCAGGCGTGGATGGAGGTGGATCTGCAGTCGGCGACGACGGCGGATTATGTCCTGCCTGCCGCCCGTCCCCTGAATTCCAGGCTGAGCAAAAGCAGCCTGGATGATGCCGGTTTTCAGCGGCTGCCGGATTGGCATGATGCTCTCTGGCGCTATCTCCGCAAGGACGATCCGCCCAAAAAAGTGCTGGTTACCGGCGGTACCGGCTACATCGGCAACCATGTGGTAAAAACACTTCTGAATGCGGGGTATCCCGTAATGGTGTCGGCATTCAGCCCTGAAGGTATGGATCCGCGGGCCAGATTTTGCCCGGAGCCTATTTTCTCAGGGGCGCAGGATATTTATCGGAGGGTGGGCAGCCCGGATGTATGCATCCATCTGGCTTGGCAGGACGGCTTCGTCCATAATTCCCCCGCCCATATGGACAATCTTTCCGCGCACATTGTGTTTTGCAATAACATGATGCAGGGCGGGCTGCCGATTCTTTCATGCATGGGTACCATGCATGAGGTGGGCTACTGGGAAGGCCCCATTGATGAGAACACTCCCTGCAATCCCCAGACTCAATATGGCATCGCCAAGAATGCGATGCGCCAAAGCTTGTTGCTCTCTGCCAAAGGCACCAAATGTACGCTGCACTGGCTGAGGCTTTATTATATTATCAGTGACGATATAAATGGCAGCAATATTTTTGCAAAGATTTTACAGGCGGTTCGTGCGGGAAAAACCACTTTTCCCTTTACATCCGGTAAGAATCTGTTTGATTTTGTCGAGATTGATGAACTGTCGCGGCTCATTGCGAAGGCCAGCCTGCAAACGGCTGTTTCCGGCGTTACCAATGTTTGTACAGGGAAACCCGAATCACTGGCCTCCTGCATCGAACGCTTCATCAAGGAGCGAAAATTGCCGATCCGGCTGGAATATGGCAAATTCCCAGACCGCCCCTATGACTCTCCGGGGATCTGGGGGGATGCCACAAAAATTGAAAAAATTGACATTTGATAACAGTGAAAAAAGAATATGAGAGAGAAGATGGTGTAACGGACATGGGTAAGATCGTTGTTGTTGGGGCGGGGTTCTCCGGAGCTGTAATCGCGCGCAGGCTTGCGGAAGAGATGAACAGAGAAGTCCTGCTGATTGAGAAACGAAAGCATATCGCGGGGAATATGTATGATGAGATGGATGAACATGGAATCCGGGTTCAGCGTTATGGTCCCCATGTGCTGGTAACAGACCGCTGGTCCATTATAAAGGATCTTTCCCGCTTTGCGGAGATGGAGCCCTATACCGTTAAAGAGCTGAGCTATATGGATGGAAAGTATGTACGGCTGCCGTTTAACTTTGAATCCATTCAGCAGATGATCGGGCCCGAGAAAGCCGAGATTCTGATTCGAAAGCTTCGCGGCAAATTCCGCGGCCGGGATCGCGTGCCGGTGGGAGAATTGGCCAGAGATGAAGACGAGGATATCTCCGGCTTTGGAAACCTGTTATTTGAGAAATCATACCGAACCTATTGCGCAAAGCAGTGGGGGATTCCCACAGAACAGCTGGATAAAAGCATCATTGAGAGGGTCCCCATGGCGATGAGCTATGACGAACGATACATGAATAAGGATTTTCAGTATATCCCAAAGGACGGCTTTTCCGGACTGTTCGCGGCAATGCTGGATCATCCCAATATTATGGTGCGTACCGGAGAAGATGCTCTGGAGCACTTGCATCTGGACGGATCGCTGGGAACGATGACCTACGACGGCGAGACACTGGATGTGCTGGTTTATACGGGTGCTATTGACGAATTGTTCCAGGAGAAGTACGGAGAATTGCCCTATCGGTCCCTCAATATTACCTACGAGTGGCAGAATGTGGATCGGGTTTTCCCGGAAGCCATCATCTCGTTCCCGCAGGCAAAAGGGTATACCCGTAAGACAGAATACAAATTTCTTACTCCCGGAAGCAGCGGCGCGGAAGGTACAACGATTGCCACGGAGTACCCTCTCGCCTATGTCAAAGGCGGAGCATATGCGCCATTCTATCCGGTCATCACCGCTGAAACCAGGGAGCGCCATGACCGTTACCGCGCAGAGGCCGCCCGCTATCCGGGACTTTTCTACTGCGGAAGACTGGCGGATTTTCGCTACTTCAACATGGATGACTGTATCCTTCACGCGGAGGAGACATTCGGACGAGTCAAAGATTATCTGACTCGGTATTAACGGCAACAGGAGGAAAACACAGATGCAGGACAGCGGCGATAAAGAGATGCAGCACCGGCCCCGCCGGATTGCCATGTATGTCATATACGATAAAGATGGAAAGCTGGATCGCTTTCGCAAATATTACTTGCAGGAGCTGCGCAAAGAGGTAGATACCATTGTGGGCGTCGTCAGCGGCACCCTGACCCCGGAAAGCCGGGACGAGCTGGCTAAACTGACGGATGACTTTTTTGTGCGGGAGAACAAGGGGCTGCTGGCAGGCAGCTGGATCGACGGCATCGCCCACATCGGATGGGACACATTGGCAGAATATGACGAACTGCTGATGCTCAACGACAGCTTTTTCGGCCCTTTCTATCCGCTTTCTGAAATGTTCGATGCCATGGAAAAGTCTGATGCGGACTTCTACGGTGCCATGAAAGTATATGGAGTTGAAAGTTGGTCCGAAATTGAGGGTCGTCCCTTAAAACACCATAAATTCAACGGTTCCATCTGCTATTTCTACGTTATTAGATCCAGACTGCTTCACTCCGCGGAATTTAAAAAATACTGGAGTTCCAGCCCGGTCATCAAGGAAGATCTGGACACATTCTTTTTTAGTGAGTTTGAGTTCTATGATTATGTCTGTGATGCCGGTTTCCGGGTCGAAGCCTATCAGAGTGATGATTATAAGGATTATTACTATGATATGCTGACCCACGGGATGCATGCGCTTATTTCAAAGGACAGAATTCCGTTTGCACGAATTCGGCCTTTGGGAACGGACATGAAAGAGCAGAGTTCCCAACTGAATTGTGGGCAGGATCCCCGGCATACGCTGGACTATATTGCCCATCATACAGACTATGATACTACCATGATCTGGGACTACCTGTTGCGCACCAAAAATCTGACGGATATCTTCAATCAGCTCCAGCTCGAGTATGTGGTTCCACGGAATAGCGTAGAAAAGCCGTTTACCTATGAAAAAAAGGTTGCTGTCATTCTTCATATTTACTATGCAGATGAGGTAGAGCGGATTGCAACATACTGTGAGAATTTCCCTCCCAACACGGATTTTTACGTTACCACGACCAGCGAGAAAACGAAAGAAGTGATTCACAAGGCTTTCGATGATCGCAATCTGCACTACGAGGTGCAGATCCGTCCCAACGTGGGCGTGGCCATGTCCACTCTGTGGATTACCTATGCAAACGTTACTCTGGATGGCAAGTACGAGTATATCTGTTATTTCCACGATAAAAAATCACCGTATGCGGAATTTGGAATTGTAGGCTCCCAGTTTGGGGAAAAATGCTATGAAAACCTCTTTGGCACCCGGGAAGTAGTGGAAAACATTATCAATCTGCTGGAGGCAAACCCCCGTATGGGCGTCATTGGCGCTCCAATGGTGTATCACGGGCTATACTTCTGCTCGTCTGACAAGTGTTGGCCTGGCAATTATCAAAATACTGTGGAACTGATCAAAAAGCTAGATCTGAAAGTGAGTGTCAATCCAGCCAAGGCGCCGGTTGCGCCCTATGGGGATATGTTCTGGTTCCGGGCCGATGCACTGAAAAAGGCAATTAGCCACGGGTTTACTTACGATGATTTTGACATTCATTATAAACCGGACTGTACAATCTTGCATGCCATTGAGCGAATTTATGGCTTTGCTGCGCAGGACTCCGGCTACTACTATGCCGAGGTTATCAACACCGATCAAGCGCAAAGTGATCTGGTGGAATACCGATATATGCTGCAGACCCTGTGCAAGGATTTGTATGATAAGGAATATTATTATAGCAGTTTTAATCAATTGCAACAGATCACCAAAAATGATATTCCCCGAAACGGCGTACCCCGCGGGTTCGCAAGGCGTTTTCTCTACGGATTGATCAACCGCCCTTCCACGCATAAGCTCGGCCTGTTTTTACAGGCTGCCTATCGACGGTTGTTTAACCGAAAATGATCGGGTTCCGACGCGCCTTTTATCTTTTAACGGAAGGACACTTGAATGGAAAAGCAGGCAAAATCGAGGCGCGTGAAAACGCCTTTTGAAAAATTACGTTGTGTGACGCTGGGCGTGCTGGCCGCTTATGTCGCGGCAGTTTGCCTTTTTCCGCTGTTGGCGGGAGATCAGCTGCATTTTCGGCAGTCGCGCTCAAATATTGCAATGCCCACGGCTGTCACCGGCACCGGCGAATTGACAGCGGAAAGCGGCGGTGTTGAGCAGAAATTTGCCGCGAACATTCAGCGGCTCGAAAAGATTACAGTGCTTTGGGCAACCTACAACAGGGAAAATGCCGGCACTGTATATGTGGAGCTTTACCGCGAGTCTGACAGGAAGCTGCTGGCGTCGCAGACATTATCGGCTTCCGATATAACTAACGGGTATATCAGTACGCTTGAGATGCCCGAGCCTCTGGAGGGGTTGGCCGGTGTGCCGCTATTGCTGCGCTTATCCTCTCCGGATGCCGTGGCAGGCAGCGCCGTTTCTCCCATGATGAATCCCGACATATCAATAAGCGGAGGCAGTCTGTCGGTATCGGCGCAAGCGGTTCCCGGCACGCTCTGCTTTACGGCTGAGGGCGAGGATTTCATCTGGATTGGGCTGCACTATTGGAAATCCGCCATTGCGTTCGGAATTGTGCTTGCAGTCTGTGCGGTGCTGCTGCTGCGCAGGGCTAAAAGCGGACGGGCAAATATTACAGTCAATACACTCGCCGCACTGGGAAAATACCGTTTTCTTATTCGCCAGCTTGTTTCCCGGGATTTCAAAACCAAATACAAGCGTTCGGCGCTTGGCATTTTCTGGAGCTTTTTGAATCCTCTGCTCACAACGCTGGTGCAATATATGATCTTTTCCAGCTTATTTCGCTTTGACATTCCTTACTATCCGGTCTACCTGCTCTCCGGAGTGATTCTTTTTAACTTTTTCTCAGAGAGCTGCGGTTTGATGCTCAACTCAATTACGGGCAACGCCGGTCTTATTACAAAGGTGTATATGCCAAAGTATATCTACCCCCTCACACGCACCCTCTCTTCCGGGATTAATTTGCTCTTGGCCCTGATCCCACTGCTTATTATCACTTTTCTGTCAGGCCTGCCGCTTAAAAAATCGTTTTTGCTGATTCCCATTCCGCTGATCTGCCTCGCGGTATTCGCACTGGGCGTAGGGATGCTGCTTTCAGCAGCCATGGTATTCTTTCGGGATACCCAGTTTCTATGGGGAATCGTGAGCATGGTGTGGATGTACGCCACGCCTCTGTTTTACCCCGCTTCCATTATTCCCAGCCAATTCCGCTGGGTTCTCCATTGCAACCCTCTCTACTATTTTATCAGTATGGTTCGCACCATGCTGATCGAGGGGGTATCGCCTGAGCCGCTTGTCTACCTGCAAAGCATGGCGTTTGCGCTTGCGATGCTGTTGATCGGCGCGTTTGTATTCAAAAAATCGCAGGACAACTTCGTCCTCTATCTGTAAGGAGACCCCATGGAACAAAATATGATCGAGATAAAGGATGTTTCCATGCGCTTCCGGTTGGAAAACAACCGGGTAGCATCGTTAAAGGAGTTTGTTACCCGTAAACTGTCAGGGAAGCTTTCCTATACCGAGTTCTGGGCACTGAAGCACATTTCGCTTTCTGTGCGGCAAGGTGAAGTTCTTGGGCTCATCGGGCGAAACGGAGCAGGCAAAAGCACTTTGCTCAAAGTCATATCCGGTATATTAAAGCCGACGCAGGGAACGGTCACCCGCAAAGGCAATTTGGTGCCGATGCTGGAATTGGGCTCCGGTTTTGATTTCGAGCTGACCGGGCGGGAGAATATCTTTTTGAACGGTGCGGTACTCGGTTTCAGCGAGGACTTCTTAAAAAGCAAACTGGATGAAATCATTGCTTTTTCCGAACTGGGTCAGTTTATTGATGTACCCATCCGCACCTATTCCTCCGGGATGCTGGCTCGACTGGCTTTCTCCATTGCGACCATGGTCGATCCCGAGATCCTGATCGTTGACGAAATCTTATCGGTCGGTGATGAAGCCTTTCAGGCGAAGAGCCGGGCTCGGATGATGGAATTGATGGGCGGTGGAACGACAGTGCTTTTTGTATCTCACTCCATGGAGCAGATCCGTGAGATGTGCGACCGGGTGGTTTGGCTGGAACACGGAGAGATAAAGCAGATCGGCCCTACGCAGGAAGTTTGCAGCCAATATCAGCTGTGATCCCCCATACCTTGAGAAAAAAGGAGCGAATAGATGTGAAAAGTAGCGCACATACACTTGGGGACGGCCATGAAAGGCTGATATACCTTGACTTTCTGCGGATCCTTGCCTGTTTGTGCATTATTACCGTGCATTTTAACGCCACTGTTTCGGGCTATGCGAACGGCATATTCGTATACAATAACAGCGTGATCCCCAACCATTATTTTGGCAACCTGTCTCTCGGCGATATTGGCGTGAGTTTCTTTTTTATGATTTCGGGTGCCTCACTGCAATATGTTTACCCCGAGGGGTGTCGCCCGCTGAAAAAGTATTATTTCAAACGCGCCATGGCAATCTATCCGGCTTTCTGGATTGCTTTTGCCGCCTTTACTACGTTTGACTTCATCTGGTCAGGCGGATTGCTTCCCGATATTCCCTTGCAGAAATTACTTTGGAGCGTTACCGGTATGGATGGATACGCCCTTACAATGGGATGGGATCAGGCCGGCTTTTATCAGATTGGTGAGTGGTATCTGGGCTGTATCCTGTTGATCTATATCATCTATCCTCTCGTCTCAAAAGGGGTAAACAAATATCCTGTGGCAACACTGATTGGCATGGCGTGTATATACGCTCTGCTCATTCACAGAATACAATATATCTGGTTTTTCCTACGGCTGCCGGAGGTCATGCTTGGCATGATTTTTATTAAATATGTAAAGAGCGCAAAAAAGCATTCGTCTATGGGGGATCACGGCAGTTGCTTTTGCCTGCCGCGTGATTTTCGACCATTATCTGCACCCTATTACCCAAACGACGATCACATGCTTTGTGATATTTCTTTTGGTTGCATTGATTTGCGAACTTTTTGACGGAATCTGGAGAGCAGAATTCGTGCGCAAACTTGCCCATATCAGTGCTTTAACATACCCGGCCTTTTTGATTCACCACAAACTCATCGCGCTAATGACGGCACACATGGATCTGGCGCATTTCACAAGGGGAAACAGTGTAGCCCTGTATTTTCTGTATTTGACTTTAGTGTTTGCTCTGTCGGTTTTGTTGTATAAGGTTACGAAATATCTTACCAAACGGATAACTGCCCGGCAACCGTCTGTGGCAGCGAAAAAATAGTGCAGAGCTTTGAGCAATGTTTGATAGAGTACATATTGCTTACTTAGCCCCATTTTCAGCTGCTTCATCGCTGCCTTGTCAAGATTTGGTGAGAGAAACGGCGCAATCATTTGCACACACGCGTTGCCATGCACTGGTTTCGGTTACCACCAGATGATTCTGTGCCTCCGTTTCTGCTATCGCTGCAATTTTGCTGACGTCCATGCGTTCGTACGGATAATATTCCCCGGCAGTTCACGATACGTCCGACCGCAACTGCAGCACTCCATGACACAGAGACGATATTTTCGACTACCATCCGCCATCCACAGCTTGCGCATGCAGGCCCTATGAATGTGCAGCCGTCCGCCGCACACCGGGCAGGGGATTTTTTTTATTTCCGGAAAAAACAATTATATCGTCCTTGCTACACTCAAATTCTTACGCTACAATAATTATGACTCTAGTGAAGTCAGAAAGCAGCAGCCCATGTTGTCAAGGATCGTGTTCCGGTACTTCTTTGACAAATGTGAGCGGCTAACGAGATATCCTGTCTCGGCTTTAAGAACATTTTATTTCGGCGTTTGGACAGCTTGATCCGACTATTGGGCGATGTTTTTCGCCGGCACTAACAGTTCTCATGATTGAAATGTCTTGCACATTGCTGTATAACAGTAATGTGCAAGACATTTTAACTCTCCCAAAATTTTAGATACACTTTTCATTAGCAGTGCTGAACCATATCCATAACCGTCCGTTCCCATTCAAAAATGTTTTGTGGGCGATGACAGCAAGTACTGATGTCCTTTAATACCAGCTCGACACTGCATTCGTTGCGTTGGCAGGCATCCAGAATATTTCCGATTTCCCTTTTTAATGCTTCCTTATCCAGAATAGGGACAGCTAC
>DBGCDL010000063.1:0-2638 GCA_048358235.1 Oscillospiraceae bacterium
CCCTTCAGATGAGCGATTCGCAGTCTGCTTTGGATACGCTTGTTCATTTTCTTCTGGTATTCCGGCTCCACAAGCTGCGCAATGGCTGTCAAAGGATCCAGTTCCTGAAATTTGGGAGAACGGTACATCTCATCCAGTGTTGCAGACATTCCCGGAAGTCCCATTTCATTGAGCTCGGTTAAAAGGGTGTTAAACAACTTTTTACCGGTCAGCATCACTTGTCACCGCCCTTCCCACTGCGTTTCGCCAGATCCTGGCTGCGGGAAAGCAATCTGTCAAGCTCCATCGTGCTGGCATCCATAATAAAGGCACCCCGGTTGCGTTCGTCATTCAGTTTGGTGTTGTAGCCCTCGGTACCCAGGGTTTCAGCAACAGCAGGAATCAAATTCTTGATGTAGGTATAGTTGACCTTGCTCATCTCCAATGCCTGTCGGCAGGTTTCCTCCAGTGCCTGCTTGCTGTATTTCTTTGTAAAACCAAGGACGCCCTGACACATCCGGTAGGTCTGGACTTCCATCTTCCGACTGGCAAGGATCCGTTTCATAACCTCACCGGTGTTGGGGCCGACCGTCATTGCCTTCCGGGTAAAGTAAGTACCGTTCCACTCAGACATCTCCCTGTAATTCTCCGGGAGATGATTCGGATCTGTGAACCACTGCCCCTTGGCAGTCGCCCGGGGCCACTGGCAGAGGAGGCCTCCCTCTTTGGAGAAGATCTTTACCGTAGTTGCAGATGCCCGAATGAGTACCTCTTTATGCAGATAGGCCCGGTCAACGCTGTAATAGGCATTGTCAAAGCGGATATGGTAATCCGAGGATACCTTGGCAGTCCTACGCTCCATATATTCATACGGAACCGGCGGCAGGGGCGAAAGCGCAAGCCGTTCTTCTTCCCAATAATACCGGCGGCAGTAGGGCTTCTTCTTAAATGGTGCGTTGTTGAGCTCCTCCAGGTGCTTCCACAGGTCCCGGTTGAACTGCTCCAGACTGAAGTAGCGCATATTCTCCATATCATGGAAGAATCCCTTTTCCAGAATGCCTACCGCATTTTCTACGGAACTTTTATACCTGGGCTTTTTGACTTTGGCAGGAAGGATCGCCGTGCGGTTATGTTCAGCCCACTCAGCATAATCCCTGTTCAACTCCGGATCGACCCAGTCACGGTTGGCAATAACGGCCTGCTTGCAGTTGTCGCAGACAACCAGTGCAGGTACCCCGCCAAAATACGCCAGGGCATTGTTGTTGACAGCGATCCACTGAGGTTCTTTGGTGGAGAGCATCCCTTCTGCATAGATGTACTGAGAGTACGGAAGGATCGCCACAAAGACAACGATCTGCTGCACCTCACCGCTGAGAGGATCCACCATGTGAAAGGTCTTTCCGGCGAAGTCCACCTCCATCTTCTGAGCGATGACGGCATTGAAATGCAGCGTTTCCTTATTTTTCTCGCACCACTTGGCATAGTTTTCACAGTACTGCCGGTAAGAATAGAACTTCAGCTCCCGGTCCCGGCAGAGCTTGGCATACCGGTTCCAGAGCACCACCAGGGTCATATTCTTCTGGGAGGACATCTCCTGGTGTACGGCTTCATAGTCGGGCATCTCATAGCTGAGGTCCCGGCCACCGGAGGAAGGATTCTTTCCGTAGACAGCTGCAGCAATGCCATAATTGGTGATTCCCTCCGGAAGAGGATAGCTTAAGGTCTTGCATTCTTTGAAGGCGCGAAGGAAGTCATTGACTCCCGATTTGCTGACACCGAGCAACTGGGCAATTTTCGTGCCGCTCATACTCAGTGCGTAGTGTTTTGTAATGATGTCTTTATAGTCCAACATACATTACCCTCCTGAAACAGTGAATTTCCGACTTGTCGGATACCACTATTATGAAGGGCATTTTTACCATATTAAACTATTATTTCAGCCCTGGCCGCCGGGCCGCACAGTGGCCGCTGGCCACCGCACCAGCGGCCGTTGGGGACCGCAATTTGCAAAAATCAGTTTCACTACAAGATTTCTTTATGTAGTTCAGTAATTTTTCCGCATCCTCAACACATGGACTTTTTAAGATGGCGGTCCTGCCATCTTTCAATATGATTGTTTTTTCTTCAAATATCATTTCGATACTCCTTTCGGTAAATTACTCCTCGATTGAAAAGAGTGCTTTAATCATTTTTGCAACTTCATCTGGAGCCGGATTTGTATTGTCAAGTTTCATATAGTTCTCAAACGGCAGTTCTTCGCCGTCATAGGAATTAAGGCGATACTTTTCGCTCGTTGCCCTCATTTCAGATTCGCTCCAATTGAGATCACGCTTCCGTTTGCTTTTTTATCCCCGGCATTTTATCCCCCTGCGGGGATAGGACAACCGCCCGGTATGTTTATCCCCGTTCATAATTGTTGATATAGGGATTATACCGTCTAATTTTGTAGATTTTTCCGAGATTTTCCGTAGAATTTTCGTAGTCGGTCGCAAGTTTAGACAAGAACAAACAACAAAATGCTGTATAATGTCAAATTTTACCGCCCTTTGAATACTGCACCGTAAGAAAAGACTTTATGGCTCAAATAAAGGGGCTGTAAAAAAAGTCCGGGATAAAAAGAAAGAGGAAGCTCAAAAATAAGAACTTCCTCTTTCTTTGT
>DBGCDL010000064.1:0-13946 GCA_048358235.1 Oscillospiraceae bacterium
CATCTTCTACCACTCGCTGTTTAAATTCTCCGCTAAACGGTTGACCTTTTGGCATAGAAAAACACCCCCAAAGTTAGTTTCAGTATATCATACTGTCTAGCTTTAGGGGTGCAGTTCATTCTCTCGTCTCTTTTTTTATGGAAATCCGAGTCTCCTGACACCGGAGGCAGAGGTTCGGCGCAGAGGCTATCTGATCGGAAGGTTCACGATGAAGGTGGTTCCCGCCTGTTCCGTACTCTCTACGCTGATTTTTCCCCGGTGCTGCTCGGTAATGGTCTGGGCAATGGCAAGGCCCAGACCATATCCTCCGTCCTCTCTGGCGCGGGATTTGTCCACCCGGTAAAACCGTTCAAAAAGATGTCCCAGTGCTTCTTGCGGGATGGCCGGACCGGTATTGTTCACTGCCAGCCGGACTCTTTCCCCCTGCCGGGTAAGCTTCAGGCAGACTTTCCCTTTCTCGCCGGCATATTTGCAGGCGTTGTCCAGAAGAATCACCACCAACTGCTTCAGTTGCCCTTCATTGCCCACAAGAGAAATTTCAGGATCAATCTGGCTGTTCAGCTCAATTCCCTGTTCAAAGGCAACCGATTCAAAGGGCAGCAGGCAGCTCCACACCACGTCGCTGAAATTCATGGAGGTGGGCAGAGCGGGGGTTCGGGAAGCGTCGGATTTTGCCAGAAACAACAGATCATCCACAAGCTTCTTCATCCGATCCGCTTCAGCCTTGATGTATTCCACCCATTTTGCCTGATCTTCGATCCGCTCCTGCCGGTGGGCCAGAAGAATGCCCGTATTTGCCAGAATTACCGTCAGAGGGGTTTTCAGCTCATGGGAAGCATCTGCCACGAACTGCCGCTGCTGTTCCCATGCCTGTTCCACCGGGCGTAGAATCCAGCTGGATAAAAACAGACTGATGAAAAAGAAGGCAGTCAATCCTCCGATCCCCACCAGAAGAGAGGTGAGAAGCAGATTGGCCATGGAAGAACGCTCACCGCTCTGATCGGCAAATGCAATCCGGGTACCGTCGGGGGTATCCTCCATGAGAAAGCGAAGGTTCAACTCCGCAAGTCGGCCCTCCTTCTGATTGGAGGCCAGCGCCAGCTGCACCGCTTTTTCCGCCAGCTGATCCGATACGTCTACTCCCATTCCCACAACGGAGGCAATGCTCCCGTCCTGATTCAGGGTAACGCTGAATACCGTGGAGGACGCAGGGGGAAAATCATCCTTCGGAAACCCTCCCACATCCAGCTTTGGCGGGATATGCTCTCCGCCTTTTCGGATTGCCTGCTGCATGGCCCCGTAATTGATATTTTTAAGCCGCTGATAGCTGGTAAAACAAAGAACACCGAATACGATCAACAGGACTACCGTTACAAAGGACATATTGACCAGAATAAATTTCCGCCGCAGTTTCCGAATCATCCGGGTTCACTCTCCTTATTTTCGTGTTCCGGGAAGTTATGCCGTCTCTTCCAGACGGTACCCCACTTTTCTTACGGTACCGATGTTCACATGGGAGCCAAGGTAAAAAAACTTTTTGCGCAGAAAGGAAATGTAGGCCTCCACATTATTGTCTTCGGCGCCGGATTCGGTACCCCATATTTTAGTAATCAGATCCTCCTTGGGAACCACAACCTGAGGATTGCTCATCAGCAGACGGAGCACTTCAAACTCCTTGTATCCCAGGTGAACGGAGCGAGTGCCTTTTTCCAGCGTATAGGTGGACAGATTCAGCGTCAGGTCGGCATAGGTGAGCTGCTCCAGCACAACGTCGCCCTGACGTCTGGAAAGCGCACGGATTCGCGCCAGGAGCTCCTCCGGAACGAACGGCTTTGTCATGTAGTCATCCGCCCCGCAGTCCAGTCCCGTTACCTTATCGGTCGTTTCGTCCCGTGCGGTCAGCATCAGCACCGGCGTGGCGATCTTTTTTTCTCTCAGCGCACGTACCACTTCAAAGCCGTTCCGCTTTGGCAGCATCACATCCAGCACGATTACATCATAATTCCCGCTTTCACCGTAATACAAGCCCTCATCCCCGTCATAAACCACGTCTGCGGAATATTTCTGCTCTTTCATGATCTGCCCCAGCGCTTCCGCCAGACGCACCTCGTCTTCCACAACCAGTACGCGCATTTTCATTTCCCCGCTTTCTTCATGCCCAATAGGAATCTTTTTTTCATGCACTATTCTAGTGCGGCAATCTGAAATTAGTCTGAAGCCGTAATTTCAGACTAATTTCAGCGAAGTCCTGTATGATAGCCTCAAAGCAAAAGCAGCGGAGCTTCTCCTTCCGCATAAAACAAAAATCGGAAAGCGCCGGAAGAACGTGATCCTTAAAAAGGAATCTCCCGGCAGGCATCCAATCACAGTTTGCTTTTCCCCTCAAAAGGTTTTGTTTTATTGTAGCACGAAAACGAAAGAAAAAGAAGAAGGTTCACAGATAAAGGAGGCATATTTCATGGCACAGATTCAGACCACATTTAAGCGATATGAAAAAAAATATCTGCTGACTCCCGCACAGTACTCGGCTCTCTCCAAAGTATTAAAGAAAAATGCTGTTCCGGATCAGTATGGACTCTCCACAATTTCCAGTCTTTATCTGGACACAGATGATTACCGGCTGGTTCGGTCCTCCATTGAAAAACCGGTTTATAAGGAAAAAATCCGTCTGAGAAGCTACGGCACTCCTTCCGCTGATGACCCGGTATTTCTGGAACTGAAAAAAAAGTATAAAGGTGTCGTCTACAAACGGAGAATCACGCTTCCGCTGAAAGAGGCCGAAGCCTATCTGAATCAGGGTATCGCTCCGACGGAAGCAGGGCAGATTTTTCAGGAAATCGACTGGGCGATGAAGTTTTACACACCCAAACCCAAAGCGCTGATTGCCTACGACCGGCTTGCCATGACCGGCAAGGAGGATCCGGCGCTGCGAATTACGCTGGATCACCGCATCCGCTGGCGGAATACGGAAATGAGTCTGGCGGAGGGCAGCTGGGGCAGTGAAATCCTTCCGGAGGGCAGCGTGCTGATGGAAGTGAAAATTGCCGGGGCCATGCCGCTGTGGCTGGCGCATTCCCTTTCGGAACAGAATGTTTTCCCCGTTTCCTTCTCCAAATACGGAACCTGCTACTGCGAATACCTTTCCGGCCTGTCCGGAGAAGCATTCCCCGCAGGATCCGCAGAACCGCTCTGCCTCATCTGGAATCCATATGTCACCGCAAAAAGTGCCATTTCAAAGAAAGATTGACTTTCGCTGAAAGGCTGACCGTTCTCTCCCAGGCAGTCGCCCATTCTCTGTTTTACAAAAATCCGATCAAATCGTTCAGGAGGAATTATTTATGCTTGACAGTATTCTGACCACTACCACTTCCACCGCGGCAGCGGGGCTTCCCCAGCTGATGCTGTGCACCGTTGTTTCCCTGGCTCTGGGGGTGGGAGTGGCCCTTATCTATATGTTCCGCAATACCTGCAACAAAAGTTTTGTCATCACGCTGGCGCTCCTTCCGGTTATGGTGCAGACCGTAATTATGCTGGTGAATGGAAATCTGGGGGCCGGAGTCGCGGTGATGGGAGCGTTCAGTCTGGTGCGCTTCCGTTCCATTCCCGGAAATGCCCGGGATATCGGCAGCATCTTTTTTGCAATGGCTATCGGGCTGGCCACCGGAATGGGATATCTCACCTATGCGGCACTGTTCCTTCTCCTTGTGGGAGCCATGACAATTCTGCTGCTGATTTCACCCTTCGGAAAGGTAAAACGAGTGGAAAAATCCCTCAAAATTACCATTCCGGAAAATCTGGACTACAATGGGATTTTTGACGACCTGTTTTCCAAATACGCCGACCAGTCCCAGCTTGTTCACGTAAAGACCACCAATATGGGAAGCCTCTATGAACTTTGCTATCACATCCATCTCAAAGACGAATCCAAGGAAAAGGAATTTCTGGATCAGCTTCGCTGCCGGAACGGGAACCTGCAGATTTCCTGCGGGATGATTTCCACCGTCAAAGATGAGCTGTAAAGCGGCCGTGCCACACGGCAAACCAAAACGGACTGGATTGCCCCCATTTTGAAAGGACTGAATTTAATTTATGAAAAAGTATTTGTACAAAATTCTCGCGTTCCTGTGTGTGATCGCGCTTCTCACCGGATGCGGGGCACAGGGCGGCTCCACATCCGGCAGTTCCTCCGCTTCCGGAACAAACGGAGCAGTCGCTCAGACTGCCGAGGCTTCTCAAGCTTCCATTACGGCATCTCCTGTCTCTGTGACCTACTCGGATGAGGATAAAAACGGGGAATGGAGCCAGTCGGATGTCACTGCTTCCATTCAGCTGAACGGAAGCTCTGCCTCTGCGGACGGAGCGGGCGTTTCTGTCAAAGGCTCGACGGTCACCATTACCGCTGCGGGAACCTATCTGATTACCGGCTCCCTTACAGACGGGCAGATCGTCATAGATGCGGGAAAAGAAAGTACGGTTCGCCTGATCCTCGACGGCGCAGTCATCTCCTGCTCCTCCAGCGCTCCAATCTATGCGGTTCAGGCCAAAAAGACCATCATTACTCTTGCGGAAGGTACGAAAAACAGCCTGACGGACGGCAAAAGCTATACCTATGCCGATGCAGAGGCGGAAGAGCCCAATGCAGCTGTTTTTGCCAAGGACGACCTGACCATCAACGGCTCCGGCACCCTCTCCGTGACTGCCAATTTCAAGAATGGCATCACCAGCAAGGATAACCTGGTCATCACCGGCGGAACAATCAATGTGACTGCCGCCAACGACGGGCTGCGCGGCCGGGACAGTGTTGCCATTGGGGGCGGGGCGCTTCAGATTACCGCAGGAGGCGACGGAATCCAATCCAACAATGACGAGGACACTCAAAAAGGATGGGTTTCCCTTGATGGAGGAACCATTCAGATTACAGCCGAAAATGACGGCGTTCAGGCGGAAACGATTCTTCAGGTTTCCGACGGTGAGTACACGATAAAGACCGGCGGCGGAAGTGAAAATGCTCCGGCCAAGCAGTCCCAGTTTAACTTCCCGCAGGGAGGCATGAAGCGGGACGACAATTCCAGCGCATCCTCGGATACGGATTCCATCGCATCCGCTACCACGAGGGGAACCGCAGTAAGCGGTACAGGCTCCGGCACTGCCGCTGCTGAAACGGTTTCCGCAGTGGAAACGACCTCTGCGGAAACCGACAGTACCACTGCCAGCGCAAAAGGGCTGAAATCGGGAACAGGGCTCTTCGTGACCGGCGGCACAATCACCGTGGATTCCTCGGATGACTCGGTTCATTCCAACGGCGACATCTCGGTCACCGGCGGTGCGATGACCCTTTCGTCGGGCGACGACGGTGTTCACGCCGATTCTGTTTTATCCGTTGAGGACGGCACGGTTGATATTTCCCGTTCCTATGAAGGACTGGAAGGGAACGCCATTGAGATAAAAGGCGGCACCATTCATCTGACCGCCAGCGATGACGGTTTGAACGCCGCCGGCGGCAATGACAGTTTTTCCACGGACCGTTCCGACGCAAATCCCTTTAATTCGGACAGCAGCTGTCTGATCCGCATCAGCGGCGGGCTTCTCTTCGTTGACGCATCCGGTGACGGCATTGATTCCAACGGCGCTCTCTCTATAGAAGGGGGCACTACTATCGTGGAAGGAACAACAGGCGGCGGAAACGGCATTCTGGATTACGGCAGCAGCGGCACCATCACCGGCGGCATTCTGGTAGGTACAGGCACAGCGGATATGCTTCAGATCCCCGGCACAGACTCCTCACAGAATACCCTGGCCGTGACCTACTCCTCTGTTCAGGCTGCGGGTACACTTCTTACTCTTTCGGATTCAGACGGCAGCTCGCTCCTGTCTGTCAACCCCGCCAAGGAATATCAGGCGGTCATCATCAGTACTCCGGAACTGAAGCAGGGTGAAAGTTATACCTTGTACACCGGCGGAAGCGTTTCCGGTAAAACTTCAGATACCCTTACATTGAAGGGCACTTATACCGCAGGCACCAAAGTTGTCACAGTGCCGCTCTCCGGCGTGGCCACCAGCGTGGATGACTCCGGCAATGAGGTTACCACCAATGCCATGGGCGGCATGGGCGGAGGCATGAGAGGCGGAAAAGACGGTGGAACTCCTCCTGAACTGCCCGACGGAGCGTCCATGCCCGAAGGAATGACTCCTCCCGACGGCACAACGCCGCCGGAGCTCCCGGACAAAGGCACTATGCCGGAGCGTCCTAATGGCCAGAGAAAGCAAAAGTCCGACAGTACCACCTCTTCTTCCGATACGGGAGTAAACGCCTGACGCAATTGCACTTTTCTTATTTCAATCCTCTTTTTATAAGATTCCCCCCGGATGCCGTATGGCTCCGGGGGGAATCTGCTGTATTCGGGCTCTTTATGAGAATGCCACATTTCGTCAATATTAACATTATTGTACTAAAATCAGAGAAAATAATTACAAATTCATTACATTATTAGAGAAATGTTGAAAAATATGTAAAATGCTGGTATTCTATAAGAAGAACTTGGAAATTATCCCGCTTTTTAGAAAGCATGGGAGATCAAGGGGATGGTGAGCATTACATATCTTGCACATAAGGTTTCCGATGAACAGGTTCAAACCGTGGCGGAACACAGCATCAGCACGGCCGAAAAGTGCCGTGATTTCGGACAGGAGCCATGGAAGGAACTGCTGTATACCATGGGAATGCTCCATGATGTGGGAAAGTATCAAACGGATTTTCAGCGGCGAATCCGCGGAGAATCCGTTCAGGCACCTCACGCGGTCTGCGGCGCGCAGGCATGCAAGTCCGCCTTCGGCAGCGCAGGGGCGGCCATGATCCTGCAATATGCCATTGCCGGCCATCATGCGGGGCTGCCGGACAGCGGCACAAAAATGGATACGCCCGACAAGCCTACCCTTTACGGCACGCTCCGGCGTACTCCCCAGGATTATGCCGCATGGCAGTCGGAGCTTTCGCCTTCCCGGCCGGACATTGCAGCGCTGAATGCCTATCTGACAAGCGAATGCAAAAGCGATGCGGAGCTGGCGGAACGGTTCGCCTTTTTTACCCGCTATTGCTTTTCCTGCCTTGTGGACGCGGATTGGCTGGATACCGAACGCTTCTGCACGGGAATTTCCCGTCAAACGCTTCCGGCGGATTTTTCCGGGTGTCTGCGGAGAGTGAATGACGCCCTGGGGGCGTTCCGGTGCGAAACTCCTCTGCAAAAGGCCCGGGCCCAGCTTCAGAAGCAGGCGTTTGACCAAGTGGAGTCCGGAGCGCAGGTTTCCTTTATGAATATGCCCACCGGCAGCGGAAAAACGCTGTGCAGCGTCAAGTATGCGCTGGAACGGGCCATCCGGGGCAAAAAGCAGCGGATCATCTACATCATTCCGTACAACAGCATCATCGAGCAGACCGCTGACACCTTTCAGAAGCTGTTTGGGGAGGACGCCAGAATCCTCCGGCATCAGTCCACCTTTTCCTTTGAAAGCCGGCCCGGCGCCGGAGAGGATGACCCGCTGCTGCTCAAGCAGGCGGCAGAAAACTGGGATGCACAGATCATCCTTACCACCGCCGTTCAATTCTTTGAGTCTGTGTACAGCAACAAGCGCTCCAAGCTGCGGAAGCTGCACAATATGGCGGACAGCATCCTGATTTTTGACGAAGCCCATCTGATGCCGCAGGATTACCTGCAGCCCTGTCTTCGCGCCATTTCCTACCTGACCAAATATTTAAACAGCGAAGCGGTTTTCCTTACGGCAACCATGCCGGATTACGAATCTCTGCTGGAGCGGTACGGTGCCGAAAATCTGAACATGCGGGAACTGATTCCAGACCGCACTCTCTTTTCCGCCTTTCGCAAATGCGGCTTTGAATCTCTGGGGGAGGTGTCGGACGAGGCGCTTCTCGTCCATGCGCAGGCTGCCCCATCCGCGCTGATTGTAGTCAATAAGCGTTCCACCGCCTGTGCCCTCTACCGGATGAGGGGACAGGGAAAGCGTTACCACCTTTCCACTTATATGACGGCGTTCGACCGGAGCCGGGTCATCCGGGAAATTCAGCAAGAGCTGGCCGGTTTGGAAAAAGACTATCCCAATCTGGAAAATGTACCGCCGGAGCGCCGGGTACTGGTGATCTCCACCTCGCTGATCGAGGCGGGCGTGGACTTGGACTTTTTCACGGTCTACCGGCAGATCTGGGGACTGGACAGCATCCTCCAGACCGCCGGGCGCTGCAACCGGGAGGGACGGCGGCCCACTGCCACGGCATACCTGTTTGACCGTGAGGCAGAGCGAGGTGCGAAACAGACTGCCGCCCAAAGCGTCACACGGGGAATTCTTTCGGAATTTGAGGATATTTCCTGCGCGGAAAGCATCGCCGCCTACTATCAGCGGCTCTTTCTGGTGCGCCGGGAGGATCTGATCAGGCATTCCCTTGGGCAGGACTGCCCCAAGCCCACCCAGATTCCCTTCCGCAGCTATGCGGATACCTTTGAACTCATCGACAGCCAGACGGTTTCCGTCGCCGTTGCACGGAATGAGGAAAGCGAAAAACTGCTGGAGCAGCTGCGCCTGACCGGACAGTGCAGCGTGCGGGCTCTCCAGCCCTACACCTTCACAGTCTACCAGTACGAGTTGAATCAGCTGATGCAGCAGGGGGTAATCAACGACTACGGGAGCGGACTGTTCTGCCTTACCAGCCCACAGTATTATCTGCCCGATCTGGGCGTTGTGCTGGAGGGGACGGACTACATTCTCTGATACGCTTGAGGTCAGCTGAAACTATCGCTTACAAGACAATGATTTAAAAGGAGTGATCCCAGCATGAGCTATGGATTTAAAATTCTGGTGGAAGGAGACTATGCCGCCTACACCCGTCCGGAGCTTAAAGTGGAGCGGGTCAGCTATGACGTGCCCACCCCGGGCGCGCTGGAGGGGATGCTGAAAGGCATTTATTGGAAGCCTGCCGTACGCTATGTAATCGACCAGATCGTGGTTTTTAATCCCATTGATTTTATCAACATCCGCCGCAATGAGATAAAAGACAAGGTGTCCTTCCAGAATATGCGGGGACAGATGAACGGAACCGATCGGGATCCCTGCATTTACGCTTCGGAAAGCCGGAACCAGCGGGCCGCGATGGTGCTGAAAAATGTCCGGTATGGAGTCGCTTTCCATTTTGAGCTTACCGGCCTGAAAAACGAGGAAGAGACCGACGGGGAGAAGAAGCATTACAACATTCTCAAGCGCCGGTTGGAAAACGGGCAATATTTCCGGCATCCCTGCCTGGGATGCAGTGAATTCCCCGTGAGAAAAATCGAGCTGGTGGAGGAGTTCCCATTGGAGGAAATCCATCCTCGGATTCTCTCTATGGGGGATGTGGATCTGGGCTTCATGTGCTACCGGATGAATTTTGAGGATGAGGGTGTGCCGCTGAACGGCGACTGGGACGCACCGAAGTTTTCCGACAAGGCTTCCGCTGCCTATTACCGTCCGCATATGATAAACGGCATCATTGATGTGGAGAACTATCGAGGTGATCTGAAATGCTGATTTCCGCCCTCTGCAGCTACTATGACTTTCTGGAGGACGCCGGAAAAGTCCTTCCTCCGGGATATTCCAATGCCAAAATTCATTATTCCGTTGCCCTTTCCCCCGAGGGGAAAATTGTGGAGATCACAGACGTTCAAAGCTATGTTCCCCAGCAAAAGGGAAAGGGAAAACCAAAAATCACAGCCGTTCCGAAGAACGTGCGGCTTCCCCTGCGCACGGAAAAGCCGGGCATTGATGCAAATATTGCCGAGCACCGCCCGCTTTATCTGTTCGGCCTCAATCTGACGGAGGAGGGGCTTTCTCCCGACGATGCCACCAATAAGGCCAAAAAATCCCAAACCGCCTTTGTGGAAAAACAGCTCGCCTTTCTGGAAGGACTTCATTCGGATGTGATCGACGCTTACCGGAATTTCGTGACCGGCTGGGTTCCGGAGGAGGAAGCGGAAAATCCACACCTTCTGGCTCTGAAAAAGGGATATGGCACTTCCGGCTTCACCTTCCATGCGGCAGACCGGCTTGACCTGCCGCTGTATGAGGATCCGCTGCTTCTTGCGGCATGGGAAAAGGCCTTTGCCGCGGAAAGCGGGGAGGATACCTGCGAGGCCCAGTGCGCTGTCACAGGCGAAATGGCCCCCATTGCCCGCATCCACGATAAAATCAAAGTCGGTCCGGGTGGACTGGCTACCGGAAATGTGCTGGTAGGCTTCAACAGCACCGCGGAGGAATCCTACGGGAAAAGCCAGTCCTACAACAGCAATATTTCCGTGGGCGCCATGAAGCGCTATACCGAAGCGCTGAACTGCCTTCTGGCCGACCGGAATCACCGGGCAAATCTGGACGACGTGATCATGGTTCACTGGGCCATGTCGTCGGACGAGCGGTATGACCGTCTGGTGGAAGAGGGTGTCATTCACGGCTTCGACAGTGATGACGAGGACAAAATGGGAGTGAGCGAAACCGAGGATATGCTCCGGAATCTGATGAAAGATGCCGCCGAAGGAAAGCTTTTGGAGGGGAATCTGGCCATAGAGGGGATGCTGGACCCGCGGGTGGAATTTTATATGGTGGGATTCAAGCCCAACTCCGCCCGGCTTGCCATCAAATTCATTTACCGTACCCAGTTCGGCAAGCTGCTCCAAAACATTGTGCAGCATCAGATGGATATCCGGATGAAGGAGGGGGCGGCGCCGGTTCCGCTGTGGCGGATTCGGAAAGAGCTGATAAAACCTCACAGCAAGAACGACACGGTAGATCCGGCCCTTATGAGCAAGCTGCTGGAATCCATCTTTTACGGCTACCGCTATCCGGAGTGGCTGCTCTCCACGGTGATACGTCGGATCAAAAACGACAGCGATGAGGAAAACAACAGCTTTATCAAACTCAACCCCGTCCGGGCAGGCATCATCAAGGGGTGCCTGAACCGAAAGTCAAGATTGTCCGGAAAAAAGGAGGAATTTTCCATGGGACTCGATAAAGACAACACAAACCCGGCGTATTTATGCGGAAGACTTTTTGCCATTCTGGAAAAACTGCAGCAGGATGCTTCCGGAAACAGCCTGAACCGTACCATCAAGGACGCTTATTTTGCTTCCGCCTGTTCCCAGCCCGCGGTCGTTTTTCCAAAGCTTATGCGGCTGGCTCAGAACCATCTTTCAAAAGCCGATCACAGTGAATACTGGAATTATATGATCGGAGAAATCACCGGAAAGCTGGGCGGCGCATTTCCCCCGGTGCTCCCGCTTGTGGATCAGGGAAAGTTTATTCTGGGTTACTATCATCAGTTCTTCAGCAAAAATGAAAATAAAAACAAATCTGACGAAACAGTACAGGAGGGTTAAATGATGGAACACACATATCAGTTTGTCATGCTTTTTGACGTGGAAAACGGAAACCCCAACGGCGATCCCGATGCGGGCAACAGCCCCCGTGTGGACCCGGAAACCGGACACGGTTTCATTACAGACGTCTGCCTCAAACGGAAAATCCGAAATTACGTGGAGCTGGCCAAAGCCGGACAGCCGGGGTACAACATTCTGGTAAAACCTGACCGCTCGCTGAACTCCAAATTCACTTCGGCTTACGAAGCGGAGGGGCTGCCTCTCAAGCAGAAAGGAAAAAATCCCGGCGACGTGGAGAAAGCATGCACCTATATGTGCCGGAACTATTTTGACGTCCGGGCATTTGGAGCGGTAATGTCCACCGGTGACGATCCCTGCGGCATTGTAAGGGGCCCGGTGCAGATCAACTTTGCCAAGAGCCTTTCCCCAGTGAGCATTCAGGACGTGACCATCACCCGTCAGGCCAGAACCACCGAGGAACGGGTGGCAACCGGAAATACCGAGATGGGACGCAAAAGTATGATCCCCTATGGGCTTTACCGGGCTGAGGGCTATATTTCCGGCCCTCTGGCGCAGAAGACCGGCCTGTCCGACGAGGATGTGGAGCTGCTTTGGACGGCCATCATCAATATGTTTGAAAACGACCACAGCGCCGCCAGAGGAAAAATGTGCCTCCGGAAGTTGTACGTTTTCCGTCATGAAAACCTGCTGGGCAACTGTCCTTCGCACATTCTCTTTGACAAAATTACCGTCAACCAGAACAATCTCCCGCTTCCTCCCCGGAGCTTTTCGGATTATGACGTCCGGGTTGACGAAACCATGCCAGAGGGCGTCAGCCTGATTTCCAAGCTGTAATGCAGATCAAAATCCGTGATATTCAGCATTTTCTCTACTGTCCCCATCGCTGGGGACTGATGACCATTGACTGTGCGTGGGCAGAAAATTATTTTGTTACCAAGGCAAATCTGCTGCATGAGCGGGTACACGATCCGGAGCGCGGATATTCCGCCAGAGGAAAGCGGGTACTTACTTCAGTATCGGTGTACTGTGACAAACCGTCCTATGAGATCTACGGCGTGGTGGACTGCCTGGAAGCCACGCCGTCTCCGGATGGTGTGCCCGTGGGGGAGAAGGAGCAGCTCTGCCTGCTGAACATTGTGGAATATAAACCTACACTCCCAAAAGGAGAGCTGTTCCGCATGGATGATGCGATGCAGGTGTTTGCCCAGAAAGTCTGTGTGGATTCGGTGTTTCATACGGATTGTGACTGCACCCTGTACTATGCCGACGCCAAAAAGCGGATTACTCTGCCGTTTCATGAAGAATATGAGGCGTATGACGAAAAGCTGAGGGATATATTACGGCAAATGCGGGAGTGCTGGGAGAAATCCGAAATTCCTCCCATTGCCGGAAAGCAGAACTGCAGCGGATGCTCCATGAAGGACTTGTGTATGCCCATGAAACGCAGCCCGAAGGCGATCCGGGCACGGATCGCGGAGGTACTGGATGAGTAAGGAGCCACGACCATGCGAAAATTGCTGAATACTCTGTATATTACGCAGGAGCAGGCCTATTTAAGTCTGGATGGAGAAAACCGCGTCTGTCTGTTGGACAATGATGAAAAATTCCGCATTCCGTTTGACAATGTGGAAAGCATTGTCTGCTTCAGCTATCTGGGATGCTCGCCCGCGCTGATGGGAAAGTGCCTTGAAAAACTCATTCCCATCAGTTTCCTTTCCCCGAATGGAAAATTTTTTTCGCGTATCGGCGGAGTGACAAGGGGAAATGTGCATCTGCGGGTGGCACAGATCGACAAATTCCGGGAATGCGGCCTTTTGCTTGCCCAGAATACGATGGCCGCAAAGTTTGCAAACACTTCGCAGCTGATCCGGCGCTCTCGCCATGACAATCCACAGCTGCGGGAGGACGCCGAAATTGACGGCGTTCTGGAGTTTCTGAAAAGCGGGGTTGAGTCTCTCTATCAGGCCGAAACCATTGAGGAGATTGTCGGGATTGAGGGAAGCTGTGCCCATCAGTATTTTTCTGTTTTCGGGAGATTATTTTCTTCCCCGGAAACCGAGTTTACCGTGCGTACAAAGCGTCCTCCGCTGGACCCTGTCAATGCTGCGCTTTCTTTTTTGTACACGCTCTATACCAATGAATTTGCGGGGGCGCTGGATACCGTGGGGCTTGACAGTTATATCGGATATTGCCATACCCTCCGCAGCGGACGCAGTTCACTGGCGTGTGATCTGGTGGAGGAAACCCGCTGTATTGCGGAACGGCTTGTTCTGACGATGTTCAACCTGAAAATATTGGGGAAACACGATTTTGACTTTCAGGATTCCGGGGCTGTCTTTCTCAATGAGGACGGACGAAAAAAGGTGATTACACAATGGCAGGAAAAAAAGCGGGATGAAAGGCCCCCTGCTGGTAAGACAGTAAAACTCAAATTTCTTGGAACAGGCATGATTTCGGTCATGCCTGTTCCGCTTTTAGAAGCTCATCCACGGGAATGTAGCCCACAAGGTCGTACTC
>DBGCDL010000065.1:0-3155 GCA_048358235.1 Oscillospiraceae bacterium
TGATGGCGGCTGTCCACATCGGTGTTTTTCCCCCGGAACCAGCCGGAGGTGGTGTCGATGAAGCGGGTAGCGTCCAGCGTGCGGAACCATCCGCAGACGCGGTCGCTGTCGAACTGCCCCCAGCCCTCGTTGAAGATCGTCCAATAGCAGATGCAGGGGTGATTTTTCAGCTGATTCACCGCGTCGGCTGCGCCCTGACGGAAGGCATTGCGGCTTCGTTCGTCCCGGTGAAGGCGCCGGTCGTTCCGCTTCTGAATGCCGACGGTGGGAAGCACGGTGTCCCGGAAATAGCTGTAGCTGCCGTTGTTGACCATGTCCTGCCAGACGATCATGCCCAGCCGGTCGCACTGATAGTAGAATTCCTCCGGCTCGACTTTGATGTGCTTGCGCAGGGTATTGAAGCCGAGACGCTTCATGGCGAGGATATCATCGGCATAGCTTTCCGGGGCGGGGGCGGTGAGCAGCCCCTCCGGCCAGTACCCCTGATCCAGCAGACCGTGGAAGAAATAAGGTTTGCCGTTGAGGCACAGGCGGGGATATTCGCCTAGCTTTTTGATTTCCAGAGACCGGATGGCAAAGTAGGATTCCACCTTATCCTGCGCCGTTTCCACGGTGAAGCAGTAAAGATAGGGGTCGTCCGGGCACCAGAAATGGGGATTTTCCGGGGTGATGGTCACTTGCCCGTGTTCCAGCGGGAACTGCCCCAGCTGCTCCACGCTGACTGTACCCTCCAGTGGCGGAACCGTGGAGATCGTCACGGACGCGCCGTGATTTTCAATGTTCAGATTCTCTATATAAGTGCCCGACACGCTTTCCAGCCACACCGTCTGCCAGATACCGGACACGGGGGTGTACCACATGCCGCCCCGGTTCCTCACCTGCTTGCCGTAAGGGAAGGCCTGATCGTGAAGATCATCGGTGCAGCGGATCACCAGCTCGTTTTCCTCCGCCAGCGCTTCGGTGATGTCCACGGAAAAGGAGGCATAGCCCCCCTCATGGCGGCACAGGTGCTGCCCGTTCACGAACACCTCCGCCGTTTGGTCGGCGGCGCCGATGTGGAGCAGCACCCGCTCCCGGCGGAAGCCCTCGGGCAGGACAAATTTTCGGCGATACCACAATGGCGCGCCTTCCTCAAAATGCCGTCCGATGCCGGAAAGCCGGGATTCCGGGCAGAAGGGTACCGTAATGCCCATGTCAAATGTTGCCGGTTTCTCGGATGACACGGCAAAATCCCATTCGCCGTTTAAGTTTATGTAAGAATCCCGGCGCATCTGCGGTCTGGGATAGATCTGCCAGGGCGTGCCGAAAAGGGCTTCGCCCCGGGGCGTGGTTAGCGTTTGCAGCATGGATATCCTCCTTTTGCCGGGGAATGGAAGCTTTTCCCGGCCGGAACGTTGGAATACAGGGCATTTTTATGGGATATTCTATTTATTAATCTACCATACCCGGGCAAACGTGTCAAGAAAAGCCGCTGCCGGCGGCAGGGAGAAGCGTCAAAATCGACTTTTTCTATTAAGTTTTTACGAAAACGCTTTGCAAATGAAAAGAAATATGCTATAGTATACTGAGTTTGGTGCGACCATCTGTACCTAAGGAACCTCTGAATAAATCGTCTGCGGCTGTGAGCGGATCTTTTCCGCCCACTCTTCGGTACCGAAAACGGGAAATACATACAGTATTCCGCCGTTTCCGGTACCTCGATTGGCCGAAAAATCTCTCGCTCACAGTCCTTGCCGATTTAATCAGAGTTTCCCTAAAACATTGGAAAGGCAAAAGAGATGCAAGATCTATCGAAAATTTCTGTCGTCCTGCCTTCTTTGGACCCGGACGAGAAGCTGAACGCCGTCATCGACGGCCTGCTGGAATATGGCTTTTCCAACATCATTCTGGTCAACGACGGAAGCAAGCAGGAAAATTTACATTATTTCACGGACGCCGCCGCGGCTCATCCCGAAATTCATCTGCTCCATCATGAGGTGAACCGGGGGAAGGGCGCGGCTTTGAAGACCGCTTTCCGGTGGTTTCTGGACAACTGTCCCGAAGGCGCCGGCGTCGTGACGGTGGACGGCGACAACCAGCACCACCCCGAGGATACCCGGGCGTGCTGCGAGAAAATGCTGGAGACCGGGCACTGCATTCTGGGCTGCCGGGACTTTACGCTGGACCACGTGCCGAATCGCAGCCGGTTCGGCAACCACACCACGTCGCTGGTGTTCAAGACCTTCGTGGGCATGACCATTTCCGACACCCAGACCGGCCTGCGGGCGCTGCCCCGGGAGGCGGTGGCGTCCCTGGTGGAGGTGGCGGGAGACCGGTTTGAATACGAGACCAACATGCTCCTGGCCTTCAAGGAAAAGGCCATCCCCTTTGAGGAAACCAAAATCCGCACCGTGTACATTGAGGAGAACAAAAGCTCCCACTTCCGTACCTTTGTGGATTCCTGGCGGATCTACAAGCTGATTCTGGCGCATTTCTTCCGGTATACGGTGAATTCCCTGGTCTGCGCCGTGGTGGACACCGGCCTGTTTACCCTGTTCACCGCTGTGCTTAAAAAGGTGCTGGAGGGCTTCGCCCTCACCGCCGCGGCGGGGACAGGGGCGAGGGTGCTCTCGTCTCTGCTGAACTTCTTCCTCAATAAGAAGCTGGTGTTCAGGAGCAGCGCGGATACCGGCAAGACCATGCTTCGCTACTACTGCCTGGCGGTTCCCCAGATGCTGCTGCAAATTCTGCTGACCGACGGCGCGTATGTGCTTTTCCACGTAAAGCCCACCGGCGTGCTGCACACGCTGATTTACGTGGTCGTGATGATTCTGCTTTACATCATCGGCTATATGATTCAGCAGCGCTGGGTGTTCGCGCCCCAGAAACAAAATGAACCCGAGGTTGAGAAAAAATGAGCAAACGAAACACAATGCCCGATTATGATCCCGTTCCTTCTCAGCGGGGCGGGGCTTCCAGGCCGCCCAAGAAGAAAAAGAAGAAGGGCAGCGGCCTGTTCGGACGGATCGTCCGGCGGTTTTTCCTGGTGCTGTTCACCGTGATTGCCCTGATCCTGGTGGCGGCGTGTCTGGCGGCGAACCTGATCTTCAATGGCCCGTCTCCCGCAGCCCGGGATATTTTGACCATGACGCTGCTGGAGCCCAGCGGAACCAAGG